>CAMSQM010000001.1 GCA_947062675.1 uncultured Roseburia sp.
TGACCAGGAAAATGCATGGTCAGGGGTTTTCCGTATGGGAATCCTGTATGAGGTTTTGAAGGTACAGTAAAGAATCCTTGTAAAATGACGTGTGTTACACGTCATTTTCATAAGGTAATAGTTTATAAAATACAGGGGATTGGTCAAATGGTATGATAGGGGTCTCCAAAACCTTTGGTGGGAGTTCGATTCTCTCATCCCCTGTTAAATAATTTAGCCGCTTAGATCTGATAAAATCAGGTTTAAGCGGTTTTATTGTGTTTATCCGGCAAAAAATAATTCTGCCAGACGGTCATGGACTGTGTCTGTTTTTGTGAAAATGAAATTTAAAAATGAAATTTGCGGAATTTATTATACATCGTCAAAAAAATTCTGCTATAATGGATATATCAGAAAGCTGGCAGCATAAGCCGGCGAAAGGGATAACACATAGCAGAAGGTTATAATTGAAGTATGGTAACTTTACAGTGCGTGAGCTGTATAGTATTGAGGAGTAATATGATAGAACTGAAGGGGAGATATAACGAAGCCAGAATATATACGGACATAGTCGACGAGGCCGTGGTGTCGCAGGTGATGCTTTTGCTGAACCAGGAATTTGCGGCCGGCAGTAAGATCAGATTTATGCCGGATGTACATGCAGGCGCCGGCTGTGCGGTCGGGACGACGATGACAGTCAGGGATAAAATTGTGCCGAATCTGGTCGGTGCCGATATCGGATGCGGGATGGAAACCGTCCGGATTCGTGAGAAGCGCATGGAGCTCCAGAAACTGGATAAGCTGATTCATGAAAAAATTCCGTCCGGATATCGTGTGAGAGAAAAGACGCACCGGTATTTTGAGAAGATCAGGCTGGAAGATTTGTACTGCTGTAAGCACATTTCGGCGGGAAAAGCAGAGAAAAGCCTGGGAACTCTGGGCGGCGGGAATCATTTTATTGAGGTGGACCGGGATGAGGACGGAAATCTTTATCTTGTGATTCATTCCGGCAGCCGCCATCTGGGCCTTGAAGTTGCAAATTACTATCAGGAAGCCGGGTACCGGGTACTAAAAGAAGCTGCCACGCGGGACGCGGAAGACATGCGTGATTATGCGCAGGAGGTGTTTGCCGGTTGCCGGTCCGGCGGGGAGATGAATAATGCGGGTCGGATGCGGATCCCACGCCAGCTGGCGTATGTCTCTGGCAGTCTGTTGGAACAGTATCTCCACGATATGAAAATTGTGCAGTATTTTGCAGAACTGAACAGGCAGGCGATGGTGGACGAGATTGTGAAGGGGATGAAGCTTCATGTTGTGGATCAGTTTGCAACTGTGCACAATTACATAGACACTGATGCCATGATTCTGCGCAAGGGGGCTGTGTCTGCCGGAAAGGGTGAAAAACTGCTGATTCCCATGAATATGCGGGATGGTTCCCTGATCTGTACCGGGAAAGGGAATGACGACTGGAATCAGTCGGCGCCGCACGGTGCGGGACGGCTTATGAGCCGGTCAGCGGCGAAGGAGTCTTTTACGGTATCGGAATATAAGAATCAGATGGCGGGCATTTATACCACTTCCGTAAACAGGGGCACACTGGATGAGTGTCCGATGGCTTATAAGGGAATGGAAGAAATCGTGAACCGGATCGGGGACACGGTGGAAATTGTACAGAGGATAAAGCCGGTGTATAATTTTAAGGCCGGCGGGGAGGAAAAACGGTAATTTGCTGAGGGATTTTTTCGCGCTGCTGTTTTGAGGGCAGAATGAAGAAAACAGCACATCTGCGGGCTGGGGCGGGCATTTTGGGCAGCAGGTCTGTCCCAGGCGGGCCGCTGTTTTTTTATGGACAAAATCAGCAAAAATTGATACGATAGGATACGGGGTACAGCCCTGAAATTAGCAGAATGTGAAAGGAAATATATGAAACAGGGAATCATTTTTGATATGGACGGGACGCTCTGGGATTCGTCAGAACAGGTGGCTGTCTCCTGGAATCTGGCCATACAGGAAGCCGGACTGGCGCGAAGAGAGCTGACCGGGGAGGATATCCGGAATGTCATGGGAAAGACGATGGATGTGATCGCAGGGATACTGTTTCCGGATCTTGCGCAGGATGTGAGAGGAAAACTGCTGGAGCGCTGCTGTGTGCGGGAGAATGATTATCTGCGCGCGAACGGAGGACGGCTCTATGAGGGCGTGCGGGATACTTTTTTAAAACTGAGGGAGTCCGGGTACGAGGTCTGTATTGTCAGCAATTGCCAGAAAGGCTACGTGGAGGCGTTTCTGGATTATTATCAGCTGTGGGACTGTGTGGATGATATTGAGTGTTATGGGAATAATCTGAAACAGAAGGGAGAGAATATCCGTCTGGTGGCGGATCGCAGGCATCTGGCTGAGGCTGTCTATGTGGGAGACATCCAGGGAGACTATGAGGCGAGCGTGAAAGCAGGTGTGGGATTTATCCACGCTGCGTATGGTTTCGGGACAGTGGATGCGAAGGTGGAACGGATCCGGACGCTGGGAGAACTGCCCGCGCTTGTACATTCGCTGCTGCGGGAGGGAAACGGAGGGGCGTGATTATGACAAAATTAGACGAATTACTGGGGAAGATCCGCAGGGATCATGTATATATCCAGACGCACAATTTTCCGGATCCGGACGCCATTGCAAGCGCATACGGAATGCAGAGGCTGCTGGAGCACAGGGGAATCCGCTCGACAATCTGTTATAAAGGGAAAATTGACCGCTATAGTACGGAGAAAATGCGGGAGCTGATGGAGATTGAATGTCTGAATGTGGAAGATCTGGAAGCGCTGCTTACCGAAGAGGATGAGGTGATACTTGTGGATGCCCAGAAGGGCAATTCCAATATCATTAATATTAACGGGGATGAGATCATCTGTATTGACCATCATCCGCAAAATGACAGGTATGAGTATCGTTTTATGGATATCCGGCCGGATACCGGGGCCTGTTCGACGATTATTGCACAGTACTTTTATGAGAACGGGATTCCGATGGATGAGCGGATTGCCACGGCGCTGACATACGGGATCCGGATTGACACAAATAATCTGTCGAGAGGGATTTCAAAAGCGGATCTGGAGATGATCTGCCGGATGTATGATGACTGCAATTATGAAATCATACACATGCTGGAAAACAGCAATCTGTGTTTTGAGGATCTTGTGGCTTATTCCAGGGCAATTTCCAGCATTGAGGTGTATGACAATATCAGTTTTGCCGACACGGGAGAGGACTGCCCCGTGATTTCGAGTATTTCGGATTTTATGCTGGCGCTCAAGGAAGTCGCGTTTTCGGTTGTGTATTCGGGACGGGACGGCGGGATCAGGCTGTCTGTGCGCAGTGAGAAAAGTTCGCTTGATGCGGGAAAGATTGTCAGCGCCGCGCTTGCCGGGATTGGTAACGGGGGCGGACATGCCTCGATGGCGGGCGGATTTGTGCCTTTTTCGGGAAATAAGAGAGAGGAAACGGTTCTGCTCGATGAGATCAAGGAGCGGTTTGTCAGTATTATAAGCGGCAGTTCTGACGACACCTGAAGTTTTTCTGGGTGAAGAGCCGGCAGGGCAGATATTCCGGGAAGCGCCTGACGCCGGATATCCACTGGTTTTTTAAGAAAAATCAGCCAAAACCTTGACAATACCCGGATATATTTATATACTAGGTCATGTCTGTATCCGCAGCCGGATCTGACAGCTCCAGCAATCAGGATGGACAATGAAAAAGCGATGACGAAGACAGTAGTTTACAGGAGAAAATTACAGAGAGCCGGGGCGGGTGGAAGCCGGTATGAGTAGTCTGTAAATGAATATCACTTCCATGCCGCAGTTTTGAAACGCCTGCCTGTAACTTTTTCGGGGATGCGGAGTAGGGACTGACGTTTTCCCCGCGTTACAGGGGACGGGTATCATTTTTCTGTGCGTCTGCGTGCAGCCGGGCAGAGGAATCGTACATTTGTATCTAGGTGGTGAAACGATGAAAGGCTCTCGTCCTATTTACAGGATGAAGAGCCTTTTTCATATCATTTTATCATTCTTTTGGAGGTTGGAAATGTATAAGAAAGTTGATACGAACCTGAATTTTGTCGAGAGGGAGAGGGCAGTCGAAAAATTCTGGAAAGACAACGATATTTTCAGAAAGAGCATGGACAAATGCAGGGAGGGAGAGACGTATACCTTCTACGACGGACCGCCGACTGCGAACGGCAAACCGCATATCGGTCATGTTGAGACGCGCACGTTTAAGGATATGATCCCGCGTTTCCAGACGATGAAGGGCAGGTTTGTTCCGCGAAAGGCGGGGTGGGACACACACGGGCTTCCGGTGGAGCTTGAGGTCGAGAAGCTTCTGGGCTTAAACGGGAAGGATCAGATCGAGGCCTACGGCATGGAGCCGTTTATCGACAAGTGCAGGGAATCTGTCTGGAAATACAAGGGCATGTGGGAAGATTTTTCCGGCACGGTTGGTTTCTGGGCCGATATGGATGACCCGTATGTGACCTATGACGATAATTTTATTGAGTCTGAGTGGTGGGCGCTGCGTCAGATCTGGGATAAGAAGCTCCTCTACAAGGGATTTAAAATCGTTCCGTACTGTCCGCGCTGTGGCACGCCGCTCTCCAGCCAGGAAGTGGCGCAGGGGTACAGGACGGTGAAAGAGCGGTCCGCCGTCGTGCGGTTTCCGGTCGTGGGTGAGGAGGCGTATTTTCTCGCGTGGACGACGACGCCCTGGACGCTGCCGTCGAATGTGGCGCTCTGTGTGAATCCGGATGAGACGTACTGCAGAGTGAAGGCGGCAGACGGATACACATATTATATGGCGGAAGCGCTGCTCGATAAAGTGCTCGGAAAGCTGGCGGTGAAAGAGGCGGGCGGTCCGGGAGAAGACGGTGGCGGCGGCCGGGCGGCCTATGAGGTTCTGGAGACATGCAAAGGCACGGATCTGGAGAGGAAGGCTTACACTCCGCTCTTTGATTTTGCGGATCAGATCATTGCAAGGCAGCACAAAAAGGCGCATTATATTACCTGCGACGGCTATGTCACGATGACGGACGGAACAGGGATTGTACACATCGCTCCGGCGTTCGGCGAGGACGATGCAAATGTCGGCAGAAAATATGATCTTCCGTTTGTCCAGCTTGTGGATGAAAAGGGCGCAATGACGGCTGAGACCGCCTATGCGGGTGTATTTGTGAAAAAGGCAGATCCCATGATTTTAAGGGATCTGGACGAAAAGGGACTTTTGTTTGACGCGCCGAAGTTTGAGCATGATTATCCGCACTGCTGGCGCTGCGACACGCCGCTGATCTATTATGCGCGCGAGTCCTGGTTCATCAGAATGACGGCGGTGAAAGAGGAGCTGATCCGCAATAACAATACGGTAAACTGGCATCCGGAGTCGATCGGAAAAGGTCGTTTTGGCGACTGGCTGTCAAATATTCAGGACTGGGGCATTTCCCGCAACCGTTACTGGGGCACACCGTTAAATATCTGGGAGTGTGAGGGATGCGGCCGCCAGGAGTGCATAGGAAGCCGTGCGGAGCTGGCCGACAGAAGCGGCAGGCCGGAGGCGGCGGAGGTGGAGCTGCACCGCCCGTATATCGACGATGTGACATTTGTCTGTCCGGACTGTGGTAAGACGATGCGGCGTGTGCCCGAGGTGATCGACTGCTGGTTTGATTCGGGGGCGATGCCGTTTGCACAGCATCATTATCCGTTTGAGAACCGTGAGGTATTTCAGAAGCAGTTCCCGGCACAGTTTATCTCGGAGGCAGTGGATCAGACCAGGGGATGGTTCTATTCGCTGATGGCCATCAGCACGCTTCTGTTTGACCGGGCGCCGTTTGAAAATGTGATTGTGCTCGGCCATGTGCAGGACGAGCACGGGCAGAAGATGAGCAAGTCCAAAGGCAACGCCGTGGACCCGTTTGAGGCGCTGGCGACGTACGGTGCGGACGCGATCCGCTGGTATTTTTACACGTGCGCTGCGCCGTGGCTTCCAAAGCGCTTTCACGGCAGGCTTGTGCAGGAGGGGCAGCGGAAGTTTATGGGGACGCTGTGGAATACCTATGCGTTTTTTGTACTGTACGCAGACATCGACGGGTTTAATCCGTCAGAATACACGCTGGAATATGAGAAACTGCCGGTGATGGACCGCTGGCTTTTGTCGAAGCTGAATTCGGTGAACAGGAAAGTGGATGAGGATCTGTCTGCATACCGGATTCCGGAGGCGGCGCGGGCTCTGGAAGAGTTCGTGGACGATATGAGCAACTGGTACGTCCGCAGGAGCCGGGAGCGTTTCTGGGCAAAAGGGATGGAACAGGATAAGATCAATGCCTATATGACGCTTTATACGGCGCTTGTGACCGTCTGCAGCTGTGCCGCGCCGATGATTCCGTTTATGACGGAGGATATTTACCAGAATCTGGTCCGCTCTGTCGATAAAAATGCGCCCGAGAGTATTCATCTGTGTGATTTTCCGGTGCCGGAGCTGTCGTATATTGACGCGGAGCTGGAGCGGAACATGGACGGGGTGTTAAAGATTGTCGTGATGGGACGTGCGTGCCGCAATACGGCGGGTGTGAAGAACCGCCAGCCGCTTGGAAGCATGTACGTGAAAGCGCCGCAGCAGCTGCCGGAATTTTTTGTGGAGATTATCCGGGATGAGCTGAATGTGAAAACGGTGTGTTTTACGGAAGATGTGAGCGGTTACACGGATTATACGTTTAAGCCGCAGCTGCGCACAGTTGGTCCAAAATATGGAAAGTATTTAAATAAGATCAGGGAGGCGCTTGCAGCGCTTGACGGAAATGCGGCGATGGCTATGCTGAAAGCGGAGGGCGTGCTCACACTGCCCGAAGTCAGCGAAGAGATCCGCCTCACGGAGGAGGATCTTCTGATCACGGTGGCGCAGACAAAAGGATATGTGACAGAGGCGGACAACACGGTGACGGTGGTTCTGGATACCAGTCTTACGCCGGAGCTGACCGAGGAGGGATTTGTCCGGGAGCTGATCAGCAAGATTCAGACGATGCGCAAAGAAGCAGGTTTTGAAGTGACAGATACGATCACAGTCTTCTATCAGACAGGGGAGACGGTGTCAGGAATCTTTACAAAATACGGCGACGCCATCCTGGCGGATGTGCTGGGTACTGTGGCTGTCGCAGGCTCCGTCTGCGGGTATTCCAGGGAATGGGATATCAATGGCGAGAAGGTGATTTTAGGTGTGCGAAAGGAAATGAACGGAGGAGAGGAATGAGCAGAAACAGTTTCGCAAAAGATGCGTTTATCAGGGATGTGCAGGAGAATGTAAAGAATCTTTACCGGAAGACGCTCGAGGAGGCCGGCCAGCAGGAGATCTTCCAGGCGGTATGCTATACGGTCAAGGATACGATTATCGATGACTGGCTGGCGACCAGAAAGGCATTTGAGCGGGAAGATCCCAAAATACTGTATTATATGTCCATGGAATTTCTGATGGGCCGTGCGCTTGGAAATAATCTGATCAATTTAAAGGAGTCGGATGAGGTCCGCGAGGCGCTCGCCGAAATCGGGCTGAATCTGGATGTGATTGAGGACCAGGAGCCGGATCCGGCGCTTGGAAACGGCGGTCTGGGGAGACTTGCAGCCTGCTTTATGGAGTCTCTCGCCACGCTCGGCTATGCGGCATACGGCTGCGGGATCCGTTACCGTTACGGAATGTTTAAACAGAAAATCAAAGATGGTTTTCAGGAAGAGGTGCCGGATAACTGGCTTAAAAACGGGTATCCCTTTGAGCTTCGCAGGCCGGAATATACGTATGAGGTAAAGTTTGGCGGCTATGTGCGGGCGGAGACCCAGCCGGACGGCAGGACGCGTTTTGTGCAGGAAGGCTATCAGTCTGTGATCGCGGTGCCGTATGACCTGCCGGTGATCGGATATGGCAATCATGTGGTCAATACGCTGATGATCTGGGATGCGGAGCCCAAGGAGTGTTTTGAGCTGAGCCTGTTTGACAAGGGTGATTATAAAAAGGCGGTGGAGCAGGAGAACCTTGCGAGGAATCTTGTCGAGGTGCTTTACCCGAATGATAACCATGTGGCGGGCAAGGAACTGCGCTTAAAACAGCAGTATTTCTTTGTGTCTGCCAGCGTGCAGCGTGCGCTGGGGCGCTATAAGAGCATGCACGACGATATCCACGGCCTGCCGGAGAAAGTGGCGTTTCAGTTAAATGATACGCATCCGACAGTGGCGGTTGCGGAGCTGATGCGCATCCTGCTCGACGAGGAGGGATTAAGCTGGGAGGACGCATGGGATATCACGTCAAAGACCTGCGCATACACAAATCATACTATTATGGCGGAGGCGCTGGAAAAATGGCCGATTGAGATTTTCTCGAGACTGCTTCCGCGTATTTACCAGATTATTGAGGAGATTAACCGCCGCTTTATCTTACAGATTCAGGCGAGCTTTCCGGGGGATAACGGAAAGATCTCCAGGATGGCAATTATTTATGACGGACAGGTAAAAATGGCGCATCTGGCGATTGCAGCCGGACACTCGGTGAACGGTGTGGCAAAACTGCACACGGAGATCCTGAAAAATGAGCAGCTCCGCGATTTTTACGATCTGTTCCCGAAGAAGTTCAATAATAAGACAAACGGTATCACACAGCGGAGGTTCCTGCTGCACGGGAATCCGCTGCTGGCCGACTGGGTGACCCAGCACATCGGCGATGAGTGGATTACCAGTCTTCCGCATTTAAAGAAGCTTGCCATATACGCGGACGATGAGAAGGCGCAGCAGGAATTTATGAATATCAAATACCGCAACAAGGTGCGTCTCGCAAAATATATCAAAGAACACAACGGAATTGAGGTGGATCCGCGCTCGATTTTTGACGTGCAGGTGAAGCGTCTTCACGAGTACAAGCGTCAGCTTCTCAATATTCTGCACATTATGTATCTGTATAATGAGCTGAAAGAACATCCGGAGATGGAGTTTTATCCGCGCACGTTTATCTTTGGCGCGAAGGCGGCGGCAGGTTACAAAATTGCCAAGCTGACAATCAAGCTGATCAACAGTGTGGCGGAAGTGGTCAACAATGACCGCAGTATCGGCGGAAAGATTAAGGTGGTATTCATTGAGGACTACCGGGTATCCAATGCGGAATGGATTTTCGCGGCGGCGGATGTCAGCGAGCAGATTTCGACGGCCAGCAAGGAGGCTTCCGGGACAGGAAATATGAAGTTTATGCTGAACGGCGCGCTTACGCTCGGGACGATGGACGGCGCGAACGTGGAAATTGTCGAGGAAGTCGGTGAGGAGAATGCATTTATCTTTGGTATGAGTTCCGACGAGGTGATTGCCCATGAGCGCAACCGGGATTACGATCCGATGCAGATTTTTAACAGTGATCAGGATATCCGCAAGGTGCTGATGCAGCTGATCAACGGATTTTATTCGCCGAGTAATCCGGATCTGTTCCGGGAGCTCTACAATTCACTGCTGAATACGCGGAGCACACGATATGCAGACACTTATTTTAACCTGAAGGATTTCCGCGCGTATGTGGAAGCGCAGAAAAAGGTTATGGAATATTACAAGGATGAAAAAGCCTGGGCGAAGAGCGCGATTCTGAACGTGGCACACGCTGGAAAATTTTCCTCAGACCGCACGATTCAGGAATATGTGGACGATATCTGGCATCTGGACAAAGTGGTCGTCGAGGTGTGAATCAGGAAGTGACACAGAACGTATAAAGCTGGCTAACAGAATTTATTGGAGGGATTCGGTTATGGATGCAGGGTTAAAAAAGCAGCTGGAGGATTGCGGCGCGGATGTCGATGCAACTGTAAAGCGTTTTATGGGAAATGAAGGGCTTTATATGAAATTTCTGGGAAGATTTCCCGATGATAAGAATTTCGGGGGACTTGTGGAGACGATCCCTGCGGGACAGTACGAGGATGCGTTCCGCTATGCGCATACGCTCAAAGGTGTCGCTGCGAATCTCGGAATCAATACCGTCTATGATCTTGCGGATAAGATTGTGGAAGTCCTGCGGAATAAGGCGCCAGAGGATGTGGATGCCGCCAGGGCGCAGGAACTGCTGGCGCAGCTGAAGGAGGACTATGGGAAGATCTGTGCGGTGATCAGCGCAAATAAGTAACACTGATCAGCATTATAATAAGGGCTGCTCTCCGGCAGCCCTTTCCGAATTAGCTACTTGACGCACAGGGGGAAAAATGTTACTTTAATAAAGAGTACGCTAGGTGGATAGTACCAAGGAGAGTTAAGGATGGAAAAACAGAAGCTTTTGATTGTTGATGACGAAGAGATAAACAGGGCAATCCTCAGCGAAATTTTTAAGGATGACTATAAGATACTGGAGGCGGACAACGGGCAGGATGCGGCCAGACTGATCGACGCGAACAAGGATCTTGTTCTGGTTCTGCTGGATGTTGTGATGCCGAAGCTGGATGGTTTCGGCGTTCTGGATTATATGAGGGAGCAGGGGCTTCTGGAACATCTCCCAGTGATCCTGATTACGAGTCAGAAGGTGGATGAAAGCGACGACCGGGCTTATTCCTACGGCGTCGCGGACGTGATGCACAAGCCGTTTTATCCCGAAATTGTCAGGCGCAGAAGCCGCAATATCATCGAGCTTTATCAGAGCAAGCGCAATATGGAGATCAAGCTCGAGGAGCAGAAAGAGAAAATTCATGCACAGGAGAAGGAGCTTCTCGAGAATAATGATTACATGATTGAAACGCTCAGTACGGTTGTGGAATTCCGGGATCTGGAGACGGGAGATCATGTCAGGCGGATCAAGTATTTTACAAGGATCATGCTCAAATATCTCGCAAAGTATTTTCCCAAATATGATATGGTGCCTGAGCGGATTGATTCGATCGCGCGGGCGAGCGCTCTGCACGATATCGGAAAGATCGGTATTCCGGATGCGATTCTCCTGAAACCGGGGCGGCTGACAAGTGAAGAATACGAGATTATGAAAACACACACGACAATAGGATGCGAGATTCTGGAAAAGTTTCGCAGAAATGAGGTGGATGAGTTTTATCAGCACTGTTACGATATATGCCGGTATCATCACGAGCGCTGGGATGGAAGAGGATATCCGGATAATCTGGCCGGGGACGCGATTCCGATCAGCGCCCAGGTTGTGGCGGTTGCGGATGTCTATGATGCCCTCGTGAGCAAAAGGGTATATAAGGAGGCGTTCGCCACCACAAAAGCGCATGAGATGATTATGAAAGGGGAATGCGGACAGTTTTCGCCGGATGTGCTGGAGTGCTTTGAGCTTGCCAAAGAAGATTTCTTCAATATTATAGAAGTAATTAAAATGTTCGATTTTACATAAAAGATTGAGCGGGGCGTGCACAGAGAGGACAGCAGAACAGGAATATGTTTTGCTGTCTTTTTCGGCCCCTGGGTGGAGAGTATGAGACGTGACAACGATTTTCGGTTTTCAAATGATGCGGCGATTGAACTGATGCTTGAGTTCGCGGAGGACGGGACAATCACTTATGCCAATGCGGCGGCGATGCAGAAGCTGGAATTCGGGGAGGAGCTGTGCGGTGCGAGGATTACCGATATTTTTCCGAATGATTTTAAACCGGCGCAGGGGGAGGATTCCATATCCGGTTCCGGGGAGAAGATGTGCGGGTTTGTGACGGAATTTACATTCGGGGTCAGACCGCAGAAGCTGATGGCCTACCGGAAGAATCTGACCTGCTTTGCGGTGGAGGCGCGGATACTGCGCACGCAGGAGGACGACGGCTATCTGTGTATGGCGGTCGATATCTCGGAAAAAGAGTTTCTAAGCCGGGAGGTGGACCGGGTCAGCCTTGAGGCGCAGGAGGCGATGAAGGTCAAGTCCGAATTTGTGGCAAATGTGACGCATGAGCTCCGCACCCCGGTCAACGGGATTCTCGGGAATACCAGGGAGCTCTTAAACAGCCCGCATGACGCGCAGACTGTGCAGGTACTGCAGCTGATTGAGCGCTGCTGCGGGGATATGAATAAAATTATCAACAACATCCTGGATTTTTCCAAGCTGGAAGCCGGGAAGTTTACGCTGGAAATCAGGGAGTTTGATTTCCGGAATATGCTCGATTATGTCAAAGCGTCCCATCTGACGAAGATTACGGAAAAGGGACTGGAATTCTTTATGACGGTATCCCCGGAGATTCCGGAATGTATCATCGGCGACGAACTCAGGATTGTCCAGATCCTGAATAATCTGCTGTCAAATGCGGCGAAGTTTACATCGATCGGTAAGATCAGCGTGGAAGTTGTAAAGACCGCGCAGGTGCGGGATAAAATCGAGCTGTTTTTCTTTGTGGTGGATACGGGGATCGGAATTGACGCGGCTGACCAGGATAAGCTTTTTCAGAGCTTTTCACAGGTGGATGCCTCTATCTCGCGCAGGTACGGCGGTACGGGGCTGGGGCTGAATATCTGCAAGCAGCTGGTGGAGCTGATGGACGGCAGCATTAATGTCGAGAGCGTGAAGAACAGGGGAACGACCTTTTCTTTTTCGATCTGGGTGAAAGTGCCGGAGGCGTACATATCGGAGGAGGTGCCGGAGGAGCTGCCGGCGTTCACGGCTCTTCGCCCGTTTTCGCTGGATTCCGGCGACGGGCAGGAGGACGAGGAGGACGGCGGTGTCACCGTGTATGGTTCCCAGGAGAACATGGAGGCGATCAGACGGAATCTTTCCAAGCTGATTCTGTGTGTGGAGATGGAGAATCAGGAAAAGGCGGAGATGTTTGTCGAGACGTTAAGGCAGCTGACGGCGGAAGCGCCCAAAGATGTGAAAACAGCGTTTCTGCGGCTTAAGATGGCGATACAGAAGGGAAATTATGAGAAGACAGCGGAGGCGTATGAAAAAGTCAGGGGCCTTCTGGAGTAGAAGTCTTCTGGACATACATTATTAAGGAAGGTTCTATATGGCAGTGGAAGAAAAAGATTCAAACAGGGCCCGGGTGCTGATTGTGGATGACGTGGAGACGAACCGGTGTATTCTGGAGATGATCATTGAGGATATGGGGCTGGCGGCGTTTCAGGCGGAGAACGGCGCGCAGGCAATCAAATGTCTGCCCGAGTGCCGCCCGCATCTGATTCTGTCTGATATTTCGATGCCGGAGCTGGACGGATATGAGCTTTGCCGGATTGTCAAGGCGGACGCCAGGACGCGGGATATTCCGATTATTTTTATCTCGGCATTTGACGGAATGGAGGATATTATTAAGGGGTTTGAGCTCGGCGGAGCGGATTATATCACAAAGCCCTTTATTCCCGAGGTCGTCAAGGCCCGTGTGGGCGCGCATCTGCATCTGTACGAGGTCAATCAGATGCTTGCGGAGACGAACCGGCGGCTGCAGGCATCCGTCAAGGAGCAGATCCGGCAGCTCGAGCAGGAGAAAAAAAATGTGCTTTATGCCATGGCCAGGGCAGCGGGTAAGAATTCCAGCTATGGCACAGAGCATATCGCGCGGCTGAGCAGCAACTGCAGACTTCTCTCGCAGAGTATGCAGCTTTCCCCGCTGTTTGAGCAGCAGATTTCCGATACTTATATTGATACGATCGAGCTGGCGGCTCCGCTGTGTGACGTGGGAAATATTGCCATTCCCTCGGGGATTTTCGGAAAGCGGGGTGTATTTACGCCGGAGGAGCGCAGGATTATGGAGACCCACGCGCTGACAGGGGCGGAGCTTCTCTCCGACATCGTTGCCGGAAACGATTATAACGATTTTATGCAGATGTCCGTTGACATCGCGCGCTCACACCATGAGAACTGGGATGGGAGCGGCTATCCCCAGGGGCTGAAGGGGGCGGAAATTCCGCTTGCAGCCCAGATTGTGGCTGTGGTGTCGGTTTACAACGGACTGACGGAAAAGAGACCGCATCGCGATGCATACAGTGCCAGCGAAGCGTTCGCAATTATGCAGGAGGATGCCGGTGTCAAATTTAATCCCGATATTTTTCAAATCTACTGTAAAATTTCCAGGCAGTTGTGTTAAAATGGTTGTGGTGAGGTGAGAGGCTATGATAACAGATCAGGAATTTTTGCGAATCTCTGCCTGGCTGAAGTCCCATTACGGAATTGACATGGGAAAGAAAAAAGTCGTTATGAACGGGAGGCTGGAAAATTATATAAGAAAAAACGGATATAAGAGTTTCGGGGCTTTTATGGATGCCCTGGAGGCAGATAAGAGCGGAAAGCTGGAGAGGATGCTTGTCAATCTCCTGACGACAAACCACACATTTTTTATGAGGGAATTTGAACATTTTGAGTATTTCAGGAGTGTGGTTCTTCCCTGGCTGAGTGAAAAAGAGAGCGTGAAAAAAGATCTGCGCATCTGGTGCGGGGCTTCCTCCACGGGGGAGGAACCATATATGATTGCGATGGTGCTTCTGGATTTTTTCGGGACGCAGCACCGTTTCTGGGACACAAAAGTGCTCGCTACCGATATTTCGACAAAGGTTCTGCGGCAGGCTCTGGAGGGTGTTTACACGGCGGAGCAGCTGTCAAATGTGCCGGAGAAGTGGAAGCGGCAGTATTTCCGGTATCTTTCCGGGGAAGAGAGGTATGCCGTGACGGAGGAGCTGAAGAGGGAGGTGCTGTTCCGCCAGTTTAATCTGATGAACGCGTTTCCGTTCCGCCGGAAGCTTCATGTGGTATTTCTGCGGAATGTAATGATTTATTTTGATGAGAAGACCAAGAGAGAACTGGTGGGGAAGATTTACAATGCACTGGAGCCGGGCGGGTACCTGTTTATCGGTACGACAGAGACGCTTGACCGGAACAGCTCGCCGTTTCAGCTGATCAGGCCGTCCATCTTCAGAAAATAGGAAGGATATGATGATATGCATCGAATCAGAGTTTTGGTAGTGGACGATTCCCTGGTTTTCAGGGAGCTGCTGGTTCAGAATCTGAATAAGGACCCTGCGATCGAGGTCGTGGCGACGGCGAAAGATCCGTTTGAGGCGAGGGATGCGATAATTGCACATAATCCGGATGTGATGACGCTGGACGTGGAGCTTCCAAGGATGAGCGGTATCGAATTTCTGCGCAGGCTGATGCCGCAGTATCCGCTGCGGGTGGTTGTGATCAGTGCGCTGAGCGACAAAGTGTTTGACGCGCTGAACGCCGGTGCGGTGGAATTTGTGGCGAAGCCTGTGATTTCGGACAGAAAGCAGATGGCGGACTTTATCCGGAATGAGCTGCTTGCCAAGATTAAAATTGCATCGACGGCCAGAATCAGCAGTATCAAGCGGGGCGTTCCGGTGCGGGAACACCATCTGAAAGTTGAGAATAAAAACCTTGTGGTGGCGATCGGGGCATCCACTGGCGGGACGGAGGCAATCTTTTCTGTGGTAAAGGACTTCGGACCTGATATTCCCGGCGTGGTTATCGTACAGCATATGCCTCCGGGATTTACCGAAATGTATGCGACGCGGCTCGATAATCAGTGCCGTGTCCGGGTAAAGGAGGCCAGAACGGGGGACCGGGTCCTGCCGGGGCAGGTGCTGATCGCTCCGGGCGGGGACAGCCATATGAGGCTGGTCCGCGTGAGCGGCGGCTATCAGGTGGAGATTCGTCCGGGACCGAAAGTAAACGGTCACTGTCCTTCCGTGGATGTTCTGTTTGACTCGGTTGCGAAGATGGCCGGGAAAAAAGCCGTCGGGATTATACTGACGGGAATGGGCGGGGACGGCGCGAAGGGGCTGCTCGCCATGCGGCAGGCCGGTGCTGAGACAATCGGACAGGATGAATCTACCTGTGTTGTCTATGGTATGCCCAAGGTGGCATATGACCTGGGGGCGGTTAAGTACCAGGAGAAACTTCAGGGAATTGCGGGACGGATGTATGCCGTGCTGAATAAAATGTAGAAAGAGGGATCAGGTATGAAGATTTTACTGGCAGAAGACGATTTTGCAACAAGAAAATTTATGGCGAATTTCCTTTCGCGGTACGGCGAGTGTGATGTGACCGTGGATGGGATGGAGGCGGTGGACGCATTTATGATGGCGCTCGAGGACGAGGAGCCGTATGATCTGGTCTGCCTTGATATTATGATGCCGGTCATGGACGGTTATCAGGCGCTCATGGGAATCCGCAATCTGGAAAAAGAGCGCAATATCCCGGAAGAAAAAGCGGTAAAAGTGATTATGACGACCGCGCTCAATGAGGAGAGAAATGTAAAAATGGCGTTTGAACTGGGATGCACCATTTATTCCGGAAAGCCGATCGACCAGGAACGGTTTGAGCAGGCGCTGAAAAAACTGGGGCTGGTTCAGGAGTAGGGGGAGGCCCGCGGCGGGCTGGTTCCGGCGGCGGGTGAAATAAGCAGGAAAGGAGAAAGCTATGGCTGAGGAGTTTAGTACAGAGGGAATGCTGGATATGTATCTCTTCGAGAACGAACAGCTCTTAGAGTCGCTCCAGGAGACCGTCCTTGAGCAGAAGGATGCAGAGTGCTTTGATGAGGACAGTATCAATGAGATATTCAGGGCCATGCATACGATCAAGGGTTCCTCTGCAATCATGATGTTTGACAATATAACAGCTGTGGCGCATAAGCTGGAGGATATTTTTTATTACCTGAGGGAGTCGCATCCGGAGGAAGTTCCGCATCTGGAACTGGTGGATCACGTGCTGGAGGTCTCCGATTTTATCTCAAATGAAATGGATAAGATCAAGGGCGGGAGTCAGGCGGACGGCGATGCGACGAATCTGATTGCTGGAATGGATAAGTTTTTAAAAAGTATCCAGACAGGAGGGGCTTCCGGAAAAGCGGGAGTGCCGGAAACAAAGCACGAGGAGCCGAAGCATTTTTACATAGCGCCGGTGGCGACGAGTGCGAGTCATTTTTATAAAATTTTTATTACGTACCATCCGGGAACGGAGCTTGTGAATATTCACGCCTATAAGGCGGTGTATGCGTTAAAAGAGCTTGCGGAGGATCTGCTTTATTCCCCGGAAGATATCGTCTCCAACGAGGAGAGCGCGGAGGTAATCTTAAATGACGGTTTCCGCGTGCTTCTTCAGGCACAGTGCAGCGAGGAGGATATTCGTAAGATTATCGGGGTCGGCTATGACGTCAAAAAGGTCGATATTTATGAGTGCAGCGGGGAGGAGTTTCTTCAGGGGTTTGACTTTGGGGAGAGCGGACCGCAGATTGATCTGGAATCAGGCGTGGAAGAAATTGAACAGAAAGCGGCAGCCAAAAGTGAGCAGCCCGCTCCTGCGGCGGCAAAGCCGGCGATGGCTCCGGGAGATTTTGTAATTAAGCCCAAGGAGTCCGGCAGACCGAAAAAGCTTGTGAAAGAAAAGCCAAAGCCCTCTGAGAAGGCGAGTTTTATCAGCGTGAGCGTGAATAAAATGGATATGCTCATGGACTTAATCGGGGAGCTCGTCATTTCCGAGTCCGTTGTGCTGCAGAACCAGGATCTCAGGGTTCCGGGGCTGAATCTTACAAATTTCAATAAAGCGGCGGCACAGATGTCCAAGATCTCGACAGATCTGCAGAATGTGATTATGTCGATGCGAATGGTTCCGCTGACGAATACGTTCCAGAAGATGAACCGTATTGTATTTGACGTCTCGAGGAAGCTTGGCAAGGATATCGAGTTTGAGATGATCGGGGAGACCACGGAGGTGGATAAGAATATTATTGAGCATATCTCGGATCCCCTGATGCATCTTGTCCGGAATGCGGTCGACCACGGTATAGAGACCGCGGAGGAGCGCGCTGCCAGCGGCAAGACCGAGAAGGCAAAAGTGACGCTCTCCGCTAAGACCGAGGCTGGAAAGGTCTGGATCAGCGTGGTAGATAACGGCAAGGGGCTTGACCGGGATAAGATCCTGAAAAAAGCCAGAAACCAGGGAATTCTCGATGAAACCAGGCCGGATTCCACATATTCGGACAAGGAAATCTATCAGTTTATCACCCTGCCGGGCTTTTCGACAAATGAACAGGTGACGGAGTATTCGGGGCGCGGGGTCGGTATGGATGTCGTGGTCTCCAATATTCAGGCGATCGGTGGCAATCTGGACATTGAGAGTATTCCGGGCGAAGGCAGCACGATGAACCTTAAGATACCGCTGACTCTGGCGATTATCGACGGAATCGTGATGGAGACCGGAAGATCCACCTTCGTGATTGAGATGAATGTTGTAAAAGAATTTGTCAGTGTGACCGAGGATATGATGATTCATGAGCCGAACGGGGATGAGTATGTGATGCTGCGGGGAGAATGTTTCCCGGTTCTGCGGCTCGGGGAGTGGTATCATCTGACGGATTACAAGAAGAACGTCGAAGACGGCATGATGGTGATCCTTGAGCTGGAAGGCAGGGCGATCTGTGTTCTGGTTGACAGGCTGATCGGCAAGCAGGAGATCGTCGTAAAACCAATTCCGTCCTATGTCAAAAAGGTAAAGGGGCTGACCGGCTGTACACAGCTCGGCGACGGCAGTATCGCGCTGATACTTGATCCCAGCGGTCTGGTGTGACGTGCTGGCGGAATGTAGAAAGGAGCGGTATCGATATGGATGAATTACAGGAATTTACGGATCCGTACAGCGCGGATACGGGGCAGGAGGAAGAGCAGGAGAAATATGTGACCTTTAAATCCGGAAATGAATATTTTGCGATACGGATCGAGTATGTGAGCGAAATCATTCAGATTCAGCCGATTACCATGATTCCGGAGAGCGAGGATTATGTAAAGGGGCTTATCAATCTGCGCGGAAAGATTATTCCGGTTATAGATGTGAGACTGCGCTTCTGCCAGGAGCCGTTTGAATACAACGACAGGACCTGCATTATCGTGATCAATGTCAATTCGACGATTGTTGGTCTGGTGGTGGAAAAGATTGCAGAGGTAGTTGAGATCAGGGAGAAAAAGACGCTGCCACAGTCTTCTGTCGGGCGCTCGGATAAGGCGCAGAATAAGTATGTATTTGCCATTGGAAAAGTGGGCGATTATGTGAAACTGCTGCTGGATCCGGAGAGACTGCTGAATGATGTGGAAGGACCGTCAGCAGAACAGGCCGGCGGAGAACCTGCTTTGAAGGAAGAGGAGAAATAGTGCTATGAATAACATGAAAATGACAACAAAACTGATTATCGGATTTTCAATTCCGGTTGTTTTAAGTCTGGTGCTTGTCTATATCGGGGCAGGCTCTCTCAGGGGGATCCTGCAGGCGCCGGATAAGGAACGCTATTATGAATATGCGATTGCAATCTATGCGACTGTGACGGTTGTCGCCGTCATTATCTCAGTGGCGATTGCGACTTCTCTGGTGAAAGTGATCAGCAAATCGGTGGAGCAGCTTTCCGGTGCGGCAAAGCAGATAGCGATGGGAAATACGAACATCACCATGCACAAGATACATAATGATGAGTTCGGCGAGCTTGTGGATGAATATTCAAAGGTAATCGACAATATCAAGTATCAGGCAGGCATCGCGGAGGAGGTATCCAGAGGAAATCTTACCGTTCAGGTAAGTCCGAAATCCTCGGACGATATCCTGGGCAATTCTCTCAAAAAACTGGTGGAGGATAATCATAACGCGATCAGCAATATCAGCGATGCGTCCCGCCAGGTGACGACGAGTTCCTCACAGGTGGCGAGTGCGAGCGAGTCCCTGGCACAGGGATCCACGCAGCAGGCGAGCGCGATCCAGCAGATCACGGCGTCGATCAATGAGATCGCGGAGAAGACAAAACAGAACGCAGAGGAGGCAAATTCCGCGGCGAAGCTGGTCAATGAGGCAATTGATGATGTAAAACAGGGAAATGTTCAGATGCAGGACATGATGTCTGCGATGGAGGATATCAACCGTTCTTCCGAGAGCATTGCAAAGATTATCAAAGTGATCGACGATATCGCGTTCCAGACCAATATTCTGGCTCTGAATGCGGCGGTGGAGGCTGCGCGCGCCGGGGAGGCGGGCAAAGGCTTTGCGGTCGTGGCGGAGGAAGTGAGGAGTCTTGCGGCAAAGAGCGCCGCGGCGGCGTCCGAGACGGCGGAACTGATCGAGGATTCCATCCAGAAGGTGGAAGCCGGTTCCAGAATTGCAGATGAGACGGCGCGGGCACTGGAGACGATCACCAGGATTGTGCAGAAGAGTGAGGTGATTATCCACGGAATCGCGGAGTCCTCGAATTATCAGGCGACGGCAGTGGCACAGATTGATCAGGCGGTGGCGCAGGTATCCCAGGTAGTACAGACCAATTCCGCGACGAGCCAGGAGTGTGCGGCAGCCAGCATGGAGCTGTCGGGCCAGGCGACAAGGATGCGCGAACTTCTTTCTATTTATAATGTGGGAAGCGACGGCGGGCCGGTTTTATCCGGGCGGGACAATGATTATCAGGTGTCTCCCGTCACAGACACCAGTGTAAACGAACAGATTATCTCGCTGGGAGATGAGTATGGCAAATACTGATACAGGGAATTTGTAATATAAATGAAAAGAGAGCCGTGTGCGGCCAGGTAAAGCCTGTCTGCACACGGCTTTTTTGTGAGAAAGGTTCCCGATGCGTCTGCCGGAAGAAGGTACGGATACGTGGTTCCCATGCACGACGCGGATACGTACGATGCCCGGGGCATAAAGAAACCTGCACCGTCAGACGCGGTGCAGGTTTTCCTGCCGGTATTTCTGTTGTCTGAGGGGAATGCGTGCCAGAACATTTCCATAGACAATTGTGTAGAGAAAAACGGCCATCACGATTCCGGTGACAACGTCGAACACGGAATGCTGTTTTAAGAACATTGTGGCGAGAACAATTGAAAACGCCAGCGCCGCGGAACCATAGCGGACCGCCCTCTTTTTCAGTTCCCCGCCGCGGAAGCTGTCGCAATGCCAGACCGCGATGTTGACGGCGAGCGAATTGTACACATGAATCGAGGGGAACAGATTCGTGGAGGTATCCGTCTCATAAAGCCACTGCACAAGCTGTACAAACAGATTGCTGCGCTCGAATGTGGCAGGCCTTAAATAGTGTCCGTTCGGATAGAACGTGGATATCAGGAGGAACACGGTCATCCCGGTGAAAAGCATCGCACAGAGCCTGAAATACTCACCCCGCTCCTTCCGGTAGAAGTATGCGATGCCCCATGCGACATAGCCGAACCACAGAAGGTAGGGCACGATAAAATATTCACAGAACGGGATCAGGTCGTCCAGCGCGACGTGGATGACGTGAAAATGGGTTGTCACTGTTTTTTCAAGCCAGGAAAACCAGGGGAGATAAATGAGAAAATACAGCAGCAGAAGCGCATGCCTGTTTTTCTCGAGAAAAGAGCTGATTCCCATTCTGAGTGTTCCGGCTGTACGGGTTTTCGTGTTCATAATCATCACCTCATGGAAACTGATACTGGTACTTTTTGTATATTTCGTCTGCGATTATATCACAGAGGTTTTGCGGAAACAATGATCTTCCGTTTTTTTTAAGAAACATTATCTATATTTTAAGATTTTCCAATGCCTTAATTTTACAGAAATATTACGATTCTGGCAAATTGTTGACAAGACCGCCTGCTTATCTATAATAGTATGTAAGTTCTAAAAGAAAATTAGTATTTTTTTAGTCTGGATTAATATGTGACAGGTTCTGGAATATGTTTACATATGAGGAAAGGAAGAAGGGAATGAAGAAAAAGAAAAAAATCGTTTGTGCGGCCGGGCTGATTGTGCTGCTGATGGCAGCGGTTTATCTGGGAGGAGTCCTGTATTTCGGGAGCCATTTCTGCCCGGGGACCAGCATTGACGGTATTCCTGCCGGAGGGCGCAGTGCGGAGGAAGTGGAGGTCCTGATCCGGAAGGAGATTGATCAATACAGCATAAAACTTGCCGGGAGAGAAGGTGCGGAGGAGACAATTGAGGGAAGCAGCATCGGGCTGGCTCCGGTTTTTGCCGGAGAAGTGGAGGCGCTGCTGCAGGAGCAGAATGGCTTTGCGTGGCCCGCAGCGCTTTTTACAGAAACACAGCTGCAGCTCGACCGGGTCGTCTCCTATGATGAAAAAGCGCTGGAAAGCGCGCTGGATGCGCTTTCCATGACAAAGAGTGCAAATCAGCGCAGGCCGGTGGATGCGTCCTGCAGCCCTTACCGGGAGGGAGAGGGATATTCCCTGATTTCCGCCGATTACGGAACAACACTGAACCGCGGGGTGCTCGCGGAGAAAGTCGGGGAGGCTGTTCTGGTACTTTCAGACCGGATTGACCTTGATGAGAGCGGCTGCTATGTGGATCCTGAAGTGCCGGACGACGATGAACGGCTGCTCGCGCTGCTTGAGGAGCTCAATCTTTATGCCGGTACCGTTATTACATATGATTTCGGGGAAAACAGAGAGATTCTCGACGGTGAGACGATCAGCACCTGGCTGTCCGGCGACAACTGGGAAGTGACAGTAGACGAGGAAAAAGTGCTGGATTTTGTGAAAACACTGGCAAAAAAATATAACACTGCCTACCAGAAAAAAACGCTGAAAACCTCTTACGGTCAGGAGATTACTATTTCAGGCGGCCATTACGGCTGGAGGATTGATAACGCGGGCGAGACGGAGCAGATTCTGGCGGATTTAAAAGAGGGTAAGGAAACGGAGCGGGAGCCGGTATATCTGCAGACGGCAAACAGCCACGGGGAGAACGACTATGGGGACTCCTATGTCGAGATCAATCTGACAGCGCAGCATCTGTTTCTTTACAAAAACGGAAAGCTGGTAATTGAGAGCGATTTTGTCTCCGGCAATGTCTCAAAAGGAAATGCCTCCCCGACGGGAGCGTTTTCGCTGACCTATAAAACGACTGACGCGGTGCTGCGCGGCGAGGATTACGCGACGCCTGTAAAATACTGGATGCCGTTTGCCGGGGATGTGGGGATGCATGATGCCAGCTGGCGGAGCAGCTTTGGGGGTAGTATCTATAAGACCGGAGGTTCTCACGGATGTATTAATATGCCGCCTTCCGCGGCGAAGACGGTATACGAGAACATTGACAAGGGCTATGCCGTTCTGGTATACACGCTGCCGGGGACAGAGAGTAAGGCGGCGCTGCAGCAGGACGCAGCCGCTGTGGTGAATGCGATCAACGCCATCGGAACCGTGACACCCGAGAGTGAGCCTGCGATCGCAAATGCCAGAAATCTTTACAATGCGCTGTCTGCGGAAGCGAAGCCGTATGTCTCCAACTATGATGTGCTGACGGCTGCGGAGGCAGCGCTGGCGCAGCTGAAGGCGGGCATGCAGCCTCCACAGGAGCAGGCACCGCAGGATATACCGCCGCAGGAGCAGCCGCCGCAGGATATACCGCCGCAGGAACCGGTTCCGGAGATGCAGGAAGTGCAGCCGGAGGGATGAGACCGGGAGGAACAGACACAGGTATGACGCCGTTGCTGACTGCACAGGGGGAATAATGAGAGAATTTGATGTGAGTAAACTGACAGATCCGGAATTTTTCGGTGAAAACTGTATACCGGCACATTCGGATCATGTCTGCTACAGGGACTGGGAAGAGGCGGAGGAGGTCCCTGTGGCAGGACTGGGGCAGGGGAGCAGCCTGCGTCTTTTTCTGGACGGCAGCTTTAAATTCCATTATGCGGAGAATGAGGCGCAGACGATACCGGATTTTGAAAAGGACTCCTGCGACTGCCATGGCTGGAGAGATATCCGGGTACCCGCACATATTCAGATGGAAGGTTACGGGACGCCGCAGTATGTCAACACCCAGTATCCCTGGGACGGACGCCAGGAAGTCTGGACGGACGGGATCCCGCAGGAGTATAATCCGGTGGCTTGCTATGTTAAATACTTTACGCTGCCGGACGCGTGGAGGGGAAACAGGGTCTTTATTTCTTTTCAGGGAGTTGAGAGTGGGTTTGCATGCTGGCTGAACGGAATATACGTGGGGTATGGCGAGGATAGTTTTACGCCGTCGGAATTTGAACTGACGCCGTTCCTGCGGGAGGGGGAAAACAAGCTGGCGGTGAAGGTGTACCAGTGGACGATCGGGAGCTGGTGTGAGGATCAGGATTTTTACCGCTTTTCAGGGATTTTCCGGAGTGTATATCTGTATATGACGCCAGGAGTACATGTGCAGGATATCAGAATCCGTCCGATTGTGGATGAAACGCTCACCTGCGCGGAGCTGCGGGTGGAGCTTAAAGCATTTGTGGAGGAAGGACCGGGACGCGTCCGTGTGAGTCTGCGGGATATGGGACGTCTGGATACGGCGGAGAGTCTTTCGGGTGGATATAAAGGAACCGTGATATCTGAAACGGAGGAGGTTCTCGCGGAGGAGTGCCGTTTTTCCCGGACCGTGAGGGATCCGAAGCTATGGAGTGCGGAACAGCCGTATCTGTATGAACTCCGACTGGAGGTGTATGACGCGGAAGGGAATCGCACGGAGGTGATATCCCAGAAAACCGGCTTTCGCCGTTTTGAGATAAAAGACGGACTGATGTGTCTGAACGGGAAGAGGATTGTCTTTCAGGGAGTGAACCGCCACGAGTTCAGCTGCCTGACAGGGCGTGTGGTAAGCCTGGAGGAGACGGTTCAGGATCTTGTGACGATGAAACAGAACAATATCAATGCCATCAGGACGAGTCATTACCCGAATGGCACGGGGCTTTACGAGCTCTGCGACCGGTATGGAATCTATCTGCTGGCGGAAAATAACCTCGAATCCCATGGGACCTGGGAGGCGGCGATGCGCGGCGCGGCACCGGTGGAAGGGATTGTGCCGGGGGATAATAAAAAGTGGGAGGCCAGGATGCTCTCACGTGTCAATTCCGGCTATCAGAGAGACAAAAATCATCCTTCGGTACTGATCTGGTCCTGCGGAAATGAGTCTTACGGCGGAAAAGTCATTTATGCGATGGCGCAGGAATTCCGCCGGCTTGACCCGGACCGGCCTGTGCATTACGAGGGGATCAACAATGACCGCCGTTACAGCGACAGCAGCGATATAGAGAGTCAGATGTATTTCAGCGTGGAGGGGATTCTGAAAAATCTTGCATGGCAGAAAGAAAAACCGTTTATTCTCTGCGAATACGCACATGCCATGGGAAATTCCTGTGGTGCGATGCACAAATACACCGAACTGGCGGAGAGAGAACTGCGCTATCAGGGCGGGTTTATCTGGGATTATATCGATCAGTCCATTCTGAAGCGGAACCGCTATGGAAAGGAATTCCAGGCATATGGCGGGGATTTTCTGGAGCGTCCCACAGATTACAATTTTAGTGGAAACGGGATCTGCTATGCCGGAGGGCGCAGGCCTTCCCCGAAAATGCAGGAGGTAAAATATAACTACCAGAATATTCGCATCACTTTTGAAGAAAATGCGTTTACCGTGGTCAACAAAAGTCTTTTCTGCAATACCGCGGAATACGACTGCTTCCTTCTGCTGCAGCGGGATGGAATCACGGTTGACAAAAGAAAAATGGCGGCAGAAGTAGAGCCGCTCTCCACGGGGACATATGCATTGCCGGAGGCATTTGCAGAGCAGATCGCATCAGGACAGAAGAGGTCGGAATACGCCGTAACGGTATCATTTTGTTTAAAAAAAGATATGCTCTGGGCCAGGGCGGGACATGAGACTGCGTTCGGGCAGAAGATATACCCGGTTATGGCCGGCGGCGGGGCTGCGGCGCTCCCCACGGCAGAGCCGGTAATCCTTACAATGCCGGATATTCCGGAAACTGCCGCGCTGATGGGCAGATGTGCGCGGCCTGCGGTAGTGCAGCCGGCAAAACGCATCCGTGTGATTCACGGGACGAATAATACAGGCGTAAAGGGAGAGCATTTTGACGTGCTGTTTTCCGGCTTAAACGGCGGGCTGGTGTCATACCGTTATCTTGGGTGTGAAATGCTGGAAAAAATTCCGATGCCGCAGTTCTGGCGTGCGCCGGTGGATAATGACTGCGGAAACCGGATGACGGCCCATATGGCACAGTGGAAGATCGCAGGTCTCTATGCTGCGGCGGACAGGACGGCCGGTCTGCTTCCGGCCGTTGAGGAAAACGGGGACAGCGTATCAGTAACTTATGTTTACAACATGCCGACGACGCCTGAGAGCCGTTGTCAGGTGACATACACGGTATTTGCGGACGGTACCGTGGAGACCAGGCTCTCTTATGAGCCGGTTTCAGGACTGCCGGATATGCCGGAATTCGGAATGCTTTTTCAGCTGGGCGCGGAATATGACAGACTCACCTGGTACGGCTGCGGACCACAGGAGACGTATGCGGACCGCAGAACAGGCGCCAGGCTTGGAATCTTTAAAAACCGTGTGTATGATAATCTGGCTGAATATCTGGTGCCGCAGGAATGTGGAAATAAGGTCGGTGTGCGCTGGGCAAAAGTGACGGATGAGAGGGGCCGGGGCATGCTGTTTGCGGGGGAAGAACTATCTTTCTCGGCGTTGCCGTATACGCCGCATGAGCTGGAGAATGCGATGCATGCGTATGAGCTCCCGCCGGTACATCACACGGTGGTGCGTGTGGCGAAAGCCCAGATGGGCGTTGGCGGGGATGACAGCTGGGGCGCGCCGGTGCATCCGGAGTATCATCTCGATGTGACAGGGCCGGTGACGTTTGCGTTCCGGTTTTGTGGAATATGACAGAACAAAGAGAGCCGGATTTTCCTTTTGCGGAAGGTCCGGCTCTCTGGCTGTGCTGTGCAGAAAAAATGCGCTCCGTGGAGGAGCCGCAGTGCGAATCGCGGAATCTGATACAGAAAGCGGGGAAAATGCGGCCCGCGTACAGGGATGCTTCCTGAAAAATTCAGTGTGTGGACAGGATGGCGGAGACATTGTTCAACGGGTGTTGCTTTTTTTATTCAATTATAGTACAATAAACAGGAGACTCTGACTTTTGTCTGCAGACTGGGGGATGGTAAATGCGTACTTCGCGTGTGGGATGGGGAAAGCGTTATCTGGGCGGACTCAGTTTTAAGTCCGGTAAAAACGGGCTGGACAGGTTCGTACTATTGTATCTGATGTCGTTTCTGCTGATTTATATCAGGGCAGTCAGGGCTGGTATTGCGGATCCATATTCGTTTTACGAGATTTTTCTGTGGACCGCGGGAAAGCCGGAGAATCTTGTGTTTTTACAGCTGCTTTTGGGACTGGTTCTGGTGCCCAGGGTGCTTGTGGCGGGTCCCGGGGATATGGTATTTCTGGTTCGCCGGAAGTCCAGAAAGGATGTCTGGGCCAACAATATGGTTTCAGTGCTTTTCGTCACGGCTGTGGCCGTTGCGGGACTGCTGGGCATGAGTTTTTTTGTGACGCTGTTCGAGAGCGAGACGCGGATGAATACGAATGTCACGGAATTTCTGACAGTCAGTTTTGCAGGGGTGTTTACGGCGCCGGGGCAGACTGTGGACGGCGTCAGCCTGGCGCTGCTGGGCAATGTTACCGCCTTTTTTCTCTGTACTGCTCTCTGCTTTTATCAGTTTTTGCTTTCCGCAGGGACAAGGCAGCGCGCTTTCGTGATGCTGGCTCTTCTGATCGGGCTTGACTGTGCGGTTTGTTATGCAGGAGGAGGAGCTCCCGTGGGCGTTACGTTTCTGGGAAATGTCCTGCCCGTCTGCAGGGAGGGCGTCTGCCGGACTGGTTTTCATGGTGTATACTGGGTGTGTGTGTGCCTGTTCCTGTGTGTTTCCTGCTATCTGACGGCGAATAACACTGATATGATCAGAACGGTGAAGACGACGATGCCGGCGGAAGAGAGGGTGCAGGAATAGGAGTATGGAGATGGAGACGGTAATCGGGTTAAAGGAAGTTACAAAACATTTTGGCGACAGTGTGCTGTTTGACGGGATATCACTGGAAGTAAAGCGGGGAGAGTCTGTCGGAATCGTGGGGGAGAGCGGCAGTGGAAAAACCATGCTTGTAAAAATGCTCTGCGGTCTGGTATCTCCTGATGGCGGGAGTATACAGGTGGAGGGCCGGCAGATCAAAGACGGGCGATTTGCAGAGACAGCCGGCGTGATGCTGGATGATATGGAGTTTCCGGCCCCGTACGGGACCGGTTATGAGAATCTCAGACAGGTTGCGGAGATCGGAGGCCGTGTTAACAGCAGAGATATCAGCAGAATTATGCATCTTGTCAGAATCGAGCCTGCGAGCAGAACGATTCTGGAGCGCTATACTCCTGCGATGAAGCAGCGTCTTAAAGTCGCGATGGTACTGATGGAAGATCCGCAGACTGTCCTGCTTGACGGACCTGTCTGCGGGATGGCGGAGGACCGGGCTTCAGAAATACGCCGGCTGCTGTCGTCCCGGATTAAAGAAGCGGGCATTACAATGCTACTGACTGACAGAGAGCAGGAGAGCATCGAAGGAATATGTACGCGTCTCTACCGGATATCAGACCGGAAGCTCCTGAAGATATTTTAGAAATTTTTTACATGACATATTTCTTCAGGGATATGTCATGATCAGGTTGTATTTATCTATAATTGCAATTCTGGCATCTGTCCCTGATATCATGGGAGATTTCCTGTGAAATTCTGTATCGGGGCAGGTGTGTCTGCAAATAGCATTTCATCTGTTTTTTCAGATATTTCCCTGACAGTACGGCAGTTCTGCCCGAAAATATTTAAAAATCACCTTTCGGAGTCCGTTTTATGGGACACATGCTGTGTATAATAATTTTTAAAGTTAGTGTTGACATTTGCACTGTGATGTATTACGATAAGAGCACGAAACGAACATAAGTTCGCAACAAAGTGCAAAGTAGTCCGGGTTGTAAGTCCGGTGTCTGGATAACAATGTGAATGAAGGTAAGATTGAATAGAGAGAATCTTTCAGTCTGCGGGTTTGTGTCTGCGCGGCGTCCACGAACCTGGCAGATGTATCAGCCGCGCAGAAATGAGGAGAAATATGGCAAGAGAAGAAAAGCAGGAAAAGTTTGATAAGCAGGATCGCCTGAAGGCGCTGGACGCTGCGATCTCACAGATTGAAAAACAGTATGGCAAAGGTTCCATTATGAAGCTTGGCGACAGCTCCTCCCGCATGAATGTGGAGGCAGTTCCGACGGGATCTCTGAGCCTGGATATCGCGCTTGGACTTGGAGGACTGCCGAAGGGGAGAATTATAGAGATATACGGGCCGGAGTCCAGCGGTAAGACGACGGTCGCGCTGCATGCGGTTGCGGAGGTGCAGAAAACGGGAGGGATCGCAGGATTTATCGATGCGGAGCACGCGCTCGACCCTGTTTATGCAAAAAATATCGGGGTGGATATTGACAATCTTTACATATCACAGCCGGACTGCGGTGAACAGGCGCTTGAGATCGCGGAGATGATGGTGCGTTCCAACGCGGTGGATATCGTGATTGTGGATTCCGTTGCGGCTCTGGTTCCAAAGGCAGAAATCGACGGCGAGATGGGGGATTCCCATGTCGGACTACAGGCGCGGCTGATGAGTCAGGCGCTCCGGAAGCTGACCGGAATTGTCAGCAAGTCCAATTGCGTCGTTATCTTTATCAATCAGCTTCGCGAGAAAATCGGTGTTATGTTTGGCAATCCGGAGACGACGACAGGCGGACGTGCGCTCAAATTCTATGCATCTGTGCGTCTGGATGTCCGCAGGGTTGAGTCGTTAAAACAGGGCGGGGAGATCGTGGGGAACCACACCCGTGTCAAGATTGTTAAAAACAAGGTGGCGCCCCCGTTTAAGGAGGCGGAGTTTGATATCATGTTCGGAAAGGGAATCTCAAAAGAGGGAGACATTCTGGATCTTGCCGCGAACCTTGGAATTATCAACAAATCAGGGGCCTGGTATGCGTATAATGGAGAGAAGATCGGGCAGGGCCGTGAGAATGCCAAGAATTATCTCAGGGAGAATCCGCAGGTCTGCGATGAAGTGGAAGCGAAGGTACGCGAACATTATGCTTCGGATGATGCAGAGGAAGAGGAAACAGAGGAAAAGCTGGCAAAAAGCAGGGGAAAGAAAGCTGCCGGCAGGACTTCGACGGTCGCTGCAAAGACATCTGAAGCTTCTGAGAAGGTATCCGCGGGTTCTGGGAAGGCATCCGAAGTTTCGCAAAAGGCTTCAGCAGCAGACTTTGTCGCCGCAGACACCGCAGATGCACTGTCCGGCGAATAACGCTGCTATGGGGATGATTCTGTCCGGTCTGTGGGCGAATGCAGGTGAGACGGAATGCCGGGAGGTGGGAGTGCATGGAAAAGCAGCAGATAAAGAAAATAATTTACGGGGATAAGGGGCGCGTGGTGATTCAGCTGGAGAGTGGAGCAGAGCTGGCACTCTACCGGAAGGAAATCCGCAGTCTCCCGCTGGAGGAGGGGGAACTCCTTCTGCGGGAGGGGGAATGGATTCCGGAGGAGCTTTACCGGAAGATTCTCACCTCCGTGATCGGTATCCGGGCAAAGAAGAGGGCATTGTTTCTGCTGGAGCAGATGGACCGGACCAGGCAGCAGCTGCGCGAAAAGCTTGAGAGGAGCGGATATCCCGCAGAGTGTGTGGAGGAGGCTGTCGCCTATGCGGAGAGGTATCACTATATTGACGACTTCCGGTATGCAAGGCATTATATCTGTTATCATCAGCAGAAGAAGAGCCGGCAGAAGTTAAAGTATGATCTTATGCAGAAAGGTGTCTCAAAGGACCTGGCGGAACAGGCGCTTCTGGAGGTGTTTGATTCCGACGAAAGGCAGAAAATACGCCAGCTGCTGGAAAAGCGTCATTATAATGCGGACCGTGCAGATGAGCGTGAGCAGCGGCGGATGTATCAGTTCTTACAGCGCCGTGGATTCCGGCACGAGGATATTTTAAATGTGATGCAGAAATGCTGAGCCCCGGGGCCGGTTTCCGGAAGCAAAAAAGAGGATGCACGGTACCCTTTCAGGGCATCCATTACATCCTCTTTTTGCTTTATTTCAGTGATATCCGCTTACTTTACACGCTCTTTGACTTTTGCCCGCTTGCCGACGCGGCCTCTTAAATAGAACAGTTTTGCTCTTCTGACTTTACCTCGGCGAACGACTTCCACTTTTTCCACATTCGGGGAGTGGAGGGGCCATGTTTTTTCCACACCGACACCGTTTGAGAGTTTCCGGACTGTAAAGGTTATACGGTTGCCGCCGCCCTGTTTTTTGAGGACGATACCTTCGAATATCTGGATACGCTCGCGGTTTCCCTCTTTGATTTTGCCGTACACTTTTACTGTGTCGCCGACGCGGAACTCGGGCACTTCCGCTTTTAACTGTTCTTTTTCAATGTTTCTGATGATTTCCTGTGCATTCATATCTGTGACCTCCTGTTTTCTGGATGTTCTTAACCGGCCTGTCCGTATCAGAGGACCATCCTTCTTCTCTACACAACTGTTAAATTCTATCATATAGTCTGTGAAATGTAAAGATTTTTTTACAGGAAAGACCAATTGCACACAGCAGAGGTTTATGATAAAGTAGAACGGGACAAAAACATGCGAAAAAAGCAGCAGGAAACAGAGAACAGAACGCCAAAGCCGGGAAACGGAGAGGAAAGGGAAACAGAAAAGTGGTCAGACGAAGACGGAGTGGTCTGAATTTTGGCAGACGGAAGAGAAAAGTAAATGTGTCGGCGGTCAGAGAGGTGCTGACATGGACTGCAGAGATCCTGATTACGCTGATGATTGCATTTACACTGGTCTATTTTGTCGGTCTCCGCACGGGTGTGGTGGGGCAGTCCATGGCGGGTACACTGGAGGGGGGTACTGAGATTCTGGTGAACCGCTTTATTTATAAGGTGACGAACCCGCAGCCGAATGACATTATTGTCTTTCTCCCGAATGGAAATGAAAAGTCGCATTATTATGTAAAACGTGTGATCGCAGTGCCGGGCGATACGGTGCAGATCAGGGACGGAGCGGTATTTGTGAATGGAAAGCCGTTTCCGGAAGAGATTCAGACAGCGGACATAGAAGATCCGGGGCTGGCGGAGGAGGAGCTGGTGCTCGGGGATGACGAATTTTTTGTGCTGGGAGATAACCGGAATAACAGCGAGGACAGCCGGTATGCGAATATAGGGAATATAAAAAAAGAATATATTGTAGGAAAGGCATGGTTTATTGTGTCTCCGTGGGGAGATATGGGCTTTTTGTGAGCGTGGGTGCAGGTCTGTGAGATAGAAAAACAGATCGTGGATGCAGAAACATATGCGAATGGAGGAAAAAGATGCAGTTACAGTGGTATCCCGGACATATGACGAAAGCGAAACGTCAGATGCAGGAAGATATAAAACTGATTGATGTGGTGATAGAGCTTCTGGATGCAAGAATTCCAATGTCAAGCCGTAATCCGGATATTGACGAACTGGGCAGGAACAAATCCAGACTGATTCTGATGAACAAATCAGATCTGTCAGATGAGAGAAAAAACAGGGAATGGGCGGAGTATTTCAGGGAAAAGGGATACTTTACGGTGGCCCTTGATGCCAGAAAAAAGACGGGTATGAAAGGTGTGACGGAAGTTGTCATGGAGGCCTGCCGGGAGAAAATTGAGCGTGACAGGAAACGCGGGATAAAGAACCGCCCGGTGCGGGCCATGGTTGTGGGAATACCTAATGTCGGGAAATCCACTTTCATCAATTCCTATGCGGGAAAAGCGTGTACAAAAACGGGAAACAGGCCGGGCGTCACCAAAGGGAAGCAGTGGATTCGACTGAACAGGAATATTGAGCTTCTGGATACCCCGGGAATTCTCTGGCCCAGATTTGAGGATCAGAAGGTGGCGCAGAATCTGGCCCTGACGGGGGCTGTCAGAGATGAGATTCTCCAGGTAAATGAGCTGGCTCTGCTGCTGATACAGTTCCTCCTGGAAGAATATCCGGGTGTTCTGGCACAGAGGTATGAGACTGAGGAAGAAGCGGTTTCTGCGGCGGAGCTGCTGGGACGGATTGCAGAAAAGCGCGGCTGTATTTCAAAAGGGAACGAGCTGGATTATGACAGGGCAGCGGCACTTCTGCTGGATGATTTCCGCGGCGGCAGGCTGGGGAGGATTTCGCTGGAGAGACCGGAGGAGAAGGACTGATGCGGCGGGACGGGAGGAGCTGGATTCGGAAATGGAGCGAAAGAAAATTGCTGAGATAAAATCACAGCTGCAGAAGACGGGAGAAGACGAGCTTGATTCTTTTATACATACCTACGAAAAGGATGAGCGCGCAGGGGTGCTGCAGCTGGTCGGACAGGCGAAGCAGCGGATAAAGCGGCTTGCAGCGGAACGGGAGAGAACGAAGCGGCTGATGAAATATGAGGAGGAGTATGCCGCATACGGGCTGATCTGCGGCATCGATGAGGCGGGCCGCGGGCCGCTGGCAGGGCCGGTGGTGGCCGGGGCTGTAATTTTGCCTCAGGATTGTGAGATTCTTCATATTAATGATTCCAAGAAGCTGTCGGCTGCCAGGCGTGAAGAGCTTTATGAGGTGATTCTTGAAAAGGCTGTTGCAGTCGGGGTTGGAATGGTGGGACCGCAGCGGATTGACGAGATTAATATCCTTCAGGCAACCTATGAAGCCATGCGGGAGGCTATAAGCAAATTAAACGAAAAGCCCGATATACTATTAAATGATGCGGTCACGATCCCCGGAATCGGAATCAGACAGGTACCCATCATCAAAGGGGATGAAAAGAGCATTTCCATCGGGGCGGCGAGTATCGTGGCTAAAGTGACAAGGGACAGACTTATGGCAGAATATGACAGACTCATGCCGGAGTATGGCTTTGCGTCGTGTAAGGGCTACGGGACGAAGGAGCACATTGCGGCCCTGAATCAATACGGGCCTTCCCCGATTCACCGCATCAGTTTTATCAGAAAATTCATACAGTGCGGAAAATGCAGAAATGGGGAAGATTATGCAGATAACAGAGAAGCTGGGGCAGTACAGCCGTAATGTGACCAATGGCACGGAGGAGCTCCGGAGTGCGCAGGGTGCGCAGAAAATGGTGTCCACCGCGGGGGAACTCTCTGCAGGCAGTATCTTTGAGGGAACGGTAAATCATGTCAGGAATGGAAAAGTGACGCTGGCGCTCGGCAACGGACAGCAGATTACCGCCCGCATGAGTGGCAAAGTAGATATTCAGCCGGGATCATCCATGTTTTTTCAGGTAAAATCCAACGACGGGGCGACTGTTGAGATCAGGCCGTATACCGGGACGGCCAATGCCGCAAACCCGATCCTTTTAAATGCGCTGACGGCGGCAAAGGTTCCGGTGACGGAGCGGAATCTTGCCATGGTGGATGCCATGATGCGGGAGCAGCTTCCGATCGGAAAGCAGGGGATCCTCAATATGCTCAAAGTAATCAGCGGCAATCCGGGAATTGATGTATCCACGGCAGTCACGATGACAAAGCTTGGTCTGCCGGTGACAGAACAGATGGCTGCACAGTTTGAGAACTACCTGGCAGGTCGTCAGGCCGTTCTGGGCGAAATGGAGCTGGTGTTAAATCAGCTGACGGCAGCGCTCGGGGATGAGAGTCTTTCACCGGAGACGGCATTTGCCCTGTACAGCCGTATTCTCGACAGCCTTTCAGGCGGCGACGGGCAGCCGCCGGCTGGAGGTATGCCGTCCACAGAAGCTGCAGGCGCCGGGACAGAGGGAGTTTTTGTCCTGCCCGGTGAGACTGCGGGTGACGGGCAGGCCGGTCCGGGAGCGGGTATGGTTTCGGGAGCGGGTGAAACGTCCGGAGGCGGGGCTGCTGTGCAGGCGCCGACACAGGGGCAGACAGGGACGGCGTTTATTCCGGGGCTGGCAGGGGTAGAAGATCAGACAGGAGCCGCGGCTGCGCCCGGGACGGAATCTGAGTCAGCGTCAGGTATACCATCGGACGGGAGAAATCTGACAGAAGTGTCAGGAGAAAAGATTTTCGCGGATATGCAGCTCTCCCGGGAGACAGCGACTGCAGGAAAAGAAGTGGGGTTGAATATTCCGCAGCTTTTACCGGAGGGAAGTACTCTGGGGGAGATTTTTGACACAGAGCAGCTGGGACGGCTGACAAAGCTTCTGCAGAGCATGCCGGAACTGGCAGGAAGTTCCGGGCTGTTTTACGATGGCGGAGAAGAAGAGATTTTTGTGGATACGATGCAGGGGGAGAATGGCGGCCGTATGATTACCGGAGAGGAATATGGCGCAAGGGCAGCAGCGCGGACAGCGCTGAATCCGGATATGACAGCCGGGGAGTTTCTCAATGCCGTACGCAAAGCGCTGGAGGAGAACCGGCAGAATGGATTTCCGGAGCTTTCGAGGCTGTTTTCCGGGAAGGAATTTCAGGCTTTGTTCCGGAATGTGATAAAGGAACAGTGGCTGATGAAGCCGGGAGAGCTGACGAAAGAAGATATGCCGTCCGGTCTTTTTGAGAAAATTGAGCGGCAGCTCGGGCAGATGGAGGCGGCGGTAAGGGCATCCGGCAGCGGGCAGAATGCGTTTGCACAGGCGGCGGCGGATGTGCGTGGCAATATCGAGTTTATGAATCAGATGAATCAGATTTATACATATATTCAGATGCCGCTGAAAATGTCGGGACAGAGCGCGAACGGGGAGCTCTATGTCTATACGAATAAAAAGCAGCTTCGCGACCCGGAAGCGGAACTGACGGCATTCCTGCACCTGGACCTGGATCACCTGGGTTCCACGGATGTCTCGGTACGGATGCAGAAAAAGCAGGTGACGACTAATTTTTATTTTTCTGATCTGTCTTCCTTTGGTCTGGTCGAAAAACATCTTCCAATTCTGGAAAAGCACCTGAAAAACAAGGGATACAATTGTAAGATTACAATATCGAAGGAGAAGAAAGAAGCTGATCCGATGGAGAGCTTTCTGAAAGGCGGACGGACGCAGAACGGAAGTCTGCACCGGTATTCGTTTGATGTGCGGGCATAGGGCGGAGGATTGGAATGACTGGGAAAGAGGAAGAAAAGAAAAAAACGGCGGTGGCGCTCGCCTACCAGCCGGGAGATGTGGCGCCAAAGATTCTTGCTGCCGGAAAGGGCGCCGTGGCGGAGAAGATTATCGAGACGGCGAAAGAAAATGATGTCCCGTTTTATCAGGATAACAGGCTGGCGGAGACACTCTCAAAGCTGGAAATCGGCGATACGATTCCTCCGGAGCTCTATGAGGTTGTGGCGGAAATTCTCGTTTTTGTGGATGATATGGACCGGATGAAAGGGAAATTAAAGGATTCCGGTCTGCTTTAAGGACTATATTTTATTCCGGGTGAGCAGCTTAGGGAAAGCGACAGAAAAAATACGGGAAAATCAGCTTCCGGAAAGGGGAGAGCGTGAACAGACGAAGGGTCGGAACTTTATACGAAAGGGCTGCCGGGGTATACCTCTTAAAACAGGGATATGAAATTCTGGAATTCAATTATCGCTGCAGGGCGGGTGAGATTGACATTATCGCGAAGGAGAACGGATATCTGGTTTTTGTGGAGGTTAAATTCAGGAGAGGAACCGGCTGCGGGGATCCGCTTGAGGCTGTGGACAAATACAAGCAGCGCACAATCAGCAGGGTTGCAATGCATTATTGTCAGACACATGCGCTGACCGGACACACATCGTGCCGTTTTGATGTTGTGGCAGTCTGGGGGGAGGAAATGCAGGTGGTTAAAAATGCATTTGAGTACTGTGGATACCGGTGAAAGATATGGATTATGGTAAAAGGAGCGTGATAATAATGCAGGAACATTTTTCAGTGATCCGTCGGAAGAAGCGTGCGCAGGAAGTGTGTACTGCAGGGAGTCTGCGGGAGGAATGGCATGATACAGAAAACGGAGACAGGATGCTTCTGCTGAAGTTTCCGCTGCTGGAATCTGCCGGTATGGTGCAGCATTGCTTTACTACCAGAAAAGGCGGTGTGAGCAGAGGGATTTATTCCACCATGAATCTGAGTTTTTCGCGCGGGGATGACCGGTCTGCGGTGGAGGAAAATTTCAGGCGTCTGGCCGCGGTACTAGGGGCTGATTATGACAGGTTTGTTTTTACCGATCAGACACATACGACAAATATAAGGAAAGTGACATCGGAGGACGCCGGAGCAGGTCTGATGCGGAAGCGGGACTATACAGAGGTGGATGGCCTGATCACAGATGAGCCGGGTCTGATGCTGTCTGCTTTTTTTGCGGACTGTGTTCCGCTTTATTTTCTGGATCCGGTTCGCCGCGCGATCGGGCTGAGCCATTCAGGATGGCGTGGAACAGTAAAGCGTATGGGTGCAGTCACGGTTGACGCGATGAAGCGTGAGTATGGTTCGCGGCCGGAGGAACTGCTCTGTGCCATCGGACCGTCGATCTGCCGGGACTGCTATGAGGTCAGCGGGGATGTGGCGGAGGTTTTTGCGGAAGCGTTTCCGGAAAATGTCACAGAGATTCTGAACAGGAAAACACACAGGCCGGGCGGAGAGGAAAAATATCAGCTTGATCTCTGGAGGGCAAATGAGATCGTGCTGCTGGAAGCCGGGGTGAGAAGAGAAAATATCGCAGTGACGGATATCTGTACCTGCTGTAATCCGCAGATTCTTTTTTCACACCGCGCAAGCAATGGCAGGCGTGGGAACCTTGGCGGGTTTCTTTGTCTGATCTGAGTTAAGAAAATCTTCAGAATTTCCCAGGGTTCTTTTTCTTGCCTCCTGTGTCTTCCGATGGTATAGTGGCTGTATTAATACAAATAGAACGGTTGATACAGTTGGGAGGTTGGGGAGTTGATTCAGTTAAATTACCGGGATTCAAAGCCTATTTATGAGCAGATCAAGGAAGGGTTTCGAAAACTGATTATATCAAATTCCATATTTGCAGATGAAAAGCTGCCATCTGTCCGTGAGCTTGCGTCCAGTCTGGCGATCAATCCGAATACGATTCAGCGTGCCTACCGGGATCTGGAGAATGAGGGTTATATATATACGGTGGCCGGTAAGGGGTCGTTTGTGGCAGGAGAGCGGGAACACAGCGATGTCCGGCAGCATGAGCTGTTGGAAGAGTTTGATGAAATTGTGGAGGAATTGTATTTTCTTTCTGTCAGGAAAAAGGATCTGCTGGAACGGATTGACAGTTTGGGAGAGAGGAGAAAGAATTCCGGGAGCGGGGAGGATGATGACGGAAGGCAGGCGGTGCCGGCCGGCTGCACAGAAAGAGGAACCGGCAGATCTGACATGGCGGAAGAAGGAGGCTGGGAGATATGATAGAGGTAAGGAAGCTGAGAAAAGCATTTGATGACTTCCAGGCGCTCGACGGAGTGGATATGCATGTCGGAAAGGGAAATATATACGGACTGGTCGGTCCGAACGGGGCGGGAAAGTCCACACTGATCCGGCATATCACCGGAGTATACCGGCCGGATGAGGGAGATGTACTGATTTCCGGTCAGAATGTTTATGAGAATAAGGCCGTGAAGGAGAAGATTTCCTACATTCCGGACGAATTGTTCTACTTTATGCAGGCAGATACGATGGAGATGATGCGGTTTTATGAGGGCATTTATTCCCGGTTTGATAAAAAGCTTTTTTATCGTCTGCAGGAATTTTTTCCGGATATTGATATAAAAAGAAATATCAGGCGTCTGTCAAAGGGAATGCAGAAACAGGTTGCGTTCTGGCTTGCCATCTGCTGCAGACCGGAGCTGATGCTGCTGGACGAGCCGGTGGACGGGCTGGATCCTGTGATGCGGCGTCAGATCTGGGGGATCATTCTCTCAGAGGTGGCAGAAATGGAGATGACGGTACTGATTTCCTCCCACAATCTGCGTGAACTGGAGGATGTCTGTGATCATGTGGGAATAATGCATCACGGGAAGCTTGTGATTGAGAGGTCCCTGAGTGATCTTCAGGGCACTGTGTCTAAAATACAGATTGCCTGTCAGAGCGGCATGCCCAAGCTGCCGGAGCATTTTGATCTTCTGCATATGTCCAATACGGGACGCGTCTATACGCTTATTGTGAAGGGAGACCCGAAGGCGGCAGTGGAGGCTCTTGCGGCGGACAATCCCGCTATCGTGGACGTTCTTCCGCTGACGCTGGAGGAGATATTTATCTATGAAATGGGGGGTGCTGATTATGAAGTCAAAGACATCCTGTTTTAACCTCACGATATTCAGGAAAAATTTTACGCACTACTGGCCGCTGTGGGCGCTGTATCTGAGTTATCTTGTAGTTGTTATACCGCTGAATCTGTATCTGAATATTACAAATGAATATTATGGGACTTATCAGGCATCCAGACAGTATATGGCAATGGAAAACACTCTTAAAACCGGGTTTCTGCCATTTCCGGTATTTTTGTTTGCGGTGGTGATGTCAGCGGCGGTTTTTTCTTATCTGTATTCGGCGCGGAATGCAAATATGATTCATGCGCTTCCGGTGAACCGTGTGGAGCTTTTTGTGACAAATTATCTGTCCGGTATTTCCTTTATGCTGATTCCGCAGCTGCTGATTTTTGTTGTGTCCGTGCTGGTGTGCGTGGCAACCGGAATTACCTGTATGCAGTATCTGCTTCTGTGGCTTGTTTATACGGCAGGTATGACGTTTTTTGCCTACTCACTGGCGGTATTTATGGCAATGATGACAGGGCAGATTTTTGCCATGCCGGTGTACTTCCTGATTGCAAATTACCTGTATGTGGGGAGTATGTATCTGATATGCAGTCTGATTCAGCTTGTCAGTTATGGGGTTTCGGATTACTGGAATCCGGGAGCTTCCTGTATTCTTTCCCCGATTTATTATCTCGGAAATAATCTCCGCGTAAAACGGGTGACGGAGACAGGATCGGAACTGATCACCGGACTTACGGTAAATGGAGGGTATCTGATCGGGATCTATTCCGCCGCCGCGGTGGTACTTCTGGCTGCAGCCTGCTGGATTTACGGGAGACGTCAGCTTGAGACGGCGGGCGATATGTTAAGTTTTGGCGTGATGAAGCCTGTATTCCGCTGGGGTGCGGCGCTCTGTGGCGGTTTTATGCTTTCTATCTGGGTGGCGGAGCTGTTTAAAGAATACCAGCGGTCTGATATGTATCTGTGGATTATTGTCTGCATTGTAATTTTTGGCTTTCTCTGCTTTTTTATCGCGGAAATGCTGCTTGAGAAGAGCTTTAAAGTGTTCAGGAAGAAAAGAGTGGCGGAGTGGGCGGCTTTTAGCGTGGTGGCCGTTGTTTTTCTGAGTCTTTTCAAACTGGATGCTTTTGGCATTGAGCGGTATGTGCCTGAGGAGAGCGATATTGAGGCGGCTTTTATCAATATGGATTATCCGGTTGAGGTGTCCGCGGAAGAGTTTTCGAAAATGACTGCGGTGCACCGCGCGGTGATAGAGAATAAAAAGGTTTACGGGAAAATGGCCAGTGAAGAGAGCGGATATTATTACACAACATTTCGCTATTATCTGAAAGACGGTTCAATGACAGAGCGAAGATATCCGCTTCCGGTTACGGAGGAATACCGGAACGATGCTTCTTCCCCGACTGCCGTGATTCTTGCGTGGGAGAGCAGAAAAGAGCTGCTAAAAGAGCTGATTCTGGGGAAAGATTATGAGGAGAATCAGTATTATTTCGGAAGTGTGGAGCTATACGCAGAAGATGGCAGGAGTAATGCCCGTGTTCTGGCCAGTGAGGAGCTGGAAATGGTGATTGCCGCAGTGGAGCGTGACATTGAGGAAGGTAATTTTAATGATTATTATCTTTCCAGCATTGCCCCGAAAGAAGAAAAAAGATACATGAATGGCCTTTCCCTGAATTATTTTAACGGAGGAAAATTGCATGATATCTGGGATTACTTTCACAATTACAGGCGGTATCACGGGCAAAGCAGCAATGAGGAGACGATAATGTCTGATGGCGGCAGCTATATTGTGCTGGGACCGGACTGTACGAATGTGATTCGTGTGCTGGAGGAACTGGGAATTACCGATGATATCTGGAAACTGATTACTTATGAAGAGTATCAGGAATATACAAAGACGTAACGGATCAGGGGCCGGCAGAAAATAATGGGAGAAATCGCATGGGAAATAAGCAGCATGTAATTGATAAAATAGAGCCGGGCAGCATTGCGGAGGAGCTGGAACTTGCGCCGGGAGATATTCTCCTGTCGATCAATGGAATGGAAATCAGGGATGTGTTTGATTATCATTACCTGATCCATGATGAATGTCTCACCATGCTGGTGCAAAAGTCCGACGGCGAGGAGTGGGAACTGGAGATTGAAAAGGAGTATGATGATGACCTGGGGATTGTTTTCGCAAACGGGCTGATGGATGACTACCGGTCCTGTCATAACCGGTGTATTTTCTGTTTTATTGATCAGATGCCGGAGGGAATGCGGGAATCCCTCTATTTTAAAGATGATGATGCGAGGCTTTCCTTTCTGCAGGGGAATTATGTGACGCTGACGAATATGCAGGAAGCGGATCTGGACCGCATAATCCGGTATAAAATGGCCCCCGTCAATATTTCCGTGCAGACGACAAATCCAGCGCTCCGGTGCCGGATGCTGAATAATCGTTTTGCGGGGGAGGCTCTGAAAAAAATAGATCGTCTGTACCGGGCCGGCATTGAGATGAACGGTCAGATTGTGCTCTGTAAGGGGGTCAACGACGGTGAGGAGCTGGAACGCTCCATCAGGGAACTGACAGGTTATCTTCCTTTTATGAAAAGTGTGTCGGTGGTGCCGGTCGGACTCTCAAAATACCGGGAGGGTCTTTATCCGCTTGAGCCTTTTACAAAAGAGGAAGCACAGGGGGTGCTCGCCACGGTGCGCGGCTGGCAGAGACGCTGTATGGAGAGCTACGGGACACATTTTATCCATGCGAGCGATGAGTGGTATCTGCTTGCGGGAGAGGAGCTGCCTCCGGAAGAGAGCTATGACGGATATCTTCAGCTTGAAAACGGGGTCGGGATGATGCGGCTTCTGCTGGATGAGTTCCGCGAAGCGCTTGCAGTGCGTGTGCGGGAGTGGAAGGACAAAAAAGAAGGGAAACAGCATGTAGTTTCCCTGGCGACCGGTTATCTGGCAGCACCGTTTCTCGTGCAGCTGGCGGAAGAATGTATGAAGGCTTTTCCATCGCGCAGGATTTTAGTTTATCCCATCCGCAACGATTTTTTTGGTGAGCTGATCACAGTGGCCGGTCTTCTGACAGGACAGGATCTTGCAGCACAGCTCACGGGAAAGGAGCTGGGGGAGCGGCTGCTCCTCTCCTGCAATCTGCTTCGGAGCGGGGAAGAGGTTTTTCTGGATGATATGACGCTTTCAGAGCTGAAAACAGCTTTACAAGTGGATATAGATATTGTAAAATCAAGCGGTCAGGATCTGCTGGATGCCATGCTGGGATGAAAAGGATATATATACAGAAAAGGAGCAGGATAAAATGAGTAAACCCGTAGTGGCAGTGGTGGGCCGCCCGAATGTTGGCAAGTCCACGCTGTTCAATGTGCTTGCAGGAGAGCGCATATCAATCGTTCAGGATACGCCGGGAGTGACAAGGGACCGCATTTATGCGGAGATCAGCTGGCTGGATTATAATTTTACACTGATAGACACCGGGGGAATTGAACCGGACAGCCGGGACATTATTCTTTCACAGATGCGGGAGCAGGCAGAGATTGCAATCGCGACTGCAGATGTGATTATATTTCTGACGGATGTAAGACAGGGGCTGCAGGATGCTGATTCCAAGGTTGCTGACATGCTTCGTCGTTCCGGGAAACCAGTTACGCTTGTGGTTAATAAAGTTGACAGTTTTGAAAAATACATGCCCGATGTCTATGAGTTTTACAATCTTGGAATCGGGGATCCGGTTCCGGTTTCGGCGGCTTCGCGGCTCGGAATCGGGGAGATGCTTGATGAGGTTGTCAGCCATTTTCCGGAAAATGGCAGTCAGGAAGAAGAGGACGGGCGCCCGAAGGTGGCCGTTATAGGGAAGCCGAATGTGGGGAAATCTTCTCTGGTCAACAGGCTTGCAAATGAGGAGCGCGTGATTGTCTCGGATATTGCAGGAACCACACGCGATGCCATAGATACCGATATCCGCTATCAGGACAGGGAGTATGTGTTTATTGATACTGCCGGATTGCGCCGCAAGAATAAGATTAAAGGAGAGATTGAGCGATACAGTATCATCCGCGCCGTGACGGCGGTGGAGCGGGCAGATGTGTGCGTGATTGTGATCGATGCGACCGAAGGTGTCACAGAGCAGGATGCCAAGATCGCCGGTATTGCACATGAGCGGGGCAAAGGTATTATCATAGCGGTCAATAAGTGGGATGCAGTTGAAAAAGATGACCATACTATTTACAAACATACGGAAAAAATCCGTCAGGTACTCAGTTTTATGCCCTATGCAGAGCTCTTGTTTATTTCCGCAAAATCCGGCCAGAGGCTGCATAAACTTTTTGAACTGATTGATTTTGTCATTGAGAACAACAGTCTGCGCGTTGCGACAGGGGTACTCAATGAGATTGTCTCGGAAGCAGTCGCAATGCAGCAGCCGCCATCTGATAAAGGCCGTCGGTTGAAGATATATTATGTGACGCAGGTTGCGGTAAAGCCGCCAACCTTTGTAATTTTTGTCAATGACAGGAAACTGATGCATTTTTCCTATACACGTTATCTTGAAAACCAGATACGTGAGACGTTCGGCTTCAGGGGAACGGCCCTGAAGTTTATTATCCGGGAGAGGAAGGATAAACAGGTATGATGGTTGCGAGAATTCTGGCGCTGGCAGCCGGATATTTTCCGGGAATGTTCCAGACCGGCTATATATACGGGAAACTGCATGGAATAGATATCCGCACGCAGGGGAGCGGCAATGCGGGCACGACAAATACACTGCGCGTTCTCGGATGGAAAGCGGGGGCAGTGACATTTATCGGAGATCTGTGCAAGGCGATTCTGGCGGTGGTGATAATCCATCTGCTGTACCGGGAGCGTTATCCGGATGCTGTCGGGGTACTGGAACTATATGCGGGCTTCGGGGCAGTTCTGGGCCATAATTTTCCATTCTATCTGAAATTCCAGGGGGGAAAAGGGATTGCCTGTACCTCGGGGATGATTCTGGCTGTCTGTCCGATGGCGGCGCCTTTTTGTCTGCTGCTGTTTATCGGAGCGGTTGTAATCACACGCTATGTGTCTCTCGGATCCATTCTGGTGGTGATCGCGTTTCTCGTTCAGGTGATTGTCTTCGGGCAACTGGGATATCTGTCCGTGGCGGAGGGGTACCGGCTGGAATTTTATGTTGTCAGCGCATGCTTTACAGCGATGGGGCTCTGGAGGCACAGGGCTAATATCGGGCGTCTTTTGCGCGGCACGGAGAATAAGTTTGGAATGAAAAAGAAATCATAAAAATATGAACCGGAAAACGGGGATTCCTGGGACGGATTTATATGGATTGTCTGAACCGGAAACTGTACATGGAGGGGACATATGGCAAAAACGGCAGTGCTTGGTGCGGGCAGCTGGGGGACAGCGCTCTCGCTTGTATTACACAGCAATGGAAATGAAGTGACCATCTGGTCGGCGATGGAACCGGAAATCCGGATGCTGCGGGAACAGCATGAGCATGTGGAGAAGCTTCCGGGCGTGAAGCTTCCCGGAGATATGATTTTTACAACAGATCTGGCTGAGGCAGCGGATGGGAAAGACTATCTGATTCTCGCAGTTCCGTCCGTCTTCACGCGCAGTGTTGCAGGACAACTGGCGTCTTTTGTGAAGCCTGGTCAGGTGATTGTCTGCGTCGCAAAAGGAATTGAGGAAGATACACTGCTCACAATTTCAGAGATTGTACAGGAGGAAATTCCGGTGGCGGAAGTGGCAGTGATGTGCGGGCCAAGTCATGCAGAAGAAGTGGGAGCAGGGCTTCCCACAACGGTGGTTGCAGGGGCTGACAGAAAAAGTGTGGCTGAGGGTGTGCAGGATATTTTTATGAATCAGGTTTTCCGCGTATACACCAGTCCGGATGTGCGGGGGATGGAGCTGGGCGGTTCTCTGAAAAATGTGATTGCGCTGGCGGCCGGCATGGCGGACGGTCTCGGTTACGGAGATAATACCAGGGCGGCGCTGATTACCCGCGGTATGTCGGAGATTGGCCGTCTCGCTCTTAAGATGGGAGCAAAATATGAGACGCTGAGTGGTCTTACCGGGATAGGAGATCTGATTGTGACCTGTGAGAGCAGACACAGCAGAAACCGCAGGGCGGGAATCCTGATCGGACAGGGATACACGATGCAGCAGGCTATGGATGAAGTAAAAATGGTTGTTGAGGGTGTGTATTCCGCGAAAGCGGCGATGGCTCTCGCAAAAAAATATGAAGTGGATATGCCGATTATCAGAGAAGTGAACCGGGTGCTGTTTGAGGGCAGACCGGCGAAAGAGGCAGTTCTTGAGCTGATGCTCCGCGATAAAAGAGCCGAGCACAGTGATCTTAAGTGGGAGCGGTAGAAAGTCCCGCAGGGCCGCGTCGTGATACACCGGCATGGAGCGGGGAAGAGAGAAGCATGGAAACAGTTGCGGAAGAGAAACGGAGGAATATCCAGATGAAAGTCAGAATTCAGAAACTGAGCCCATCCGCGATTCTGCCAGTGCGCGGCAGCGGGCAGGCGGCGGGATATGATCTTTGCGCGGACCTCAGCGAGTCACTTCTGATCGCTCCGGGAGAGACGGTAAAGGTTGGTACAGGCCTTGCCGCCGCGATTCCGGAAGGGTATTTCGGAGGTATTTTTGCGCGCAGTGGTCTTTCCGTGAAAAGCGGTCTTCGTCCTGCAAATTGCACGGGTGTAGTTGATTCCGATTACCGCGGAGAACTGATTGTCGCATTGCATAATGACTCGAACGAGATGCGGACGATTACGCCGGGAGAGCGGATTGCGCAGCTGATTCTGCTGCCATACCTGGCTGCGGAGTTTGTCATGGTGGAGGAGCTGGATAAGACGGCCCGCGGAACAGGGGGCTTCGGGTCGACCGGAACAGGCTGACCGGATATAAAATCAGAAAAAAATGAAAAAAAGCTTTACATTTTATGCGAAGTGTAGTATGATCAACTCATCTTTTATCAGATGCATGCGATAACTGGCAGTTCTATAGGTTTCATGCGAAAGAAGCGTGAGCAGATTGAAGAGCATTTCAGATTATCAGCGTTTGATCCAGACCGCGAATGGATACCTGGCGGTGGGATTCTTTTAGACACGGTGAGGCGTGTCTGATTCTAACACAATTCGTTATTTTCACACAGAAACCGGAGAAATATATGACAATTGCATTCTGGGGTGCAGGCGTGCAGAGTGGCACAAATGCAAACATGCGCGCAGTGGCGGCCGTGTTTTCCGACCTGTGTCCGGATATTCGTATCGGACTGTATACAGCGGGCGGAAAAGCAGGCGGTATCTGCCGAAATAAAAACTATAAAGGTAGTAACAAAGCCGCAGGACGGAAAGATTCGTCCGCGCTGGCAGATATCCGCTTTGTGGATTGTGGAAGTGGAATGAGCGGGGAGAAGCGTCGTATATTGCGGAAGGCAGAGATTGTTGTCGTCAATATAAGGCAGGAGGAAGAAGAGATCCGGCGTTTTTTCCTTGAAGAATCACATCTTTTACCCGGAAGTCCGATTCTGATCGGTAATTATTGCGGACAGTCAAAATTCAGCAGACGGTATCTGGAATGTGTATATCGTGCAGAGCCAGAGAAAGTATCGGTTCTTTCGAGAAATGTTGAATTTGAACAGGCGGCAGCCTGCGGCAGAGTATACCGTTTTGTGAAGAAGGAGAGCTGCGCCCCAAAAAATCTGCGAAATCAGCAGTTGCTTGAAGAGCTGAAAGGAATTTCGGGGCTGCTTTTGCGGAATGCAGAGACACTGTATGGCAGAGATGTGCCATGGAATAAAAATATAGAAAAACAATGAGAAGATAAAGGAGGACTTTGTATGGAACAGGTAATGAAACATTATGGAAATGCAATTCTTGCGGTAATTGTGCTTATGGCACTCGGAGCAATTCTTGTCGCGGCGCTTTCTTCGGACGGATATGTCGCAACCGAGTTCAAAGGGGCACTGATGGACTTTTTCGATAATATGAATAAGCTGAAAAGTTAAGGCTGGGGATGAAGGAGAAAATATGCGGGAAGTAATTACATTTGAACCGACAGCAGAGCAGTTCGGAATCTTCTGGAAATATCTTTCCTTAAAAGATGTAACCGATGTGGATTATAATGGCTCTGCGCTCTGGATAACTGATTTAAAGAAAGGCAGATATCCCGCAAGGGAAGAGGTGACGGAACAGTTTCTCGATACGTTTACACACAATATTTCCAACTGTGTCAACCGGCAGTTTAATAATGCCAATAAAGTGCTGGAAGCCGATACGAAGGAGCTGCGCGTCAGTATTATCCACAATTCCGCGGCGGCATCCGGGACCAGTATCTGTATCCGCCGGTCTCCCTGTATTGTGCGCAGCAGTATTCAGAAAATGCTGGGAGAAGGGTATTGTCCGGAGGATATTTTAAAGCTTCTCATCAACTGTGTCGCTGCAGGAATGAATTTTGTGTTCGGCGGGGAGCCGGGAGCAGGAAAAACGGAGTGTGCAAAGTTTTTTATGCAGTTTATTCCGAAAGAGGAGAGAGTGATCACAATTGAAGATTCACTGGAAATTCATTACAGTGATATTCATCCGGGAGCTGATGCGGTGGAACTTAGGATTGGTCCGGGATTCAGTTACACAGATGCCATCAAGGCGAGTCTCCGGCAGAATCCAAAATGGCTGATGCTTTCCGAGGCGCGGTCGGTGGAGGTGACATCCCTGCTGGAGCAGTGGAGCACAGGGGTAAACGGATTTACCACGATCCATCTGGATGATGTGAGGAAGCTGCCGGACCGCATTCAGAATATGATGAATAATGTCAACGATGCAGACCGGATGGAGAACAGGATTTACCGGTATGTGGATGTGGGGATTTTAATCCGTTGTATTCATGAGCCGGGGGGAGGTACCAGAAGGTATATGGATCAGGTCTGTTTTTTCAGCAGGGAAGGAACGGAAAACCGGATTTATATGCTTGTAAAAGACGGGGAAATGATTTCCCGGGAACTTCCTCCGGAAATCCGGAAGCGCTTTGCTTTTGCGGGCATTACAGAACCATTTTGCTGTGAGCACTGGCAGAGATATCTGAAAGAGGGGAAATAATGAGGACAAAAAAGCCGGAAAAAAGCGGATATGGGAGAATCTCAGACTCCTGAATCCTAAGAACCTGGAAAAGGAGGTGTATGTTTACGGATATCATTTTTCCTGGAAATCACATGCGCTGCTGATGACCGGGACACTGGCCGGAATCAGTGCGGTGGGGATACTGTTTCAGCTTAAGGCGGTATATTTTACGGTGATAGTGGCAGCGGTGGCCTGCGTGCTTCCAGTCCTTGTGCTGGATATGTACCGGAAAATGTATGAACAGAAGCGATTTGGGGATGCGGCAGCTTATATGGAGCAGATGCTGTATTCTTTTCAGAAGACGGGAAAAGTGATCAGCGCGCTGAAGGAAACGAGGGAGATTTTCGACGACGGACAGATGCGGAAAACGCTGGATGAAGCGGTTTTTCATCTGGAGGCGGGAAAAACGGGACATCGTGAGGGGATCCTGAAGGAAAGTCTGCAAATTATAGAGCAGTCTTATGGGTGTACGAAAATACACATGGTACATGATCTGCTTGAGAATGCGGAGGAATACGGAGGAAATGTCGAGGATTCTATTCTGCTTGTCCTGGAGGATATAGAGCGCTGGAAACAGAGAGGATACCATCTTCATGCGGAAAAAAAGCGAAGCCATACGGACAATGTGATTTCGATTGTTGTCGCGACAATTTTGTGCGCAGTTTCTCTGTATGTGCTGGATGCGATGAAACAGATGTTTTCGGTGAAAGATTCATCTGACATATTCCAGATTCGTCTGATACAGGCATCATCTGTTCTTTTCATTTTGTTTTTATTGCATGTGTTTGTAAAAAGCGCGAGAAATCTGACGGACGACTGGCTCTGGGATACAGCATTTCATGAGACGGATTATATTCTCAGGAGTTATGAGCGGGTTACGGGATATAATGCAAAAATGGAGCGGAAGAAAAGCAGTCTGATTGCGATACCGTTTTTTCTGATGATGGGAATTGCTTTTTTTGCAGGTAAACATACAGCCTGTCTGCTTCTGCTGTTGCTGGCAGTATTTCTTCAGTCTCAGCACAGGACAGGATATCATCTTGCGAGAAGGGATGTGACAGAGGCGCTGTATCTGGCTCTGCCGCAGTGGCTTATGGGAATGGCTCTGCTGCTCCAGAATAATAATGTACAGGTATCTGTCACAAAATCTATTGCGGATGCGCCTCCGGTACTCCACAGAGAGCTGCAGCAACTGCTGGAGAGGCTTCGGCAGACACCGGGAAAGCTGCAGGCCTACACAGGCTTCTGCGGAAGCTTCGACCTCCCAGAGGTTTCGAGCTGCATGAAAATGCTCCATGCAGTTTCGGAAAATGGTACAGGTAATGTGCGTTCCCAGATGGGGCATCTGCTTGAGCGCGTTGCCAGGATACAGGGAATGGCAGATGACATCACAAATGAAAAAATTGCATTCCGGATGAAAATGCTCTTTTCCTATCCGGTAGTTGCCGCCACGGTAAAACTGTTGCTGGATCTGACTGTGGGAATGGTGCTTATGCTTCAGTTGCTGGGAAGTGCGGGAGGAGTATAAATGAAACATGTGATCGGGGCGTATTGTACGCTGACTATATTGATGCTCAATCTTTTTTTGTGTATTGCGGTACTCACAGTAAGCGGAGATGTGGCTGTGGCGCGGGAGTACAAGGCGGCTGTCGTTGCCGAACTGGAAAACAGCAATTTTAATCCAATGGTTGTAGAAAGCTGCAGACAGGAAGCACAAATGCGCGGATATACTCTTACGGTAGAGAATTGTATTTATGATGAATATGATGATATCTGTACGGCGGAGGTGATACTGGAATATAAATATCAGATTCCACTGCTGGGTATTTCGCGCACGAAGGTGACGAAGGGAATAGCGAGATAAGGAATACGGATCTGTGTGCGCACAAAAAGAAATGAGGATCGGAAGCTGCTGGAATCTGTGTATTATGACCTAGCACAAAAAGAAGTGCAGAAATGGAGGTGGTAAATGAGCTTTGAAATAATCACAGGAGAATTTGGGGAGGCGTTTCTGGGACTTCTGGCAGGCGGTGCAGCAGCTGGTATGCTGGTATATCTGCTGGATTATGTGTCCCGCATCTGAAAAAGGGGGTCAGGAATGGAACATATTGTGGAGCATTATGGGACTGGATTTCTGCAGCTGATATCCGGAGTGCTGCTGATTGCATTGTATTTTTCTTTTCTGAATCCGGGCGGGGTTTTGAGTGATATAGTCGGATGCTATATAAATGGAATTTGCGGATAGGAGAGGATTTTGAAACAGATAGCTGAGATATACGGAAAATTTCTGCTGGATGCAGTTCTGGCAGTGAGTCTGCTACTGTTTGTATTCTGTGGCATGACGGATACAGAGGGGAACAAAGGTATTTTTGCCATAATCGGGGCACATCTGGATGTGACAGGTACAGAAGATACGGTCAGCAATGAATTTGCAGTATTTCAGGAGGAGGCTAAGAGGAAGCCGCCGGTGATATTGTATGTGGATTCAGGGATGATCTATACCGGGAGACACATTTTTTCGGATTTTATCAGGGCAGAAGACAACGAGGGAAGGGAATTGTCTGTACGGCTGCTCGGGGTCTGGAAACCACAGGAGGAATTTGAGGCGGTTTTGCCGGCTGTCGGGGAAGTGGAATTTTCCAGCCCTGGAATTTACCGTCTAAAGGTCACTGCGAAGGATGACAGAAACAGAAGAACAATAAGTGTGATTCAGATACCAGTCAATCAGAGGAGGGAATAAATTGAAAAATGCAGTTATGATTTTCGTCAGTGTGATAGTAGGAATATTTACTCTGGCAGTGATTATGACGATTCTGGGACGAATGAACCGGAGCACAGAGCTTAAAAGCAGCCTTTCGACAGTTATGGAGAAAACCGTCACGCATATGATGACTGAGAATCGTCAGCAGACGGACACCAGCGGCGAAGTTGTGGCTGAGAGTATGGAAATGCTCTCTGTTGCAACGGACGCGGATTCCGGTATAACACTTCAGGTGATGAAGGCAGATCTGAAAAAGGGGATTCTGGCAGTTCGTGTACAGGAGGAATTCCGGCAGCTGAACGGGAGTACAGGTGTGGAAGAATGGGACAGGACGATTCTCTGGGACAGATGTGAGATACAGGAGCCAGAGTATTTCAGTGTACGGTTTTACCGGACAAAGGAGGAAATGAACCGCGGAGGGGACTGCTATAAAAAATTTCTGATCCGTGGGGGAGACAGGATCCGGATGCCGGAAGAGCCCGGTTCTGCAGCAGAAGGGTTTCTGGGCTGGAAAGATGTTAACGATTATATTGCAGATTTCTCTCTGCCAGTAGAGCAGGAGAGGGTATATTATGCGCAGTGGGGATAAATGGAAAGGAATGAGAGAAAACAGACGGCGGGGAAAAATGATACGGACAGTTGCTCTGCTTCTGTTTTTAGGTGTGCTCCTGTCAGGGGGAAAGGAGCTTAGAGCGTCCCAGGATGCGGTGATGGCTGGCAGGGTGGGGTATTTTACGGTAAAGATTGACGGGGACCGGCAGACCAGGATGAAAATAAAGGTGGATTATGCTTCGACCGATGAGAGCAGACCGCAAAAGGTGAAATTATCTGTTGTTGCCGGAGAGACTGTGAATAATCATAAACTGACAATCCGGAAAGTATCGGAAACCAGACAGGGATCAACTCAGGATGTGAGCAAAGCATACAGGGATGAAAACGGCAGGTATGTTACAGGAACGAACAGTAGTGGCGGGCTTATTTACAAAACAGCTAATTATGTGGTATTTACGGTACAATTTTCTTATGAAAGAGAAGCGTATACGTATGCGTCCGGACGCAGGGAGGTCTGCAATGTGGATAACCGGTTTAACAGTACTGTATATGATGAAAAAGACGGATGGATGAATAAGGGAAGCGAGACGCTCAGCAGAAAGGTTTATCACGCACCCAGGTCAGAAACATTTTCCATGCAGGTCAATTTATCCCAGACAGGAATTTACAGTACAAACGCCCCGCATTTCGATAATACGGTGGAAGGGGTTTATGTTGTTGATCTTGATCACCCGGGACTGATGGTCAGTTATGATGCCAACGGAGCGACCGGAGGGGCGGTCACGGGGAGTAAAAAAATTGTGTACAACAATAGCGCTGACCTTCACAATTTTTCCACATTCGGACTGGTGAAAACCGGATTCCGGAGAAAGGATGGTGCGGAATGGAATACAAAGGAAGACGGGACAGGGAAGGCTTTTGATCAGGATAAAGGGTATGAGGCGACTGCTTACAGAGACTTTGCTGATGGGACAGAATTTACATCAAAATCTGTGACAATGTATGCACAATGGATTACAGGAACTCCTGTTCCTGAGTATGGTACGATTACGTACCATGGAAACGGTGGCGTGTGCACAGTGGATCAGCAGACAGAGGAGATCAGATCTCCGTCTGATTATGTGCAGCTGAAAAATATCAATGGAGGGGAAGTGTTTCACACAGATTCCGGACTGATGTGGGATGGTTTCTGGTATCCTTCACCTGTGAGATCTGCGGATGACAGATACCGGTTCGGAGAATATTATCATCTGACAGAGAGCGTGACGCTGTATGCTGGGTGGATCCCGAAAGAATATGATGTAATCTACGAGCCGAACGGGGGAGAGGGAAGACGCGCGGTTCAGCGCTGTGACCGGGGTGGAAATTACCGGTTTTATGATCCGTATGAGGATTGTGGATTTACCGCACCTGCGGGGAAGCGTTTTATCGGCTGGGGAATCAGTCGTGCTAAACCGTATTATAGTGCAGGGGGGATGTTTTCTGATAATCTTGTGGGTACAGACAGAACATCCATGATACTGTATGCGATCTGGGGAAATGATTATCAGGTTGTTTATCTGCAGGATACGGGGGAACTCTGGGATCCCGGAAATCCGACAGGAAGCCTGGATACAGGAACAGACGGGATAACATTTCCGGACGGCTTTATCAGCAGGATTAATCAGACAAAAGTTTATGTGGCAGGAAAAGAGAGAACGCTGAAGTTTCTCGGTGCGTCACAGCATGAATATGGAAATATTTATACGATATTTTCCGGAAACGGGCTGAGCAGGAAAGGTTATTTTTTTGCAGGCTGGGCAGGAACACCGAGAGAGCTGGAGAGTAAACTGCAGCAGCAGGGCATACTGAATTATGACGGAAACTATGTGAAAGTGCCGTCAATGAAGGAACTGAAGCGGGTCCTCAGCAGTTGTGTGTATCTGGAAGGAGGAAAGCAGTTTCAGGATCTGCCGATGATATATGGACATTCCGTATATTCATATGAAGATGGGCAGAAAATGCATCAGGTAGTGCCGCTTTTTGCACAGTGGATACCGGTTCCGGGGGAATATACCGTCACATTTCGTCCTAATGGTGCATATGGTACGGATTATGTTATGAAATGTAGTTACTGGCAGGCGTATGGATTTCCGGGAATACCGCAGGAATGGCGTACGCAGGGAATATTTTCAGGCTGGAAGAGAAGTGGAGAGGGGAATGGACGTATCTTTGAGCCGGGAGAAGTGTTCCAGGATATGGGAACAGCGGTTTTTGATGCACAATGGACAGATCAGTATACAATCCGGTTTGATGCAAACGGAGGGAACGGGAATATGGAGGATATGCAGCTTTCGATAAACGGAAGGGGTGAGCTTGCAGAAAATCGTTTCCTGCTCCGCGGATGTGAATTTGAGGGCTGGAATACAAGGGCGGACGGAAGTGGAAAAAGTTTCCGGAATAAGCAGCTGGTGCGATACAGCGATTTTGAAACGGAGGGGGATACGGTCGTACTGTATGCGCAGTGGAAAGGCCCCTATACTGTGACTTATTGTCTTAACAATGGAAGCAAAATTGAGCGGGAGTTTCAGTATGAATACGGAATGTCGTGCAGCATCAGAGAGCCGGAGGAGGTATTTCCCGGGTGTACAATGGGGAGGCAGCGGTTTCTGGAATGGAATACGACGGCAGATGGAACGGGAAAAGCATGGAAACCTGCAGATGTTTACGGGAAAATGCAGCCTCTCACTCTGTATGCGGTCTGGATACAAACCCACACGATTACCCTGCATGCCGGTAAAGGAATTGAATCTGTAACCGGAACAGGAGAATATGAGACGGGAACCACAGTGACGGTTTCGGCAAATGTAAAACCGGGATATCACTGGAACCACTGGACAGGCACTTATTCGTCCGGGATGATGGTATTTCAGTTCAGAATGCCGTCGCAGGATGTGGATATGACGGCAGAGGGGGAGGCAAATCAATACACGATCCGGTTTGACCCGGACGGGGGCATGGAATTATCACATATTGAAGATATTGTGACACAATACGATGTGGATGTGACATTGCCGGATGGGGCAGAAACATATCGCAAATATACGAGAAATGGTGAGAATGTGACGGATGAGGTGCAGGCGGGAGTTTTGCCGCAGGCAGGTGAAGCTGGGATAAGCGGGAATGCGGCACCGCAGGAACAGAAGGAAATCCGGGATATGGCTGGTACAGTTACGCCGGGAGAGAAGGACGAAGAGCGAAACATTTCAGCAGAAGAAAAGAGAGAGCCGGAAAAGCCCGGAGAAGACCTGCCTGAAAAGGCGCATAGGGAGGAGAGGGCATATCCGTCCGTGTTTCTGGGATGGGCGCTTTCGGATGGAAGAGGAGCGCTCACACCGCAGTGGACAGCGGGAGAAACAGTGAAAAATCTGACGGAGGAGGAGAATGGGATTGTGACGCTGTATGCAGTCTGGGATGACTGCCCGTGGATTGTGGCGGAAGATCTCTATTATACATTGGAGCAGGCAAAAAGCGGATATATAACGGAGGCGGAGCTGCTGAGACATGCCACCGCATCAGATCGTGAAGACGGAAGTCCGATTCTTCCGGGAATTCACGGAAATGGAACGTCGTTTTCCATTCCTGATTATCAGGAGAGTGATTTCACACAGTTTGAACACGACGGGAGCTGTACAGAAAATCTGACAGTTGTGGACAGTGCAGGGAGTACTTATAAAAAGCAGATCACTGTTTATGTTGTGGATACGACAGCGGCAGCGGTAAAGCAGGAAGGAACCACGCGGTTTATCAGTGAAAAATACCTGAATGCTGCATATGAGAGAGGAGGTCTGAGGGAAGAATCTGTCTGGAAAAGGAGACCGGAATACGCGGCGGTACTGAAAAGTGCATTTGAGAACTTTAAAAATGGCACTCCGGAACAAAGTTATCGTATCACTCATGAAACAGTGCTGGAAATGAAGGAATTTATCAGAAACTATGGAGCTGGAAAAACAAAAGATAGTTACGGGCTTCTGAGGTTTTATCAGAAATTTTTGCAGTGAATTTTATCATATCTGCCCCGCGCAGAGGTGAAAAAACAAAACCGGGCAGCGTCATGCTGTCCGGTTACAAAAAAACAGATTCAGATTTTTATATTTAAGTGGGATTATCGTCCGTAAATCTGGATTCCGGCTTTTTGATATAGATTTTTTCTATACGGTTTTTGTCCATTTGTTCGACCCGGAGAAGAATATCGTCGTCTGTAATTATAATCTCATTCTTTTCCGGAAGGTGATCCAGCAGACCGATGAGATATCCGCCAATGGTGTCATAATCCTCGGAGGTAAAGTTTAAGTCCAGAGCGTCACTGAGATTTTCGAGATTCGTGGAACCAAGGACGATATATTCCCTTTCATTGAGCTGGACAACCGGATCTTCTTCATCTGAATCATACTCGTCACGGATTTCACCGACGATTTCTTCAAGGAGGTCTTCGAGTGTGATCAGACCCGCAGTTGCGCCATATTCGTCGAGAACGATGGCAAGCGAGATGGAAGATTTACGCATCTCAATGAAAAGCTCCGCCGTGTTTTTGTGTTCATAAGTAAAGTAAGGTTCACGCATAATATCACGGACAGAAAACTGCTCTCTGTTCTCGTAAAGCAGAAGATCTTTCATATTCAGAATGCCGACAACATTATCGGTAGTATCCTCAAAAACCGGGAGTCTGGTAAATTTATCCTGATGAAAAATAGCGATCAGCTCGTCATAAGAACTATTGATATCTGCGAAAGTCATATCAATCCGCGGCACCATGACTTCTTTTGCCTGTGCGTCGCCAAAATCAAAGAGATTATTGATCATGGTGTGCTCTTCTGATTCGATGACACCTGATTCTTTACTGACATCCACGATTGTCCGGAGTTCTTCCTCTGTCATCAACTGCTCTGCAGCGTTTGGATCGACACGGAGCAGAAACAGAAATCCCATGGAGAGCTTGTTGATAATATAAATAAACGGAGTCAGTATTTTAATCAGAAATTCTATGCTCCCGGAATAAAGCAGCGAGATTTTCTCGGCATGGATTGTCGCAAGTGTTTTTGGAGATATTTCACCGAAAATCAGGATTAAAATTGTCAGAATTCCGGTTGCAATGCCGGCACCCACACTTCCAAGAAGCCGGAGAGCCAGGGAAGTGGCGATGGAGGATGCAGAGAGATTGACAATATTGTTGCCGATCAGAATGGCGGAAAGCATTCTTCCGGAATCATCGGTAATGCGGAGCACCCGCTGGGCGCGCCTGTCGCCTTCTTCTGCTAATGCCCGCATGCGGATACGGTTTACAGTTGTAAGGGCCGTTTCCGCAGACGAAAAAAATGCAGAAAGAAGCAAAAGAATGATCAAAAAAATAATCTGGTATATGGCGTCTGAGTCCAAAAAAATTCACCTCAACTATATTGTCACAACAGAAATCCGGTAGAACCGGTCTGCTGTGCGGGACTTAGAGTCTGACTGATTTCCGGCACTGTAAAGTGCCGGAGGGTTGTCTTTGTATCTGTTATATTATAAGGGCAAAATGTTTATTCGTCAATACTGTAGTTTGGAGCTTCCTTTGTGATATGAATATCGTGTGGATGGCTCTCGCGCAGAGCGGCCGCAGAAATCTTCACAAATTTGCTCTTTTCCTTGAGATCTTCAATCGTCGGGCAACCGCAGTATCCCATGCCAGAGCGGATTCCTCCGATCATCTGAAATACTGTATCCTCGACAGTCCCTTTGTATGCGACGCGTCCCTCAACACCTTCGGGAACCAGTTTTTTCGCGCCTTCCTGGAAATAGCGGTCTTTGCTGCCGTTTTCCATAGCTGCGAGAGAGCCCATACCACGGTATACTTTATATTTTCTTCCCTGATAAAGCTCAAATGTGCCGGGAGCCTCGTCACAACCGGCGAACAGGCTGCCCATCATACAGACATTTGCCCCCGCTGCGAGAGCTTTTGTCATATCGCCGGAATATTTGATTCCGCCGTCGGCGATGATGGGGATACCGGATGACTTTGCGGCATTATAGCAGTCCATAATAGCGGTGATCTGCGGAACGCCAATACCGGCGACAACACGTGTGGTACAGATGGAACCCGGTCCGATGCCGACTTTGACGGCGTCTGCGCCCGCCTCAATCAGATCGCGGGTGGCTTCACCGGTTGCGACATTGCCTGCAATCACCTGCAGATCCGGATATGCAGCTTTGATTTTGCGGACGGCATCCAGGATATTTCTGGAATGTCCATGTGCGGAATCAACGACAACGACGTCCACATGTGCGTTGACCAGGGCATCCACACGGTCCATCATATTTCCCGTGATGCCGACGCCTGCACCGCAGAGCAGCCGGCCCTGAATATCTTTTGCGGAGAGAGGGTATTTGATTTGTTTTTCGATATCTTTGATGGTGATAAGACCTTTTAAATGAAAGTCCTCGTCTACAATAGGAAGCTTTTCTTTGCGTGCCTGTGCGAGAATCTGTTTTGCCTCCTCCAGGGTAATACCTTCCTGGGCGGTGATAAGGTTTTCAGAGGTCATGCTTTCGCTGATTTTGCGGCTGAAGTCTGTTTCAAATTTTAAGTCGCGGTTAGTGATGATGCCAACCAGCTTACCACCTTCACAGATTGGTACGCCGGAGATGCGGAATTTGCGCATCAGATCTTCGGCATCCTGAAGCGTATGATTTGGAGAGAGAAAAAATGGGTCTGTGATTACGCCGTACTCGGAACGCTTGACTTTGTCAACTTCCTCGGCCTGGGCCTGGATCGACATATTTTTATGGATGATACCAATACCGCCCTGCCTTGCCATGGCGATAGCCATTCTGTGTTCTGTGACTGTGTCCATCGCAGCACTCATCATAGGAATGTTCAGCACAACCTTTTTTGTCAGATGTGTTGTCAGGTCAATCATGTCGGGTGTCGCTTCTGAGTACTGTGGTACCAGGAGTACGTCATCAAAAGTAATGCCCTCACCAATTATAGTTCCCATTTTTTTCCTCGCTTTCTTCCTGATTTCTCTTCGTGGATTCATAAGTGTTGTGAAAAATGTATTAATTTTTGTATAATATCAAAAAAAGATTGATGTGTCAATCTTAAAAAATAGATATTCACAAATGTTTTCCCGTGTGTTATGATGGTACAAGGCGACGGGGCTTTGGGCAAGAAGTTTCGTCGTCTTTTTGGTATAATGACAGGCCTTTATATTAAGGAGGTATTTATGGAGTTCCGGCCATGTATTGATATTCATAATGGAAGGGTGAAACAGATTGTGGGAGCGAGTCTTTCCGATGAGGGAGACCGGGCCGTGGAAAATTATGTGTGTGTTCAGGACGCAGCCTTTTTTGCAGAAATATACCGGAGAGACCGGCTCCGTGGCGGGCATGTAATTCTTCTGAATGCGAAAGACAGTGAATTTTATGAGACGACAAGGCGGCAGGCATTTGCGGCACTTGGCGCATATCCGGGCGGGCTTCAGGCCGGAGGTGGTATTACAGCAGAGAATGCGGAGGAATTCCTGGAAGCCGGAGCGAGTCATGTGATTGTGACGTCTTATGTGTTCCGCAATGGGGAAATTGATTTCCGGAATCTTGAAAGGATCAGGCAGACGGTGGGGAAAGAGCATCTTGTACTGGATTTAAGCTGCAGAAAGAGAGACGGTAAGTACTATATCGTGACGGACCGCTGGCAGAAGTTTACAGAAGTGGTGGCGGACGCCGCACTGCTGGAAGAGCTGGCGGGGCAGTGTGATGAATTTCTGATACATGCGGTTGATGTGGAGGGAAAAGCAGACGGTATTGAGGAGGAGCTGGCTGCGCAGCTCGGTGAATGGGGGAAAACTCCGGTCACGTATGCCGGGGGAGTGGGGAGTTTTGCCGATCTGGAAAAACTGCGCTGTCTGGGGAAAAACAGGCTGAACGTGACAATCGGGAGTGCTCTTGATCTGTTTGGCGGTCCTTTGGCTTACCGGAAGGTTCTGGAGTATCTGGGATATCCGGGATATCCGGGGGATCCCGGAGAGCCTGGGGATTTTTATTCGTGAAGCTTTTGTCAGAATATATCTGCCGGAATTTTGATTCCGGGTAAACAAAAAGTACTTGCGGCGGGGCAGACGGAGTGGTAATATAAACGATATTATTGTCTGGTCTTATGACAGGAAGCGAGGATATTATATGTTTGGAGTAAACGAAAATTACCAGAAACTGCCGGGCAGCTATCTGTTCAGCAGGATTGCCGGAAAAGTGAATGCGTTTCTGCAGGCGAATCCGGATCAGAAAGTGATACGCCTCGGGATCGGAGACGTCACACAGCCGCTGGCACCGGCGATTATTGACGCGCTGCACAGGGCGGTCGATGAGATGGCCCGTGCTGAGACATTCCGCGGGTATGCGCCGGATCTGGGGTACGAGTTTCTCCGCAGTGCGATTGTGGAAAACGATTACCGTGCCAGAGGGTGTGATATTTCGGTAGATGAAATCTTTATATCGGATGGGGCAAAGAGCGATTCCGCGAATATTCAGGAGCTTTTTGCGGATTGCAGCCGGATAGCTGTCTGCGATCCGGTATATCCGGTGTATGTGGATTCAAATGTGATGGCCGGCAGAACCGGAACGTATGATGCGGCATCGGAGGTCTGGAGTGATGTGATTTACATGCCGTGTACAATGGAAAATGGCTTTGTGCCGGAATTTCCCAGGGAGACACCGGACATTATCTACCTGTGCCTTCCGAATAATCCGACAGGAACCACGATCACAAAAGAACAGCTTCAGGGATGGGTGGATTATGCCATAAAGTCAGGGGCAGTGATTATTTATGATGCGGCTTATGAAGCATACATCTCAGAGGAAAACGTGGCACACTCCATATACGAGTGTGAGGGTGCGAAAACCTGTGCGATTGAGCTCAGGAGTTTTTCTAAAAATGCAGGATTCACCGGAGTCCGCCTGGGCTGCACCGTTGTTCCAAAAGAGCTCAGATGCGGCGATGTCTCCCTGAATGCGATGTGGGCGAGGCGCCATGGTACAAAATTTAACGGAGCTCCGTATATTGTGCAGCGTGCGGGGGAGGCTGTATACTCTGAGGAAGGAAAAGCACAGTTAAAAGAACAGGTAGCTTATTATATGAGAAATGCGGCTGTGATCAGGGATGGTCTGAAGGAAGCGGGTTATACGGTTTTCGGCGGCGTAAATGCACCGTATATCTGGATGAAAACACCGGAAAAAATGTCTTCCTGGGATTTTTTTGATTATCTGCTGGAGAAAGCAAATGTTGTAGGCACACCCGGTTCCGGGTTTGGCCCGTGCGGTGAGGGATATTTCCGGCTGACAGCTTTCGGGAGCTATGAAAATACGCAGGAGGCGCTGGAGCGGATCCGGAAATCGGGCTGTTAATATAAGGTTGAATGAATTCTCTGATGAGTAATTTAGTTCAGCAAACTGAACAGGTTCAGATGGGATCGCAGGGCAGAATCTGAAATTCTGCCCGCGTCCTCAGCGCAAAGCGCTTCGGCATGGAGGTAAAAATGGAACGCAGGATGCAGATGGACAGGACGGATATTGAGCGATGATAATGGATATTTTATCGGATACAGCCGCGGATAGTTTCCGGCTGCTGCCTTTTTTGTTTTTTACTTACCTTCTGATGGAACTGCTGGAACACAGGACAGGGGAGAAAGTGTTAAGCCGTATCCGCGCTTCCGGAAAGTTCGGACCGGTTCTGGGAGGGATGCTGGGGATTGTGCCGCAGTGCGGTTTTTCTGCCGCCGCTTCAAGTCTGTATGCGGGAAGAGTCATAACGGTGGGAACGCTTCTTGCCGTATATCTTTCCACATCGGATGAGATGCTGCCGGTTCTGATCTCCAGGGCAGTTCCGCTCCGGAGCATCGTGTATATACTTGTGATAAAAGCATTGATTGCGGTGATATCGGGTCTGCTTGCCGGAGCGGTATATACCGGTGTGCTGAAACGAAAAGAAAAGGAGATAAACATTCATGTGGTCTGTGAGGAAGAGCAGTGCCACTGTGAGGATGGGATCCTGGTTTCGGCAATAAAGCATACACTGAGGATTTTTGCGTATATTTTTCTGCTGTCGCTGGCAATGAATGTGGCGGTGGAGGTTTTTGGCATGGAAACGATTGCGGGTCTGTTTTCCGGTGTTCCGGTGCCCGGTGAAATGATTGCGGCGCTGATCGGGCTGATTCCAAACTGTGCATCGTCAGTGATCATCACAGAGCTGTATCTGGGCGGGGCGATCAGTGCGGGAGCCATGATATCCGGCCTTCTGGTTAATGCCGGGGTTGGTATTCCCGTACTGTTCCGGCTTAACAGGGATCTGAAGCAGAATATGGGAATTGTGGCAGCGCTGTATGGCATTGGCGTATTCTGGGGCGTGATACTGGAACTGTCCGGCATAACTTTCTGACGACAGAACTGCAGAGAGTCGGATTGTTGCAAAAAAGGCTTGCCGAAATGATACATTTTGTGTACAATAAGTTCTAAATGCTATTAAGAAATTATACAGGAGGATTTGGGATGGTATCAATTTTGGCGACAGACCCTGCCGCAGCTGCGAGCTGGGGCGGAATGCTTCTCTGGCTGGTAGTGATGTTCGGGTTTCTCTATTTTTTCATGATTCGTCCGCAGAAGAAGGAGGCACAGAAAAAGAGTGCGATGCTTGCGGAGCTTGTGGTCGGAGATACAGTGCTGACAACGAGCGGCTTTTACGGGACAATTATTGATATTTCGGAGGACGATGTCATTGTGGAGTTCGGGAGCAATAAAAACTGCCGTATCCCGATGCAGAAAGCGGCGATCTCCGCGGTGGAGAAGCCGGATCAAGCGGCAGAATAACCAGAGTTATGCGAAAAGGAGCCTGTTATGTGATGGAATACATGACAGGCTTTTTGACGGCTGTGTGGCAGGAAATGCGCGTCGGCAGGGGTGTTAAGGACACGGGAAAAGAGTATGTTTTGAAAAAAAGAAAGAAAAGAGCAGGGCGGAGGATATGGAACATAACAGAGAAACAAAATTACTATCAGGTTCCATCGCGAAGGGGATTGTGTCGTTTGCAATTCCTCTTTTTCTCGGGAATCTGTTTCAGCAGATGTATAATACGGTCGATTCACTGATTGTTGGGAATTTTCTGGGCAGCGATGCGCTGGCGGCTGTGAGTTCCTCGGGCAGTCTGATTTTCCTGCTGGTGGGTTTTTTCAACGGGATTGCGATGGGAGCCGGGGTTCTGATCTCAAAGCATTTCGGGGCGGAGGATGATGAGGGACTGAAAAAAGCGGTACATACGGATGTGGCATTTGGACTGGCGGCGGGAGCCGCGCTTACGGTCGTGGGAATGTTTCTGGCACCTCAGATTCTGGTGCTTATGGGAACGCCGGAAACAGTTCTGCCCAATTCGATTGTCTATTTCCGGACTTATTTTGCAGGTTCTCTGGCGTTTGTTATGTACAATATCGTGATGGGAATTCTGCAGGCGGTGGGGGACAGCAGACACCCGCTTTATTACCTGATCTTTTCTTCCCTTGTAAATGTGGTTCTGGACCTGCTGTTTGTCGGGGTGTTTCACTGGGGAGTCGGTGCAGCGGCGCTTGCGACCGTTATTTCCCAGGCGTCGAGTGCTCTGCTCTGTTTTATCCGCCTGGTACATTCACAGGATGTCTACCGCGTCACAATCCGGGAGATTCGTTTTTATCCGTCATTTCTCAGACAGATTATCAGTATCGGACTGCCGTCGGGACTGCAGAACTCTATTATTTCCATCGCCAATATCGTAGTGCAGGCCAATATCAATGCGTTTGGTGTGATGGCGGTAGCAGGCTGTGGCGTATATTCCAAGATTGAGGGCTTTGCATTTCTGCCTATTACCTGCTTCGCAATGTCGCTGACGACATTTATTGGTCAGAATCTCGGCGCAAGGCAGTATGAGCGGGCGAAAAAGGGGGCTCAATTCGGCATTCTCTGTTCCGTGCTTCTGGCAGAAATGGTGGGTGTCGTCGTATATTTTCTGATTCCGTATTTTGCGTCGGCATTTGATTCCGGCGCCGATGTGGTGGCAATTGCAACGCGGCAGGCACACACGGAGGCATTGTTTTACTGTTTTCTGGCATTTTCCCACTGCATTGCGGGGATTATGCGCGGGGCCGGAAAATCTTCCGTTCCGATGTTTGTTATGCTGCTTTCATGGTGCATTATCCGCATCAGTTATATCACTGTCACAGTGCATTTTATACCGAAAATCCAGGTTATATTCTGGGCCTATCCGCTGACATGGTCCATCAGTTCGGTTATTTTCCTGATCTATTTTGTGAAAGCAGACTGGCTGCACAGTTTTGAGAAGAAGCAGCGTTAGAAAGCCGGACTGCTCAGTGACCGGCTGGCACGGTTTTGAGAAGAAGCGGCGTTAGAAAGCCGGACTGCCTGGTGATGAGTCTGCACAGCCTGGAGAGGGAAACAGCAATAAAAGCCGGACTGCGCGGCTCCGGGTGCAGGTGACGTGATTCTGAAAACGGGCGGGAGACATGGGACCGGATGCTGTCTGGAAAATGATGCAGGGCAGGGAGACTGGAGTATCACACATTTTTTTCAGAGTGCCGGGACGGCAGGGTATCTGACAGAGGGGGAATGTTATGCAACAGTTTGTAATCGGCAAAAATGAGGCGGGGCAGCGTTTTGACAGGTATTTAAAAAAGCTGCTCGGCAGGGCGCCGGACAGTTTTCTGTATAAAATGCTCCGGAAAAAAAATATTACTTTAAATGGAAAAAAGGCCGGCGGAGCCGAACAGCTTTCCGTCGGCGATGAGGTGCGATTGTTTTTTTCCGATGAGACGTTTGAGAAATTTTCCAGCCCGTCCGTTCGCGGTCTCTCTCCGGTCAGAGAGCTGCCGTTTCCGGTGGTCTATGAGGATACGGATATTCTGATTGTAAATAAGCCTTCCGGAATGCTTTCGCAGAAAGCAGCGCCGGATGATCTTTCCGCCAATGAGTATATTATATCTTATCTGCTGGGTAAGGAAGAGCTGACGGAGGAAATGCTCTGTACCTTCCGCCCTTCTGTCTGTAACCGCCTGGACCGCAACACCTCGGGGCTTCTGGCCGCCGGAAAGACTTTAAGAGGTCTTCAGGAGCTCTCGGAGGCCTTCCGGGAGCGCGCGATACGGAAATATTACCGCTGTATTGTGAAAGGAGAGGCCGGAGAGACCGTCCACATCAAAGGCTGGCTTGTAAAAGATGAAAAGACCAACAGGGTGCAGATTTTTCCGGAGAATCCGCACAATCTGTCTGCGCAGGAAATTGAAACGGAATACCGGCCTGTGAGAGTGGAAAACGGGTATTCGGAGCTGGAAGTTCATCTGATTACAGGGCGGACTCATCAGATACGGGCGCACCTGGCATCTGACGGGCATCCGGTAATCGGGGATTCCAAATACGGGGACCGGGCGGAGAACGGGATATTTCTGCGGGAGGCTGGGATTCGTTTTCAGCTGCTTCACGCATGCCGGATGGAGTTTGCAGATGGAAGAGTGGTGGCAGCGGACTGCGGGGAGGAGTTTTTTCGCGCGTGGGAACTGATCTGCCGCAGGGAAAAATGATATCCATTTTCTTCCGGCTGTGCTATACTGTAATTATTAATATTTTCAAAGCGCAGAAGGAGGAATCACATGAACGTACTGGTGATTGGCGGAGTTGCCGCCGGGACGAAGACGGCGGCAAAATTAAAAAGGGAAGACAGAAGCGCACGGATTACGCTGCTCACAAAAAGCAGGGATATATCCTACGCCGGCTGCGGACTTCCATATTATGTGGGCGGTCTGATTGAGACGCCGGAGGAGCTGATCGTAAATACGCCGGAGAAATATGCCGCGCTCACGGGCGTGGAAGTTCTGACGGGAAAGGAGGCCACCGGACTGAATGCGGAGGAGAAATCCGTACAGGTAAAAGATGTGGCGACGGGGCAGGAAGAGACGTATTGCTATGACCGGCTTGTGATCGCGACCGGTGCGTCTCCCGTGATTCCTCCGGTGAGCGGAATGGAACTCGAAGGAGTCTTTACGATCCGCACACCGCAGGACGCGATCGGCGTGCGCGCCTATGCGGAGGAAAACGGGGTAAAAAAAGCGGTGGTTGTGGGCGCAGGTTTTATCGGTCTTGAGATGGCGGAAAATCTGCAGCAGAAAGGCGTATCAGTCACGGTCATTGATTTTGCGCCGCAGATTCTGCCGAATATTCTCGATCCGGAAATGGCCGCATACGTCAGAAAACACCTGCAGAAACAGGGCATCCGCGTGATTACGGGAACAAAGGCGCAGGAGATCACGGGCGACGGAAGGGTCGCGGCGGTAAAGACCACGGCGGGGACGTTAAGCTGCGGTCTGCTGGTGATGGCGGCAGGGATCCGCCCGAATACGGAGTTCCTTCAGGGGAGCGGAATCGCGATGAACCGTGGCACGATCGTGGTGGACAAAGCAATGAGAACCAGTCTGCCGGATGTCTATGCCGCGGGCGACTGTGTGCAGGTTATAAACCGCATCACGGGAGAGCCCTGCTGGTCCCCGATGGGATCTTCCGCGAATCTGGAGGGACGCACGCTTGCTCAGATTCTTAATGGGGCGGATAAAGAGTATCCCGGGGTGTCAGGCACGGGAGTGGTGAAGCTTCCGGGGCTTAACTGCGGGCGCACCGGGCTGACGGAAGAGGCCGCGCGGGCAGCGGGATACGCGGTGGAGACCGTGCTCGCGGTCACGGACGATAAGGCGCATTATTATCCGGATGCGGCGTTTTTTGCCACAAAGCTGATCGCGGAGAAAGAGAGCCACCGGCTGCTTGGTATCCAGGTGCTCGGTCCGGGTGCCGTCGATAAGATGGTCGATATCGCTGTGACGGGAATCAGTATGGGCGCGAAGCTGGAAGATTTTGAAAATGCAGATTACGCCTACGCGCCGCCGTTTTCGACAGCCATTCATCCTTTTGTGCAGGCTGTCTATGTGCTGTTAAACAAGCTGAACGGGACCATGGTCAGTATGACCCCGGCGGAGTACGCGGCGGGGAAAGCGGAGGGGTACCGGGTGATCGACGTCGCGCCGGCTCCTGCAATACGGGGCGCGGACTATGTCGATCTCACGAAAGTCACGGGGGAGCTCCCGGGAATCGGCAGAGAAGAAAAGCTGCTTTTAGTCTGTGTGAAAGGAAAACGCGCTTATTTTCTGCAGAACCGTCTGCGCTTTTACGGTTATCAGAATACGGTGGTGCTGGAGGGAGCAACATTTTTCAATGATGTGAAAGTGAAAGGCGGCAGCGGCGGCGTGTCCAAGGAGGAGGAGACGCGGGTGAAGGCGCTCGGGTTTCTGAAAGATAAGCGGACTCCGGATAAGTTTAACGGCCGCGTGATCACAAGAAACGGCAAGATCACGGCGGAGGAGGCCAGAGCCATCGCGGAGGCAGCGGAGCTCTTTGGCAGCGGTGAGGTGACGATGACGTCGCGCCTGACCATGGAGATTCAGGGGGTTCCGTATGATAATATCGATGCGCTCCGGGCGCACCTGGCGGAGGCAGGACTTGAGACGGGCGGCACGGGCTCAAAGGTACGTCCGGTTGTATCCTGCAAGGGAACAACCTGCCAGTACGGGCTGACGGATACCTTTGCCCTCTCCGAAGAGATTCATGAGCGTTTTTTCCACGGCTATGCGTCGGTGAAGCTGCCGCACAAATTTAAGATTGCGGTGGGCGGCTGCCCGAATAACTGTGTGAAGCCCGATTTAAATGATCTTGGTATCATCGGCCAGCGGATTCCGCAGATGAATCCTGAGAAATGCCGGGGCTGCAAAGTATGCCAGGTAGAGCAGAGCTGTCCGGTTCAGACGGCTTCGCTGGCTGAGGGAAAGCTTGTCATCGATGAAAATGCGTGTAATCACTGCGGGCGCTGTGTTGGAAAATGTCCGTTCGGCGTCATTGAGGATTCAGTCAGCGGATACCGCGTGTACATAGGCGGGCGCTGGGGTAAGAAGGTCGCTCAGGGCAGATACCTGGAGAAAGTATTTACAGAGAAGGAAGAGGTTCTGCTCATCGTGGAAAAGGCGATTCTCCTGTTCCGCGAGCAGGGCGTGACGGGAGAGCGGTTTGCAGATACCGTCGCGCGCATCGGTTTTGAGGAAGTGCAAAAGCAGCTGCTCTCAGATGATCTATTGGCGCGCAAACAGGAAAATATTGCGGCGGAGAAGCACATGAAAGGCGGGGCGACCTGTTAGGCATGGACTGTATACTGGGAATTGATCTTGGGACATCGTCTGTAAAGGCGATGCTCCTGGACGCCCGGGAGGGCGTTATCGGCGTTGAGGCACAGGGGTATGATGTGTCAGTACCGCGCGCGGGATATGCGGAACAGTCTCCGCATGAGTGGTGGGATGGTGTCTGCCGCATTCTCGCAGCGCTCAGAAATAAATATCCGGCAGCGTTTTCAAATATCCGTTCCATTGGCCTGTCAGGGCAGATGCACGGACTGGTGATGGTGGACGGAAGGGGCGCGCCGCTGTCCGGGGCGATTCTCTGGCCTGATCAGCGCTCGGAGCCGGAGTGTGTCCGGATACGTGAGCGTGCGCGCGCGGAGGGCTGGGATGCTGTTCTGAAAAACCGCGTTATGCCCGGCTACGCGTTTCCCTCCCTGCTCTGGGTCCGCGAACATCGAAATGATCTTTATAATAACACTGCAAAGATTATGCAGCCCAAAGACTATCTCCGGTTCCGTCTGACGGGAGAGACTGGCGCGGAAGTCACGGATGCGTCTTCCACACTGATGTTTGACGTCAGCCGGAGGGACTGGGCGTTTCAGGTCACGGACGCGTTCGGGATCCGGCGGGATATTTTTCCGGAATGTCATGAGTCGCTGGAAGTGGCGGGCTGCGTGACGGCTGCTGCTCAGGAGGAGACAGGGCTTTCTGCCGGGATCCCCGTAATCTACGGTGCGGGCGACCAGCAGTGTCAGAGTATCGGAAACGGTGTGTACGGGGAGGGCACGGTCATCTGCAATATCGGGACCGGCGGGCAGATCTCTGTTTTTTCGGAGACGGACTGGTACGACAGACAGCTGCGGACAAATACGTTCTGCCACTGCACCGGAGGGGCATACACGGTCTATGGCGCGGTGCTCAGTGCCGGGATGGCGCTGAAATGGCTGAAAGATAATATCCTGCACGGGGAAAGCTATGAGAGTCTCAGCCGCAAAGCTGCCGGGACGGCCCGTGGGAGTGAGGGGCTCTGGTTTCTTCCTTATCTGGCCGGAGAGCGGACGCCGCACATGAATCCTGCGGCAAAAGGCATGTTTTTCGGGCTGCAGCTGTGTCATACCGAAAAGCATCTGGCGCGTGCGGTCATGGAGGGCGTAACATATGCGCTCTGTGATTCGCTTGATATTCTTACGGAACAGGGAGCAGAGTGCGGGCAGATAACGGCGTCCGGCGGCGCGGCGAACAGTCCGGTGTGGCTGCAGATGCAGGCAGATATTTTTGACAGGGCAGTAAAAGTGTGTGCGGTGCGGGAGCAGGCCTGCCTTGGGGCCTGCATCCTCGCGGGCGTCGGAACGGGGATGTTTAAGAATCTGCGGGAAGCATGTGAGCGGTTTGTGCGGTATGAGGAAGCCGTATATCTGCCGGATTCCGGCGCTGTCCGTGAGTATGCAGCGTACCGCGGAATATTCCGCGCGCTGTATGAAAAAAACAGGGAACTGTTTCTTTCCCCCGGTGTATGATTCTGATAAAAAGAATACCGGTTACCGGCACGCAGTCCACAGAAAAGGAGTACAGGAATGGTTTATAAGAATTTTCAGGATCTGAAATTATCAGCGCTCGGCCTGGGCGCAATGCGTCTGCCGGTCATTGACGGGGATGACGGGAAAATCGATGAGGAAAAGGCGCAGGAAATGGTTGCCTGTGCGATGGAACATGGTATCAACTATTACGATACAGCCTGGGGGTATCATAACGGCAGTTCAGAGACGGTGCTCGGGAGAGCGCTGCGGAAATATCCGCGCGGGCGCTATTACCTTGCGACCAAGTTTCCGGGATATGATCTCTCAAATATGGATAAAGTGGAGACAATCTTTGAAAAACAGCTGGAAAAATGCGGCGTGGATTACTTTGACTTTTACCTGTTTCACAATGTCTGTGAGATGAACATTGATGCCTATCTGGATGAAAAATATGGTATTTATGAGTACCTGATCAGGCAGAGAGAGTGTGGGCGCATCCGTCATCTCGGTTTTTCCGCGCACGGAAGCACTGAGGTGATGAGGCGTTTTCTTGAGGCATATGGAAAACAGATGGAGTTCTGTCAGATTCAGATGAACTGGGTGGACTGGACGTTCCAGGATGCAAAGGGAAAAGCGGAGCTGCTGAAAGAGTATGGCCTGCCGGTGTGGGTGATGGAGCCGCTGCGGGGCGGGAAGCTGGCTTCCCTGCCGGAAGATCAGGCGCAAAAGCTCGCAGAGCTCCGGCCCGGCGAGGCGGTGCCCGCATGGGCGTTCCGCTTCCTGCAGACGATACCGGAAGTTGCCGTGACGCTTTCCGGCATGTCGGATATGGATCAGCTTCAGGAGAATATCCGCACATTTGAGGAGGAAAGACCGCTGAATGAACAGGAGCTTGCGGCGCTTTTGTCGGTGGCTGACGGCATGCTGGAGGGTACGATTCCGTGTACGGCCTGCCGCTACTGTGTCAGCCACTGTCCGAAGGGACTGGATATCCCGTCGCTGCTGGAGCTTTACAGGGAACATTCCTTTACCGGAGGCGGATTTATCGCGCCGATGGCGCTGATGGCGGTGGAAAAAGAAAAACATTCGGATGCCTGTATCGGGTGCAGGAGCTGCGAGGCAGTCTGTCCGCAGCAGATTAAAATATCAGAGGCGATGGCGGATTTTGCCGGAAAGCTCGGACAGGGCGCTGGGTGAGCCGGGGAGGATTTATGAAAAAAGCGGTATTTTTTGACATAGACGGCACACTCTGGGATGACGATATGCGCATCCCGGAGAGCACGGTTGCGTCGATACGCGCGCTGCGGGAGAGAGGCAGCTATGCATTTCTCTGCAGCGGCCGGAGCCGTGTGAACATCTGCAGTGAGGAGCTGCTGGGGATCGGATTTGACGGGGTGGTGGCTTCCTGCGGCGCGCATATTGATTTTCAGGGGGAGAAAATATTTGAAAAACTGCTCTCCAGGGAAGAAGTTGCGCATGCACTCGGCGTGATGGAGAGCCGTCGCGCCCTGATTGTGCTGGAGGGGCCGGAATATGCATATGTAAATCTGGAAGATTTCGGCGACAATCCGTATGTGTCTTATCTGAGACGCGAGCTGGGCGAAAGCCTGAAAAATCTCAGGGAATATACGGAATATGAGATCAATAAGCTGAGCGTGGAGATCAGCGACGGCAGCACGGCGGATATTCCGGAAGCGCTGGGTGACCGGTTTGACGTGATTTTTCACAATGAGTGCCTGATGGAGATTGTGCCGAAAGGTTTTTCGAAGGCGTCAGGGATTGAAAAAGTGTGCGGCCTGCTGGGAATCGCCCGCGGGGATACCTATGCGTTCGGGGACAGCGCGAATGACCTGGAAATGCTAAAGTATGTCGCGCACGGGATTGCGATGGGAAACGGCACGGCAGCGGCAAAAGAAGCGGCGGAGTATGTGACGACGGATATCCGGGAAAACGGTATTGAAAACGGCCTGCGCCATTACGGGCTGATCGTATAAGGGGGACGGATATGGGAAATCTGATGGATTACCTGGACTGGCGGGGAGATCTGCCGTTTCAGGCGGACGGTTTTAACGAGGTGGACAGCCTCATTCTGACACAGCTTATCTACGTGGACTTCGGCGGGATTGTGGAGGGACCGGAGAGCGGCGCCGCGGTGAGCCTGAAAGAGGCGTCCGCGCGGTTCTGGAATACACATACGGAAGAGGAAATCCTTGCAAAGGTGTCGATGACAAAGTCGGCGCCTTTTGTCATGCGCAGGATGGCGGAGACAAAGCGTTTCGGGGAGATCGCGCTCTCGCGGTATGTCAACGAGATCAGCGAGGAGGAGCAGTCCCAGTTTTCGGTCGCCTGTATGAGACTGCCCGACGCGGGGCTTTACGTGGCCTTTTGCGGGACAGATGATACGATCGTCGGCTGGCGGGAAAATTTTAATATGGGGTATCTCGCGGAAACGCCAGGGCAGCGCAAGGCTGTGGAGTATTTAAGCCGCGTTCTGGCGCAGGAGCAGGAAAAGGTGCGCGTGGGAGGTCACTCCAAAGGGGGAAATCTGGCGGTCTATGCGTCGGTAAAATGCGAGCTGCAGCTGCAGGAGAAAATCGCGGCGGTCTACAGCAACGACGGACCCGGATTTTCCAGGGAAGTGATTGAAAGCGAATCGTACCGGAGGATACTTCCGAAAATCCGCACGATTCTGCCTGAGTCGTCGATTGTGGGGCTTCTTCTGGAACACCAGGGGGCCTGCGAGGTCGTGAAAAGCTCCCAGAACGGAGTGATGCAGCACGACGCTCTTTCATGGGAGGTGCTTGGCGCGCGCTTTATCCGCACCGCGCATGTGGCGGCGGAGAGCGTTCTTCTCGACGAGACAATGAAGTCCTGGATTTACCAGCTGAGCGGGGATGAGCGGGAACAGATTGTGGAAACCATATTTTCCATGCTGGAAGACGCGGGAATAAAAACTGTCGATGATTTTTACGGGAGTCCCTGGAAGATGATGCAGGAGCTCTTAAAAGCACGGAGCAGGCTTTCCAGCGAATCGCAGAAACTGCTGTCAAGGGCCCTGAAGCTGCTCTGGAATGAGGGAAACAGGGCGTTGCGCAGGGCGGTAAAAGAGCGGAAACAGAGTTCTGAGGGATGAAAGCGCTCCCGCGGGGATCGCACTGAGGCGCTGAAGCCTTATTTTATAAAAAAAGTATAAAATTGAAGAAATTGGAAAAAATAAGAAAAAGAAAGAAAAGCGGAGAAAAATATAGTAAAATCATTAAAAAATGGGAATAAACAGAAATATATCCGGTTGCAGATTACAGAGCAAATCTCTATTATATGTCTAGCAGTTAGCACTCAAACTAAATGAGTGCTAATAACAATACAAGCGAAATATAGCTATCATAGAAGAAAACAGGAGGTTGACAACATGAAATTAGTACCATTAAGTGACAGAGTCGTTTTAAAACAGTTAGAAGCCGAAGAGACTACCAAATCCGGTATTATCCTGGCGGGAAGCGCGCAGGAGAAGCCGCAGGAGGCGGAAGTGATCGCAGTGGGACCGGGCGGAACGGTCGACGGCAAAGAGGTAACCATGCAGGTGAAAGAGGGACAGAAAGTCATCTATTCCAAGTATGCGGGAACCGAAGTGAAGCTTGACGGCGAAGAGTTTATTATCGTAAAACAGAACGATATCCTGGCAGTAGTGGAATAATCTTTAACGAAATTAAGAATACAGAAAAAGAGAGGTAGAAAAATCATGGCAAAGGAAATCAAATACGGAACAGAGGCCAGAGTGGCACTTGGCGCCGGCGTCGATAAACTGGCAGATACAGTGAGAGTGACACTCGGGCCGAAAGGGCGCAATGTTGTTCTCGACAAGTCATACGGCACACCGCTGATCACAAACGACGGTGTCACGATCGCAAAGGAGATTGAGCTCGAGGATGTCTTCGAGAATATGGGCGCGCAGCTCGTCAAGGAAGTGGCTACAAAGACAAACGATGTGGCTGGCGACGGTACCACGACGGCGACAGTCCTTGCGCAGGCGATGATCCATGAAGGTATGAAGAATCTGGAGGCGGGCGCAAACCCGATTATTCTTCGCCGCGGTATGAAGAAAGCGACTGACAAGGCGGTGGAGTCCATTCTCGCAATGTCCTCCAAGGTAAAGGGCAAAGACCAGATCGCAAAAGTGGCGGCAATCTCCGCGGGCGATGAGGAAGTCGGCAATATGGTGGCGGACGCGATGGAGAAAGTATCCAACGACGGCGTGATCACGATTGAGGAGTCAAAGACGATGCAGACCGAGCTTGATCTCGTCGAAGGTATGCAGTTTGACCGCGGTTATGTGTCTGCATATATGTGCACGGATATGGATAAGATGGAGGCGGTGCTGGATGATCCGTACATCTTAATCACTGACAAGAAGATCAGCAATATTCAGGAGATTCTGCCGCTGTTAGAGCAGGTTGTACAGAGCGGCGCAAGACTGCTGATTATCGCGGAAGATATCGAGGGAGAGGCTCTCACGACCCTGATTGTGAACAAACTGCGCGGAACCTTCAATGTTGTTGCAGTGAAAGCTCCGGGATACGGCGACAGAAGAAAGGCAATGCTTGAGGATATCGCGATCTTAACGGGCGGCGAGGTCATCAGCTCTGATCTCGGGCTGGAATTAAAAGACACGACGCTGGATCAGCTTGGACGTGCGAAATCCGTTAAAGTACAGAAAGAGAATACCGTTATCGTGGACGGTTCCGGCGACAAGGAGGCTATTGAGAGCAGAATCCATCAGATCCGCGGACAGATTGAGGAGACGACCTCAGAGTTCGACAAAGAGAAGCTGCAGGAGCGTCTTGCAAAGCTTGCAGGCGGCGTGGCGGTGATCCGTGTCGGCGCGGCGACCGAGACCGAGATGAAAGAGGCGAAGCTGCGCATGGAGGACGCGCTCAACGCGACAAGGGCAGCCGTGGAGGAAGGAATTATCGCAGGAGGCGGTTCCGCCTATATCCACGCTTCCAAAGAAGTACAGAAGCTGGCTGAGACTCTTGAGGGCGACGAGAAGACCGGTGCGAAGGTGATCTTAAAGGCGCTGGAGTCCCCGCTGTACTATATTGTTGCAAACGCGGGTCTTGAGGGCGCCGTGATTATCAACAAGGTGAAAGAGTCAGAACAGGGCATCGGTTTTGACGCGGCTGCGGAGGAGTATGTGGATATGGTCGAGTCCGGAATTCTTGATCCGGTAAAGGTGACCAGAAGCGCGCTTCAGAACGCGACATCAGTGGCTGCGACGCTGCTGACGACCGAGTCTGTCGTGGCAAATATTAAAGAAGAGACTCCGGCGATGCCGGCAGGCGGCGCGGGCGGCATGGGAATGATGTAAAACGTCCGGCTGTGGCCCGGGCCGGGAGAACCCGCAGGGACCGGGCGGAACAGGAACGATCAGACTCCGCAGGACAGATATCATCTGTCCTGCGGAGTTTTTGTGATGGCAGACCTGTGATGATAAATTTGTGATGGCAGACCTGTGATGGCAGATTTGTGATGGCAGATTTGTGCGGGCAGCGAACGGGGGTGCAGCCTGTATTGTGAATGGATGTCGGGGAAGTGTGAATACCGGCGGTCAGGGCACGTCGGGCGCGAGGTTCTTTCACGCCGGAAAATTCATATAATAGGAAAAAACGACAGAATGGCGGCATATGCAGACAGAATTCAGGCAGGTTCCGGTTTGGGCAAAAGAAAAGGGCAGGTATGGCAGAATAAAGGCGGCGATTGTGCTGGAGGCGGCAGTACTTCTGGCCGTCTGTGTGATTTTTTTCGGGGAAGAAATTTTAAAGGACAACGGTACGGTGGAGGTGACAGGGGATGGTCTGATCAAATGGGTGGATTTTAACGTCACGTATGAGGCGCTCTGCCGGGCGTATCAGTATGACGTGGATACTTACGGGAAGGATGTGCACCTTGACTGGATTGAGCTGCTGGCATATGCCGCGGCAAAATGCGGAGGAGATTTCGGTGTAAATACGGTGGAGGATATCCGCAGGATCGCGGAGCAGCTGATTTCCGGGGAGACGACGATGGAGAAGGCAGCCGCGGATATGAAGTATTACGGGTATTATAAGGAAGCGTACACTGCTGTCCTTGGCGGTTTTGTCGGAGAATATGAGATACAGGAAAAAGAGGACGGGGAATTTGTCGGAAAATACGGGCTGAAAGCATTTTCGCCGGTGGCGAAGGGATTTGAGTACAGCGACTATGATGATGACTCTGTTACAGCAGGACTAAATATGCGCGCTTACCCAGGGGCGCTCGCCGCGCCGTCTGGTCTTAAGATGGTCTGCGGGCCGTCAGGAGCAGGAGAATGAGCGGCAATGGAATGGCATCCCGGCCGCCCAGGGTGTGGAATGTCTGCGGATATGTGCGCCTTTCACGGGAGGACGGCGCCGTCCCGGATGCCGGCGGCAATCCCTGCCGAGGCGCCGGGAGGGAGAGCAACAGCGTCACGGGACAAAAAGAGCTGATCCGTGATTACTTAAGCGGTCATCCGGAACTTGTGGAGTGCGATATGAAAGTGGACGACGGGTATTCCGGCCTGAGCTTTGAGCGGCCCGCTTTCCGGGAAATGATGGACGCCGTAAAAGAGGGAAAGATCAACTGTATTATTGTGAAAGATTTATCGAGATTCGGCAGGAATTATCTTGAAGCGGGGGAATATATCGAGCGGATTTTTCCGTTTCTGGGAGTGCGCTTTATAGCAATCAACGACCATTATGACAGCCTGTACAAAAAAACGGAGTCCGAAGCGCTTCTGATTCCGTTTAAAAATCTGATCAATGAAGCATACTGCCGTGATATATCCGTAAAAATCCGCAGCCAGCTGGCGGTGCGGCGCAGGAGGGGGGATTTTACGGGTTCTTTTGCCGTTTACGGGTACTTAAAAGATCCGCAAAACAGAAATCATCTGGTGAAGGACGAATTTGCAGCCGGTGTGGTGCGCGATCTTTTCCGCTGGAAGCTGGAAGGAATGAGTGCCGGGGATATCGCGGACCGCCTGAACCGGGAGGGCGTTTCCTCCCCGCTGGATTATAAGAAATCACAGGGCCTGCGCTTTTTTACCCCGTTCGGGGGATGCGGACGTTCCCTGTGGAATGCCACCACTGTTTTGCGTATTCTGAAAAATCCCGTCTATACAGGGGTGCTGGAACAGGGGAAGAGCACCGCTGTGTGCCTGAAAGTAAAACGCCGTGTGGCAAAGCCGCGCAGCGGGTGGGATATTGTGGAGGGGACGCACGAGGCGCTGGTGGGACGGGATGAATTTACGGCCGTTCAGAGGGTGCTGGCGCGGGATATACGCACAGGGCCGGGGAATCCGGTTGCGGACCGCCTCTCAGGGATGGTGTACTGCGGGGAATGCGGGGCGGCAATGGTGCGAAAGACGGTACCCTCCGGAAAAAAGAAATACATATATTATGTCTGTGCGGCGCACAAAAATAAGAAGTCCTGCTCTGCGCACAGTGTGCGGGACAGTGTGCTGGAGGAGATTGTGCTTAAGTCCGTACAAAAACAGATGGAGAGTGTGATCGGCGCGGAACGCCTCGCGGAACTCTCAGACGCCGTCTTTGCGCCGGACGATAGCGCCGGGAAGCTGCGGGAGCGTCTGGATCGGAAGAACGGGGAGATCAGCCGCTTTCAGCGACTGCTGGATTCCCTGTATGAGAACCTGGAGGATGGGATCATCAGCCGGGAGGAATACACAGGCCTGAAAAAGAAATACGGCCTGCTCCTCGCACAGGCGAAAGAGCAGGCCGGAGAACTCTGTCTGGAAAAAGAATGCGCGCCTGCCGGCGGCACCGGAAGCCGGGCCGGAAACAGAAAATACCAAAAGCTCACGGAGCCGGACCGGGCCGCTGTGGTGATCCTTCTGGAGCGCATTCTTGTGTACAGAGACAAACGGGTGGAAATCATCTGTGACTGGAAGGATCAGATGCCGGCTGCCGCGGACAAAAAATGAAATGCGTCCAGCCGGCATAAAAATTATGAGCAGAGTTCAAATTTCTGCACCATTTTATTCAGAAGTTCAGCCTGGGAAGCCAGTTCCTCCGAGGTTGCGGAGGTTTCCTGGGAAGCTGCGGAATTATCCTGAATGCCGTGATTGATCTCGTCGATCCGTTTGCGGAGCTGCTTCATATTTTCGGCCTGGATGGCTGCATTTTCCGCAGTCTCCTGAATCATTCCGTTTACATAGTCCACAGAGTTCACGGATTCCCTGAGAGAATCCATGGCGCCGGAGGCGATGGAATTTCCCCTGTTAATTTCTTCCATTGAGATTTCAATCAGTTCCCTTGTGGTATTTGCAGCTTTGGAACTTTCCAGAGCCAGCTTTCCGATTTCATCGGCGACAACCGCAAAACCTCTTCCGGCCTCCCCTGCGCGTGCTGCCTCAATGGAAGCGTTCAGTGACAGAAGATTTGTCTGTGATGCGATGTCCTCGATGGTCTGAATAATGCCGACAACCTGCCGGGAAGTCTCGCGGATTTTGCTCATGGCGTCCATCATCAGCTTCATTTTTTCCTGATTCTGCTCGATCATGGAGGCGGCCTGTGCTGTGGCTTTCGCGGAAGCTTCCGCTTCCCTGCGGCTGCTTTCAACCTGATCTGCAACGGTATTGGTGGTCGCCGCAAGCTGTTCGATGGAAGCGGCCTGCACTTCCGCGCCCTCCGCCAGAACCTGCGAGGCGGAGGCAAGTTCATTGGCGCCGACGGACACGCGCTCAGAACTTTCATTGATTCCCAGCATTACCTGATTCATGGAACCGGAGATATTGAGCAGCGCGGTTTTGATTTTCTGAAATTCGCCCGCATAATCATTTTTCAGCTGAATTTTTAGTCTGCCGTCAGCAATCTGTGCCAGGACTTCTGCCGTCTCATCTATATATACAATATACTCTTTGAGCCGGTTGACTGTCTTCTGAAAGGATTCGCCCAGCTCACCGATCTCATTTTCACATGTGATGCTCAGATCCACGTCCAGGTTTCCGGCGGCGAGCTGCTGCGCGGTGTGGCTGAGCTCCAGGATCGGTCTGGACAGGCTGGCGGCGCTTTTGCGGATCCGGACCGCAATCAGCAGAATACCCGCCGCAAAGATGATAACCAGCCCGATGATCATTGCAGACAGCATGGAATAGTATTCAGACAGAGGCAGGCTGCTCAGAACAATATAACCGGTATCGCCGGCATGCTGCAGAAAGCCATACTGTGCGACACTGCCTGTCTTATATCTCAGAAAGAGATCCTTATCTGAGAGGAGCGTGTCCGCGACATTCTGTGACATTCCGGCTTCGCTGATATTTTTCTGAATGAGATCGCTCTGCGGGTGATAGAGGATGGTGCCGTTAACGGATATTAACTGGATATATCCGTTGCGGCCGATCCGGTATCCGCTCATAATGTCAGTCATGTGATCGAGAGCGATGTCCATGCCGGCGGCGCCGAGAATCTCCCCTGTCGCATCATCAAACACCGGAGCTGCGGAGCTTATAATCATTTTACCCGTTGAGGAATCTATGTAAGGCTCTGTGAGAACGGGCTTCCCTGTCTCAATGCAGCCGTACCATCCGCGGCCGGTGATATCCCATCCCTCCCCGCTGACATAACCGTCGGACTGTATCAGCGCGCTGGCGTCCAGGTCAGAGATCCAGACGGCCATGAGATTTTCGGAATCAGTTTCTGCGATGTGGACGAGGTTGTCCATCACCGTGTCCATTTTTTCAGCCTGACGGATATCATCGCCGGCCTGTGTCTCCAGCATCACCTGTTTAATTTCCGGATTGACGGCGAGCTGTCCGGCGCTCCTGGTGTACTGCTCCAGAAATCCGGTCAGCTGGCTGGCAGCTGTATTGGATTCCTGTGTCAGCTCCTTTTTTCCGGATGTGATCGTCAGCCATCCCACCATACAGATTGCGACGGCGGCGATAAGGAGAAGTACAAAAATGACGCTTCCGCCGATCTGATACAGAATTTCATCCGCAATTTTTTTTCCGGATCTGTTTTTTTTCTGTTGTTTTTTCATGGTAAACCTCCCTGTATATCATTATCCCTTCCCTGATATTGTAGCGCTGTTTTTTGGTCAATACAATAAAAAGTTTGATTTTTCCCACGGCGGGAAAAGAGGCGCTTTGTATATTGTATGCCGGGCGGGGAATGTAGGAGGATTTGCGGGAAGGGGATAGCGCGGAGGGGGAAGATATGTTATACTGGTATGAAAAGAGGAGCATGCCGGAAACAGAATGGAGGGTAAGTTAGTGAAACAGTTTGATACGGATTACAGAATGCTTGCGGCGATGTACAGGGACGGATATTTTCCGGATTTCCTGGTGGACAGGATAAAGGTATTGCTGGAGGATGTCATTGCTTTTCTGGAGACAGGGGAGCGGGATCCGCAGAAAGTACAGGAAAAATTTGACAAAATGACGCTTGCGATCAATGATCTCCAGGAAGAATTTGAAGAAAATGACAGTGAGATTGAGACGGAGGCCAGGGAGAGCATCGCGGAGACCGTGGGATACATTCTGCAGTGGTTTGAGATTGACATGGATGTAGAGGACGCGATCGGGGAGCGCGAGTGGTGAGGTAATATAACGGCAGGGAATGCAGGAAAGGAGTCGGGAAGATGGGATTATTTTCGAGGAAACCCAGGATAGACCTGGAGGAGGCGCAGAAAAATAAAGTCAGAATGCGTGAGCTGTTTCGTCAGGCTGTGGCTGACGGGGATTCATATCAGATCCTTTATGCAAGCACAGGTTCGACCTGGAAGGAGAGCGGCATATTGTCAGATACCAGAGTGTACCAGATTATCAGCCTTGTGTTCGGTTACCGGGAATCAGATTTTAAGATTGCCGCTGTCCCGGTAAATACAGAACTGACGGAGTATTCGGAGCCGCTTGAGATTGGCATCGGGGAAGTAAAGACCATTAAGTACAGAAAAAGGGAGGATACCCTGGAAATGACCTTTGTCGAGAGAGGGAGAAACTCCATATATTTTTCCTTCAGCGATGTGGAAAAAGATTCCAAAAGTTTTGTGTCGAATGTCAGTCAGGAAGAGGAGCGGCAGAAGGTTATGGCGTTTCTGGAAAAATACCGGGCAGGAATGCAGTCCGCGCGCTAATAAGGGAAAATGCGGTACATAGGGACAAACACAGAGGGCATAAACTGAAAAAAAGAAGGAGTCCCGGACAGATATGGATTTAGTGTCCCTGACAGGTGCAGATGTCGAAAAAATGCGGGAGGCCGATATAAAAACGGTCGATCCGGATACTTTAAGAGATATCCGGGAAGTGAGGATTGACGCAAAACTGCCGGAACCGGACCGGATGCAGGAGTATGTGCGCCGGATCGGAAATCCGTATTGTTACCGCCATGGCAGATACACCGTGAAAATCAGTTTTACCGGAACGGACGTCACGCTTGAGGAGAAGCTGATCTCCAGACTCCGGATGGAAGGCTGAAGCGGGGATGCAGACAGGTATGAATGCGGCAGAGCCGGAGGGAAAACAGGCATGGAAGCTGCCGGAACCGGAACTTTCGGGCCGGCGTATTTACCGCGCGGGAGGCTATGTGCGTCTTTCCGTGGAGGACGGCGGCAGACCGGGGACGGATACGGCGGAGCTCCAGAAAGATCTGCTCAGGGCATATATCGCCGGACAGGAGGATATGGAGCTTCGGGAAATCTACTGTGATAACGGGCGGACGGGGACGGATTTTGAACGTCCGGAGTTTGCGCGTCTTATGGAGGATGTCAGGCACGGAAGAATTGACTGTATTGTCGTGAAAGATCTGTCGCGCTTCGGGCGCAATTACCTGGATGCGGGAAATTATCTGGAGAGGATTTTTCCGCTTCTGGGGGTGCGGTTTGTGGCGGTGGCAGACCATTTTGACACAGACGGGCGCAGAGACGCTGCGGACGGATATCTGGTACCGCTTCAGAATATCATTAACGAGGCGTACAGCAGGGATCTGTCAGAAAAAGTCGGTTCGGCTTACCGGGTCAGACAGCGCAACGGAGAATTTACCGGCACATGGGCGTCCTATGGTTACCGCAGGTGCGCCGCGGACCCCCACCGGATTGAGCCGGATGAAAAGGCGGCCCCGGTGGTGCGCGCGATTTTCCGCTGGCGGCTGTCGGGGATGGGCTGCACACAGATCGCCAGGGAGCTGAACCGGCGGGACATCGCCTCTCCGTCACGCTATCACTATTTAAGGGGAGATGCAAAGTGTGAGCGCTATGCACATGCAGAATGGAGCGCGGCCACTGTGCGGCGGATTCTTTCCAGCGAGGTATATCTCGGTCATATGGTGCAGGGAAGAAAGCGGCAGTCTTTTCGTGAGGGGATCCGCCAGAAGCGGCTTCCGGAGGCGGAGTGGACAGTGGTCCGCAACTGTCACGAACCGCTTATCGACGAGGAAACATTTCTGGCTGTGCAGAAAGCGGGGAGGGAGGCGTGTGGATGACCGGCATTACGGTCGCGCGATATCTGCGCATTTCCGATGAAGATGACGACAGGGAAGAAAGCGGAAAAGCGGAGTCGGAGAGCATATCCGGTCAGCGCAGGCTGCTGGAAGAGTACATTGCCAGTCAGCCGGAGTTTGCGGGGGCGTCTGTCGTGGAATTCTGCGACGATGGGTGGAGCGGGAAGGATTTCAGGCGTCCCGCATTCCTGGAAATGATGGATCAGGTAAAACATGGCATGATCCAGTGCATTGTGGTAAAGGATCTGTCGCGCTTCGGGCGCGATTATCTGACGGTGGGCAATTATATTTCACGTGTGTTTCCATTTCTGGGGATCCGGTTTATCGCGGTCAACGATGGCTTTGACAATATCCGTCCGGATGACGCGGACAGTCTTCAGACAGCTTTTCAGACCCTGGTGTATGATTTCTACAGCCGGGATCTGTCCCGGAAAGTGAGAAGTGCCAGAGAGGTGCGGGCGCAGAGAGGGGAGTGTCTCTCGCCTCTGGCGCCGTACGGGTATGCAAAAGACGCTGGCAGCAGGAATCATCTTGTGGCGGATCCGGAGGCGGCCGGGATTGTGCGCCGTATCTTCCGGATGGCTGCGGACGGGTGGCGCCCGGCGCGGATTGCCGGAAAGCTCAACCGGGAGCGGATTCTGACCCCGATGCGGTATAAACAGGCTGCGGGCTGCCGGCGCACCTGGCCGTGTGTGCGTGAAGAAAATTTCTGGACAGGCGGTACAGTGGCAAAAATTCTGCGCGATGAGCGGTATACGGGTAGAGCGGTATACGGGAAAAAAAAGCGTGAGGGGACGGGGAGCAGCCGCGCGGTGAAGGCGGGCCGCGCGGACTGGATCACAGTGGATGACGCCCACGAGGGAATTATAACGCGCGGGGAATTTGACCTCGCGCAGAAGGCGCTCCGCAGATACGGGGAGCGGGCGGCTTCCGTTTCCGGGAAGAAGAGGCTTCTGGATGGAAAGGTGCGATGCGGTGTCTGCGGGCATATTATGACGAGGGTCAGCGCAAAGCAGCCCTGCTATGTGTGCAATGTCCCGCGCCTGACAGACGCGTATGCCTGTGCGGGGGAACGGCTTGCGGAGAGCCGTCTTCTCGAAATTATACGGGACGGGCTGCGCGCCCTGATTTTCTGTCTGGTGGAACCGGATCATATCCGGGAGGAAGAACTGCGCAGACTGCAGAGGACAGCGTGCGATGCCGCGAAAGCCCTTGCCGGCCGCAGGGAGGAATGCGCCGTGCTGAGAGAACGTCTCCCGGGGCTCTATGAGAAGTATGTGTTCGGGGAGACCTGCAGGGAGGAATATCTTAAGGAGAAGGAGACGGTTGCCGGAAAGATTAAGGATGCCGCGGAAGAGATCGGGGAGCTGGAGGAGGAGCTGCGCGCTGCCGTCGCCGCTGCCGGAGAGAAAAAGTGCTGTAAAAACCGTCCGTGGAGCGCGGAAGAGGCCGGGGAGCTGGCAGAAGGGATAGCGGCGGATGTGCTGGGAGAGGTCCTGGTGTATCCGGACTGCAGAATACAGATTGTCTGGGATTTTGCTTTTTAGTCCGTGCCGGACAGAAGCTGATTTTGGCGTATCGAGAAGCTACGGCTACCGCAGGCAGCATCTCGGGCATGATATGATGGGGCAGGTGGGCACGCCGATTATCGCGGTCGAGTCCGGATATGTCGAGGCACTGGGCTGGAACCAGTACGGAGGATGGCGGATCGGAATCCGCAGTTTTGACGGAAAGAGGTATTATTATTACGCTCATCTGCGCCAGAATTATCCGTATCAGGAAAAATTAAAAGAGGGCGACACCGTGACGGCCGGGGATGTTATCGGCTACATGGGGCACACCGGATACAGTACAACTGAAAATGTAAATAATATCGACACGGTACATCTTCATTTCGGTCTGCAGCTGATTTTTGACGAGTCCCAGAAGGAAGGGAACAACGAAATCTGGGTGGACTGCTATAATCTGACACGTTTTCTCTATAAGAACCGTTCCGAGGTACATAAGGTGGAGGGCACGAAAGAGTGGAAGAGGACCTTTCAGATGAAGGAAAAACAAAAAAATACATCGGAAAAACATAAAAAACATTGACAAAGGGCCGATTATGATAAAAAATAGATAGAGTGGGATAATTATACATTGCGAACAATTTACTGGAAGAGGTTAATGAGCATGGGACTTGGATGGAACAATAAGAAGCTTGTAAAGTCAGTTGCAGAATTAAAGGACGCGGATTATTCCCGCGAACCGGAACTGGCTGAGGTTTACCAGAGACTGCTTAAAGGCAGAAAGCAGTTTGAGGATGTCCTGGAAAAGAACATCCGGGCAGTCATGCAGATCAGTTCGCTTGACCTGACGCTGCAGCATGAGACGGATAAAATCCTGGAGATCTCCCGCAATGTGGCGAAAGCGACTGCGATGATGTTCGGATCGGGTTCGGACACAACAGGGGCGGGAGGACACAACCCGCATGAGGAGCTGACCAATACGATAATCAGGGCTTCCGAGCAGACAGAGGAAGTATATAAGAAGATTGAATCTGGACAGAATGAACTGACCAATATCAAGGAGCTTTCTGCCCAGGCGATTGAAATCTCCCGCGAGATGCAAAAGGACATGGATGAACTGTTTGAGGTGATCGACCGCATGAACGAGGTGATCGGCGGGATCAATTCGATTTCCCTCCAGACCAATCTTCTGGCGCTCAACGCTTCGATTGAGGCTGCACGCGCGGGGGAGGCCGGAAGAGGGTTCGCCGTTGTGGCGGATGAGATACGCGGTCTCGCGGAGGAGACCCAGAAGCTGACAAACAGCATGGGCGAGTTTGTGGAAGGTATCCGGGAAGCGTCGCAGAAGAGCGGAAAGAGCGCGGCGAGCACGGTGGATGCGCTGGGGACCATGACAGGAAAGATCGGGACGGTCTGGGAGTTAAACGACGAGAACCAGCGCCATGTGTCAAAGGTTAACGAGTCGATCAGTTCCCTGGCGGCGGTCAGCGAGGAGATCAGCAGCTCGATGACGGAGATGGAGAATCAGATCCGGGATAACACAGTCTTTATGCGCAATGTCAGCAATGAGATGAAAAAAGCCATACAGCCGGTAGAGGAGATTGAGAAGACGCTTGACGATGCCCTCAAGGAGATGGGAGTGATGACAGACGACCCGTTTTTCCGCCTGGAGGCCACGGAGTTTTCGCGATATGTCAATAATGCGATCACGGCGCATCGCACCTGGCTTGACAACCTCCGGAGAATGGTTTCGGAGCGGATGGTGCTTCCGCTTCAGCTGAATGCGACAAAATGCGGGTTCGGGCATTTTTACTATGCCATGACACCGCGCAATCCGAAGGTGCGGCCTATCTGGGACGGACTGGGAGAAAAACATAAGCGTTTTCACAGCTATGGCTCTGATGTGATTAAGGCATTGTACGACGAGGATTATGTGAAGGCGGAGAAGGTCTGCCGCGAGGCGGAGGACTACTCCAGGGAGCTGATCTCTGATCTCGAAAAAATGCTGCAGATCTGGAGGGGTTAGAGCGGCTGCGGAGAGATATTACATCGCTTCTGCAGATACATTTATATGATGTTACAGACAAAAATAAGAGGGATATCCCCTCTTATTTTTTTAACCGGACTGTTTTATTTTTTCATTGCGGCGCGTTTGCGCAGCGTCGGGTCGAGAATCCGCTTGCGGATGCGCAGACTTTCCGGCGTGACTTCCAGAAGCTCGTCCACATCGATAAAATCAAGAGCCTGCTCGAGGCTTAAGATTCTCGGCGGGGTTAAAGTCAGCGCCTCGTCGGCGGAGGAAGATCTCGTATTTGTCAGATGTTTCTTTTTACAGACGTTGAGCTCGATATCCTCCGGTCTTGAGGAGGAGCCGATTACCATTCCGGCGTAGACTTTTTCGCCCGGTCCGATAAACAGGGAGCCCCGGTCCTGTGCGGAAAACAGGCCGTAGGCGACGGATTCCCCGGTCTCAAAGGCGATCAGGGAGCCGAGCTTGCGGTAGGCGATATCCCCCCTGTACGGCGCATAGCCGTTGAATATGGTGTTGATGATACCGTTTCCCCTGGTGTCTGTCAGAAATTCACCGCGGTAGCCGATCAGGCCACGTGAAGGGATTGAAAACTCCAGTCTGGTATAGCCTCCCGTGATCGGCTTCATATTTGTCATTTCACCTTTGCGCTGGCTTAATTTTTCGATGACGGAACCGGTGAACTCGTCCGGAACATCGACATAGGCCAGCTCCATGGGCTCTGTTTTTTTCCCGTCCTCATTCGTGTGGTAGAGCACTTCCGCCTTGCTGACGGCGAACTCATACCCCTCACGGCGCATATTCTCAATCAGCACGGACAGATGCAGCTCCCCGCGGCCGGAAACCTTGAAGGAATCAGGGCTGTCCGTCTCTTCAACGCGCAGGGAGACATCTGTATTCAGCTCCCGGAACAGGCGGTCCCGAAGATGGCGGGAGGTCACAAACTTTCCCTCGCGTCCGGCGAACGGACTGTCGTTGACAATAAAATTCATCGAGAGCGTCGGCTCGGAAATCTTCTGGAACGGGAGCGCTGCCGGAGAGTCCGGCGCGCAGATCGTATCCCCGATATGGATATCCGCAATGCCGGAAACAGCGACGATGGAGCCGGCCTTTGCCTTTGCCACATCCACTTTATTCAGACCGTCAAACTCATATAATTTGCTGATGCGCACTTTCCGCTGGCGGCCCCGATCATGATGATTCACGACGACGGCCTCCTGATTGATGGTCAGACAGCCGTTGTCCACTTTCCCGATGCCGATGCGGCCCACATATTCGTTGTAGTCGATCGTGCTGATCAGAACCTGGGTGCCCGCGTCCGGGTCGCCGGCGGGTGCGGGAATATAGTTCAGAATAGTCTCAAACAGGGGAGTCATTGTCTTGCCCTCCTGATTCAGGTCGGCTAAGTCATTTACGGCATAGCCGTCTCTTGCGGACGCGAAGACAAAGGGGCAGTCCAGCTGCTCGTCGGAAGCGTCGAGATCTAAAAACAGCTCAAGAACCTCATCCACGACTTCCTCCGGGCGCGCTTCCGGCCGGTCAATTTTGTTGACGCAGACGATGACGGGAAGGGCCAGTTCCAGCGCTTTCATCAGCACAAACTTTGTCTGCGGCATCACACCCTCGAAGGCATCGACAACGAGAACCACGCCGTCTACCATCTTAAGGACGCGCTCCACCTCGCCGCCGAAATCCGCGTGGCCCGGGGTGTCGATGATATTGATTTTGACGTCGTTGTAAGTGATTGCTGTATTTTTGGAGAGAATCGTGATTCCGCGTTCCCTCTCGATATCGTTCGAGTCCATCACACGCTCTCTGATTTCCTGATTTTCCCGGAATACCCCGCTCTGTTTTAAGAGCTCGTCAACCAGAGTGGTCTTGCCGTGATCGACGTGGGCGATAATGGCAATGTTTCGGACATCTTTTCGTTCTGTTCTCATAAAATAAATCCTCCGGATTCTGACAATTACTGTAAGCTTACTTATTCTATCACATTCAGGAAAATGCGCAAGCATTTCTTTCCGCCTGCCGGCGTTACTCTTTCAGGGAGCTCACACTGATCCATGCAGGGTCCCGTCTGCCGGCGTTTTTTCATGCATGCGAAAAAGACCGTCCTGGGCAGAGTCCGGACGACAAAATCTCCCATTTCATTCATTTTCTTATCGACATGTTGCATGAAAATTCTGGAGAGAGGGATGGTAAAAATAGTGTTGTCAGGCATGCCGCACCGCTGAAAAAATCACAAGAGAGTGCGCGGCGTAAGAGGAAGGGAGAAAAATTCATGGCAGATAAAATTTTTGAAAACAACCAGGTATCAATTGTGGGGGAGATTGTCTCTGATTTCAGATTCAGTCACGAAGTCTATGGAGAGGGATTCTATATGGTGGATGTCGCAGTGAACCGCCTGAGCAACTATATGGACTATATACCGCTGATGATTTCCGAGAGACTGATTGACGTGACAGCTGATTACAGCGGGCAGAATATCTGCGTCACGGGACAGTTCCGCTCCTTCAATCAGCACGAGGAAAAGAAAAACCGTCTGGTTCTCTCAGTTTTTGCGAGGGAAATCGAATTTTTAGACGAGGTACAGGAAGATGTCAGAAGCAATCAGATCTTTCTGGACGGTTATATCTGTAAGGAGCCGATCTACCGGAAGACGCCGCTGGGGCGCGAAATCGCGGATCTTCTGATCGCGGTCAACCGCTCATACGGAAAGTCGGATTATATTCCGTGTATCTGCTGGGGCAGAAATGCGCGGTTTGCGTCGGGGTTTGAGGTCGGTGGTCATGTGCAGGTCTGGGGAAGGATTCAGAGCAGAGAGTACATAAAGAAGCTTTCCGAGACGGAGACGGAAAAGAGGGTCGCCTATGAGGTGTCCGTGAGTAAGGTGGATTTTATTGAAGAGTGAGACAGACCGGCGCGACGCGGGGAACAGCCTTCTGTGGTGCATCCGCGGTCAGGCCGGATTTTAATCGGAGAATAAGGTTGACAAGCGGAACATGGAATGTTATGCTGTGAAAAAGCAGTACTATTTTTCTGTAAAATCATATAGCCAGAGGATAGAGGATGCGTTCTTTAAGAGTAGTTTTCCGGATGCGGCAGGCGCAGGGGACGGGGGACGAAAGGAAAGAACGCCGAAGGGGAAGGGAGCCTGAGATCCGGTTCCCCTGGGCATAGGGCGAAGAGCTTTATGACTGTCATCTGCGTTGTGGCAGATGGGGAGCTATCGGTTTTTCTGCGTATGTGTAGTGGATGATGTGCATGACGAACAGGAACCGGCTCACCGTGAGCCGGTTTTTTTATCTTTAGGAAACATTGTCTCCTGAAGATAAAAACCTTCGGGGGATTGTACTGTGACGGAAAGGAATTATGTCGCTTATGCGACCCGCCGCAGGCGGAGAATCCCGCTGTGCAGGATTCTTTTTCATGCGCGGACCCGCACCCGGAATGCGGGCTGTGAGGGCGGTATGCGGGGATGGGAGATTCCCCGGACGCGTGCAGTGCCGGAATTCCGGAAGAAACGCGTGTGGTGACATGCACAGACCCGCCCGCGGCAGCGTATCATGAGTTCAGGAGGAATTTTGCGATGTCAATTTTTAAAGGTGCCGGTGTGGCCATCGTCACACCGATGAAAGACAATGACGAGGTAAATTATGACAAACTGGAGGAACTGATCGACTGGCAGGTGGATCAGGGAACGGACTGTATTATCATCGCGGGAACGACAGGGGAGAGTTCGACGCTCACGCCGGAAGAGCATATCCGGGTGATCCGCGCTGCCGTGGAGTTCACAAAGCACAGGGTTCCCGTTGTGGCCGGCACGGGTTCGAACTGTACGCGGGAGGCCGTACATCTGTCCGTGGAGGCGCAGGAGGCGGGGGCAGACGGGCTGCTGGCCGTGACCCCGTACTACAATAAGGCGACCCAGGAAGGCCTGAAGGAATATTACACCCGGATTGCGGAGGCCGTAAAGCTTCCTGTCATCATGTACAATGTGCCGGGCCGGACGGGATGCAATATCCTTCCGGGGACAGCGGCTGACCTGTTTAAGAACGTCGAAAATATCGTGGCCATCAAGGAGGCGTCCGGGAGTGTGTCGCAGGCGGTGAAGACGATGAACCTGACGGACGGAAAGCTGGATCTTTATTCCGGCGAGGACGGGATCGTTGTGCCCCTGATGGCGATCGGCGCGATCGGTGTGATCTCTGTCTGGTCGAACATTGCGCCGCGGGATGTGCATGAGATGTGTATGAATTTTGCCAGCGGGGATGTGGCGGCGGCCATGAAAATGCAGATTCAGGCGCAGCCGCTGGTGGAGGCGCTTTTCTGCGAGGTGAGTCCGATTCCGGTCAAGCGGGCGCTCAACCTGATGGGGAAAGCGGTCGGCGGGCTCCGCTCTCCGCTCACGGAGATGACGCCTGAGGGGACACAGCGGCTCGCGCAGGCAATGCGGGAATACGGGATTGCGCTGGCCTGAGAGGAATAAGCTTTCGATCTGAAATGGCCGGCCTGTCTGCGGGCAGGCAGACCGGAATATAAGCATGGGAGAGAATCAGGGGAGCCGGGGAGGCTCCCCTGGCGGCGCTGGGGCAGATATTTTTCGAAAACCGTTGCGTGAATGCGGACGGGCAGTTACAATAAGGAATATCCAGACAGAAAGGACGAGAGATAAAATGGTCAGGGCAATTATAAACGGATGTAATGGGAGAATGGGGCAGGTTATCACTGCAATCTGCCGTGAGGACGACGGGATTGAGGTTGTGGCCGGTGTGGATGTGTACGACGGGATTGCGAATGATTATCCGGTGTTTCCGAATATCTCCGTCTGCGATGTGAAAGCAGATGTCATCCTGGACTTTTCAACGGCGAAAGCGGTGGACGATCTTCTGATTTACAGCGCGGACAAGCAGCTCCCGGTGGTGCTGTGCACGACCGGACTTGACAGTGAGCAGCTGGCTGGGGTAGAAAAGCTTTCCGGGCAGGTGGCGGTGCTGAAATCGGCCAATATGTCTCTCGGCATCAATCTGCTGATGGAGCTGTTAAAACAGGCGGCGCCCGTGCTGGCCGGGGCCGGTTTTGATATAGAAATTGTGGAAAAGCACCACAACCAGAAGCTTGACGCTCCGAGCGGTACGGCTCTGGCGCTTGCGGATTCCATGCAGGGGGCGCTTGCAAAAGAGTATACGTACAGGTATGACAGAAGCGGGGAGCGGAAGAAGCGTGATCCGCACGAGATTGGTATTTCGGCGGTCCGCGGCGGCAGTATCGTGGGGCAGCACGAGGTGATTTTTGCCGGGGCTGACGAGGTGATCACGTTTGAACACACAGCATACTCGAGGAGTGTGTTCGGCCGGGGGGCTGTGGAGGCGGCTAAATTTCTGGCGGGACAGCCTGCGGGGCTGTATGATATGGGAGATGTCGTCCGGGCCGGCGGGGACTTTCCGGGAAGCAGAAAATAATGGAGGGGAATATGGAGAAGGTGGATTTACGGTACTTAAAAAGTCTGACGAATCAGTATCCGACCGTTGCGGCGGCGGCCACGGAGATCGTCAATCAGCAGGCGATTTTAAGTCTTCCGAAGGGGACAGAGCATTTTATCACGGATATTCACGGGGAGTATGATCAGTTTCAGCATGTGATCCGGAACGGTTCGGGGGCGATCAAGCGCAAGATTGAGCAGGAATTCGGCAATGCGATCAGCGCGGTGGAGAAAAAGGCGATTGCGACTCTTATATACTACCCGGAGCAGAAGATGGAGCAGGTGCTGAAGGCGGAGGAGAATATGGAGGACTGGTATAAGGTCACACTGTACCGTCTGATACGCATCTGCAAGAGCGCCTCCTCCAAATATACCCGCTCAAAGGTCCGCAAGGCGCTGCCGAAGGACTTTGCCTATGTGGTGGAGGAGCTTCTGACCGGCAGACCGGATGTGTCCGACCAGGAGGCATATTATAATGAGATTATCAATTCGGTTATTCACACCGGGCGCGCGTCGGAGCTTGTGATCGCCTTCTGCAATCTGATACGGCGCCTGGTCGTCGATCATCTGCACGTGGTAGGGGATATTTTTGACCGCGGTCCGCATCCGAACCTGATTATGGACACACTGATGAAGCATCATTCTGTGGATATCCAGTGGGGGAATCATGACGTATACTGGATGGGCGCTGCGGCGGGGAGTCAGGCGTGCATCTGCAATGTCATCCGTATTTCCGCGAAATACGGCAATCTGAACCTGCTGGAAGACGGCTACGGGATTAATCTGGTTCCCCTTGCGCGGCTTGCGATGAGCAGTTATGAGAAGGACGCGTGCACCTGCTTTAAGCTGGATTACCGGGAGGATGAATATGACGTCCGCGACGCGATGCTCGATGAAAAAATGCACAAGGCGATCACGGTGATCCAGTTTAAGCTGGAAGGGCAGCTGATTAAGCGCCATCCCGAATATGACATGGAGGACCGTCTGCTGCTCGATAAGATGGATATCGAAAAAAAGAGCGTGCGCATCGGGGAAAAAGAATATCCTCTGAAGGATACCAATTTTCCGACCGTGGACTGGAATGATCCGTATCAGCTCTCCCCGGAGGAGGCGGATGTGATGGACCGGCTGACCATGGCGTTTATGAACTGTGAGAAGCTTCAGAAACACGTGCGTTTCCTGTTCACCCAGGGAAGTCTCTACAAGGTACATAACGGCAATCTGCTCTATCACGGCTGTGTTCCGATGAACGAGGACGGGACATTTACGAGTGTGGAGGTGTACGGGAAAAAATATACCGGGAAAGCGCTCTACGATGTGCTCGAGAACTATGCGAGAAAGGGCTATTACGCGATAGACCCCGATGAGAAGCGAAAAGGGCTCGACACTCTCTGGTTTATCTGGGAAAATCAGAATTCCCCTGTTTTTGGCAAGGCGAAAATGACGACATTCGAGCGCTATTTTGTCGCGGACAAATCCACCTATGACGAGCCGAAGAATCCGTATTACCAGCTGCTGGAAAACGAGGACGTTGTAAATCACATACTGGAGGAATTTGGTTTAAACAGCGATGAGGCGCATATTATCAACGGGCATATTCCGATTGAGGCGAAGCGGGGAGAGTCGCCGGTAAAATGCAACGGCAAGCTTCTGATTATTGACGGCGGTTTTTCAAAAGCTTATTATTCCAAGACCGGAATCGCGGGATATACGCTGATCTACAATTCCTACGGGCTGCTTCTGGCCGCGCATCAGCCGTTTGAGTCGGTGGAAAAGGCGGTTCAGGAGGGGAGCGATATTGTCTCGCACACGGTGCTGGTCGAGCACACCGCAAGGCGCAGGACCGTGGCTGATACGGATATCGGAAAAAGCCTAAAAGAGTCGATCGGGGATCTCGAGGCTCTGCTTCTGGCGTACCGCGACGGTGTTCTGGTGGAAAAAAATCAGCTGGATGACTGAGCAGAAAACCAGCGGAAAGGGGACCGGAGTTATGGAAGGGACGGGGATACGGATCGGAAATCATCTTTCATCCTCGCGGGGTTATGCGGCGATGGGGCGCGCCGCGGTAAAACTGGGCGCGGATACATTTGCCTTTTTTACGAGAAATCCGCGGGGCGGGGCCGCAAAGGCAGTCGTCCCTGAGGATGTAAAAAAATTTCTTGATATCGCAGAAAAGGAGAATTTCGGGAAACTGGTCGCCCACGCGCCTTACACAATGAATCTGTGCGCTGCGCGGGAGGAAGTCCGCAGTTTTTCACTGGAAATGATCGGGGACGATTTAAGGCGGATGGAATATATTCCCGGAAATTATTATAATTTTCATCCGGGTTCCCATGTGGGACAGGGGACAAAGGCCGGGATCGCGGGGATTGCGGACGCCCTGAATAAGGTGCTGAAAAAAGAGCAGACCACGACCGTGCTGCTGGAGACGATGGCGGGAAAGGGCAGCGAGGTCGGCGGGAACTTCGCGGAACTGCGGGAGATTCTCGACCGCGTGGAACAGAGAGACAAACTGGGAGTCTGTTTTGACACCTGCCATGTCTGGGACAGCGGCTACGACATTGCCGGCAGGCTGGACGAGGTGCTGGAGGAATTTGACCGCATTATCGGTCTTGAGCGGCTCTGCGCCGTCCATTTCAATGACAGTATGAATCCGTGCGGTTCCCGCAGGGACCGCCATGCCAGAATCGGGGAGGGCTGCATCGGTGCGGAGGCAATGCGCCGCGTGGCGCAGCATCCGCTTCTGACCGGCCGGCCTTTTATCCTGGAGACCCCGAACGACGACGAGGGGTACCGGAGGGAGATTGCGCTGGTGCGCGCGTGGACACGGACAGAAAACAAACCTGTGTTCCCTGACGGCCTGTGTTGAAATAGGAAAAAGAAAAAGGGACCTGTCCGGCACTGCTCAGGCCGGGAAATCCGGCCATGACAGAAAGCTGCGACAGGGAGAACCGGAGGTAAGGCGATGTATGCATATATCAGGGGGATACTGGCAGAGACGGAGGAGGATGCCGTTGTGGTGGAGGCAGGCGGCATCGGTTACCGTATTTACACGACAGGGCAGACGTACGGGGCGCTGCCGCCCGTCGGCGGGACAGTCAGAATTTATACGTATCAGCAGGTCAGGGAAGATGCTGTCCTGCTGTTCGGTTTTCTGACAAAAGATGAACTGCGGATTTTTAAGCTGTTAATCGGCGTCAGCGGCATCGGGCCCAAAGGGGCGCTTGCGATACTCTCGGTGATGACGACGGATGACCTGCGCTTTGCGGTGCTCGGGGAGGACGCAAAAGCGATTGCCAGAGCGCCGGGCGTCGGGGTGAAGACGGCGCAGCGCCTGATACTCGAGCTGAGAGATAAGCTGAATATGGATGACGCCGCTCCGCAGGGCAGCGCGGCGCAGCCTGTGCCGCAGGCCGGTGCAAAAGGAGCGAAAAGCGAGGCGGTGCAGGCCCTGACGGCTCTGGGGTATTCTTCTTCCGAAGCGCTTAAGGCGGTAAATGAGGCTGAGGTCACGGATGAGACGGACGTGGAAGAGATTCTTAAGGCGGCCCTTAAGAATATGGCGCTTTTGTGACCGTATCAGCAGGGCAGCAGCCGGATGGCACAATCATATAACAGTCGTCAGGAGAGATTATGGAAAAACGTATTATATCCACCCAGGTCCGTGAGGAGGACATAAAAATCGAAAAAAGTCTCCGCCCGCAGACGCTGGAAGATTATATCGGTCAGCAGAAGGCGAAGGAAAATTTAAAAATTTATATCGAGGCGGCGAAAGGACGTGGTGAATCCCTCGACCACGTCCTGTTTTACGGCCCGCCCGGGCTTGGAAAGACCACTCTTGCGGGTATTATTGCCAATGAGATGGGAACTCATATCAAGATTACATCCGGCCCGGCCATCGGCAGGCCCGGGGAGATGGCGGCGATTCTGAGCAACCTTCAGGAGGGGGATGTTCTCTTTGTGGATGAGATCCACCGTCTCAACCGCCAGGTGGAGGAGGTTCTCTATCCGGCGATGGAGGATTATGTAATTGATGTTATGATCGGAAAAGGTGCGACGGCCCGGTCCATCCGTCTGGATCTTCCCAAATTCACGCTTGTAGGAGCCACGACGCGCGCCGGGCTTCTCTCGGCCCCGCTCCGCGACCGGTTCGGCGTTGTCCATCATCTGGAATTTTATACCGTGGAAGAGCTTCAGACTATTCTGGTTCATTCCGCGGCGACGCTGGGGGTTGAGATAGAGCGGGAAGGCGCCTTTGAGCTGGCGCGCCGCTCCAGGGGCACGCCGCGCCTCGCAAACCGTCTGTTAAAGCGTGTCCGCGATTTCGCGGAGGTCCGCTACGACGGAAGAATCACAAAGGAGGTCGCCTCATTTGCCCTGGATCTTCTGGAAGTCGATAAAATGGGGCTGGATCAGAATGACCGCAATATCTTAAAAATCATGATCGAAAAATTTTCCGGAGGTCCGGTCGGGCTGGATACGCTGGCGGCCGCCATCGGTGAGGACCCTGGGACGATCGAGGACGTCTATGAGCCGTATCTGGTAAAAAACGGGTTTATCAACCGCACCCCGAAGGGGCGGGTGGTGACGGAGTCCGCCTATGGGCATTTCGGGCTGGAGCCACGCATTCGCTGAAAGTGGTCGTCATGCCAGGCTGGGCGGATCACGGGAGCTGCAGCGGATTTTCACATAGTCTTCACATTTGTCCAATTTATGGATTGACATTTCCGTGTCAATATGCTAAATTGACTATATTGAAGTTTTCCCACTTTAATAATACTTTAAATCATGGAAAGGAATGTGAGTTATGAAGACAAAAGGGAAGAGAGTATGGAACAGAGTGGTAAGCTTTGCACTCGCGGTAGTACTTATGGCTACGGCATTTGCAGTGACAGTGCCGGAAGAGGTGCAGGCGGCAGAGAAGAAGTTCAAGAGCACAGGCAAGACGACGTTAACCATTAAGGATTCTGAGAGATACTACGATGATGATCTCAAGCCGGTTGGAAAAGTTACCTGGATCAAATATACGGCTACAAAGAACGGCTTTCTCAAGGTTACCGCGGCAAACAGTGCGAAGTCCGATTACACCTATGCGTTAGGTCAGTGGCGGTTATATAACAAGACAAAGAAGAAAGCGCTTTCTCCGACCTATACATACAATGCAAATTATTCCAGCGCATTTTATACCACGGATTACTTCGGTGTAAAGAAAGGTACCACATATTACCTTCAGCTGAAGCCGGCATGCGGCGTGAAGCTTACAGCCAGCTTTACAGCAGTAACTGACAAGAGCGGAAGCAAACAGGGGAGTGCTTTAAATCTTCAGAGAAATAAGAAGACCAACGGTTTAATCACAGCGGGAAGCAAGGCTGCTCACTGGTATAAGTATACACTTTCTTCTGCACAGCCGCTTAAAGTATATTTTTCTCCGTATCTGACCAACGATGTCGAGATTACGATCTTTGGGCCGGGCGTACAGACGATGAAGAAGACAGTTAAGATGACCAGCCAGACATGGGCGCGTGAGATTTCTTACACCACAAACGGAAGCGTGAGAGCTGGTACATATTACGTTGCAATCCGTCCGGTAAGCACAACCTGTACAGGATATTACAAGGTAAGATGGAACTAAGCAGTTCGGACAGAATTGTTTCTGACAGACAAAAGATGATTCCGGCCTGAGTTGCTAAGTGGACAGAATCATGAAGGGCAGGCAGAGCGGGCTGTTGTGTATCTGCACAGAGAGCAGATTATGGCAGCCTGGCTGTCCGCCAAAGAAAAGTAATTATAGAAAAATAATGTTTTACAGAAAAGATCCGGATGGTCGGACATAGATAATCGGTAATATAAAATACATGTTAATACATGGTTCATATTTCTCATATTTCTCCAATTTACAGATTGACATTTTTATGTCGGTGTGTTAAATTGGCTTTATTAAGGTTGTGCAACTTTAGTATTATTAAATGTGGGAAAGGAATGTGAGTTATGAAGGCAACAGGGAAAAGAGTATGGAGAAGAGTGGTAAGTTTTGCCCTCGCGGCAGTACTTATGGCCACGGCGTTTGCAGTGACGGTGCCGGAAGAGGTGCAGGCGGCGGAGAAGAAGTTCAAGAGTACAGGTAAGACGACGTTAACCATCACGGATTCAGAGAGATACTACGATGATTATCTCAAGCCGGTTGGAAAAGTAACCTGGATCAAATACACGGCTACAAAGAACGGCTTTCTCAAGGTTACCGCGGCAAACAGTGCGAAGTCCGATTACAGCTATGCGTTAGGGGAATGGCGGTTATACAATAAGACGAAGAAAAAAGCGCTTTCTCCGAATTATGTATACAATGCAAAGTATTCCAGTGCATTTTACACCACGGACTATTTTGGAGTAAAGAAGGGTACCACCTATTATCTTCAGGTAAAGCCGGCATGCGGCGTGAAGCTTACAGCCAGCTTTACGGCGGTAAATGACAAGAGCGGAAGCAAACAGGGGAGTGCTTTAAATCTTCAGAGAAATAAGAAGACCAGCGGTTTAATCACAGCGGGAAGCAAGGCTGCTCACTGGTATAAGTATACACTTACTTCCGAGAAGCCGCTTAAGGTGTCCTTCACCCCGTATCTGACCAACGATGTCGAGATTACGATCTTCGGGCCGGGCGTAGAGGATATGAAGAAGGTGGTCAGTATGACCAGCAAGACATGGGCGCGTGAGATTTCGTATATCACAGATGGAAACGTGAGAGCTGGTACATATCATATTGCAATCCGTCCGGTAAGCACGACCTGCACAGGATATTATAAAATAAAATGGAACTGATTCGTGAAGTAATAAGTACATAGCAAAACACACAGGGCGGCAGACGCAGAGATTCTGCCGCCCTGTGCGTTCTGGCAATATTCTTAAATTCTGATTTTATAAAATGCAGGAGACGGTTCCGGTAACTTTATGGGGAAAGAGTCTGTTTTGTTCCAATAAACAGAAGATGGTTGCTGCGCCCCAGCAGTTCAGGCTTTTCACAACAATAAAAGTGGTATCGGAGATACTGCTTATAGCTGTATTCATCGAGCGCATTGATTTTTTCGGCGAGTAGTTCGCTCATGCCGTCTGAGGCCACCTCTTTTTCAATTTTTATCCCGCCGTCGCACAGCATTTTTCTGCATTCATCAACTGTAAAGAAAACAAACGGAAAGTCTTCCAGGCGGAGTGTCTGATGATTATAATCACCGCTCTTAAAAAAGTCCGGGTTATATCCCATTTCTGTTGCAACCACCATATCGTGCGATATAAATGCAAAGAAGATGGTTCCGTTGTCTTTACACACTCTTTTCGCCTCTGAGATGCACTTCTGTCTGTCGGCCTCGTGATGAAAATGGTATAAGGGGCCGAAAAGAAGAACGATGTCAAAGCTGCTATCGCGGTAGATGGACAGATCCGCGGCGTTTCCCTGGGTTAAGGCGACAGGGCAGTCAGAGGTTATTTTACTTTTAAATGCTTTTATATTACTATCTGCCAGTTCCAGAGCACTGACAGAATATCCTTTTTTTGCAAAATAGAGACTGTATTCGCCGGCGCCCGCACCGATGTCGAGAATTGAGGCTCCCGGAGTGAGGTACGGCTCAATATACCTGACGGTCGTAAGAAATTCAACCTTTGCAGCGTTGGAATGATTTAATCTGGAATTTTCGTCAAAGATTTCGTATGTCCTGGATATCTGTGTGATTTCGTCGCTTATTTTCCTGAGATTTGTAAAATCCAATTTTAATTTTCTCCATTTCAGTGCGTTTTTATTATGAAAAGCAGTTCTTTTGGAACTGCAGGTCTGCCGGACGCAATTATATCATATCAGGCGCTGCGTGTCCATCTTCTTCTGCGAATGAAACCGGACAGACGCAAAGTTACAAAAATGTACCTCTGGCGTACCTTTATTTTGATATCCGCCTGTTATCGTAAAGACATCGAAAGGTAACAGGAGGAGCTAACGAATGACTATCTTAAACACTTTTAATCTGAAAAAATACTATGGCAGGGATGAGAGTCTGGTGAAAGCGCTGGACGATGTGAGTGTATCTGTTGAAAACGGGCAGTTTGCCGCGATTATCGGAACATCTGGCAGCGGTAAATCGACGCTGCTGAATATGCTCGGCGGACTGGACACCCCTGATGCGGGCAGTATCAGCGTCGAGGGAAAGAAACTTGAAAAAATGACGGAAGAACAGCTCACGGTATTTCGCCGCCGGCGCATCGGTTTTATTTTTCAGAATTATAACCTGATTCCCTATCTCACGGCATATGAGAACATTGTCCTGCCAGTCCGCCTGGACGGAAAGACCGAGGATCAGAATTTTCTGAATGAAATTGTTCATTTTCTGGAGCTGGACGGAAAACTTCAGAATTTTCCGGGGCATCTTTCGGGCGGACAGCAGCAGCGGGTGGCGATTGCCCGCGCTCTTGTGTCAAAGCCTGCTATTATTCTGGCGGATGAGCCGACGGGAAATCTTGACAGCCGAACCAGCAGCAAAGTGATTGATCTTTTAAAAATGACCAGTCAAAAGTTTCGCCAGACGATTGTTATGATTACACACAATCCCGAAATTGCAGAAAAGGCAGACGTGAGAATCCACATTGAGGATGGAAGGATCCGCGCGCAGGAGGGAGGAAGAAAATGAACGGAAGAAAAGTGACATCAGACATGATATCAAGGATGGCGGTGAGGAGTCTTAAGGCAGGCCGTCTGCGCAATATTTTTGTAATGATTACGATTGTTCTGGCATCTTCCCTGCTGACGGCGATCCTGATGTTTGCGGCGGGAGGGAGGCAGCAGGAGAAAAATGCACTTTCACACAGGCATCAGGTTGTCTATTTTAATCTGGACGAAGAACAGGTGCATAAACTTGAAAAGGATGACCGCATCTCATATCAGATACGCGTGAAAACGGGGATTCTTTCCGGGATGGAAGGCTTTGATCTGATGCCGTATTATGTGAGTGAGATGTCAGATCAGATCCGGTTCGCGGAACTGGAGAGCGGAAGGATGCCGGAATCCGCAAATGAGGTTGCTGTGTACGGGGCGATGCTGGAAAAAATGAATATTGCGCCTGCCATCGGCGGCAGTGTCACCTTTCAGTTTTATGACGGGAACACAGAAACCTTTCTGGTATCGGGCATCTTAAAAGGAGGAGAAGCGCTGAAACAGTTTTCCGCTTTCTTTTCTGAAAATTATGCGGAAGATGGAAGCCAGCTGAAAGATGAACCGTATGAAGTATATGCGAAGGTCGGCGGTGCGGCGGAAATGTCTCCGGAGCAGTGCAGGGAAGTGATGTATCAGATCGGCAGCGATGCGGGGATTGAGCGGAAATATGTAAATCCGTCAAAATTATTTATGGATTCCCTGTCGCTGGATACACAGTCCGTTGTGCTGTACGGTATAGTGGGTCTGGTGATTCTGCTCGCGTGTTTTCTCGTCATTTACGGTGTGTTTTATCTGTCGGTGACCGGCAGGATCCATCAGTTCGGGCAGCTTCGCACCGTTGGCATGACGAAAAAACAGATGAAGAAATTTGTGTTCCGCGAGGGCGGTATTCTGTTTGTGCGCGCGGCGCCCATTGGCGTTCTGACCGGCGGGATTGTGGGATATTTTCTGATCCCGGACGGTTTTGACCCATGGAATACGCTTCTGACAGTGGTCTCTGTGTCTGCGGCCGTATATGCGATTACCATGATTTCCGTGCACAGGCCCGCCCGAATGGCGGCGGCCGTCTCCCCGATGGAAGCGCTGCGCTACATTCCGCAGGAGATTATGAGGAAGAAGGCCCATAAAAAGATGTGCCGCAATCTGACGCCGACGGGTCTTGGGATGATGAATTTTTCAAAAAACGGAAAGAAAGCCGTGATTACCATGTTTTCGCTGGCGTTTGGCGGCATTCTTTTTATGACGGCGGCGACATATATGTCTTCGTTTGACAGGGAAAAATATGCAAGGCAGGGATGGTTTAAAGACGCGGAATTTGATATTCAGTATTCCGCGGGCGCAATTGAGTTAAATGAATACGGACTGGGCGGTCTGCAGGCGGAGGCGGCGCTTGGCGCCGAAATGGTGCGGGAGATCCTGGCTCTGGACGGCGTGAGAGAGGTAAAAGAAGTAAAGTCGTTTGGCGTCAGATATGATTATCCTGAAAAAGATGAATATGGAGCGAATGATCAGGTATATCCGCTGACAGAAGCGGAGATAAATGAGCTCCATAAATACCTGGAGGACGAAAGCATCGATTATGAAAAACTGATGAGCGGCGATTATATCCTTATGGCGGGCAACAGCCTGGCAGAAGAGATTTACGGATGGAAATTTGAGGCGGGAGAGAGTATTACGCTTCATTATTATGACGGCGGTGAGATGGCGCAAAAAAATGTCACGATACTTGCGATTCTGAGCGACAGGTATCTGCTGGACAACGACGGTTTTGAGGGATGGTTCCTGATGCCGGAACAGGCGGTGCTCTCACTTGTGTCCTATGACAGTTTAAACAGTCATCTGATTGTCTCAACCGAGGCGGAGCGGGAAGCCGCAATCGGGGAAATCCTCGCGCAGATGACAGAAAAGAGACCGGAACTGACACTTGAAACGCTTGCAGAGCGACGGATTTATTACGCGCAGATCGTAAACCAGATGTTCGGGGTTATCAGCGGTCTTTCCATTTTTATTATGATGTTCAGCATATTCAGCATGATAAACACACTTATTACCAATGTTGTCACGCGCAGACAGGAGCTCGCCGTGCTGGAATCCATCGGGATGGGGAAAGGGCAGATCCGGAAAATGCTTCTTGGCGAGAGCCTGTTCCTGGTTTTTGTAACGGTGGGCGTGACAATGACCGTCGGTACGGTATGCGGATATATGCTAAGCCGGGTGCTCTATGGTATGGGAGCCTATTATATGGAGTTCCGCTTTCCCGCAGTTTTGTTCCTGGCCTATGCTGGCGTGCTGATATCTGTACCGCTTGTCATTACCCTTGTGTCTGTGCGGAGCTTTTCGAAAGAGGCGCTGGTGGAGCGTTTAAGAGGAGCGGAGAACTGACGGATATTTACCGGCGGAGAAATCTGACCGGAAGAATTGAAGGGCAGGCGGCAGGTCCGGAAGCGCCGGCAACTGAAAAGCAGGCGGCAGATCCGGAAGCGCCGGTAACTGAAAAGCAGGCGGCAGGTCCGGAAGCGCCGGTAACTGAAACGCCGGTAGTGGAGAGGAACGGCCGGAGCGGATGAGCGGAGTCCGGGGGTTGCGGGTTAAATGCACAGGATGGCAGATAAAAAACTGTTATCCTGTGCGTTTTTGTGTTATGATATCTGCACGGCGTTTTTGCACGGAGGAAATATATGAAACACGGGAGAACACAACAGGAACAATATGAACATATGACAACCGCGCCGGTGGGGCCGCTGATCCTTTCGCTGGCGGTGCCGAGCATGGTCACGACGCTTGTCACCAGTATTTACAATCTTGCGGACACTTTTTTTGTCGGGAAGACCGGGACGAGCGCGACGGCGGCGGTGGGCGTTGTTTTTTCGATTATGATGGTGCTGACGGCGCTCGGATTCTGGGTGGGGACGGGTGGGTCCACGCTTGTGTCCGGTTTTCTGGGGGCGAAGGAGAATCAGAAGGCCGATTCGGTTGTCAGCACAGCGGTTTTTCTCTCCTTTGCGTTCGGAGTGATTGTGGCTGCGTTCGGCCTTCTGGGCGGGGAGCCCCTGATGCGGCTGCTCGGCGCGACGGATACGATTGTTCCCTATGCGCTGGATTACAGCCGGTTTCTTCTGCCGGCGGCTCCGTTTGCCGCCAGCAGTCTGGCTCTGAGCCAGTGTCTGCGCGCGGAGGGCAGAAGCAGGGAAAGCATGACCGGGCAGGTGGCCGGAGGCGTTCTCAATATGATACTGGATCCCCTTTTTATCTTCGGCCTGCAGATGGGGGTCCGCGGGGCGGCGGTTGCGACAGGGATAAGCCAGGTGATCGCGTGGGCCCTGATGATGCGCTATTATGTGCTGGGGGAGACGCAGGTGAGGCTGTCTTTCCGGAATATTGCAAAGAGCCGGGAGGAGTATGTGCGTTTATTTTCGATCGGTTCCCCCAGCCTGTGCCGCCATGGTTCCAACATGATCGCAAATGTTGTGCTGAATACGGTTGCCGGAAAGTGGGGGGATCCAGCGATCGCAGCGATGAGTATCTGCGGCCGTCTGATGTATCTGTCGAATGCCGTGTCAAACGGGATGAACCAGGGGAGTCAGCCTGTGATCGGTTATGCCCACGGGATGAAGAATTATGCGCGCGTGAAAGATGGGTTTCACTATGCGGTCAGGGTCAGTACAGTCAGTATGTGTCTGTTCGGCGTGTCAGGTATTCTTCTGGCGCCATATCTGGTCGGGATTTTCAGGAATGATCCCGAAGTGATCCGCGTGGGGGCGGCTGCGCTGCGGTTTATCTGCCTGACACTGCCTTTTATCAATTATATGCAGAGCGCAAATACGCTGTTTCAGGTTGTCGGAAAGCCGCTTCCGAGCAGCGTGCTGATTTTCAGCCGCCAGCTGGTGTTTTATATTCCGGCGCTGCTTCTTTTGCCGGAACTTTTCGGTCTGGCAGGTATGCAGATGGCAGGTCCTGTGGCGGACGTGCTATCGTTTGCGGTGGCTGTGCCGATGGTTTACCGGTACTTCAGCCGCCTCCCGTCTCAGGATCAGGGATGAGACGGAGGTTCTGGAGAGTGTGTTCTGACAGGCCATCATCGCGCAGGATAATCAGATCGCATCCGGCTGCATAAATTAATAAGAAAAGGCATTTTTATGAACCGTGTAAAAAAATTAATCCACACGGATTATGCATATAAATCCGGTCTGAGCGGGAGAAAGACGGTGGTGGCGGTGATGGATACCGGCATCGTCGCACATCCTGATTTTGAGGATCGCATCGTCGCATTTCAGGATTTCTGTAACGGGCGGCGCGGGCTGTATGATGACAACGGGCATGGAACGCATGTTTCCGGAATTATTGCCGGAAACGGCGGGCAGTCCCGCGACAGGCGGGGAATCTGTGTATACAGCGGGATCGCTCCCAGGGCAGAGATTATTCTTCTGAAGGTTCTGGATGAGAGGGGGAACGGGAGCACGGCGAAGGTGCTGGAGGGGATTGACTGGCTTCTGCGCAATCACAGAAAGTATCATATCCGTCTGCTGAATATCTCGGTGGGAATGCTGCCGGACGCCGGAAAGAAAGAGCAGCAGGAGCTGCTTGCGGCGGTGGATGAGGTCTGGGATCACGGGATTCTGGTGGTGGCAGCCGCCGGAAATAACGGTCCGAAAGAGAATACCGTCACGATTCCCGGAATATCGAGAAAAATCCTGACGGTCGGCAGCAGCGATGACGAGTCGGCGGAGGGAGGAAGGCTCGGGCGCGGTTACAGCGGCAAGGGGCCGACGGAGTGCTGTATTATTAAGCCGGAAATCCTGGCGCCTGGAACCGGAATTGTGAGCTGTTCCGGAACCGGCAGGGGTTATCAGGTCAAGAGCGGGACCTCCATGGCGGCTCCGGTTGTCACGGGTGCGCTGGCGCTTGCTTTTGAGCGTTATCCGCACCTGGAACCGGCGGAGATGAAGCTGCGGCTGTATGAGCGCGCTTATCCGAGAGGAGAGCAGCTCGGCAAAAAGGCATGGGGAATGATTCATGCCGACAATCTTGTCAGGGGCTTCTGATCCTGGGGAAGGCAGGCGGCGGGAGATTCACGTCAGCCGGAAGAAACGGTGCTGATGCAGACTGCGCCGGCAGGAGATTCACGTCAGCCGGAAGAAATTTTCTCCGGCGGTTAAACCGGTGGCAGAAGCGGGAATGAAACCCTGCGTTTACGGAAAAGATAAGATCGGAAGGGATATACGCGATGAAAAAAGCTGCGAATCTGCTTTTGGGCAGAATGAGTCTTGTGGCAGTGTCCATTATTCTGCAGGTTGCCTGGATGTTTCTGGTACTGTGGCAGTTTTCTTACCAGTTTACCTATGTCAATCTGGCAATCCGCGTTCTGGCGATTGTCGCAGTGCTTGTGATAGTAAATAAATGGACGAATCCGGCGAATAAGCTTTCCTGGACATTTCTGCTTCTTCTCTCCCCTGTTTTCGGGCTGCTGATTTACCTGCTTTTTGGGCGTTCGGAGCTGACAAAGCGCACCAGGAGGCGGATGGATGCGATTAACCGTGAGGTCGCCGCCTGCCTGGAGCGTGACCGCGCCGCAGAGGAGCGATTGAAGGAGTGTGACAGGGCGGCCTATCTGCAGTCGGAATATATCAGCGACTGGGCGGGGTTTCCGCTTTACCGCGACACGGCGACAAAGTATTACAGATGTGGGGAAGAGATGTTTCCCGATATGCTGAGGGCCATCGGGGAGGCAGAGCACTTTATTTTTCTGGAATATTTTATTATCAAAGAAGGGGAGATGTTCAGGGCGATTGAGGAGCTTCTGGCGAGGAAAGTAAAAGAGGGGGTTGATGTGCGCCTGATTTATGATGATGTGGGATGTATCAGCACCCTGCCGCCGCGGTATTACAGGAAGCTTCAGGAAAAAGGGATCCGGTGCGCGGCGTTTAATCCGTTCCGCCCGATGATTTCGGTCGTGATGAACAACCGCGATCACCGGAAGATCCTGGTAGTGGACGGAAAATGTGGGTTTACCGGCGGGATCAATCTCGCGGATGAATATATCAACCGGATAGAGCGGTTTGGTTACTGGAAAGACACAGGGCTCCGGATTCAGGGAGAAGGGGTCTGGAGCCTCACGACGATGTTCCTTGAAATGTGGAATTATATTACGCGCTCCACGGAAGACTACAGTGTTTATATGCCGTCGGTGCACCGGACGGAGCCGTTTGCGGATGACGGTTTTGTGCAGCCTTACGGTGACAGTCCCTTGGATCATGAGTACGTTGGGGAAAATGTATATCTGAACATCATAAACAGGGCGGAAGATTATGTTTATATTTTTACGCCTTATCTGATTATCGACAATGAGATGCTAACGGCTCTGTGCAACGCGGCGAAGTCCGGTGTGGACGTGCGCATTGTCACGCCCGGGATTCCGGATAAAAAAGCTGTGTTTCTGATGTCCCAGTCCTACTACGAGCCCCTGCTGTGCGCCGGCGTGAAAATTTTTCAGTATACGCCGGGGTTTCTCCACGCAAAATGTTTTGTCAGCGATGATAAAATCGCGACGGTGGGCAGCGTAAACCTTGATTTCCGCAGCCTGTTTCTGCACTTTGAGTGCGGTGTGTGGATGTATCGCTCCCGCGCCGTGATGGAGGTGAAGGAAGACTGTCTGGAAGTCTTTGCCCAGTCCTCGGAGATTTCGCTGGAATTCTGCCGCAGAAGGAATGTCGCGGTCCGCATGCTGCAGAGTCTTCTGCGGCTGTGCGCGCCGCTGCTGTGACGGGAGTGGGCAGAGTGCGTCTGTTGTGCGTCTGGTGTGAATGGAAAATGTTACGACGGTACGAATGATTCGTACCGTCTTTCTGAATTCCGGTATGGCCGTTTATGTGAGGAAGAACAGCAGTGTTTTCAGGAAATAGTCCTTGTAGGCGGCTTTTTCCACCGAATCCGTGTACACGATATCAACGCTGCCGATTTCTTTTCCGTTCAGGGAATAGACGGCCCTCCCCGCGACGTCGCCGCGCTTTACGGGCGCCTCCACGGATTCCGGGAGCTCGACGGATTTGCTCACTCCGGATAAGTCCGAGCCGTCCGTGGACAGGTACTGAAACGGGCCTGTGTATGCCAGATTTACATGGTCCGCGATTCCCTTTTCCACCGCGATGGAGGCCGGTTTATCCTCATTCTGGTCGGCATAGACCCGGCAGCGCCCGAACCCGTAGTTTAAGAGGGTGGTCGCATCGGAAAAGCGCACTTTGTAATCCGGCGCGGCCATGATGACGGCGATCAGTTTCATGCCGTCTTTTTCCGCCGTGGCGGAGACGCAGTATTTTGCGAGGCTTGTGGAGCCGGTTTTTAAGCCTGTGGCATACTCATACTGCCGGATCAGTTTGTTGGTGTTGGTGAGCCCGAATTCGCTGGAGCCTTTTGCCGTGGTATGTGTAATATTTTCCATCCAGATGGTGCAGTAATTGTGGATCTGGGGGTATTTTGTGATCAGCTCCCTGGACATCAGCGCGACGTCATAGGCGCTGGTCATGTGTCCGTCCACGTCCAGGCCGCAGCAGTTGACAAAGGAGGTCTCGTTCATTCCAAGCCCTCTGGCGCGCTCGTTCATCATGCGGACAAATTCTGTTTCCGATCCCGAGATATGTTCTGCCATGGCGACACAGGAAGCATATATGGATAGCAGACAAATGGTATGGACAGGAATCCGCTGTCAGCCTGATATAAAATTGAGCAGATGGTATCCAGGTGGATTTTTCAGAAAAAATTATTAAAATTGTTCAGCCTGTGTCCTGTGCTGGCGATGCCTGTGTCGATTGTGCATCCGGGCGTATCCGGTACTGTTGCAGTTGAAGCGGCAACAAAGGTTTATTTCTTTTACAAACGCTGAACAGGGGGCTGCATATGGCATTGTGTATGAAGGGGCGACTGACAGGTTTCAGTTTCTTCATATTTTAGCTGATTCAGTTGCTGCTTCGGCGATGAAAATGTATGTAATCCTTATAAATTGTACACATCAGAAGGTTAAATATTCGGACATTGTCATAAGCAAATGATCAGCGTGAAAATACTGCCAGCCGTGTGCTTATCTGCAGGAGAGTCTGACTGCAGTCTGTGTCGAAATATGTTGAAAAGTGATGCGTCCGCGGGTTATAATTATGAAAAATCCTAAATCTACGGAGGACAGCTATTATGGGACTGGTAGCGGCAAAATGTACACAGTGCGGTGCGGATATCGAGGTGGATGCCTCGAAAGAAGCAGGGATATGCAGATACTGCGGCACTGCGTTTATTACGGAAAAGGCAATAAACAATTATAATGCATATGTCACGAATCACAATAATTTTGCGGGTGCAAATATTACCATTCAGGGTGGAAGCGAGCTGGAGGAGTTAATAGAGCGCGCTAAAGCGTTTGTAAAACTTGACGATTTCGCTCAGGCCAGGTATGCTTACGGAAAAGTAACAGCCCTGTATCCAATGGATTACCGTGGCTGGCTGGGCCTGGTTACGTGCGAAACAAAGAATGACAGCATTATAGGTATTTCAGAATATGCCCATGATAACATATTAAAGTATTTTGAAAATGCTCTAAAGGTTGCCGGTCCGGAAGTTCAGAAGGATATACTGGAGCAGAGAGAGGAATATGAGCTGTTATATAAAAATGAAAAAGTCAGACGTGAAACCGGGGAAAACATTGCCTACATATGCAATCAGCATTCCCAGGTCCATGTGGAAAAGGCGCTTGGCTGTGACTGCGGAGACGCCGACACTTTCGACAGATTTGATTATGTGCTGGGGCATGATGTGGAATATCTGGTTCTGATCAATGGTCATCATTCTGACAGGAAAACAACCTGTGAGAAGGCTGTGAACATGAGCAATATAGAGGAACTGTTATCCGCATATAAAAAGAAAAAAGAAGGGTGTTACATCGCCACCTGTGTATATGGCTCTTATGACTGCCCGCAGGTGTGGACGCTCAGGAGATTCAGGGATCAGACGCTTGGCGGAACATGGTACGGCAGGTTCTTTGTAAAATGCTATTATGCAGTTAGTCCCGTTCTTGTGAAGCGGTTTGGCGGACGGGAGTGGTTCAGGTGGTTCTGGAAGTACGGGCTGGATAAAATGGTTTCGGCTCTGAACGACAGGGGTGTGGATGATTCACCGTACAGTGACAGATGATTTATCGTCTGAGCTGCCGCACATTTTGATTCCGTTCAGACCGGTATTCTTTTCATTATTTCTGATCCGTGCCGCCGGTTCAGACCGGGTGGTTCTGAAATAAAAAAGTGCAAATCGTCCAGCTTTTGTGGATTTAATTAATAAAAAGCCAGAAGAGTAAATATGCTATGTTATATCAATGTGAAGCCGCGAAAAGCGGCTTTATTTTTTTATTATGTGACAGGCGGATACAGGGGTATGCGGTTAAAATAAGGGATGATACAGAGAAAAATTGCCGGTTAATTCTGAATAAGACAGGAAGGAAAAGAATAAAGATAGAATAAAATTATATATCTGAGAGGGCGGAGTTTGAAGCAAAAAACGAAAAGAATAAAAGTCAGTGTTGTTTATGGAAACAGGAGACTGACTGACTGTATGAAAAATATCATTGCGAAAAGAACAAAACAATAGAGAGCGGACTTAATTAATTGCGACTGGAGCTGAACAGAATGGATGGAAATCGTGCTGTATTATATCTGAGACTGAGCAAAGAGGATGTCGATAAAGTAAACAAAGGGGATGACAGTGCAAGTATTAAAAATCAGAGGCTGCTGCTGACAGACTATGCGCTGGCGCATGAGTTTAAAATTGTGAGTGTGTATTCGGATGATGACGAGAGCGGACTGTATGATAACCGGCCGGGTTTCGGGAAAATGATGGTTGATGCAAAACTGGGGCAGTTTGATATAATTATTGCAAAGACGCAGTCGAGATTTTCAAGAAATATGGAGCATATCGAGAAATATCTTCACCGTGATCTTCCGAATCTGGGGATCCGGTTTATTGGTGTTGTCGACGGCGTCGATACAGACAATGAGGATAATAAGAAAAGCAGACAGATTAACGGACTTGTCAATGAATGGTATTGTGAAGATCTGTCAAAAAATATCCGCAGTTCTTTCAGGGCAAAAATGAAGAACGGTCAGTTTTTAGGTTCTTCCTGTCCGTATGGCTACAGGAAGGATCCGGAAAATCATAATCATCTGGTGATAGACGAATATGCGGCAAAAGTGGTAAAAAGAATTTACAGACTCTATTTATCCGGATATGGCAAGGCAGGAATTGGCGCAATTTTATCATCAGAAGGAATTTTAATTCCGACCCGGTATAAAAGAGAAGTGCTGGGTGAAAGGTATTATAATTCGAAGGCACTGGATACGACAAAAAACTGGTCATATCAGACAATCCATGTGATTCTGAACAATGAAACATACATGGGACATCTGATTCAGAACAGAGTGAATACGCTCTCATATAAGGACAAAAAGAAGAGAAGGCTTCCAAGGGAAAAATGGATTATCGTAAAAAATACCCATGAGGCAATCATTGAGCCGGAAGTGTTTGAGATGGTACAGAAGCTGCAGAAAACGCGGACAAGAAATATGGGTTCCGTGGAAGAGAACGGTATTTTTCCGGGAATTTTGTACTGCGCAGACTGTAAACATGCCATGTCAAAAAAATATGCAAGGCGTGGAAATGGACGGTTTACCGGATATGTGTGCAGAACCTATAAAACGCAGGGAAAGAGGTTCTGTGAAAGTCACAGTATAGATACAGGTGATCTGGAAGAAGCGGTGCTTTGCTCAGTGAAAGAGGAAGCGAAAAAAATCCTGAAACCGGAAGACATCGACGAGCTGAAGAAAATGCATGTTTTCAGTGAAGCTGCAAATGATTGTGAAATGCAGCTGGACAGTATCCGGGAACGCATAAAAAAAATAGAAAAATTTAAAAGGAAAACATATGATAACTATATGGAAAATCTGATCTCAAAAGATGATTATATTGAATATGTTTCCGGGTATGAGAAAGAAATAGAAGAATTACAGCGGAAGAAGCATACGGTTCAGGACAGATGCCGTTCAGAGCGGGAGCAGGATCATAAGTATGACGAATGGGCAGATGCGTTCAGAGACTACATAAGTGTAACAGAACTGACAAGGGACATGGTTCTGGAGCTGATAGAACGGATTGAGGTCGGTAGTGACAGTTCTATTACGATCTATTATAAGTTTCAGAATCCATATGCGGAGTAATGTCTACTATATATAAACGCGACACAGGCATCGTTTGCACTTGCGATGCTGATACATTTCAGCATAGTGTCGACCGTCTGGGTTTCCCCGGGCTCCAGAAATACCTGGGAACCGCCCATGCTGGCGGCGTGTTCCGAGACGGTCACGGTGTCCTCAGGGGAAATCTGTCCGGCCGCAAGCGCATCGAATATCAGGATCATCGTCATGATTTTTGTGATGCTGGCCGGGTGGAGAACTTCGTGGGAATTTTTCTCGTAAACAATGGCTCCGGTCGAAGCCTCCATCAGAAGTACGCTCGGAGCGGAAATGCTTAAGGCGGCATCCGGGACGTCTTCCTCTGCCCGGATAAGACGCCCTGCCCCGTCGGAGGTCAGCAGCCCGGAGTCCGCCTCCCGCAAGTGAGAGTCCGCCGCGGAGGTCAGCAGTCCGGAGTCCGCCGCACAGGCCGCGGTCTGTCCCGGGGCCGCCGTCCGGCCCGGCGGGAGTGTATAAGCGAGGGAAGAGATAGCCAGATTCATGGTCAGAAAAAGGGAAACAAAATACTTCAATGGTTCCTCCTGAATATGGTTGCAGGTAGCGATTTATTAAAGTGTAAGAGGAATGCATGTACTTTATGAATTGTTCTTGAATTTTCCGGATGGGCAATGTAAAATAGTGTAACCAGATTCTTCCGGTAGAATACTGTTTTTTGGAGGCCAGGCATGGATATGACTTTCAGGCTGCAGGTGTTTGAGGGGCCGCTGGATCTTCTGCTTCACCTGCTGGAAAAGAATAAAGTAAATATTTATGATATTCCCATTGCGGAGATTACGAATCAGTATCTGGAGTATATCGCCGAGATGAAGCGCCAGGATCTGAATATTGTGAGCGAATTTCTGGTGATGGCCGCGACACTGATTGATATCAAGTCCAGGATGCTTCTGCCGGCGAAGGAGACGGAGGAGGAGGAAGCGGAGGATCCCAGGGCGGAGCTGGTGCAGCAGCTTCTGGAGTACAAGATGTACAAGTGTATGGCCAGTGAGCTTCGCGACCGTCAGGTCGATGCGGAGCGGGTGCTGTTCCGGGCGCAGGCGCTTCCGCCGGAGGTGGCGGATTATGAGCCGCCGGTGGACCTGGACGAGCTGGTGCAGGGGGTGACTCTGGCTAAGCTGAACGAGATTTTCAGGTCGGTCATGAAGAAACAGGTGGACCGGACAGATCCTGTCCGCTCAAAGTTCGGAAGGATTGAGAAAGAGGAGGTCTCTCTTTCGGAGAAGATGACCTATCTGGAGCAGTACAGCGCGGCGCATCACCGGTTCAGTTTCCGGAATCTTCTCGCGGCGCAGGCCGGAAAAATGGAAGTCATCGTCATGTTTCTGGCGGTTCTCGAGATGATGAAGCTCGGGAAGATCTGTATTTTTCAGGAGAGGACATTTGATGAGATTCAGATACAGTCGAAAATGGAGAGCATATGAGTAGAAAAAAGTATGAGGCGGCCATTGAGGCGATTCTCTTTACGATGGGGGGGTCTGTGGAGCTCGGGAAGATTGCGGAAGCGCTTGAGCTGGAAAAGGACGAGACAAAAAAGATAATAGACGGCATGATACGGCGCTGCGGGGACGCCTCCAGCGGAGTGCAGATCATCGAACTTGACGGAGCCTATCAGATGTGCACCAAGGCGGAGCTGTATGAGTATCTGATCAGAATTGCCAGACAGCCAAAACGCCATGTACTGACCGACGTGCTTCTGGAGACGCTCTCGATAATCGCATACAAGCAGCCCGTCACGAAAATGGAGATCGAAAAAATCCGGGGGGTCTCCAGCGATCACGCGGTGAACAGGCTTGTGGAGTACAATCTGGTCTGTGAGCTGGGCAGGCTGGACGCGCCGGGCAGGCCTCTTTTGTTCGGAACGACGGAGGATTTTCTGCGAAGTTTCGGCGTGCAGTCGATCGACGAGCTTCCGGTCCCAAGCAGGGTACAGGTGGAAGAGTTCCGGCAGGAAGCGGAGGCAGAGATGAACCTTAAGCTGGGTATTTAGTTCTCGCCTTCCCTGCCGCGGCATATACATCAGTGAGACAACGATTCGGAGCATTATGTACAGACATTTCTTATCACTTCTTTTGATTGTTACCATCCTTTTACAGACACAGACAGCGGCGGCGTCCGCGTCCGGGGCGCCGCGGGAATCGGAGCTCTATGCAAAATCCGCTGTACTGATGGACGCTGCGTCCGGCCGGATTCTCTATGAAAAAAGCGGGCATACGGCGATGGCCAATGCCAGCACCACAAAGATTTTAACCTGCATTCTGGCACTGGAAACATGCGATACGGGCGCGCAGGTGGAAGTATCTTCCAACGCGGCCTCACAGCCCAGAGTGCGCCTGGGCATGAGGTCAGGGCAGAAATTTTATTTAAGAGACCTGCTCTATGGTCTGATGCTGGAGTCGTATAATGACTGTGCGGTCGCGATTGCGGAGCATATCGCGGTGACGACGGAGAGTTTTGCGGAGCTGATGAACGCGAAGGCAAAAGAAATCGGGTGTACTGACAGCCATTTTATCACGCCCAACGGCCTCGATGCCACCGACGCGGAAGGATTTCACCACACGACGGCGGCAGATCTGGCGCTGATTATGCGGTACTGTATCGGATTTTCCGAAAAATCCGGTGAATTTCTTGAAATTACGCGGACACAGCAGTATACATTTTCGGATGTGGATGAAAAAGATACCTACAGCTGCAATAATCACAACGCATTTCTGGGGATGATGGACGGCGCGCTTTCGGGAAAGACCGGATTTACCGGAACGGCCGGATACTGCTATGTCGGCGCGCTGAGAAGGGATGACAGAACCTATATTGTGGCGCTGCTTGCCTGCGGGTGGCCCAATAACAAGACTTACAAGTGGGCGGATACGAAAAAACTGATGAATTACGGGCTGGAGCATTTCACCACGCAGAAGCTGGATGAGCTGCCTCCTGATGCCGCAGAGCTGACGCCCGTTCCGGTGGAGGACGGGGCGGGAGGAGCGATCGGGGAGAAGACGCTGGTGGAGCCCCGCCTGGAGGAGCCACGTGGAATGGACGCGCTGCTCGTGGCCGAGGGGGAGGAGATCGCGATACGTTATGAGCTGGCCGCGAAACTGTATGCGCCGGTGAGGGAGGGAGATTATATCGGAAAAATTACTTATTTGCTGGGGGATGAGGTACTGCGGGAGTGCAGGGTGAGTGCTGCCGGTTCCGTCGAAAAAATTGATTTTTTCTGGTGCCTTGAGCGGGTGCTTGAGAAGGTGTGGATTGCATAAGGGTGTTTAGGACCGTCGGCGGAGAAGCAAAAGTAAAAAGGTTTTTTGGAGGAGATTATGGAACCAGAGAGAAGTATGGCGGAAGAGGCGCTGCTTAAAGCCGCAGAATCCAACCCCGGGGCATGGGTGGACCATTCGCGTTATGTGGCAGAGGCCTGCAGAAATATAGCGTTATCCTGTAAAGATCTGTCTGCGGACCGGGCATATATCCTGGGGCTTTTACATGACATCGGGCGATATGCGGGGGTGAGTTCTGAAAAGCATCTGATAGACGGCTATCGTTACTGTATGGAACGGGGCTGGGAAAAAGCGGGACAGATCTGCATTTCCCACGCATTTATGATACAGGATATCACGACCTCGATCGGCACTTTTGATGTGAGCGGGGAGGATTACCTGTTTATGAAAGAGTTTGTCGCGAACGCCGTCTATGATGACTATGACCGTCTTGTGCAGCTGTGCGATTCGCTGGCGCTGCCGACAGGCTTCTGTCTGCTGGAAAAACGGTTTGTGGATGTGACCATACGCTACGGGGTTCATCCGGCGACGGTGGACCGCTGGAAAAAGATAATGGAGATCAAAGAATTGTTTGACCGGAAAGCGGGCTGTTCTGTGTATAGTCTTCTTCCCGGGATTGTGGAAAACAGTCTGCGCTGATGCGTCCGCGCCTGTGATGTGAGTGCGCGGCGCATCATGTCCGGGCGGACATTGCGGAAGCTTTTGTGCAAATGCCGCCCGGCAGCCGCGCCGGTCACGATGCTTTCGTCACAGGAACGGGCAGGCTGTTGGACGCACGGCTGGACACTCTGCCGTTTCCGCTCACCTTTGCGTAGGCCACAACGTACACGTAATAGGTCCCCGCGGGGACGTCTTTGAGGGAGAACGTCCCGGATCCTGTATTTTTTCCGATGGTGGTGCGGTATGCATCGCCGTAATCCGTGGGAACCAGCCAGATGACGTATCCGCTGGCTTTTGTAACTTTTTTCCAGGAGACTTTGAGCGTATCTTTTTTACCGGTTTTTGCACTGGTAAGTGTCGGCGCTTTCGGCGTGATGGAGAAAGAGAGCGTCCGCGGGCGCTGGTTTTTGTAAGCGCCTTTAAAGGTGATTTTTATGGTATAATACCCCATTGCCTTTGGTGTTTTTTTCTTAAAAGTGCCCCCGACGGTCTGGCCGTAAGTGACCGTATACTTTTTGGGGGAGACATCCAGGCCGCCTTTTTTTACGGAAACCTTCGGCTTTATGGTTTTTCCCGTGTAGGCATAGGTGGTATTTGCCAGAGATACAAATATGGCTCCGCCGGTGTCCGCTTCGGCTTCGGTGTCCGCCAGCCGCATCTGCGCCGTGGCGGAAGCATTCTCCTGCGCAGTCGTCGCGAAAGAAGGAGCGTCAGCAGCCGCAAAGGCCGCTGTGTCCACGGAGTTTTCCTGCGCTGCCGTCGCGAAAGCCGGAGCATCTGCAGCCGTAAAGGCCGCTGTGTTCATGGAGTTCTCCTGCGCTGCCGACGCGAAAGCCTTTGCGTCAGCAGCCGCAAAGGCCGCTGTGTGCGCGGGATTCACGGAAACGGCGCTGCCGTCAGGCGCCGCAGCGGCGGACGTCACCGGCTGAAACAGCATTGCGGCACAGAGCGTGACCGCAGCCAGTCTTTTTCTGAAATTTTTTCTGAAATGGAGATCAGGATTCATTTTTCGCCTCATTTCTGCACGGTTTTCGTTGTGCAAAGTTCTGTATGTTGATAAAAAACTTCTGACAGATCTATAGTAAAGAATGTGGGGCTGGTCTGTCAATATGCGCATTCATAAAATTGTCGCCTTCCGGTTATATTTTTTGCAAAACAGGGAGAAAAGTTACGCGTGGAAAGGGATGAGGATACAGAATCTGTGGATTACCCGGAAAGACTGTGCTAAGATGAATCTGAGGATATTTCAGAAATGACTGACAAAGGCAGAGCCATGAATTTTACAGGGCCAGCCGGAATGATCTGCTTTGCCGGAAAAATATGAGAAAAAGGGGGATACTTTTATGCGGATGTATGATCTGATTCAGAAAAAGAAAAGAGGGGACGAACTGACCGGGGAGGAAATCCGGTATATGATCGCCGGGTTTACCGACGGGACGATTCCGGATTATCAGATGTCTGCGATGACGATGGCGATCTGCTTTCAGGGGATGAACAGCCGGGAGACGGCGGATCTGACGCTCGCAATGAGGGACAGCGGGGATGTTCTGGATCTGTCCGGAATCCGCGGGATCAAGGTGGATAAGCACAGTACCGGCGGCGTGGGGGATAAGACGTCCCTGGCGCTGACGCCTGTGATCGCGGCGCTGGGCGTTCCGGTTGCCAAAATGTCGGGCAGAGGGCTTGGCCATACCGGCGGGACGATAGACAAGCTGGAATGCTTTCCAGGGTTTACGGCGGAGATTTCCGGGGAGACATTTATCAGAAATGTCAATGAGACCGGGATTGCGATTGCAGGGCAGACGGGTAATCTGGCTCCGGCTGACAGAAAGCTCTACGCGCTGCGGGACGTCACAGGCACGGTTGACTCGCTTCCCCTGATTGCCAGTTCGATTATGAGCAAAAAGCTTGCCTCCGGCAGCGACGCGATTGTGCTGGACGTAAAGACCGGAAACGGAGCGTTTATGAAGGAACTGAAAGATTCCAGGGCGCTGGCCGGGGCCATGGTTTCGATCGGCACACTCGCGGGAAAGAAAACTGCCGCGGTCATTACGGATATGGATCAGCCGCTCGGGTATGCCGTCGGGAATTCTCTGGAGGTGATTGAGGCAATTGAGACGTTACAGGGCAGAGGGCCGGAGGACTTCCGGCAGGTGGTGTTTGCCCTCGGATCGCTGATGCTTCAGCTCGGAGGCCGCGCTGCGGATGAAAAAGAGGCCGTTGCGCAGATGGAGAGTGTGATTGCGGACGGGCGTGCGCTTGAGAAATTTGCGCAGTTTATCGCGGCGCAGGGCGGCGATCCGGCGTATGTCCACGATCCCGGGCGCCTTCCCCTGGCCTCCCGCGTGATCCCTGTGACTGCCACGGAGAGTGGTTATGTGCACAGAATTCTGGCGGAAGAGATTGGCGTTGCGTGCATGATGGCAGGCGGAGGACGGGAGACAAAGGAGAGCGCGATCGACCTCTCAGTCGGCATTGTATTAAAGAAGAAAAACGGGGATCCGGTGCGCGCCGGGGAGACGCTTGCCCTTCTCTACAGCAATAATGCCGCGAAGGAGGAAGAAATCTGCAGGAAAATCCGCATGGCCTATGAGACCGGACCGGAAAAAAAGGAGAAAACGCCGGTCATCCACGGATATATCCTTTGAAAAAGAGGTCACGGCGCGCAGGGTTTTCGCTGTGGTTTGTGAAGCGCCGGTGTGGAAGCGAAAGGCAGTGACCGCTGGGAATATGGGAACTGTGATGAATAAGATTCTGCCGGATTTCATATAGTTATATATGAAAAGAAATCAGACAATCGAAACCTCATTTCGTGAAAAAGTGATAAACAGCCTGGAGCTTCCCAAAGATCTGATGCTCGGGGCCGCCATCCTGACGGTGACGGGACGGCGGGAGGCCCTGATCGCAAATTATAAAGGAATCCTTGAGTATGAGGATTCCTTTATCCGGGTTCAGACAAAAAACTGCAGGATACTGGTTTCCGGCGCGCATCTTGCAATCGAATATTATACCAATGAGGAGATGAAGATCACGGGATTTATCGAAACGATTCAGTATGAGAGCTGAATAAATGCTTTTGTCCGCGATCAAATATGTCAGGGGATACGTTTACGTCCAGCTCACTGGATATGCGCCGGAACGATTCCTGAACCTTTGCGGCAGCCGCGATATTCTGATCTGGAATCTGACACCGTGCGGGGAAGAGGGGTACCGTTTCTGTATCAGTGTCGAAGGTTTCCGCAGTTTAAAGCCGATTCTGAAGAAAACAAAGACAAAAATAAAAATACTGAAACGCTGCGGGATGCCGTTTGAAGCTCACCGCTACCGGAAACGCAAGGTGTTTGGGGCGGGGATTTTTCTGTGCGGGGCGCTTTTGTACTATCTGTCGGGTTTTGTCTGGAATATCGAGGTCAACGGCAATTCCTACCTGTCCGAGGAAGTGATTCTGGATTTCCTGAAAGAGGAAAAGAGCGCTTTCGGTGCAAAAAAGGCGGATATCAGCTGCGCGGAACTGGAGGAAACGCTGCGCAGCCGTTACAGCGAAGTGATCTGGACCTCGATCAAAATATACGGCACAAAAATGACTGTGGACGTCCAGGAAAATCTGCTTCCGGAGGAGAATTATCAGAAGGCAGACGACACGGTCTGCGATATTGTTGCGGCGAAGGACGGTGTGGTGTCGGAAATCGTGACGAGATCCGGAACGCCGCTTGTGACAGCCGGAACGGAGGTAAAGCAGGGGGAACTGCTCGTCGGAGGGCGCCTGGAGATCTTAAATGACAGCGGGGAGGTGGCACGTTATCTCTATAACAGCGCGGACGCCGATATCCTGGCGGATGTCGTCTACCCCTATGAGGATGTGATTGAGGCGGAATATACCGATGAGGTGCCGACCGGAAATGAAAAAACAGATTACAGTCTCCGGTTTTTCGGGCATACCATTGAAAATCCGTTTTTCAGGCAGGAATTTGAAACGTATTCGGTCGTGTCGGACACAGGACAGCTGCATCTGACGGATAATTTTTATCTTCCCGTTTCCCTGACCAGGAAGACTTATCAGGAGTACCGGAATGTCAGAAAAACACACAGTGAAAAGGAGATACGGCAGATTGCAACAAAGAATCTTTCGAATTATCTTGCAGATTTGGAAGAAAAAGGTATTCAAATTACGGCAAAAGATGTTATTATAGAGAGAAAGGGCAGGAAATATATTGTAAAAGGGACAATCGGTGCGCGTGAATCCATTGTTTCTTATCAGCCCACCGAAATCGTGAATATCACAGGGGAAGAAGGACAGGAAACGAATGAGTCTGACTGAAGTTTCATTAAATATACCGGCGGAGCATATCGCCAATATATTCGGCCAGTTTGACGCCCATATCAGAAAGATAGAGCGCGCGCTTAAGGTGACGCTCGTCGTGCGGGGGGAGAGCGTAAAGCTGCTCGGCGACGAGCGGGGAGTAAAAAATGCGTCGGGCGTATTTTCACAGCTGCTCGAACTCGCAAAACGGGGGAATGTGATCACGGAGCAGAATGTGGATTACGCGCTGGCGCTGGTGGCGGAGGAGAAGGAGTCCGCCCTCAGTGTGATCGACAGCGACTGCATCTGTCACACTGTGAACGGGAAGCCGGTAAAGCCAAAGACGATCGGACAGAAGGCATATGTGGACGCCATCCGGGAAAAGATGATCGTGTTCGGCATGGGACCGGCGGGAACGGGAAAGACTTACCTCGCGATGGCCATGGCGATCACGGCGTTTAAAAATGAGGAGGTGGGCAGGATTATCCTGACCCGCCCGGCGATCGAGGCCGGGGAAAAGCTTGGTTTTCTGCCGGGGGATCTGCAGAGCAAGGTGGATCCCTATCTGCGGCCGCTCTACGATGCGCTGCATCAGATAATGGGGGCGGAGAGCTTTCAGCGAAATATGGAAAAAGGGCTGATCGAGGTTGCGCCGCTCGCGTACATGCGGGGGCGCACGCTCGACAATGCTTTTATTATACTGGACGAGGCGCAGAATACGACGCCGGCACAGATGAAAATGTTTCTGACCAGAATCGGTTTTGGGTCCAAGGCGGTTGTCACCGGGGACGCCACACAGAAGGATCTGGCGCCCGGGGTATCATCCGGGCTGGATGTGGCGCTCAAGGTGCTTTCGGGAGTGGAAGAGATCGGTATCTGCAGACTGACAAGCCTTGATGTCGTGCGGCATCCGCTTGTGCAAAAGATTGTGAAGGCCTACGAGGATTATGAGAACCGCGGCAGGAAAGGCGGTGCGCGGGGCGGGGACGGCGCGGGTGAGAGAGGCGTAACCCGCGGGCGCAACGGCGCGGGAAGAAACACTTCGCGGGGTGAAAGACGGGAGAGACACAGGTCATGAGGGAGCGGTATGTGGCAAAACGGGTGATCAATCTTTTGCTTTTATTTCTGATTACAGCGGGATTTACGGCTGCACTCTGCCAGCTCCAGGGGCTTTATGCGGATGAGCTCACGGGATATCTGTTTCTCGCACTGATGTTTTTTGTGCTCTTTGTTTATGTACTGGAATACAGCCGGGCGGAGGGGAAGATTGCGGACAACCGGGAAACGGATTACAGTAAAATCTCAGCGGGATTCTTTGCCTCCGCGCTGATTATTCTGCTCAGTGTCCGTCTGCCGGAATTTTTAAAGCCCGTGATTCTGGTCGCGCTCATTATGACAGCTCTGGGGTCGCAGATGATTGCGGTCTGCACAGGTCTGTTTTTATGTGCGCTGATGTGTCTGGCCGGCGGGGGAAGTGCGCAGGAGATGGTACTCTGCTGTCTGGCGCTATTATTTGGCTGTATGCTTGAGCTGACGGCGGAGCGCGCGCACCTGCGGTACTGGTGCGCGGCCATTGTGTTTGCGCTTGCCGTTATGCTCCCGGGTATTTTCTATTATCTGACTTACAGGGAGGTGAAACTGAGCCTGTTTCTTTTCGGGGCGGTGGAGGGAGCGGTGGAAGTGATTTTTCTGCTGCTGGTGATCACACAGCTCGCGGCGGCGAAGCATGCGGAGGTTTCGGATCTGTTTGCAGATATTCTGGATGAATCGTATCCGATGGCGCGGGAGCTGCTAAAATTTTCCAGAACGGAATACCGGCATGCCAGACGTGTCTCGCACGCTGCCGCAAAGTGTGCGGAGATTGTGGGCGCGGACAGGAATGTGTGTGCGGCGGCCGGATTTTATTACAGGATCGGGATAATCGAGGGGGAGCCTCTGGTGGAGAGCGGGATCCGCATTGCCAGAAAAGAGTGCTTTCCGGAGGGCGTGATAGGTGTGATCAGTGAGTATAATGGAGAACTGGCGCTGCCCTCGACGACGGAATCCGCGATTGTACATATGGTGGACGGGCTGATCAAGAAGCTGGAAGTGCTTGACAGTCAGACGATGTCGAGCGAGTGGAACCAGGATATGGTCATATACCAGACGCTGAATGATTTTTCCGCCATGGGAATGTACGATAAATCAGGTCTCAGTATGAATATGTTTCTGAAAATCCGGGAATATCTGGTAAAAGAGGAGAAATTACTGTTATGAGTCTGACGATTGAAAAAGAGACGGATATCGCATTTGCGTTTGCATATGAAGAGCTGGCGGAGCGCGTTGTGGAATTTGCGATAGAGCATGAGGGGTTTCCCTATGATGCGGAGGTGAGTCTGACTTTAACCGGCGACGAGGGAATCCGTGTATTTAACCGGAACTGCCGCGAGATCGATGCGCCGACCGATGTGCTTTCCTTTCCGCTGATTACCTATGAAAAAGCCGGTGATTTTTCATGTCTGGAAAATCATTACGAGGATAATTTCAATCCGGATACCGGAGAGATTATGCTGGGCGACATCGTACTTTCCGTGGAGCGGGTAAAAAAGCAGGCGGCGGAATACGGTCACAGTGAGCAGCGGGAATTTGCATTCCTGATTCTGCACAGCATGATGCACCTGTTTGGTTACGATCACATGACGCCGGAGGAAGCGGCGGTGATGGAAGAGCGGCAGAATATGATACTGAACGCGATGCAGATTCTGAGGGAATAATGGAATGATGAGGGAATTTTATGGCGAAAAAGAAGAAAAAGGGCGGCACAAGTTTTCTGATGCAGGGTTCGATTCTGGCCGCGGCCTCCATCATCAGCCGGATTATCGGACTGGTATACCGGATTCCGTTGACAGACATCATCGGGGATACCGGAAATAATTATTACGGGAGCGCCTACAAAATCTATAATATACTGCTGATCATTTCATCCTACAGTCTGCCTCTCGCGGTCTCAAAGCTCGTCTCGGCGAATATTTCCCAGGGAAAGAGGCGCAATGTCTACCGCATATTAAAATGCGCGCTGTTGTTTGGCGCCGTATCCGGGACGATCGCGGCGGCAGTACTTTTTTTTGGTGCGGATTTTATCACGGCCACGCTGATGCGCACACCCTTAAGTATTTTTGCGGTGGAGACGCTTGTGCCGGTTCTTGTGATTGTCGCGGTGCTGGGCGTGATGCGCGGTTTTTATCAGGGACTTGGCACGATGATGCCGAGTGCGCTCTCACAGATTCTCGAGCAGATTGCGAATGCGGTGATCAGTGTCTGGGCGGCTTATGTGCTGTATTCCTACGGGGCAAAAGTGGGGCGTCTTCTCGGAAACGAGGAAAATTACGCCGCGGCTTACGGCGCTGCGGGGGGAACGATCGGGACGGGGGCCGGCGCGCTGGTGGCCCTTCTTTTTGCGACATTTGTTCTGATTGCTTTTCTCGGCAGATTTAAAAAGACGATGAAGCGGGAGCGCCGCACAAATGTGGATTCCTATGGATCCATTATGAAGGTTCTGATCGCCACAATTATTCCGGTTCTCTTAAGCAGTACAATCTACAATTGCAATGCGCTGATTGACGAGGCGGTTTTCAAGAATATCGCAGTTTTTCAGGGGTATCCGGAGAGCGAATACGGTGTCTGGAACGGCATCTATTCCGGCAAATACCAGGTGCTTATCAATGTGCCGCTTTCCATCGCCTCTGCGCTTGCGGCCTCCTCGGTTCCGGCGCTCACGGCGGCACTTTCCGCGGGACACAGAAAAGAGGCGAAACATCAGATTGCCACGGCGACCCGTTTTGTCATGGTGATTGCGTTTCCCTGTACCGTGGGGATGAGTGTGCTGGCGTCCCCGATTCTGCAGCTTTTGTTCAACGATTCCTCTGAACTTGCGGCCAATATGCTGATGGCGGGTTCGTCGGCCATTTTATTTTCCTCGCTGTCCACCCTCTCAAACGGACTCCTGCAGGGGATGAACCGCATGAAGGAGCCGATCAAAAATGCCATCATTGCGCTCGTGCTGCACCTGATTGTGCTGGTGGCGCTGATGCTCGGGCTGAAACTGAATATCTATGCCGTGGTTATCGCCAATATCGCGTTTGGCTTTATCATGTGCGTGTTAAACGCCCGTTCTATCCGCCGCTACAGCGGATACAGGCAGGAAGTACGGCGTACCTTCCTGGTTCCCGCGATCGCCTCTGCGGGGATGGGAGGCGTTGTCTGGCTGCTGTACAAACTGTTTCTTTATCTGTTCCGCGTAAATGCGGTCGCTGTATTTCTCTCAATTCTGCTGGGGGCGGTTGTGTACGGTGTCCTTCTGCTGTTGTTTAAAGGTCTGAAGGAGGAGGAGATTTTACGGTTTCCGAAGGGGAGGATGCTTGTGGCTCTGGCGAGGAAGATGCGTCTCTTATAGAGCGGGGACAGCGTGGACGCCGGAAACTGAAGGTAAAAATGGACAAAACTGAATAATCTGTAAAAAACAGGCAAATACTTTTCGTACAGGAAGATCTGACTACCGTTTTCAGGGAGGTTTGAGATGAAAAAGACGACTGGTATCTGCCTGTTTCTGGCACTGCTCCTTGCCTGTGTCACGGGCCTGTTTTTTTTATATAAGCCGGACCGGGAGAGTCTGCCGGAAGAACCTCCGCAGCTGATGGCCGAGGAGGAGACGGCGGAGCCGGAGGAGCTGGCGCAGAGTATGAGCATTCAGGAGCCGTACGCCTATCTGCTCCGGGAGAAAGACGGTTTTCTGGCAGTGTACGGGCAGGACGGGACGACGTTCCTGTTTGAGACGAATATCCGGATGAGAAGTCTGGACGAGGAGATGCAGGCAAAGGTGGAGGCGGGAATCCCCTTTGCCGACGAGCGTGAACTCTATGATTTTCTGGAGAGTTATTCCAGCTGAGTCTCCCGCGCGATTTTTGATGCGAAGCACCACAGGCATATGAGATTGGGGATGGCCATCAGGGAGTTGAACAGATCGGAGAGCCCCCACACCACATTCAGGGAAAGCACAGCTCCAAGGTAAACAGAACACATGTACAGCACCTGATAGGCCCGGATTCCGGCTTCACCCCAGAGGTATCGCACGGCGGAGACGCCATAGACATTCCAGCCGATGATAGTGGCATATGCGAAGAGCGCCAGGGAGACGGAGAGGATAAGTTCCCCGCAGGGGAGTTCGCCGAAGGCGGCAAAACACAGGGAATCCGGTGCCAGGTTCCCAAAGGCGGCGGGATTGTCCAGGATGCTGCTGACCAGGGCGATTCCGGTGATGGCGCACATAACGACCGTATCCCAGAACGGACCGGTCATGGAGATCAGTCCCTGTCTGACAGGGGAGCTGCAGCCTGCAGAGGCCGCGGCCATCGGTATGGAGCCGAGTCCCGCCTCGTTTGTGAAGAGCCCCCGCGAGATTCCGGTGCGGATTCCGGTCGCGACGGCGCGCCCGAAGAGGCCGCCTGCGATGGCGCGGGAGGAAAAGGCAGAGTATACGATCACGCGGATTGTCCCGGGAAGTACCGCGCGGTGTCTGATCATGAGAAAAAAGCACCCTCCAAGATACAGGATACTCATCACCGGTACCAGCCAGGTACAGACTTTTGCAATCTGCCGGCTTCCCCCGACGATCACCAGGCCGGCCAGCAATCCCGCTGCGATTCCGGTCAGATGGGGAGAGATGTCCACATGTTTTTCCACTGCGGTGCGGATGGAATGTGCCTGTACACTGCTCCCGATGCCGAACGATGCGAGCACGGTAAACAGTGCGAAGGCCGCCGCAGCCCCTTTTTTTCCGAGGCCTTCTGCGAGAACATACATCGGTCCTCCGTATGTGCCGCCGTCCGGGCCGGATACCCTGTATTTTACTGACAGAAAGCATTCCGCATAGCAGGTGGCGATTCCGAGGAAGCCTGTCAGCCAGCACCAGAATACCGCGCCGGGGCCGCCGATGGCGATTGCGGTGGAGATGCCGATGATGTTTCCGGTTCCGATTGTCGCGGCCAGCGCTGTCGCGAGGGCGGAGTAGCCGGCGGATGCTCTGCCGTTTTTGTGATCGCGGGCGAAACTGAGCCGGATGGCGGCGGGAAGCCTGCGCTGGATAAAACGCAGACGGAAAGTGAAGTACAGATGTGTCCCGAACAGCAGAAAAAGCATCGGGAAGCTCCAGAGATATTCCTGAAATGTGGTGAGGAAGCGCTCAAATGTGTCCATAAAAATGCCCCGTATCCTTTACGTTTTCTGTAAAGTATATGGGGCAGTCCGCCGTTTTATATCTGCTGTTTTTTATTTTGCGAGCTTTGCGATGGCTGTCACGATCTCTTCCACCGATGCGCGCGAGGTATTGATACAGAGGTCATAATTGAGCTTATCGCCCCAGGTCTGTCCGGTGAAAAACTGATAGTATCTTCCGCGCCTGCGGTCGACATCCTGGATGTGGCGTTTCAGTTCCCTGTCCGTAAAGTTCTCCTGCTCAGGCGCGCGTTTTCTGCAGCGCTCCATTTTGTGGGGCATCTCGGCGTAGATAAAAAGGCGCAGCGGATCTTTGTCCCGCAGGATGTAGTCCGCGCTTCTGCCGACGATCACACAGTCCGATTTTTCCGCCAGCTCCTGAACGAGACGGCTCTGTTCCCTGTAGATGACGTTATTCTGCTCAAATACCGGATCCATCCCCATATAGAAAGTCCTGCCGTGCGTCATCGCGCCCATCGTTACCGGACCGTTTTCCATAACATGCTGTACGTATCCCTCATCAAACCGGGTGCGCTTTGCGATCTCCGTAATAATTTCGTTGTCATAATAGGCGATTCCGAGTTCTTTTGCCAGAAGATTTCCGATCTCGCGGCCTCCGCTTCCAAACTCGCGGCCTATGGTAATAATTTTTGTCACAGATATCACTCCTTTCCCTGAAATCATATCATCTTCAAAGGTATTTGTGCAACCGGAAATATACTTTACCGGTCATGGCAGTGTGCGTCTGCTTCTGCGGGAAAGTGAGCGTTCAGAGGGTATCTGAACGCTCGCGCAGATTGCGGTTGGCTGACTGGAGCATCAGTTTAATCCGGTTGAGCTGGTTGACCTCGCTTGCCCCCGGATCGTAGTCGATGGCCACGATGCTGGATTCCGGATAACGGCGGCGGATTTCCCTGATTACGCCTTTTCCGACAATGTGATTCGGCAGGCAGGCGAACGGCTGTGCGCAGACGATATTGGGTGTGCCGGAGTGAATGAGCTCCAGCATTTCACCTGTCAGAAACCATCCCTCCCCGGTCTGATTGCCCTCGGAGACAATGTCCCGCGCGTATTCTGCCAGCGAGTCGATACGGGCTGGGGCGTCAAAATGTCTGCTTTTTTGGAATTCATCCCTGGCGGCCCCGCGGAGCCACTCGAAAAAGCGGATGCCGAGCTTTCCGTTGCGTTTGGACTTTCTGCTCATGCCAAGGTGGTCGGCCCGGAAACCGGAATTGTAGAAACAGTAGAGCAGAAAATCCACGAGATCAGGCACGACTGCCTCCGCGCCCTCGGACTCGAGCAGTTCAACCAGATGATTATTTGCTTCCGGGTGAAATTTGACCAGAATTTCACCGACGATGCCGACCCTGGGCTTTACGATATCCCTGCGGGGCAGGCTGTCAAATTCGCGGATGATCTGCCGGCACATTTTTTTGTAGCGGTTGTGGGAGAGGAATTTTTTCTGTCCGACGAAGCGGATGACTTCCTCTTTCCATTTCCGGTGCAGTTCGTTGGCCGCTCCGGCCCGGGCCTCGTAGGGGCGCGTGCGGTAGAGACAGCGCATAAAGATATCGCCAAATTCCAGCGCATAGAGCCCGTGCTGGAGCAGCGCCGGCGTCAGAGAGAAGCCGGGGTTGTCTTCCAGCCCGCTCACATTGAGTGAGATTACGGGGACGTCAGGGTATCCGGCCTTTTCCAGAGCGCGGCGGAGAAAACCGACATAGTTGCTGGCACGGCAGCCGCCTCCGGTCTGCGTCATAAGAATCGCGGTCTTTGTCATGTCATAGGTTCCGGAGAGAACGGCGGACATCATCTGTCCCACGACAATCAGCGACGGATAGCAGGCGTCATTGTTGACGTATTTCAGGCCCGTGTCCACGCTGATGCGGCTGGGAATTTCCGGGATTGCAAGGTTATAGCCGGCTGCCTGAAATGCCGGTTCAAGCAGCTCAAAGTGTATCGGCGACATCTGCGGGCAGAGAATGGTGTAATTTTTGCGCATCTCCTCCGTGAATACGGTCCGCCTGTAGTCTGACGGGGCAATGCCCCGTTCCTCATGCTGCTTTTCCCGCACGCGGATGGCGGAGAGAAGAGAGCGGATGCGGATGCGGGCGGCGCCAAGGTTATTGACCTCGTCGATTTTTAAGCAGGTATATATTTTACCTGACCGCGTCAGAATCTCATTTACAGCATCGGTGGTGACGGCGTCCAGGCCGCAGCCGAAGGAATTGAGCTGGATCATGTCCAGATCGTCCCGGGTTTTTACAAAATTTGCAGCGGCATAGAGGCGGGAGTGATACATCCACTGGTCCATCACGATAAGAGGGCGTTCCACTTCTTTCAGATGCGACACAGAGTCCTCCGTCAGCACGGCGATGCCGTAAGAGCTGATCAGTTCGGGAATGCCATGGTTTATTTCCGGATCCACATGGTAGGGGCGGCCCGCGAGGACGATGCCGCGCCGCCCGTTTTCTTCCATATAGCGCAGGACCTCCTCACCCCTGCGGGAAATTTCCATGCGCACGACGGCCAGCTCTTTCCATCCCTCGGACACGGCGTCGCGGATTCTGGATTCCGGTATGCCGAATTCCGGAGAGCCAAACAGCTTTACCAGCTGGGCGGAGAGCGTATCTTCTGCGGCGAAAGACATAAACGGATTATAAAAACGTACTTTGCCGGAGATGATTTCCTCCACGTTATTTTTGATATTTTCTGCGTAGGAGGTCACAATGGGGCAGTTGTAGTGGTTATCTGAGTCCGGAAACTCATTCCTCTCATAGGGAATGCACGGATAAAAAATAAAGTCCACATTCTGGTGAATCAGCCAGGTCACATGTCCGTGCACAAGCTTGGCGGGATAACACTCGGATTCACTCGGGATGGAATCAATGCCGAGTTCGTAAATCTTTCTTGTTGACTGCGGCGAGAGGACGACCTGAAATCCCAGCTTCCGGAAAAAAACTGCCCAGAATGGGTAGTTTTCGTACATGTTGAGCACTCTCGGGATTCCGACAGAGCCGTGTTCTGCTTCCTCGCGTGACAGCGGCGTATAGTCGAAAAGGCGCCTGTTCTTGTATTCAAAAAGATTCGGGATCTCCTCCGTCGTTTTTTCTTTTCCAAGCCCTTTTTCGCAGCGGTTGCCTGTGATATAATGGCGGTTCCCGGAAAAACGGTTGATGGTGAGCAGACAGTGGTTGGTGCATCCCTGGCAGCGCGCAAGCTTTGTGTCAAAGGTCAGCGCTCCGATTTCTTCGGCGGAGAGCATTGTGGTCTGATAACCTTCCTCATGGCGCTCCCGCGCGATTAAAGCCGCGCCGAAAGCACCCATGATTCCGGCGATATCCGGGCGCACACAGGTACAGCCCGATATTTTTTCAAAACTCCGGAGCACGGCGTCATTGTAAAATGTACCGCCCTGCACGACGATGTTTCTGCCGAGTTCGCTGGCGTCGGACAGTTTGATTACTTTGTAAAGTGCATTTTTTATGACGGAGTAGGCGAGGCCGGAGGAGATATCCGCGACGGAGGCTCCCTCTTTCTGCGCCTGTTTGACCTTGGAATTCATAAATACCGTACAGCGGGTCCCAAGGTCGATCGGGTTTGGCGCAAAAAGAGCTTCTTTTGCAAAGTCCTGTACGGAATAGTTCAGGGATTTTGCAAAGGTCTCAATAAACGAACCGCATCCGGATGAGCAGGCTTCGTTGAGCTGCACGCTGTCAACGGTTTTGTTGCGGATGCGGATGCATTTCATATCCTGGCCGCCGATATCGAGAATGCAGTCCACATCCGGGTGGAAAAATGCGGCGGCGTAATAATGGGCCACAGTCTCGACCTCACCTTCGTCCAGCTGCAGGGCGGATTTCAGCAGGGCTTCGCCGTAACCGGTGGAGCAGGAGTGCACAATCCGGGCGTTTTCCGGCAGACGGGAACAGATCTCCCGGATAGAGCGGATGGCGGTGGTCAGGGGGCTTCCACTGTTGCTGCCGTAGAAAGAATACAGCAGGGAACCGTCCTCTCCGATCAGCGCGATCTTGGTGGTGGTGGAGCCTGCGTCGATGCCAAGGTAACAGTTGCCCTCATAGGATGCAGGATCCGCCGTGCGCACGCTGTGCCCGCTGTGGCGGGTGAGAAACGAATCATATTCCGCCTGGTCTTTAAAAAGCGGTTCCAGCCGTGCCACCTCGAATTCCATGCGGATATCAGAGTGCAGTTTTTCGAGGAGTGCGGAGAGCGTGATGGTTTTTTCCGGTGTTCCGTTCAGGGCGGAGCCGATTGCGGCAAAAAGATGAGAGTATTCCGGTGTGATCGCATGGTCGTCATCCAGGCCGAGTGTGCGGATAAAGGCGGCTTTCAGTTCCGATAAGAAATGAAGCGGGCCTCCCAGAAAAGCGACGCGTCCGCGGATGGGTCTGCCACAGGCGAGGCCGCTGATGGTCTGATTTACCACGGCCTGAAAGATGGATGCTGCCAGGTCTTCGCGAGTGGCCCCCTCGTTGATCAGCGGCTGGATATCTGTCTTGGCAAATACGCCGCAGCGGGCCGCAATGGGGTAAATGGCCTTGTAATTTCTGGCATATTCGTTCAGGCCCGTGGCGTCTGTCTGAATCAGGGAAGCCATCTGGTCGATAAAAGATCCCGTCCCGCCCGCGCAGATTCCGTTCATGCGCTGTTCGGCATTCCCGCCCTCGAAATAAATGATTTTGGCGTCCTCGCCGCCAAGTTCGATCGCGACATCTGCCTGCGGCGCATAGTGCCGCAGAGCGGTCGTAACGGAGATGACTTCCTGCACGAACATGACATCGAGGTGTTTTGCCAGCGCAAGTCCGCCGGAACCGGTGATGACCGGAACGGTGTTTCTGTCGCCGAGCGCGCAGGCTGCTTTCTGAATCAGGGAGATGAGTGTTTCGCGGATATTTGCAAAATGTCTCTCATAATCGGAGAAAAGCAGATGATCCTGCGCGTCCAGAACTGCGACTTTGACAGTTGTGGAACCGATGTCGATTCCCAGTTTATGCAGTATATTATTTTCCATAAGAGAACCTCCATTGCAGAAGCTGATCGTGATTATTGAATATCTTAGCAGAATTTTAGCGGGTTTCTTCATATTAAAAGGGCTTAGCCCAGGCTAAGCAAAGTACATTATACGACAGGACTTTCCAAAAAACAATGTGCAATTGCAGGAAAATGTATAAACTTTTTATGAAGTAAACCGGGCGGATTGACAAAGATTTCCGGGACGGATATACTTAAAAACAGATCGTAAAATATGTGGAAAGGTCAGGTTTCTTCTGTATGAACTGGATGAATAAATTAGAGAGAAAGTTCGGCAGGTACGCGGTACCCAATCTTATTGTATGGCTGATCGGAGCATACACGACCGGTTTTGTGATCAGTATGGTGAATCCGGGACTGCTGCGGTATCTGGTTTTAAGTCCGTGGCATATTCTTCACGGGCAGGTCTGGCGTCTCGTCACATGGATTTTTATGCCGACGGACACCAATCTGATTTTCCTGCTGATTATGGCGCTGTTTTATTACCAGCTTGGCATGGCGCTTGAGCGCAACTGGGGGACCTTCCGCTTTAATGTATATATTTTCGGAGGGCTGTTCTTTACTATGCTGGGTGCTTTTCTTCTGTACGGGATTCTGGGGCTTACCATGGGGTCTCTTCCGGGGCCGGAAGTCTCGTATATGGTTGCGTCCGGTATCGGTACCGGTTATATCAATATGTCCATTTTTCTTGCGTTTGCGGTGATGTTTCCGGAAATGCAGGTGATGCTCTATTTTATTATTCCGATTAAGATGAAGTGGATGGCGGTGGTATACGGTGCACTCACCGTGTTCCAGTTTGTGATGAGCAGCTGGGCGGGGAGGATTTCCATATTTATGTCGCTGCTTAATTTTATCCTGTTTTTCCTCTCAACCAGGAATTTTCAGCGCTATACGCCGCACGAGATACACCGCCGGCAGAAGTTTAAGACACAGATGCGCGAGCCGCGGCGTGGAACGGGTGTGACGAAGCATAAATGTGCTGTCTGCGGCAGGACGGAACTCGACGATCCGACACTGGACTTCCGTTTCTGTTCGCGCTGTGAGGGGAATTACGAATACTGTCAGGATCACCTCTTCACACATCAGCATATTAAGAGAAATCAGGAAATATGATGGATTAAACAGAACAGACGATCAGGGGTGTGCGGACATGCGTTTTTTACAGGGAAATAATCTGCCGGGGGTAAAGGCGTCGAATCAGTCAGCCATCCTGCGCATGATCTATTATTACGGCGCCGTTCAGAGGATGGAAATCGCCGAACGGCTCGGGCTCACGCTTCCGACGATAACGACCAATATCAATAAAATGCTCGCGGACGGCCTCGTGAAAGAAAAGGGCGTCCGCCGAACGGCTTCCGGTTCCTCAGGCAGAAGGGCAAAATGTCTGGAGATCAATGCGGAGGCCTGTTATTTTGCGGGCGTGGAGTTGAGAGGTGAGCAGTGGAATATCTGTATCACTGATTTTTGCGGGAGGATGCTGGCGTCGTGCAGCGGCGTGCAGAGAAATACGGATTACGGCGGCGTTATGGAGCAGCTCGGCAAAGATTTTGCCGGCTGTCTTCTGGAGAGCGGAAGAGCGCTGGAAGATTTAAGCGGGATCGGATTCTGTCTTCCGGGACTTGTGGACCGTGAAAACGGCCTGCTGAAAGTGAATGCACGTTATCAGTGGTTTAATAAAGATGTGAGGAAAGATTTCGCACGGATAACGGGATACGGAGGCAGAATTACCGTGGAGAACAGCGCTACGGCGCGCGGCGTCAGTATGCAGCTGTTCCACTGGGAGGAGGTGGAGAATACACAGTCGTTTGCCTACATGGTGGTTGCCTCCGGCAATGCCAGTCCGCGGTTTATTAACAAGTCCGGTTTTAAGGGGGCGGTGCTGGGGGC
>CAMSQM010000002.1 GCA_947062675.1 uncultured Roseburia sp.
AGAATCCGAATGTCATCTGTGTCAGGTCGTTTGTACCGAAGCAGAAGAAATCAGCCTCTGCCGCAATCTCGTCAGCGGTAAGAGCCGCACGCGGGATCTCGATCATCGTACCAACCTCGTACTCCAGCTTCACGCCTGCCGCTGCGATCTCAGCGTCAGCCGTCTCAACGACGACTTTCTTGACGTTCTTTAACTCTTTGATCTCGCAGATAAGCGGAATCATGATTTCCGGTTTTACATTCCAGTCAGCATGCGCTTTCTGAACATTGATCGCTGCACGGATGACAGCTCTCGTCTGCATCCTGGCGATTTCCGGATATGTCACTGCGAGACGGCAGCCTCTGTGACCCATCATCGGGTTGAACTCATGCAGGGAAGCGATCAGAGCCTTGATGTCCTCCACGGACTTGCCCTGTGCGTCTGCAAGCTTCTTAATATCCTCCTCCTCGGTCGGAACAAACTCATGAAGCGGCGGATCCAGGAAACGGATGGTAACCGGGTTGCCCTCGAGCGCTTCATACAGCGCCTCGAAGTCGCTCTGCTGATACGGAAGAATCTTCTCAAGAGCTGCTTCCCTCTCCTCCACGGTATCAGCACAGATCATCTCGCGGAATGCCGCAATTCTGTCCTCCTCGAAGAACATATGCTCAGTACGGCAGAGACCGATTCCCTCTGCGCCAAGCTCACGCGCTTTCTTCGCGTCCGCAGGTGTATCCGCGTTGGTGCGGACTTTAAGTCTGCGGTATTTGTCAGCCCACGCCATAATCCTTCCGAACTCTCCGGCGATGGTTGCATCCACGGTCGGGATAATTCCGTCGTAGATATTGCCGGTGGTGCCGTCGATGGAGATCGGATCACCCTCGTGGTATTCTTTGCCTGCCAGCGTGAACTTCTTGTTCTCCTCGTCCATTGTGATGTCACCGCATCCGGATACACAGCAGGTACCCATACCGCGCGCAACAACGGCTGCATGGCTTGTCATACCGCCGCGGACTGTCAGGATACCCTGGGATGCCTTCATACCGGTGATATCCTCCGGCGAGGTCTCAAGACGTACCAGCACGACTTTCTCGCCTTTTTCGTTCCACTCAACCGCATCCTCCGCAGAGAAAACGATCTTTCCGCAGGCAGCACCCGGAGAAGCGCCAAGGCCCTTTCCAACCGGAGTCGCAGCCTTTAATGCGGCAGCGTCGAACTGCGGGTGAAGAAGTGTGTCGAGGTTACGCGGATCGATCATCGCGACAGCCTCTTTCTCTGTTCTCATGCCCTCGTCCACCAGGTCGCATGCGATCTTTAACGCGGCCTGCGCGGTTCTCTTGCCGTTTCTTGTCTGGAGCATGTAGAGCTTCTTGTTCTCCACGGTAAACTCCATGTCCTGCATATCCCTGTAGTGGTTCTCGAGTGTCTGGCAGACATCCTTAAACTGTGCAAATGCCTCCGGGAACTCCTCCTCCATCTTTGCGATCGGCATCGGAGTGCGGACACCTGCCACAACGTCCTCGCCCTGCGCATTGATCAGGAACTCGCCCATCAGCTTCCGCTCGCCGGTCGCCGGATCTCTCGTAAACGCAACGCCGGTGCCGCAGTCATTGCCCATGTTTCCGAATGCCATGCTCTGTACGTTTACCGCTGTTCCCCAGGAATACGGGATATCGTTGTCGCGGCGGTACACATTCGCACGCGGGTTGTCCCAGGAACGGAAGACAGCCTTGACAGCGCCCATCAGCTGCTCCTTCGGGTCATCCGGGAAGTCAGACCCGATCTTCTCTTTGTATTCAGCCTTGAACTGGCCTGCAAGCTCTTTTAAATCGTCCGCGGTGAGATCCACGTCAAACGTAACGCCCTTGTCTGCTTTCATCTTATCGATCAGCTCTTCGAAATATTTCTTGCCGACCTCCATCACGACATCGGAGTACATCTGGATAAATCTCCGGTAGCAGTCCCATGCCCAGCGGGGATTGTCTGATTTTCTGGCAATTACATCGACAACTTCCTCATTAAGGCCGAGATTTAAGATGGTGTCCATCATACCCGGCATGGAAGCGCGCGCGCCCGAACGGACGGAGACGAGAAGCGGATTCTCTTTGTCACCAAACTTTTTGCCGGTGATCTCTTCCATCTTCACGATATACTCGTTGATCTGGCCCTGAATCTCTTCGTTGATTTCACGGCCGTCCTCGTAGTACTGTGTGCAGGCTTCCGTTGTGATTGTGAAGCCCTGCGGTACCGGAAGTCCGAGGCTTGTCATCTCTGCCAGGTTGGCTCCCTTGCCGCCGAGAAGTTCGCGCATGTCAGCATTACCTTCGCTAAAAAGGTAGACCCATTTGTTTGCCATTTTGCTAATTCCTCCTAAACATACTATATGCTGTACAACGGGAAGGAAACCTTCCCGCCGGTGCCACAGATTATGTGCCTGTCCCTAAGCGCACACATCCATTCTATCATATTTTCCACAAATGGCAACAGGTTTCTGGGGAATTTTAACAATTTTCTTCTTTCCCGTACAGAAATTTTTCCGGCAGCCCCAGCCCCAGTTCCCCGGCAAGGCGGCGGAGCTGATCTGTCGTGACGGTCTGTCGTTTGCCCTGACGCATGGCAAGTGTTTTCACGAGTATTTCCGCCGCTTTTTCAACCGTATGCATCAGGCCGAACGTCAGGTCAAAGTCTTCCCCCGCGCAGAACATGCCGTGATGCGCCCAGACAGCCACGTCGTACTCCTCCATCAGTCTGCCCGTCACCTCCGCAATCTCCTTTCCTCCCGGAACCATCCATCCGGCAACGCCGATTCCGGCCGGAAAGACCATGGCGCACTCCGGCTCCATCTCCCACAGCTCCCTGGTAAAAACCCTGCTCTCCAGCGGAAGCACAAATGTCAGCGCAATAATGTTAGCCGGATGCGCGTGATAAATCACGCGGTACGCGCCGCCGGAAACCCTTTTTTTCACCGCATGGCTCATCAGATGGCCCGGCAGCTCGCTTGTGGGCGTCCCGCCATCCGTCAGTCCGGAACAGATGCGGTAATTTTCCCCTCTGTCATCAAGCTCTATGATACACGTGGTCTCTTCGGGAGACCGCGCCACATTGCTGAAATACCTGCCGCTCCCGGTTACCATAAAAAATTCACCCGCCAGCTCCGGAACAGCCGTTCCGGCAGGCTTCCACTCCCCGCGGTCCGAAAACCCCGGGCGGACCAGTTCCACCTCCTCCGGTTTTATGCGGTAAGACAGATTTCCTCCGTTCCTCTCGTGCCATCCCTGCTTCCAGCCGTCATCGCACATGCGGATAAATCCCCGCACAAATTCAGCATCTGTTATATTCATCATTCTCTCCTTTCCCCGCGGCTATGTACCTATACATATATATTCTAAATATATTCCGGATGATCTTTTTCGCAGGCTCCCGCGTCCCGGCGCCTGAGGGGGCAGCGCGACTGGTCTTACACGTCCCGGCGCCACAGGGGGCAGCGTGACCGGTCTTACACGTCCTGGCGCCGCAGGGGGCAGCGTGACCGGTATCACGGCGTCCCGCCCGCCACATGCAGAGTGATCCCGTCAGTGAAAAAGAATCCTGCCCGGAGGGCTTTTTGTTTCACGGAAAAGCAGCCGCTTTAATGTTTTACAGCGGCAGGGTCTCTCCCGGATAATGAAAAAACAGGGGCCGCCGGCTGATCACCGGTCACCCCTGCTTCTCCATCCGGCAGCTGCCCTGCCTTATCCCGGTCAGTCTCCGTATCCGTCCGAGTTATTTTTCTGCCATCTCCACGAATCCTCGCACATCTCGCGGATCCCGTACTGTGCGCTCCAGCCGAGCTCCCGCTCCGCCTTCGACGGATCGCAGTAACAGGTGGCAATATCGCCCTCTCTCCTCGGCTTAATAACGTACGGAACCGGAACGCCGTTTGCCTCCTCAAAATTTTTCACGATATCAAGCACGCTGTATCCGTGTCCCGTGCCGAGATTGTAGATGCACAGGCCGGCCTTTTCCCTGATCTTCTTCAGCGCTTTCACATGCCCCGCCGCCAGATCCACGACGTGAATATAATCGCGCACCCCTGTACCGTCATGCGTATCGTAATCATCGCCAAAGACGCCGAGTTCTTTTAATTTTCCGACCGCAACCTGCGTGACATACGGCATCAGGTTATTCGGTATGCCGTTCGGATTCTCTCCCATCGTCCCGCTCTTATGCGCGCCGATCGGATTGAAGTAGCGCAGCAGAATGACATTCCACTCCGGATCCGCCTTCTGGATATCGGAGAGAACCTGTTCCAGCATCGACTTTGTCCAGCCGTAAGGGTTAGTGCACGCTCCCTTCGGGCATTCCTCCGTGATCGGAATCTGCGCCGGATCACCGTAGACCGTGGCGGAGGAGGAGAATATAATGTTTTTGCAGCCGTTTTCACGCATCACGTCCACCAGCGTCAGCGTCCCCGCGATATTGTTGTTATAGTATTCCCACGGCTTTGCGACGGACTCTCCGACCGCCTTTAAACCTGCAAAGTGGATGCAGCTGTCAATCTCATTTTCTGCAAACACTCTGCCGAGAACGCCGCGGTCGAGGATATCCCCTCTGTAAAACCGGACTTCCTTTCCGGTAAGCGCTTTTACGCGCTCCAGCGATTTCTCCGAGGAATTGCTCAGATTGTCGAGCACCACAACCTCATACCCCGCATTCAGTAACTCCACGCACGTGTGACTGCCGATATATCCGGCCCCTCCCGTAACTAATATTGCCATACTGTTTTCCACCTTTCTGTTCCTGATTTTTGTACGCCATGTAAAATCATTTCACTGCATCGCTCTACTGTCCCCTATCATACCCCGTTTTTCAGAGATTGTACAGAAAAAAATGTCCGGTCTTTATGCATTTTTGTTGCATAATCCTTCTTTCCTTTCTATAATAAAAGCCGGTATTATTTCTTTGCGAAAAAACATTTCTCCGGACGTCACACAGCGATTTCCGGGCTGCACGCACTGTAAAAGAGGTGTCCCCGATGAAAAACTACAAAAATTCTTACAAAGTGACCGAAAAAGCGCTCGTCTCCCTCTCTGTCTACAATGTCGGCTTCCAGAAATGCGGACCGCTCTACCAGTGGGGTCCCGGAATCCGCGATCACTACCTGATTCACTACATTATATCCGGAAAAGGATTTTACCGGTCCCACCGGCATCTCCATGAGCTCCGCGCAGGGGATTCTTTTTTAGTATACCCGAATACAGAGGTACTCTATCACGCCGCGGAGGACGAACCGTGGGAATACGCCTGGGTCGGATTTGCGGGGAGCGATGCCTCCATGATTCTCAATGCGACGGATTTTTCCCCGGAAACCCCGTTTATCCGGAATACCCCGTCGGGGGAGGCCATTCACCGGCAGATCCTCCACATCTATGACGCCAGAGGAAACGAATTTGAACATGCCGTTGAAATGGCCGGGCAGCTTTATACCATGCTCGCGCTCTTTCTGCACAATGCCTCACACTCCGACGCGCAGAATTCCGCCAGCAGTTATGTCCAGAAAGGAGTCGAATACATTTCCTCCAACTATTCCTACGCGATCACCGTGGAGGATATCGCAGATTATGTCGGCGTGAGCCGCAGCCATCTTTTCCGCTCCTTCCAGACTGTGCTCGGCCAGTCCCCCAAGGAATATCTGACGGCATTCCGCATGAAGCAGGCCTGTTATCTGCTGGAACACTCCGACCTCTCCGTCACAGCCATCGCCAACTCGCTCGGCTTTGACAACAGTCTCTATTTCTCCAGAACCTTCCACCGGCACAAAGGCATGCCGCCAAAAGAGTTCCGCGCCGTCTCCCGCAGCGCGGATCCGGACCGCGGCCTGCAGCCGTGACCGCATACGCCTTGTCCGTGCCTACCGGATCTGCGATAAAATCTTCGGGTCCCTGATCTTTGTATCCTCCGCAAACAGCAGAACCTTGGACAGAATCTCCGCCGTTTTCGGGTCGTCGTCGATAAACGGAAGGAACAGACGCCCCCTGTGCTGGGAGTGAACCGGAACCACATACAGCATTGAATTCCCAATCTGGTGTACCACCCCGCTTCCGAGATGAACGGTATACTGTCCGAGCTTTCCGTCAATGATCGCGTGGTTTCCGTCAAGCCTGACATTTTTCACGCCGAACAAAGAGAGACTGCACCCGACGATCGCGCTGCGCATCCCGATCGTCGAGTGACTGGTCTCCGGATCCACGCCGCCGGCATGGGCGACGCTGACCGCCAGATCGACATCCCGCATCACCTCGCTGTAAATGATATCCGGCACCTCCTGTATCTTAAGCGCTCTCCCGGTTTTCCGGTCATAAAACACCACCCAGTCCAGGGTCGGCGCCTCGACATCACTCGGGGAGAACCAGTCCGCCATCGCGTAAATGCGCGCGACAATATTTTCCTGATAATAAACCTTCTGCAGACCGTCATCATAATCCGCAACCCAGCGGCGGCCGCGCAGCGCGCCAACCGTCTTCTGCGGCTGAATCTGATTGCCGGAGAACATCAGGGATTTCTCCTGCGCAAGTTCCTCCGCAAGCTTCACATAGAGTTCACGGAATACCTGCTTAAACGGCTGTTTCAGCCGCTTTTCAAAGAGTAGTTTCTGGTAATCATGCCAGTGGCCGCTGCGATAGAGATCGTGCGGATGCGCGATCAGAATTTTATCCTCCGGCGATACCGGCGCGACTCTGCCCGCATAATCCACGATTCCCGCCTCCGTCAGAAATCCCATCCGGGCCCCGTCTGATGCGCCGTCCGCGGCCATCACCACAAGGGATTCCGCGACCGGTCTCACTACCGGATTTTTCAGAAGCTCCAGGAACTCCCAGACCTCAAACACCGTCCCGTCCTCCATCGCCTGTTCCATCATCTGTCTTGTCCGGCTGTACTGCTCCCTGAGATTTTTTAATGTTGCCTGGTATTCCAGCACGGTTTCGTTCTTTTTGTATTTTGTCGGAACCGATTTCAGGACTTTCCCGTCTTTTCTGCACTTTAAAGTACTCTTCCCCGTCTCATCCACCTGAATCATGAGCTCGATGTCTTCTGTCCCGCGCCAGGTAAAGCAGTCTGCGGAATTCTCTGCAAGGCGGTTCTCCATGCGCAGTATAAGGCGCGTGACATCTGAAAATCCGGCGTTTACACTCAGGTTGCGCAGGGCGATCTCCGCCGCCCGGCCCTCGCTGGCACGGCGCTGCGCGCCGAACTGCCGGCTCTCCTTTTTGTATTTCTGTATAAACTGATAGCGGTCGAGCAGATCGTCTTCCCGCTCCGTGCGCCCCGTGGCAAGCGGAAGAAGTCCGATGCTCATGATGAGATCCTTGTTGCGTTTCGCCCCGATCTCTTTTTTCAGATCTTCCTTTCCGATCCTGCCAAGGGCCGCATCCGCATATTTTCTCGCCCTCCCGTGCGCGATCCCTGTCGAGGAATATTTGGCCGCGTCGTAGAGAAGTCTGAAATTTTTCTCCCCGAGCTTTCCAAAGGCCTCGAAAAACCAGTGGATATCAAAGGCTCCGCTCTGAAGCTCGTCCGGCGAAAGCGGCGTATATTTTGCGATCACCGAGGTCGTATACTCGTCAAAGCGCTCGCTGGTGTGCGCCATAAAATAGTAACAGCCGCTCGCAAACCCCGGAAGTCCCAGATACTCCTCCAGCATCGGAATCCACTGGTCCGCGTACATCGCCAGCTCCACAAGGCGCTTTTTCGTGATATCCGTTCCCTCAAGAGCCGCCCTTAAATCCTCCGCCGTCTCTTCCGGTTCCGGCATACATACTTTCAGCAGATGACTGAGCACATTTTTCCGCTCCTCATTTCCGGAATAATAGCTGTAGCCCCGCTGAAGCGTATCCTTCCCGAGTGCGGTCAGAATCTGAATCATATAACGGATGCCGTATATCACCGCAATTCTGTGAATATGGGCAGAAAAAGGCGTCGGCTGTTCCCCGCGCTTTAACTCCACCTTTAAAACCTGCGGAACGATCTCACGGTAGAGCGCGTGCGCGAATTTCATTGCCGGAACCTCTTCGCCGACAGTGTCAAAATGATATTTTCCGTCCACCGGCTGAAACGTATGCGGCGGGAAAAACTCATTGAGATCCCCGAACCGGATTCTGCGCGACGGCACGGCTCCCTTCTGTTCCACGATACTCACAGGGCCCAGAATATCGCCCAGGCTCCGGAACGTGAACACCGCCTTATAAAACAGGTCTTTATCCCAGATTCCCCGCAGATAGCACCATACACAGTCCGAAAGCCTCAGATACTGTTCCCGCCCCCCGAACTGCGTGTAATCGGATTTCTTCTTCCGATGATAATGCTCCTGGAGACGGAAGCGCAGGACAAACGAGGCTTCCCGGTCCTCCTCCTCAACGCAGGACAGCCATGAGCACGCCTCTGCAAACACGGGAAGCTGCACCACGCGTCTGGTGTAAATCCCAGTGCGCCCGTCCCAGCGTTTTTCCTCAATCTGAATCAGATCATTGGTGTCGCTGAGCACGGACAGAAGCTTTGCCGTCACCACCAGTCCCCAGTGCGCCCGCAGTCTGTCCGGGACATACTCCTCATACAGAATTGAAATCACCTGCGCCACCTGCGCATTGTAGCTAAGCTCCGGCAGCATATTTTTAAACGGCAGTTTTTGAAACACTTTCCGATACAGCTCTGTCTTCTGCTGTCTGTACACCGGGTCGCGGCGGCACCGCTGATAGAGAAACACCTCTGTCATAAGTTCCGGCGTTCTGATCTGCGTGTTGTAAAACTCCTCCCACAGTTCACGGAACGGATACTTATCGAGCGGAGAGAGGGCCTGATCGCCGTCCGTCCAAAGACATCTCTCCAGGCTGTTCCCGAGCACCTCATCCTCACCCCACGCCGTCTGATAGGCAAGCCCGCGGTTCTCCTCAATCAGCGCGGAAAGACGTGTTAAGACGCGTACACATTCTTTTTCCCCGCAGACAAACAGCTCTTTTGCCTGCGCCGCATCCACATTCACCGGCGGCAGCACAAACGCACGGTTTACATCGTAAAACCCGAATCCGGGTGTGTTTAAAATATCCTGCGCCTCGCTCCCCGTCCCGACAAGCTCTTCCAGCAGCACCCGCTCCTTTCCGGTTGGTTCCCTGAATGCGAGAAGCTCCGGACGGATCCGTTCAAACTCCTGCCGCGCGTCGTTTTTCAGCTGCATCGCGAGATCCAGCGCTCCCATGTGGCACTCCTCCGCGGGCATTTTCAGCAGCCGCACAATACACTCCGCGAGCTCCCCGGCCTTTTGTTTTTTCAAAAGAGCCAGCGTGCCTTTGCGCCCCTTTTTATATTTCAGATTCTGCTCGATCTGCCGGTAATCCTCTGTGGTCAGCTCCATATCCATCGCCAGGCAGTGTGCGGACCCGCGGGTGTACTCTTCGGGATTGTGCAGAAGCTCAAAAAGAATCTTTTTCCTCTTCTCCGACTGTGGACGGTAGAGCAGCACGCGCGCAATCACGGAGCGGGAAGAGAAGCCGTAACCGCCCTGCCCTGTCAGCGGAATCAGCTCCGCGGCCTCGTCCAGAAGCGCTTCGTCCTGCAGCATGTGCGCCAGCAGACAAAGGCGCGACGCGACATCCGACCGCGTCATTGTCACCTCATGCCACGGAAAAATGCAGGGACTTAACACCACGCCTTTTTTCGGCATCCGCTCCAGTATCCCCTTAAGACACACATAAGCCTGCCGCGCCTCCGCACGGCTTGCAAACATTGTCTCCGGCTCCAGAAGACGCGGTTTTCTCACCTCACCGTCCCGCAGCGGGAAATACCCGCCGCCCTCTTTTTGCACAAGTTCCGCAAACTTAAGCCCTGTTGTGTCCATAAATCCCGGAAGAAAACATGCCACCAGGTCCAGCTCCTGCGGGTACTGTAAGATCACTTCCTTCGCCGCCTGCATTTTCAGTTCCGGAAGCTGCAGGGAATTGTTAAAGTAGGAAGCTGTCATTTTCTGATTTTTTGTGCCGTGCCGGATCAGTTCCTGTTCCGCCCGGATCGCGTCCTGCGCATCGTAAAACCCTTTCGCCCAGAGAGCGCAGCTGACCGCAACCGAATCATCCGTGGCAAGCTGCGCCTCACAGAACGCCGGATCCCTCAGGCACTGTCCCATCAGGCGCACCAGTTTTCCCGTAATCCGGTCCACACTGTTTTCATGAAAAATACCGATCCAGGTGCTGACCGCCCGCTTCACGGAGGAATAACGGACCAGATCATGTTCCTCAATCACCGAAAACAGATGCATAAACGCCTCCGGCCGCCCCGCATCCATGGTCTCGCAGACCGCCTGCCGCGCGCCCTCCTGCAGACGCGCCGCCAGCAGAAACTTCCCGAGCAGCTCATACAGCTTCTCATCCCGGCACATCACAATCCCGCGAATCAGCTCATAGCTGATCATCGCGGTGTTGCCCTCGCCCAGCAGGATATCATTTACCGCCCGGATCGCGTCCTCCCTTCCCAGATCAATCTGTGCCGCCAGCATTCCCGCCCACGCAAACGGCTCCTGCCTCGCATGGTCGTAAATCTCCGGCCCGACGCTGCCGGTCAGAAGCTCCGCCAGCGCGCACCCGTAAAACTTCACTCTCGAATACGCCCACAAAAGCCGCACACTCTGATCCGCAAACGGCGCATAACTCCCGGAACGCACGCTTCTGCGGTACCAGCCCGCCGTCATCTGAAACTGATTCATCTGGTCAAGCGCATAAAAAAACTCCTCCTGCTGCCCTTTCTGCACACAGACATCGACCAGCCCCCGAAACGGCCCCCGGTAAATCCCGCTCAGTGTCCGGTATTTTCCGGACTCACACAGCTCCTTCACCAGGCTTACAGCCTCCCGCGGCACATAATTATATCCCCGCTCTTCCGGAAGCAGCTTCTTTTCCGCATCCGAAAGCCTGCTCCCCGCCTGCTCCAGCTGACGGACCCAATCTTCCGTTATCTTTTTTCTCGTCTGATATGTATATCCGGCCATATTGCCCGCCCCTTTCCTGATATCCGCCGCGCTTTCCTGCAGACGGCCCCCGCACGGTCACCATCACCATCCCGCCAGCATCGTCAGGCGGATCAGTGTAAAAACGGTCTCTTCCTGCCACGGAATCGCCTCGTCCAGCTTTGCAAGTTCTCTCTCCCCGGCAAAAATACGGTAGATTCCGTCCTCAAAACACTGTATCGCATTTTCCACCGCTTCCGCCTCCTCCGCATCGTTCCCGCCGTAAGCCCCGAAGGATACTTTTCCCTCCGACGCCCCGGCGCTGATCTGTTCGCGGGTCAGATAAGGCAGAAGACGGTCCTCCTTATTTCCGGCATTGTATTTCTGCACACCGGAAATCACGAGAGCCTCAATCAGCTCCTGCACGGTCCCGGGCTTCCGCTCCAGAACAAACGGCACGGGCGCATGTTCCTTCCGCTGCCTCCCCGGTTTTTTCATTCTCACATAAATTGTAAAAGACATCCGGTTTCCTCCTTAAAATTTCAGAAGTCTGCCTGCATCGCGCTCCGGTCGCAGAGCGCCTCATTCCGGGTCACCCTGCGCAGCTCATCGCGCACTTCCATCAGCGCCGACCCCAGAAGGTTTCTGCCGCGCCATTTCCGCGGGTCCCGTGCGTCCGGTGAGTCCGCGGACAGCCGGATTCCCCAGACGGCATCCGACGGGCTGGCCTCCGCGAGAATGCTTTCGCCCGTCGAGAGAAGAAAATCCCGCAGCCCGGGGTTCTGACTGAATTTACACCAGTTTCCGTTGAGTACAATGGAATATTTAAATCTGTCCCACACCTCCTGGTCAAAATTCCGGACTTTCCGGCCCAGTGTCCTGATCCGCGCGGGGTCCTGACATTCCAGAATCTGCTGCCGGATCTCATCATCCCCGAAAAGCTCCGCTTTCTGTTCCATCATCAGCTGCTCCATGCAGCAAAAGCGCAGTACATCCAGCCGGAACTCCCCTCTCCACCACTGACTAAGGCAGCCTCCGGTCATACTCCCGTCCGGGGATGATCCCGGCCTGTAGAACAGGCACAGGTCACGCCGCGCGCCCCCGGCAGTTTCCTCACAGAGCCGCTCCACGGGATACGCCGGCTCCCCGCCCGGACGCCATGCCGGAACACAGTATTCGCCGTGCATCAGCAGTTCACCCGTGTCTTCACTCTCCCACCAGCCCTGCCAGGTAACCGGCTCCGGAAACAGTCCCCGGTATTCCTCTTTCTCCTCCTGTGAAAGTGTATCCATCCATCCGTGAAACCGGAAGATATAATCCTCCCCGTATCCCATACGCCAGCCAATGGAATACCGGTCAGTCTCCGGATACGCCAGCCATGGCGGCGGCATAAGTTTTCTGTCCTGTTCCTGTTTCATTTTTCACTCCGTTCCGAAACGCTCTGTGCTGAATAAACTGTTCATCAGAGAATTTATTCCGCCTTCCGTTCCCCGTGTAAAATCTCACATTTCCCGCCCTTTTATTTCTGCAGGCAGGAAATTATCTTCACATTTACCGAAATTATAACATGAATCATTTTCCGTAACAAGACACTGTACCGGAACCGTGTAAAGATAACTTCTCCCCTGTTTTCCGATCCGCTCCACCACCCCCAGATCGGTCAGTATCAGAAGGACTACCTGTGCGAGCCGCACCTTAATCTTCGCACATTTCGCAAAATCCTTCGCCGTGAAGGGCTCTCTGATATCGCCGGGGAGAAACTGTCTGTAATCCTCCCGGCTGTCAATACATACTTCCTCCGCAAATGTCTCCGGAATGCGGTCATACCGGTTGCTTCCCTTTTTTTTATCCCGGCTCCAGCCGTTCAGCAGACGGTATTCCTGCATATCAATCAGCGCAAAACGGAACCGCAGGTTCCCGCTGGAGAGAAACGGCCTGATTTTATACAGCTCGGTAAAAGCCTCATAAGCATTTCCCCGTTTCGGCGATTTCCGCTTCGGGGAAGCCTCCCCCGTCTCCTCGTCAATCCAGCTCAGATATTTGATGCGCGGAACCGGGTATACAATCGTGACCGGATGCAGCGGCAGAAATGCCTCCAGTTTCCTGCGCATACTGTTAAAAGACCGGGTCTGGATTTCAATAATCTCAGACCCGGTATAGATATCGGCCACAAACTGTCCGACCGGAATTTCATGCATGTCCGTATCCGGCGCATAATAGTGCTTTAAAACCGCGTGAAGCGTCTTCTCCGAGAGCGTGCCGATTCCCTGCCGCTCCCTCTCCTTTCCGATCACGCGCTCTTTTGCCCTCTCAAACTGTAAAACATCAATTCCCATACTCTCCCCGTTTCTTCCGCTCACACCGCTGCGCAGCACAGACGGATCATAACGCCTTACCAGAGCTGACGTCCGATATATTTCAGCTGATTTTTGCACTTATCGACAGATTTATTCACACTCACCCGCACTCTTTCAATCACTTTTGTCTCACCTTCCTGCAAAAGTTCGATCGGTTTCGATTCAAATGAAGAAATGCGCCCTGATCCAAGAAAATCATCCAGCATAAACAAATGATTATCCGGATCGCCGGTAGGCAACAGCGTTCTGTGCCTGGAAAGAATATCATATACCCGTTTCAGATATACTTTTGTCTGCTGATTCGGCTCGTTTCTCGCCCCCGCCACTGTAGACCACCCACAGTGTGTCAGGACCACCATCTGTATCCCGGGCAGATTCCGGTCTGTTTCAGACAGATATTTCCGGAATTCGCTCTGCGGACTGCTCAGTGTATGGATGAGCAGCTCCAGCGATTTGACCGACTGCTGATCCGTCCGCACCGGAATAACCAGTGCATCTGCGGCATACCAGGCCAGCTGGGTCGCTCCCGCGAAAAAAGGCGATGTGTCTATAATACACTTATCCAGATTATTCTCTGCCATCTCCCTTTCTATTTCTGTTTTCAGGGAATACAGAATACTCCTCTGTGCCTGCTCCTTCTGTGCCTGCTGCAATCCGTTTGTCTGACTGATCGCCGTTATCAGCTGTGATGGCAGCAGGTACAATTCCTCCGATGAAGGAATATAGTAATTGTCTTTGTCCGAAAAATACTGGTTTGTCGCACCGATAAAAGAAGCAGCCCTCGTCGCTCTCCCAAGTCCCGGTACAAGATATGGTAAAAGCATATCCTTCACATTTATCTGCTGCCCCGCATAATAGTTATTATCGAAAAAGTAGGATAAATTTCCCTGCGGACAGGTATCCACCGCCAAAAGATGGTCTGTCAGATAGCTCAGATTAAAAGATAATGTCGTTTTACCAATTCCTCCCCGAAGATTACACATTGCATATATCCGCTGGCCGGTCAGGCCGATATCATCTGCCTGACCACATGCAATATCATACTGTCTGTTTATAATCGTCTCAATTGCCATTCCCATATCCCTCCCGTAATTAGTTTTACATTTATCTTTATCGTATGTAAAACTAATTACAGTATACATGATCAGATGGCATTGTCAACTATTTTCATGTCCTTCAGAATATCAAAGCAGTCGAACGTCCTGAAGTAGTCTTCCGGCGTCTCCGCTCTCCGGATCAGCTGCGTCGTCCCGTCCTCTCTCAGCAGAACCTCCGCCGAGCGCAGTTTCCCGTTATAATTGTACCCCATGGAAAATCCGTGCGCTCCCGTGTCGTGAATCACCAGCAGATCACCCGCCGCGATTTCCGGGAGCATCCGGTCAACCGCAAATTTATCGCAGTTTTCACAGAGCGAGCCGGTCACGTCATACCTGTGGTCACAGGGCGCGTCCTCCTTTCCCATCACGGTAATGTGATGGTAGGCGCCGTATATCGCGGGGCGCATCAGATTGACGGCGCATGCATCGACGCCGATGTACTCTTTGTGGGTGTGCTTTTCATGGATCGCGGTGGTCACAAGGCAGCCGTAAGGCCCGAGCATAAAGCGTCCCATCTCGGTGAAAATGGAGACGTCTCCCAGCCCTGCCGGAACCAGGATTTCCTCAAATGCCTCCCGCACGCCCGCACCGATCGCACGGATATCGTTCGGGGTCTGCTCCGGAGTGTACGGGATCCCCACACCGCCGGAGAGATTGATAAATGTGATGTCGCAGCCCGTCTTCTCCTTCAGCTCTGCCACCAGCTCAAACAGCTGCCTGGCAAGCTTCGGATAATATTCATTCGTCACGGTATTGCTCGCCAGAAACGCGTGAACGCCGAAATGCTTCGCCCCCTTCTCCTTCAGGACGCGGAACCCCTCTATGATCTGGTCATGAGTGAACCCGTATTTCGCGTCGCCCGGATTGTCCATAATGCCATTGCTCATCTTAAAGACGCCGCCCGGATTGTAGCGGCAGCTGATGGTCTCCGGGATTCTGCCGATCGTTTTCTCCAGAAAATCTATGTGGGTAAAATCGTCCAGATTGATAATAGCCCCGAGCTTTGCGGCAAACGCAAATTCCTCCGCCGGGGTATCATTCGAGGAAAACATTATATGCGGACCGTCAAATCCCTGGGAATCCGCCAGCATCAGTTCCGTTAAGGAGGCACAGTCACAGCCGCAGTCATACTCCTTTAAAATATTTAAAATAAAGGGATTGGGCGTCGCCTTCACCGCAAAATACTCCCGGAACCCCGGATTCCAGGAAAATGCCTCCTTTACAGCCCGCGCGTTTTCGCGGATTCCCTTCTCATCATACAGATGAAACGGCGTCGGATATTCTTTTACAATCTCTTCCAGCTGTTCCTTTGTCACAAACGGTATTTTTTTCATTTGAAATTTCCTTCCTTTCCTGCTCAATAAAATAATACAACTGCAGTGGACTTCCTCCTCCATTGCCGCTCAGCGGAACACAACCTGTATCAGAAACATATACAGAACCGTGCCCGCACCGATACTTAACAGATTGCTGCGCTTCCACACGTGAAGCCCGGCCACCGCCACGATGGATATCATCTCCGGAAGACCGAACGGATATTCCGCCGGCCGGACCGTTTTCACGCAATACACCACCAGCAGACCGATCACCGCGGGCGGGAGCATCCGCCCGAGATACCGGATCACCGCCGGAATCTCCTTCCCCTCCGGAAAAAGCAGGAACGGCAGCAGCCTCGTCAGAAATATCGTTCCCGCAACCGCGGATATAATTACAAGTGTTCTTCCCACACTGACCGGCATCTTTCCCCACCTCCCGTATCTTTCTGCACCCTGTGCACAATCCTTCTCATGGCTGTTCTCTTTCCGCTTCCACTGTTCCCGCGGAATCTTCCCCGCACTCTCCTCCTCCCGGCAGTCCCTTTCTAAAGAGGAGCAGGACTCCCAGGATTCCACACATCGACGGCAGAATAAAGTTGTCCGGCCCGCACAAAATCAGACCGGCGCCTCCGCAGATCAGACCTGCCAGCACCCCCGGACGGTTCTTTTTCTCCATCCACTGCTCCGTAAGAATCACCACGAAAAGAGCCGTCATTGCAAAATCTATCCCCTTCGCATCAAACGGCAGAAGGGAGCCGGCAAGCGCTCCGATTCCGGAACCCAGAATCCAGTATGACTGATCGAGAAGCGCAATGGCAAAAAGAAATTTATCCTCGTCCACGTCCCCCGGCGCCTTCGTGATAAAATACAGGGAATACGTCTCGTCCGTCAGGGAAAAAATCATGTACAGACGCTTCTTCCCCATCCCGGCAAACCGCTCCAGCAGTGAAAGGCCGTAAAAAACATGCCGGATATTGACCATAAACTCCAGAAAAATCACATCCGTAAGAACCGTCTGCGGCGTGAAAAAACTGACTGCCAGATACTGCCCGCTGCCCGCGTAGCACACCAGGCTCATAAACATCGCCCACAGCGGTCCATACCCCTTCTCCTGTATCATTACCCCGAACGCCATACCGATAAACAGATATCCGGTCAGCACCGGAATCGTGTGCGGAAAGGCCGCCAGAAAAGCCCTCCTGTAATCTCTCCAGCCGGATTCCGCTTTCCTGTCATGAATTTCTGCCTGTTTTCTCATTTTTATTCTTTCCTATTCTGACATGCTGTGGTATACTGATACTGATTTAGTGTTTACGGTTCAGACTTTTTCTGCTGAATCCCTCAGTCTGATTATAAATAAGGAGTTTTCTATGAATATCACAGTTCTCAATTATCTCGATCAGGCGCTGGTGGACAATGTCAACGCACAGGTTAAGGCGCGCGCGCAGGAAGCAAAAGCCGCACAGGAAGCTGCGGCGGTTCAGACATCCGGCGCCACAGCCTCATCCGGCAGCGATTTTTCCTCTGTCCTGAACGAGGCCGTCACACCGGATCAGACGTCCGGCGCCGGCAGAACCTTCACACAGACCACCGCATCCTCCGTAAACTGTCCTGAAAATCTGGATTCCATTTTTGAGGAAGCCGCACAGACTTACAACGTCTCCTCAAAGCTCCTCAAAGCGATCGCAAAAGCGGAATCCAATTTCAATCCCCGTGCGGTCAGCCGCGCCGGCGCAGTCGGCGTTATGCAGCTGATGCCCGCCACCGCGGCATCGCTGGGGGTATCCGATTCCTACGATGCGCGGCAGAATATCATGGGCGGCGCAAAATACATAGCTCAGCTGCTTGCGCGGTATAACGGAAATGTCTCGCTCGCGCTCGCCGCCTACAACGCCGGCGGAGCCAATGTGGACAAATATGGCGGCATTCCTCCCTTTACGGAGACACAGAATTATGTCCGCAAGGTGCTCTCCTACCTGAACGGTGATATCACCATCCCGAACCAGACCGGCGGAACCTCCCCCTTTACCCTGTCCGAAGGCACCAGGAACGAACTGACACAGGCGCTTTCCAGCTTTTTCGGCTCACAGAGTGCCGGACAGAACGCTATGGATGTGCTCGCAGGACTGCTCGGATTCTCCGGTTCCACAGGCAGCTCCGGTGCGACGTCCGGCAGCTCCGGCGGCACTGCCGCGGTGCGGGACCGGTATGTCTCACCGTCCAGCCTCACCACTTTGAAGCCGTCCATCGAACTCCGCGTCGTCTCAGAGTCGATTGAGACAGACGATCCGGAAGGACCCGTCAGAGGGCGGTCGGAGTCACTGACAGCGGATGAGACATTCGCGCAGGCCGCAGGCACGGAAGACGGGACTGAAAATACAGACGGCAGTCTTCCTGATAACGGCGGACCGGACGGCTCCGGAGAAATCCTCTGACACAGGGTTTCCGGCGGCCTCTTTGTCCGGATGAGCAGTCTGCTCATCCGGACTTTTTTGATACCGCCGTCAGAACCGTCGCGGATTCTCAGGTCAGCTCCCCGATCTGGCCTTCCAGATATCCGTTAAACTCCTGCATAAATCTGCGCACTATGACGATCTCTTCCTCCGGATAGCGCTCCAGAAATTCCATATCCCGCCTTTCCCAGCGCTCATGCCGCCTGGCATGTTCATCAAACAGCTCCTTTCCCGCTTCTGTCAGCCGGAAATAAACTTCCTTGTGGTTCGTCTCCAGCGTATACTTCCCTATCAGCCCCTTTGCGAGAAGCTTTTTTGTCAGTTTGCTGACCGCACCGCGGGTCATACCCATATGCTCCGCCACTTTTGTGACGTTCGGCAGCGTCAGCCGTCCGATAAAATCAATACAGTGTGTCTCCGAATACCCGTATTCGTCGAGACACTGGCTCTCTGTCAGCCTTGAAAGCATATCCTGACGCTCCAGCATCAGCGCAAGCTCTTTCAGCAACCGTTCCTGTTCTCTCATCCGGCAGCCTCCATTCCGCCGGCAGTCCTTCTATCCGGCTGTACTCATCTGATACTTTACCCCTTTTTTGTTTCCTTGTCAACAAAATTTATTTTTATCTATACTTTTTCCGGGGAACGGGGTATAATAAAAACGGAATATATCCTAAAATAGAAAGCGGGGAATACTATGGAACAGAAATTTTATATCTGTGAACACTGTGGAAACATTATCACAATGGTAAAGGACGCCGGCGTACCGCTGATGTGCTGCGGACAGAAAATGAAAGAAATCACTCCCGGCACAACGGACGCCGCGGTGGAGAAGCATGTGCCCGTATACAAAACCGAGGGCAGTCTCGTGACAGTCACCGTGGGCTCCACAGAGCATCCCATGATGCCGGAGCACTATATCGAATGGGTGTGCCTGCTGACAAAGCAGGGCGAACAGCGCAAAACGCTTCAGCCGGGCGACAAACCGGTGGTACAGTTCGCGCTCTGCGACGGGGATGAGGTCGTAGCAGTCTATGCATACTGCAACCTGCACAGTCTCTGGAAATCATAGCCGAGACACCGCACTCCGGCCGGACATTCCTGTCCGCGGCATCGGGTCTGCGCTCTAAAAAGCCGCGCTGTGACTCTTCACAGCGCGGCTTTCTGATTCTTCCACTCCCGGAATAAACCCTCAGTTCAGTTCATCTCCCGGAAACTGCTTTACATAGGGATCCGCTTCCGTACACGGCCTCCAGCCGGCAACGCCTTCCCCTTCCGGAGACCCCGTCTTCATAAAGTTTGTCCAGCACGCGAGCATCTCCTCCGAAAGCGCATCGTCATATCCGGTAAACGGACGCCACGCGCGCTTCAAAGTGCCGAAGGTATACCACAGTTCCGAGGAATGGAACGCTCCCGCATCATCCCCCGGAAGATCTCTTTTGAAATAATACACATAAGACGGCGCGGTCCCTGTTTTTTCCCGCTTTAAGGCAAACGCAATACAGCCTTTGTAGAGCGCGGAATACTCCCCTTTCGCTTTTAATTCCGGCGTCACGAGAATATCATCTTTCGTACTCCCCAGCAGGTACGGAATATCTTTGATCTTTCCCTGATCAGCAAGCGCATCATAGCCGCCGCAAAGGACATAGCCGTCGATGTTCGGCGCAAGAAACAGCCCGCGGGAAAGCGGAAAGACCTTCTCCATAAACGGTCCGAAAAGCTCCATCACCCGCTCCGCCGGCAGAGAGCGCATTTCTTCCAGATTCGCAACACCGGCGAGCTCAGAAAATATCTGTCCGTAGGATTCCTGCACCTGCAGGGTAAAATCATCCCTGTTCAGCCCGTTTGCGTACCCGCCGCCGCTCTGCATAATCGCCCGCTTTATCATATTTCCCGTCAGCGGGGAGGAAACGAGGGTCTGCACGCTCATCGCGCCGGCGCTCTGCCCGAAAATTGTAATGTTTTCCGGATCCCCTCCGAACGCACTGATATTCTCATACACCCATCTGAGCGCCGCAATCTGATCCAGAATCCCGTAATTGCCGGAAATATGGCGGGGGTTCTCCGCGCTCAGCCACGGATGAGCCAGAAATCCCCAGATGCCGAGACGGTAATTGACCGTGACCAGAATCACGCCGCGCCGGCAGTACGCCTCCCCGTCGAACTCCTTCTCATGCCCGCAGCCTCCAAGGAACGCCCCTCCGTGAATCCAGAAAGCAACCGGCAGCTTTTCCTCCCCGGACTCCGCCGGCGTCCAGATATTCAGATACAGACTATCCTCCGAGGGCTGTGTTACGTAAGCGGGCTCGTCGCGGAATTCCTTTCCGTAAAACTCGTCTCCCGGTTTCTCACCCATCTGCATACTGCGGCTGGGGAACGACTTTGCGCAAAGAACGTCCTCCCAGGCCTCCGTCTCCTGCGGCGCCTTCCAGCGAAGGCTGCCGACAGGCGGCTTCGCATAGGGAATCCCGAAATACACACGGTAACCATCCTTCTGAATTCCTTCAATTCTTCCTTTTTTTGTCACAGTCATAAAACAGCCTCTCTTTCTCTCATCCGTCCCGGCACAGCTTTCATAATATCCGGCAGTCCCGCTTCCTCCGCACTCTGTATTATCTGTAAACAGTATACTCCGGTTTCATCCGGGAATGCAATCAGAAAACAGATATTTCTACTCCGCCAGCACAAACCGCGCGCTGTTTACCGTGGTGCTGTCAGTCCCGGCAGATACTTCAAACTCGCCCGGCTCGCTCTCCCACCGGCCATCTGCTGTCAGAAAACACAGATCCTCATTCGTAACGGTGAACACCACTTCCCGCTCCTCTCCCGGCGCAAGCGCAACTTTCTGAAACTGTTTCAGCTCCCTCACCGGCCGGACCACGCTGGCGGCGATATCGCGTATGTATAGCTGCACCGTCTCAGTCCCCGGCAGATCGCCGACATTTTTCACGCGCACGGATACGTGGATACACTCACCGGCCGTCATCCGTGTCCGGTCCGTCTCCACCGGGGAAACAGAGAATCTGGTGTAGCCCATGCCAAAGCCGAACGGATACAGCGGCCCGTTGGGAATATCAAGATATTTTGAGCGGAACCTGTCCTTATCCTTTCCCGGCACGTGCGGGCGCCCGGTGGAATATTCGTTGTAATGAACCGGAACCTGTCCCACACAATATGGAAAGCTCATCGGCAGTTTTCCCGTGGGACTCACCGCACCCGAGAGCACATCCACGATCGCATGCCCCCCTTCGGTTCCGGGCATCCAGACGACGAGTACAGCCTTCGCCTTCTCACTGATCCGGCGGATATCAAGCGGTCTGCCCGTAAACAGCACAACGACCACCTGTTCGTTCACCTCACAGACCTTCTCAAACAGCTCCATCTGAATCTGCGGAATCTGAATATTCGCGTTGCTGGTGGCCTCACCGGACTGAAGATAGTGTTCTCCGATCATAAGAACCACTGTCTCCGCCTCTGCCGCCGCAGCGACCGCTTCCGCGAGCATCTCCTCCGCGGAGCGCTCCTTCTCCTTCGCAGGCGCACCGTCCGTCTCCGCGGGCCGCTCCATAAATCCCTCCAGCTTCACATCCGGTCCGAGCAGCGGGCTCCCCTCGCAGAAAACAGCGCTTTCATCCCACTCCGACACCGCCTGTCTTACCGTCACCACGTCCTCCGGACTGCCGATAAAGGACCAGGAACCCAGCATGCGCGGATTATCCGCATAAGGCCCGATAAAAGCAGTCTTTTTCCCTTTTGCCAGCGGCAGGACTCCCTCGTTTTTCAGCAGGACAAACGACTTCGCCGCCGCCTCGCGCGCCAGCTCACGGTGCGCCGCGCACAGGATTACTTCTTTCTCCTTCTCCTCATCGGCGTCTTTGTATGGGTTTTCAAACAGTCCGAGCTTATTTTTCAGCGTCAGAATACGCAGCGCTGCCTCGTCGATCAGGGCTTCCGGCACGACGCCCTCCCGCACCAGCGCGCACAGATGTTCCGAATAAATTCCGGTCATCATATCGATATCGACGCCCGCCTCCGCCGCGCGCCGCGCGGCCTCTCTCCGGTCCGCACACAGGCCGTGGTAAATTGTCTCCTCAATCGCCGCCCAGTCGGATATCAGAACGCCGTCAAAGCCCATTTCCCCCCGCAGGACATCCCGCATCAGCCACCGGTTTGCCGTCGCCGGAACCCCGTCTATCGTGTTAAAAGAGGTCATCACCATCGCCGCCCCGGCGTCAACTCCGGCCCTGTATGAAGGCAGATAGAATTCGCGCAGCGTGTGCTCCGAGAGCTCCACCGTATTATAATCGCGTCCCGCCGTCGGCGCCCCGTATCCGGCAAAATGTTTCACACAGGCCGCCACCCGGTACGGCTCCTTTATATCGTCCCCCTGAAAACCTTCCACCATCGCCCTCGAAAAAAGGCAGTTTAAGTACGGATCCTCCCCCGTGGATTCCATCACGCGTCCCCAGCGCGCATCGCGCACCAGATCCACCATCGGCGCAAAGGTCACGTGCAGTCCGCTGACCGCCGCCTCTTTCGCCGCCGCCTGCGCGCACCGCCTCGACAATTCCGGCTCAAACGTCGCGCCCTGGCCCAGCGGGATCGGGAAAATCGTCTTAAATCCGTTGATCACATCCAGCATAAACAGCAGCGGAATCCTGTGCGGCTGGTTCTCCAGAAAATTTTTCTGAATCTTCTTAACGGTCTCTGCTCCCAGCGCTCCCAGCACGGACCCCGTGAGACGGACGCTTTCTTCCGGAACCCCCATCTCCTGCAGCGGCCCCATCGCAACCACGTCCCCGGCAAAAAAACCTCCCGCGAGCTGGTTCATCTGGTTCACTTTCTCCTCCAGGGACATGCTCCCCAGCAGATCCTGTAATTCCTGTGTCGTCATAAAAAACCTCCTGCTCCTTTTCTGTCAGTCAGACGCCGCTCCGGCACCTGTATCTGAATCAGAATCCTTTCCATAATTATAGTACGTTCTGCGGATCACCGCCATCCCGCTTCTGCTTTTTAAATTTTCTGCGGTACTCCAGCGGCGAATACCCCGTATTTTCCCGGAACATTTTTGTGAAATAAGAAAAATTGCTGTATCCCACGGAAATCGAGACACTGTTGATCGGAAGGCTGCTCTGGGCCAGCAGCTTTTTCGCCTCCTCCACCCGCTTTCCAATGATATACGAACTGATGGAAATACCTGTTTCCTTTTTGAAGATGCGCGACATATAGTCGGTATTCAGATAGACCATCTCACCGAGATCATCCCGGCGGATATCCTCCCGGTAATGCTGATCGATATACTGCCGTATCTGCTCCGTCACGGATTCCGTTTTATTGATATAGGATTCATAGCGGAGCGCCTGGGTGACAAGACTGCGCAGATATGCCTTCGCCCCGTACATTCCCTGCAGGGCATTCTGGTATACGCTCTCATCTTCCTTCCCCGAAAACAAAAGATGCGCCTTGATTTCCCGCTCCGACAGCCATGAATACACCATCTGCGTGATATCCATCCGGAAGGCTTTGAGGATCTCGCGTGTGATCATCTCACTGCTTTCCATCTCCTCGAGATAATCTTCCATGTCCGCGATCAGTTCCTGCTCCTTTCCCTGAGCCAGCAGTGCATTCCAGACGTCAAGCCGCGAATTCTGATAGGCGCTCTTTGGATGCTCAAAATCCGAGAGGTATAAGACTCTGTGCCAGACCGACAGCGTGTTGTCGCGCATCCCGCGCACCAGCGCAAGGGACGCCTGAAGCGTATCCGCCCTTCCGATCGTCCCGACGCCGCACCAGACGTCCATCCGTATTTTTTCCTCCATCCACCGCGTAAACTGTTCAAACACTTCCCGGTTTTTCAGCTCCTCCTCATCGCAGGTGCAGCCGTCCTCTTTTCCACAGACAGCGATATAACTTCCCCGCCCCTCCGTGATCACCGCCTCCACCCGGATTTTCAGATCCGCGAGAAGCTCCGCCAGCACGTTGCGCAGGACAAAATTCAGCGTCTTTTCATCCCAGAGCTCCGCGCTTTTCTTCCCGTCATGAAAACTGAAGTACAGGATAAAAAATGTATCCTCCTGCCGGCAGTTAAGCTGCCGGCGCTGCGCCTCCCCCGCCAGGTCGCACGCCGGAATATTCCCCCGCAGCAGCTCCGCCCAGAAATCCCGCTGCAGCAGAATCTGATTCTGCCGCCAGTGTCTGCTCTGACTTCGGAAATTTTCATAATTTCTGGCCTCGCAGGCCCTTTCCCGCGCTGTCGCAACCGCCTGCTGCAGTTTCGGATAATCAATCGGTTTTAACAGGTAATCCACACTGTTGAGCGATATCGCGCGCCGTGCATAGTCGAACTGCGCATAGCTGGTAAGAAAGATTACCTGGACCTCGAACTTCTGCCCCCGCACCCACTCGATAAAATCAAACCCGCTCTCCTCCGGCATCACGATATCACAGATAATGACATCGACCGGAACCAGCTCCATGATTTTCACCGCCTGTTTCATGGAAGACGCGGTATAGACCTCCTCAATCCCGCACGCTTCCCAGTCCACATGCTTCATAATACTTCTGACCACATATTCCTCGTCATCCACCAGCAAAAGATTCATAACCGACCTTATCACCTTTCCTCACAGGGGATGTGGATATCCACGATCGCACCGCCCAGCGGGCTGTTGTCAAAATAAATCTCACCCTTTTTCCCGTAATAATACCGGAACCGTTTCAGGCAGTTGGTAATCCCCACATGATCTCCCCCGTCTGAAATACTCTTTCCATCCTGCAGTCTGGAAAGGATCTCCTCCGGAAATCCTTTCCCTGTATCCGAAATATAGAGATTGACATACTTCCCCTCCTCGCGGTCTTCGGGGAAAACCGTGACGGAAATCAGAATTTTTTCCTCCAGCGTCAGCGCGTGCTTCGCAGCATTCTCGACAAACACCTGGATCAGAAATGGAAAAATCGCGGCATTTTCCACTTCTCTGTGCACTTCCACATAATAATCAAAACTCTCCGGATAGCGCAGAAGCAGAATTTTCAGGTAGTTCCCGCAGTGCTCTGTCTCCGCCAGAACCGGCACCAGGTCGCTCGTATTCCGGAATATATAAGTCAGATAATCCGCCGTGATACTGCTCATCCTGCGCGCATGATCATACTGGCCGAAATCTATCATACTGTAAATAAAGTTCAGACAGTTCAGGTAAAAATGCGGACGGATCTGCAGTTTGAGATAATCCATCTCCACTTTCTGCTTCTCAAGCTCATGCTCATAGAGCGTGATCTTTAAACGCCGGATCTGGTGAAGCATATGCCGGAATTTATCGTCGATCTGTTCCAGTTCCAGAAGATTGCCCTCCGTCAGCCGGAACTCATACTCCCCCTCATCATACTTTTCCAGATTCTGGGTAAACAGCTGCATGGGTCTTAAAATATTTCTCCGCAGATACAGCAGGATCAGGGCGCTTGAGAGGATCAGAATCGCCGCCACCGCCACAAGCACGACAATACTTCCCATCATCACATCCCACATCCGCTCCCCCGATATCTGCATCTGAATCCGGAACGGCGCCTGGGAAAGCTGTTTTTCTATGGAAAAGCGCGTGTCGCCGGATGTTTCCCGCGCATACTCTCCCATGCCATCCGAGATTCCCCGGCTTGTGAGGATTCCGACAATCTTTCCGTCCCCGTCCACCAGCCGCACATACCCGCTGCTGCCCGCAATCAGCGCGGAAAACGGCTGTAAAATACTCTTCGCGCTGACATAACACCCCAGATATACCTCCCGGTTCTGCGCGATTTTACACATATAATTCTCACCGCCGCTGGTGATAATATTCCATTTTTTCTTTACGGAATATGAGGTATCTTCCATATTCCGTATCTGGGCGAGCACGGCTCCCTTTATCTCAGGGGACGGGACATAGCTCCCGTCGGGGCCGATGCTCAGCTGATAATACTCGTCCCGCTGCGCGAGATAAAGGAAAAACTCATACTCCGTGCCGTACTCCCAGATCCCCGAAAGCATCATCTGGCGGAGTTCCGTAAGCGGATAATCCACAAACGGCTCCGCCAGCATCATCCCGACATACTTCCAGAACATGGACTCGGGCTGATTTTTTTCCATAATAGTGGAAAACAGATTCCGGCTCACGCGCAGAAAGCGGTTATCCAGCTCATCCGTGTAGAGACCGGACATCTGATCCATCTCCCGGACTGCCCGCCTGCCCTCCCGCTCCAGCAGCACCGCGCTGCCGAATGTGTAGATGACCAGTGCAAACAGCAGCACCGCCAGTACCCATTTGACCTGCTGCGCCATCGTTCTCTGCTTTCTGTGTACCGGAATCTGCATTCCATTCCTCCTGTATCTGTTTCATTTCAGACCGGACAGCGGCCTCCGGAAAGTGCTCAGCCCTTGACCGCCCCCAGAGTGATTCCCTCCGCAAAATACTTTTGCAGGAACGGATAAATAATAAACAGCGGAAGCATCGCTATAAACGCGATCGCCATGCGGATAGAGGTCGCCGGAAGCTTCGCCACCTCCGCCCCGATATTCCCGGCAACCTTGCCGCTTGCCAGATACTGGATATCGGTAATCATCTGGTTTAACAGGTTCTGAATACTGTAGAGCTTCTGTCCCTGGTTTCCTGACAAATAATATAAACCATTTGTCCAGTCATTCCAATAGCCCAGTCCTGAAAAAAGTCCCATTGTGATCAGAATCGGCTTTCCGAGCGGCAGCACCAGAACGGAGAAGATTTTCAAATGCCCTGCCCCGTCGATCTTTGCCGCCTCGAACAGCGCTTCCGGAATATTGGTCGAAAAATAGCTCCGTATCATAAGCACATTGTTCGCGCTCAGCAGCAGGTTCGGCACAATCAGCGCCCAGACTGTGTTCTTGATATGCAGGTAATTGACATACATCAGGTAACTCGGAACGAGTCCTCCGTTAAAGAGCATCGTAAAAAAGATAAAAAAGGTCAGTGCCTTGCGGTGCGGCAGCGTCCTGACGGACAGCGGATATGCCAGCAGCGCGGACATCGCAAGATTCATCACGGTTCCGGTAATCGTCACAAAGATCGTCACCCCGTAAGCGCGCAGAATCTTCTCCCCCTGGCGGATAATATACTGGTACGCGTAAAAACTGAATTTTTCCGGGAAAAATGAATACCCGTTCCGGATCAGCGTGTTCTCATCCGTGATGGAGGACATAAAGACCAGCACGAAAGGCAGGATGATGATGAGTGTGACCAGGATCATCACCAGATTAATACAAAACTGATACCGCTTGCTTTTCGATGAATTTGTCATGGCTTCTCCTCCTAAAACAGCGCCTGCTCTTTATCGATCCTGCGCACCACCTGGTTGCTGAACATCACAATCGCAAATCCGACCAGCGACTGGTACACGCCCGCCGCGGAGGACATACTGATGTTTCCACGCTCAATCAGCGCGCGGTACACATAAGTGTCGATAACATTTGTCGTCGGGAACAGCACGCCGGAATTCATCGGAACCTGATAGAACAGTCCGAAATCCGAATAGAATATCCGCCCGATGCTTAAAAGCAGCAGCGTGACAATCGTGGGCACGAGACAGGGAAGTGTGATCCGCGTGATCTCCTGCCACTTCGTCGCCCCGTCGAGACGGGCCGCCTCGTAAAATGACGGGTCGATGCCGATCAGGGACGCGATGTAAATCAGGCAGCCGTACCCCACGCCCTTCCAGCAGTTTGCAAAAATCAGGATAAACGGCCAGTACTTCGGCTCCTGATACCACTGAACCGGATCCAGGTGCAGCGCCGCAAGAATGGAATTGTTGATCAGACCGTTTTCCGAGCTCAGCAGCGCATAGACAATGTAGCTTAAGATTACCATGGACATCAGAAACGGCAGAAGAATCGCGCTCTGATAGAGCTTTTTCATCTTCGTGTTCCGGACCTCGCAGATTAAGATCGCGATTGCGATGCCCACCACCATATTCACAATAATAAATGCGACGTTGTACAACAGGGTATTGCGCGTGATCAGCCACGCATCTTTTGTCGCAAACAGAAATTTAAAATTTTCCAGACCTGCCCACGGGCTGCGCAGAATTCCCTCCGCAAAATTCAGTTTTTTAAAGGCGATCACGATCCCCGCCATCGGAATATAATTGTTAATGAGAAGATACAGAAGGCCCGGCACCATCATCAGATACAGCGGCCAGTGTTCTTTATACGCCTTCAGGCGCGCATTTTTTTTCATACATACCTCCATTTCCAGCCATCCGCTTTTGAAAGAAAGCTCCACACATAGTCCGTCTATATGTGGAGCTTTCATTCTTATTTCTCAGCGAGCCATTTGTCAAACTGCTCCTGTTTTGCCGCTATAATCTCATCAATACCTGCCGCCTGAAGATCCTCCAGGAATTTCGGTATGTACTCCTCCGGATCTGCGGAACCACTGTTGAGCGAACCTGCGTACTGTTTTACAACATTGGTCAGGGCCGCAATCTGGCTCTCATACGCAGAACCGTCAAAGTAGAAACCGAGCGCCTTTGATTCCTTCGCAGAACTGTTAAACTCCTCCATTTTCTCCCAGAGCTGCGGGTCGGAGCCGGTCCACTTGTATGCGATAAACTGATTCGGCAGCTCCCAGCCAAGATTTAAGCTGTATCCGACATTGTCGATCGTGACGCCTTCCGGATAATTGATAATCCCGTTCTCCGCGTCCTCCAGCACGTAATCCACGCCTTCCTCGCCCCAGTTGATCAGGTTCATTACCTCCGGACTTCCGTAAATATAGTCGAGAACTTCCATCGCCTTCTGCGGGTTCTCGGAATTCTGTGCGATCGAGAAAATAACACCGTTGTAGCTCTGCGCCATCTTGACCGGATAATCGCGGAACGGCACGATCTCAAAATCGTATCCCGTCGAGCTCTGGAACTCTACCGGCGTGCCCGGATGATATGCGAAAAACAGGGAAAATGCGTTTCCGGCCTTAAATACGGTTCTCCAGTTCTCCGTATTCGTCCCGGCATCCTGGTTGATATATCCCTTTTTGTACCAGTCATAGAGCATCGTCGTCGTGTCCTTATACCAGTCGCTCGCATAGAAATTCTCAATCGTTGTGCTGTTCTCCGGATCGAGCAGCGCGCCGAACACATTGCTGTCCGCCAGCGTGTCACACCCGTTCACACGGCTGAGCGGCGTATCGCCCTCATTGATTGAGAAGAGCATCGTCATGTCCGGCTCTCCCGCCTTCACAGTCTCATATACCGCCTCGAGATCTTTCGGCTCCTTAATCGACGCTGTGTCGATATTATATTTCTCCACCAGATCTTTCCGCATAAAAATTGCCGGAATGCTTCCCCGCTCAATCTGCGTCGGCACACCGTACAGGAATCCTTCCACACTGTTGCTCTTTAAGACATCCTCCCCGAAAATGTCTTTCAGGTTTGTCCCGTACTGGCTGATCAGATCGGACATATCCATGATCTGTCCGGAATGCATATACTGTACTGCATTCGTCGCATTTGTATAGAAAACGTCAATCTTCTCATCGCCCGCGAGCATCAGCTGCAGCTGCTGGGTCGCACTCGCCCACGGAAGCACCACAAGGTCGAGACGCGCATTGAGCTCCTTCTCAAGAATCTCATTCACTTTCTGCTCAATCCGCTCCTCGTCCGGCTGCTGCGTGCCATTTAACACCATCGTGACAGTGTAAGGTTCTCCGCCGGCGTCCGCTGCACCGGAGCCGCTCTCAGTACCCCCCCCCCACGCTGCCGCCGTCTCCGTTTCCTCCGCCTCCGCCGCATGCTGCCAGCGACACGGTCATGACCGCTGCAAGGATCCCTGCAACCAGTTTTTTCTTCATAAAATCTTCCTCCTTTTTCTGAATTCCGTGATGTATACAGATTACCAGAAAATTCCGTATAACTTCTATAACTGATCCGACTAAATGATAGCACTCATTTGACATTCTTTCCATCCCGCCCGGTCCCCGGGACTTGCATTCGCCACCGGACTGGTGTAAAATCCACATAGATACACCATCACATACCAAATGGAGGAAATGCTGCACTATGAAACTGGTAACATTTAACATCCGCTGCGACTACGGGCAGGATGGCGAAAACTGCTTTGTACACCGCAAAGACCTGATTCTGAAAACCATTGCGCGCGAGGCGCCCGACGTCCTCTGTTTTCAGGAAGTTGTGCCGCACGTCGCCGCCTGGCTGAAGGAAGCACTGACGGATTATTACGTCATCGGATGCGGTCGGAGCGAAACACTGCGGGACGAGCAGGTCGCCATCGCATACCGCAGAGAGCGGATGAATCTGATCTCAATGGAGACTTTCTGGCTGTCCGAAACACCGGAAGTGCCCGGCTCGCGGTACCCGGATCAGAGTATCTGTCCCAGAACCTGCACGGAAGCCCTCTTCGAGGATCTGAAACATAACACCGTTTTCCGGCTCGTAAACACTCACCTCGACCACGTCGGCGTTCAGTCGCGCGCGCTCAGTTTCCGGCAGATTCTCGAAAAGCTGGAGAGGGAAACATTTTTCCCACAGGCGCCCGTCATTATCACCGGGGATTTCAATGCACCGCCGGAGAGCGAAGAAATGCAGGTGATCCTTGATTATCCCGGATACTGCAACGCGACGGAAAATATCGGGATCACCTTCCACGATTTTGGAAAGGAAGAGAACGCAGAATTTATCGATCATGTGTTCCTTAAAGGCTGTACCTGCACCCGCGCTGTCAGGTGGATGGACCGTGAAGGAAATGTCTGGCTGTCCGATCATTATCCGGTCGAAGTAAGCATCACATTTCCGTAATCCCTCCGGGGCCGGCATATCCGCCGGCCCCGGAAAAGCGTCACTCTGTGCCGCCGCCCGGCACTTCCCCGTGTTCTGTTTGAAAATACGCGTCGATACTTTTCTTAATCTCCGGCGCTTTCGCGCTTTTCAGCAGATATCCCTGCGGCTTAAGGGGAAGCACCCTGCTTATTCCATCCCTGTCAACCCTCCCCGTCAGAAAGATCACCGGAATATCCTCAAATGCTTTCTCGGACCGTATCATCTGAAGAACCTGCGCTCCGTCGCAGACCGGCATATTATAATCAAGCAGCACGAGATCCGGCTGCTCGAGCGTCATGCACCTGATCGCAGAGATCCCCGAACCGGCCAGCGTCACCTGGTAGTCCTGCTGCAGCAGTCCCTTCATCGCCTGCCGGATCAGATCGGAATCATCGACCACGAGCAGTTTCTTTTTCCCACTGCCATGTTGTTTCTTTTCATTTTCCTTAAGATACTCCCGGATCTCCTCCATCTCTTCCTCCGGTCTGATAAACGCGCCCTCACCCTCCTGTTTCTGCGGCGTCATGGCACAGTAGGCAAAATATCCCGCACCCGTGTCATACAGCAGGCTGTACTGTGGAAGCCGGCTCTCAAATGTCCGCTCAAACTGTTCATACGTCAGCAGATTTTCTCCCGTCAGTATGTACTTCACAGTGTGCGGAAAGCGCTTCCGTATGCGCTCTGCAAAATGCCTTGCCGTATACCTGGCGGCGTTCATCATCATATCGTTGAGGGTGTCGGACTGATCCCCGAGCATTTTTCCGATTGTGTCAACCAGAAGCTTTTCCTCAAAAACAAGAATCACTTCGCGCTGCCTCCCGCCCCCGGCATCATAGGTCAGGCGGTAGTAAATTCCGTTCCCGAACTTCTCCCCGCCGTAGCACCCGCAGATCAGCTGTGCCCTGAGCTGAAACATATCTTCCAGAAGGCGCACAATGATCCTGCTGACGGCATCCTGCTCCTCCTCCGGCTGCAGATTTGCCCATTTTCCGGTGCCGTTTTCCACAATCGCGTGGTCCTCGGTCAGCGTGTGCCCGATCAGCCATCCGGCGCATACCCCCAGAAAATGCCGGACAGCCTCTTTCGAATAATCCGACCGCTCCAGCTCCCGTTCAAGCGCCGGAAGCGTCCGGAGACGAAAATCCTCGTGAAGACGTATATGCGTCTCCAGTTCCTGGTAGGAAATGGATTCCATATACGCTTCCTCCTCCTCAAAATGCCGGATCGCATGTTCCTTAAAATATTTGATTCCCTCATGACATCCCCACAGACTTTTATGCTCCTCCTCACTGAATGTAAACAGTTTGTTCATAATCCGGAACAACTTCCTGTGCTCTCTGTCAATCTGTTCCACTCCTATATTAAACCTGTCTTCCCACACAAGCCGGTTTGCCATATTATTCCTCCCTGTTATACAAAATATGCATTTCCCATAATACTTATTATATTATTTTCTGTGTTCCGCGTTACAGATCCTGCATATAATATGGCTTCCCGCATAACAAAACCGGCAGAACATGGCGCTGCTCACCATGTTCTGCCGGTATATCAGGACTTCAGATGAAAACGGCTGACCAGTCTGTGCAGACGCCCGGACTGATCGGACAGCTCTGCGCTGGTTACCGCACTGCTCTGTGCGAAAGATGAATTGGCCGAAACCACACTGCTGATGGAATCCACATGCTCCGCAAGCTGTTTCAGCACCGTCTTCTGATTCTGCGACGCGCTGCTGATCTTGCTCACGGAACTTAAAATCTCTTCCGAACCATGCACCACAGCCACGAGAGATTTCGCCGTATTGTCGGCAATTTCCATACCATTTTCCACTGCCTTTCTCGAGCTGTCAATCAGCCCCGCCGTCTGATTCACTGCCTCCGCACTCTTCGCCGCCAGTTCACGGATCTCATCCGCCACTACCGCGAATCCCTTTCCTGCCACTCCCGCCCTCGCCGCTTCAATGGAAGCGTTCAGCGAGAGCAGATTCGTCTGCCCGGCAATATCCTCGATCGTCCTGACTATTTTTTCGATCTCTCCGGAAGAACGACTGATGTCTGACATCGCGTGAATCAGCAGTTCCATCTGCTGATTACTTTCCTCAATATACCTGCCCACCTCGCAGACAGTATCGTTGGCGGCCTGTGCGTCCTTCGCGTTCTCCGCCACATCCTTTGACAGACTTTCGATCGAATCAGCCAGCTGGTCAATCGCCGCCGCCTGCTCCGTCACGCCTTCCGAGAGAGACTGCGCGCCGGACGACACACTATCCGAGCCGGCGGACACTTCATCCGCCGAGAGGACAATCTGATGCAGCGTGTCATTTAAAGACTGCGAAATCTTCTCAATCGACAGCTGAATCGGAATAAAATCCCCGATGTAATTCTGTGTGATGGCGACATCCATATTGTTCTCCGCCATCTGCGAAAGCTGTCCGGAAATATCCGCCACATAATTGCTCATTGTGGCGCTGATATGATTGAACGCCCTGGAAAGGCTCCCCAGCTCATCATCAGAGCTGATATCAATATGAATATCCAGGTTCCCCGCCTCCAGTTTCGCAGCTCCATCTGTAATGTATCTGATTGGTTCAAGGGACTTTGTGATGATCCGGTTCACCGCAGTCAGCAGCACAATGCCTAACAGTACCACCATAAACGTCAGTTTTCCGGCCCCCTCTATTATCGCCCAGTAAAATTCAAGACTGTCGACCGTCATATGTAATGTCCACTTTGTCTTTCCGCATATCTCCAGCGGAACAGCCACGGAAATCCCGCTCTTTCCCGTTCCGGCATTTTTACACCTGCGGATAACGACGCGCCTGCCGTCCCCATCATCGCCGGAGTGAATCCGGTCCGCCGCTTCCGTCATCGTGTCATACCCGGCGCCGGAAGCTTTCTGCCCCACTTTTGTTCCGTCCGCGGAATCCACAAGAACCGTCCCGTCCTCCGCAAGCGCCACCAGATGAGTTGATTTGTAATCCGTACTGATCAGCAATGCCTCCTGCATATCGTCCAGTCCCACATCAACGCCGCATACCCCGAAAAAATCTCCCTGTGCGTCCAGAACAGGCGCTATGATACTGATCATCATAATATTGTTTCCCATCAGTTCATACACATAGGGATCCATGATGTACGGCTCGCCGGTTTCCCTGATCTGCACATAGTATTCTTTTTCAAAATTGTCAAACGCATCCTCGTGTTTTTCAAAAACATACCCTGTGCCCGCCTCGTCCGGATACACAACCGCCTCATAGGCCATATCTTTTTTGTGCACCTCATAGGGCTCTCCGCTGGCGTCCGCGATGACATTCTGCTCAAAATAGGCAAATCCGGTCGTAAACCCGTCTTTCCCCTCCAGGAGCCCCACCAGGGCCGTATCGACCGCCCCTCTCTGTTCTCCCGGCGACAGCGCGGAAATATTCCGGAGCGAACCGGCGAAGCCTGTCACTTTTCCGTAGGCTTTCTCAATGTCATCTGCAACCAGAAATGCATTTTCGTAGGCGACTGCCGTCAGTTTTTCCCGGTTCACCAGGATCAGCGACCGCGCGGCAAGAAAAGCAGATGCCAGAATGGTCAGCATAAAAATAGCGGCCACCATAAGCGCCATTTTTGAGATAATCTTTCTTCCAAGACTACTGCCGGCGGAATCTGTTTCCCCGTTTTTCTTTCCTCTGTGTAACATATAACAACCTCCATGATGTAAAATATTGCAGTATTTTTATTATACATTGTTCCGACTACAGAGTCAATCACACCTGCCCGGCTATCCCCTAAACCAGCTCATATTTATATCACGGCGCCGGCACACGGGGGCTGCCCAGGGGCTGTATTGCCGGAATCCCGTCTCCGGCATATAAAACCGGGCTGTATATACAGCCCGGCAGGCATATCTATTTCCCGTTTTTTGTAAATCTGCACGCCGGGAAGTTCCCGCACCCAAAAAATTCCCCGAACTTCCCCTTCCGCTTCACCAGTTCCCCGCCGCAGCGCGGACACACCTCCACCTGTGCGTCGTCCCAGAGCTTCGCCATTTCCTCAAAACATTTCCGGTTCATCTCACAGTCCTTCAGCGCCCTGTGCGCCCCGTCCCGGTTTACCCCGAAATAAGCGGCGATGTCCACCAGTTTATAATTCTTCAGCTGCGGCAGACATCTTCTGGCCATGTAAAGAGTGTCAATGTAATCATTTTCCACGGTCCTGCCAAACTGTTCCAGCGCGGCCGCGTTCACAAAATTCAGATCAAACCTGTGAATATTGTGACCCACCAGGACATCCTCCCCGGCGAATTCCAGGAACTCCTCGAGCGCCGTCCCGATATCCGGGGCGCCCGCCACCATCTCATCCGTAATCCCGTTGACCCGGGTCGCGGCCGGGGGAATCTCCCGCCCCGGATTGACCAGTGTGGAAAACGTGCCGGCAGCCTCCCCGTTTCTCACTCTCACAGCTGAAATCTCGATAATCGCATCATCCGTGGCGCTCATCCCCGTCGTTTCCAGATCAAACACCACATAATCCGGAACATACTTCGCCAGACGCTTCCCTCTCTTCTGTTCTGTCATCTGCTCTTCTCTTTCTCTTTTGTATTTCAGGCCTGAACAAACTGGCTGTTGTAGAGTTCCGCGTAAAATCCGCCCTTTGCCAGCAGTTCCCCGTGATTTCCCTGTTCTATGATATGGCCGTCTTTCATGACAAGAATAATATCCGCCTCCCGGATGGTGGAAAGTCTGTGGGCGACAATAAAGCTTGTGCGCCCGTCCATCATCTTTGCAAACGCTTTCTGAATGCGTATCTCGGTGCGGGTATCAATCGAGGATGTCGCCTCGTCGAGAATCAGCATCGGCGGCAGGCAGAGCATCACTCTTGTGATGCAGAGCAGCTGTTTCTGGCCCTGGGAAAGACTGCCGCCGTCCTCCGTGATCACGGTATCATATCCCTCCGGCAGACGCCGGATAAAACTGTGGGCGTGCGATGCCTTTGCCGCCGCGATGACCTGCTCATCCGTCGCGTCCGGCTTTCCCATTGTAATATTATCGCGGATGGTCCCGCTCCTAAGCCAGGTCTCCTGGAGCACCATGCCGTAATTGCTCCTCAGACTTTTTCGCGTGATGTCCCGCATCGGAATTCCGCTGACGCGGATAATTCCGCGGTCAGCGTCGTAAAACCGCATCAGAAGATTGATCAGCGTCGTTTTGCCACAGCCCGTCGGGCCCACGATAGCCACGCGCTGCCCCGGACGCACGGACAGATTAAAGTCCTCGATCAGTTTCTGCTCCCCGGTATAGGAAAAGAATACATGTTCGAGTTCTACTTTTCCGTCCGCCTCTCCGAGAACTTTCGCGTCGGGCGCGTCGGGAACCTCCGCGTCCTCCTCAATCAGCTCCAGCACCCGCCCCGCACAGGCCAGCGCGTTCTGCAGCTCCGTGATCACGCCCGAAATCTCATTGAACGGCTTTGTGTACTGGTTGGCGTACGAGAGCAGGCTGGAGAGCTGGCCGACGGTGATTCCCCCGGCAATCGCGGTAAATGCCCCGACGACACCGACCGTGGCGTACACAAGACTGTTGACAAAGCGGGTCGCAGGGTTCGTGATGCTGGAGAAGAAAATCGCGCGCAGCGAATATTTCTGCAGCCTTCCGTTGATCTCATCAAACTGCTCCTGTGCCTCCTTCTCATGTGAAAAGGCCTGCACAACCTTCTGGTTTCCGATCATTTCTTCGATAAAGGCTGTCTGCTCCCCCCGCGTCTCCGACTGAAGTCTGAACATGTCAAATGTCCTGCGGGCGATAAATGCAGCGACAAACAGCGAGACGGGCGTGATCACAACCACCGCCACCGTAATCCGGACACTGATCGTGAGCATAAATACCAGTGTGCCAAAAATCGTCACAATTCCCGTGAAAAACTGGGTAAATCCCATCAGAAGTCCGTCCGCAAACTGGTCCACATCGGCAATCACACGGCTGACCACCTCGCCGTAGGAATGCGCGTCAATATACTTCAGCGGCAGGCGCTCAATTTTTTCAAACGCCTCCCTGCGGATATCCCGTATGACATTGTAAGTAATCTTATTATTGCAGGCGTTCATAATCCACTGCGCCGCCGCAGTAAACAGTATGATCACGGACATATCCCGCAGTATCCGGAATATACCGTCAAAGTCCACCCTTCCGGCGCCTAAGATCAGGTCCACCGCCCGGCCGGTCAGAATCGGCAGGTACAGCGTCAGCGCAACCGTGACCGCCGCGAGAAACACTGAGATCCCCAGATACAGCCAGTATCTTCTGATATAGCGCAGCACTTTCACCAGCGTAGCCTTCTGCTGGCCGCTAACGATTTTCTTCATATCACTGCTCCCCCTTTTTAAACTGGGAATCATAGATTTCCTGATAAACTTCACAGCTCTCCAGAAGTTCGCCGTGCGTTCCCATGCCGGCGATCCTGCCGTCATCCAGCACAATAATACGGTCCGCATGCTGTATCGAGGAGGCCCGCTGCGAGACGATAAAAACCGTCATCCGCTGCGCCCCGGCAGCGTCCGCCCCGGCACCTGCGCCGTCCGCAGCCATGCGCCCTTCCGCCCCGGCAGGGTGCGCCATCGCCCGGATCGCCGTCCGCAGCTTTGCGTCCGTCGCAAAATCAAGAGCGGAGGCACTGTCGTCGAGGATCAGGATCCGCGGCTTTTTCACAAGCGCCCGCGCGATTGTGAGACGCTGGCGCTGTCCGCCGGAGAGATTTTTCCCTCCCTGTTCCACCTGATAATCGAGCCCGCCCTGTTTTGTCTCCACGAATTCCCTGGCCTGCGCCGTATCAAGCGCCTCCCAGATCTCTTCATCCGACGCGTCCGGATTGCCCCAGCGCATATTTTCACGGATCGTTCCCTTAAACAGGACCGCTTTCTGCGGCACAACCCCTGTCTTCTGCCGCAGCTCCTTAAGGGAATACTCTTTTACGTCCCGCCCGTCTATCTTTACGGAACCGGAAGTCACGTCATAAAAGCGCGGAATGAGATTCACAACGGAAGACTTTCCGGAACCCGTGCCGCCGATAATGCCGACCGTCTCCCCGCAGACCGCCGAAAAATCAATATCCGTCAGGGATTCCTCCCCGGCACCCGCATAGATAAGCCCCACATGGGAAAACTCCACTGCCGCCGGCCGGGCAGTCTCCCGGGAACCGGATACTGTCCCCGTCTCCGTGCCGGATATACCCCCCGGCGACCGGCCGTCCATTTCCCTGACCGAGGGCTCCAGCTCAAAAATACGCTCAATCCGGTTCCCGCAGGCGATCGACTTGTTGATATTAATAATCAGATTTGCCAGCTTCACCAGCTCAACGAGAATCTGCGACATATAATTGACGAGCGCCACCACTTCGCCCTGAGTGATCAGGCCGTTATCCACCCGGACGGCTCCCGTCCACACAAGCGCGACAATCGCCCCGTTAATAATCACGTAAGTCAGCGGATTCATCAGCGCCGAGATTTTCCCGACATAGAGCTGCACCCGCGTCAGCAGTTCATTGCTTTCGCGAAAGTGCCTGATCTCGTCCTCTTCCTTATTAAAAGCGCGGATCACACGGCTTCCGGTCAGATTTTCCCGTGTAATACCCAGCACCGTATCCAGCGCATTCTGCACTTTTTTATAGAGCGGAATACTCACAAACATAATCCCGAACACCACTACCGAGAGCAGCGGGATTGTCACCACAAAAATCAGCGCCGCCTTCACATCAATTGTGAAAGCCATAATCATCGCGCCGAACACGATAAACGGGGAACGGAGAAACAGACGCAGCACCAGATTGACGCCGTTCTGTACCTGATTGACATCGCTTGTCATGCGGGTGATCAGCGTTGATGTGCCAACCGTATCCATTTCCGAAAACGAGAGAGACCCTATATGGGAAAACAGCGCATGGCGCAGCCCCGTCGCAAACCCGACCGCCGCCTTCGCCGCAAAATACTGTGCCGTGATCGAACAGATCAGACCGATCACCGCCAGCAGCACCAGCGCCAGACACATCCGCATAATATAAGGTCTGTCTTCAGACGCGACCCCCGTATCGATTATCGCCGCCATAACCAGCGGAACAATCAGCTCAAATGAGGCCTCCAGCAGTTTGAACAGAGGGCCGAGCACGCTCTCCTTCTTATAATCCTTCAGGAAAACCAACAGCTTTTTCATAATGTTACCCCCTGCTCACTCCCTGATGCTTTTCATCTTCTGCATACCGAGAATCACCACACCGCCGATAATAAAAAACAGGATATTAAATTCTCTGAAAGTCATCGCCGGCTGCGGTGTCTCAAGCGTCGTCGGACCCATAACTACCGCATAAATGGAGCCGGCCATCAGCCCGATAATCAGATAAATGGTCTGCGCGCGGAAAAGCTCCAGCGCCTTTCTGATTACCTTAACAATGCTGAACGCCCCCACAAGCACACCGCACCCGAACAGGAATACTGTCCCGAACGCCCCGAAATCCAGATGCAGAATATCCTTGATCGCCGTGATAATCGGCAGATAGAGACCCATAATCAAAAGCAGCGTCGAGCCGGAGATTCCCGGAAGAACCATCGCGGAAATCGTGATCACACCTGCCGCAAACACAAAAAATCCCAGCCGGAATGTCAGATGCTCCAGATTGACGCCCTCTCCGCCGCCCACCGGATTAAAATACGTGATTGCGCTCACAATGGCAACGCCCGGCACAATAAATGCTGCCGCCCATTTCTTCTCCAGAAGCGCCTGCTTCTCCTCCATCATGACAACCGGAATCGCAAAGATGATAAAACCGATAAACAGCGAGCTGACCGCATAAATATGAGATTCAAACACGCTTGTCAGCACCAGAACCGCCAGAATGAAACCGGTCACCCATCCGGTTCCCAGTTTGAGCAGAAACAGCAGCGCCTGCTTTTTCCTGTCCAGATTCCCAGTGATAAGGTCGTCAATCGAACCGATAAACTGATCGTAAAAACCGAGCAGAAACGCGATCGTACCGCCGGAAACTCCCGGAACACTGTCCGCCAGCGCCATGCAGAATCCTCTGATAAATTGTAATACGTACATCTTTCCCTCCATATTCGCACGCTTTTCCCTTTACATCAGACCTGTGCGTGCTTTCTTTCTATATTTTATTCCCACGGAATCCGGATCTCACTCCTCCCCAGGGACATGATACCTGTACATGATAGCACGGGCCCTCTTTTTTGTCTATATTTTAACAAAGAGGGAATCCCCCGCTTTCCCGGACAGGTTCCTCACGCAAGCTCCAGAACCGCAAATGTATTTCCCGGAAGAAGTATGGAGCCCTCCTCCCCGCCGCGCTCCGGCAGATCTTCCCGGACCGTGACCCGCTCCGGCTCCCCAACCGGATTGTATGCCGTCTTCTCCATGCCTCCGAGCGACCACATACGCACAACGCTCCAGGGAGCTCTGTTTTCATGCACCGGCGTGAGCGCCACGGGATGCTCTGCGGCGTTGACCACTCTGCAATAAATCTTTCCGGTCGCCTCGTTCAAAACCGGATGATAATATACCTGCTCTTTCTCCGTCTCTTTTTCCCAGCCTCCGGTATCCAGCGTGACCGTTCCCCGCAGCGTGGAATAAAGCTTCTGCACATAATATCCCGGCGTCCGGTACGCGCGCGCCGCGTCAAACCAGATCAGATCCGGCGCCCACTGGGCAAATCCGCTCCTCGCAAACAGAGGGGCGTAGGACGCCAGCGCCACAACATCCGCATTGCGCTCAATCCCCGTCAGAAACGCCGCCTCCGCAAGCGCTGCGCCCAGACAGTTCTTTCTCTCATTTTTCCCGCAGTCCGCTCTCTCCGCCGCTTCTCCCTGAAGCTTTCCCCCGTCTGCTCCCGGCGCTGTGGCGCTCTCATCCACATGTGCCGCATACTCCCCCGCAAAGACCTTCACATCCCGCGGAAACTGATCGTAAAAATCCGTGTGCGCATACAGCCATTCCGGCTGCACATAATAGTGCTCGTCCACCGCGTGGACAAACTCCTTCTTCCCGCCGCAGCCGTGGCGGTAATACGCCCACGCCCTGTCATATTTCTCCGATGTGACATCCGGACCCGCGGAACCGATCAGCCTTATCTGAGGATATACCGCGTGAATACGCTCCTCAAAAGCAGCGTAGCGCTCGAAAAACCGGGACGCCTGCGTCTCCCACTGCTCATTGCCGATCCCGAGCATCATCAGGCCGAACGGCTCCGGGTGCCCGAGCCCGGCGCGCACGCTTCCCCACCGGCTCTGTGCGTCCCCGTTCGCAAATTCAATCAGATCAAGCGCATCCCTCACATACTCTTCAAACGCCTCCGTGCCGGGCTCCACCATCTCAAACGACTGAAACTGACAGGCGAGCCCCACGTTCAGTACCGGAAGCGGCTGCGCTCCCAGCGCCTCGCAGAGCAGGAAAAACTCGTAATAGCCGAGTCCCAGCGTCTGATTATAGTGCGAATAAATGCTGTGAAACCCGTTTTCCGGCGTTGTTTCACTCACCGCCCACCGGTTCCAGTTGGCCCTCCTGTGTTCAGGCTCCTTAAGCGTATCCTTAAAGCGGTAACGGTTTGCCAGCGTATTGCCCTCCACGATACAGCCTCCCGGAAAGCGGACAAATCCCGGCTCAAGCTCCCTGAGCAGTTCAAACAGATCCCGGCGGAACAGACCGCAGACCGCGTCCGCAGGCATCATCGAAATGAAATCAAATTCCACGGTTCCCGGCATATCCAGCGAAATCACAAACCGCGCGTGCTCTGTCTCCTCCTCCGCCTTTAACGTCAGCCGGTACCGGTCCCAGAAGTGCGCTTCCCCGGCTCTCCCCGGCCTCAGCGAAACGGTCTCCTCCGCAAAAACCATTCCCTCTTTCTCCACGGATACACGGACACTTCCGTCATAGGATACACATCTCGCGTAGAACGAGACCTGATATTCCATTCCTTTTTTCAGTGCAATCCCGTCGTAGGCAAGGTTCTGAAAGCCTTCTCCGGCGTCCGCCGTAACCCTGAGATAATGCGGATTCTCCTCCGCAACAGGACTGCCCGTCACGCACCGCATCTGAACATCCGCCCCGGCCGGATATGCCTCCCAGGCATAACCTCCGTCATACACGGTATAGTAATCGCCTTTGTCACCGTAACAGTCCCTGAACTCAAAACTGCGGTTCTCTATCATCTCCGCGTACAGGCCCCCGTCCGCCGCATAATTAATATCCTCAAAGAATAATCCGATCATTCCGGGCGTGATTTGTGCACGTTTCCGGTCAGTTATCATAAGCTGCATCTGTGCTCTCCCCTTTTATACCTTAAAATAGATGTGTCTCATCCTTCTCAGCTTATCATATCTGTCCTGAAAAATCCAATACGTTTCATTACATTTTCCCGCCGGAAAATCCTGAAAAATAACGCGCTAAAAACGCCGGAAAGCCCGGAAACGCCTGCATTCAGACGCCCCCGGGCTTTCATCCGCCGATTCCAGCCGGCTTCTCCTTTACTACATACGATTCATAATCTTTATATGTGACTTAAAGAGAGAATAATACTTCATGCCCCTGTCTTTTCCATACTGCCCCTGCAGCGCAGCCCGCAGTGAATTCAGATTTTTCCGCTTTCCCCCTGCCTTTAGCAGAAAACCGGAAAAATCCTGCGGGTAACTGTCTGCAAGCTCACTGTGCTCAAAGACCATCTTACAATAAGCATCAAACTTCTCTTTCTGACTACTCTCAGGAATCCCGGCCCATTCCGTATTCCACTCCGGTGTCCCCTTAATCTCCTGATAGAGTCCTTTTCCTGTCTCCTCTCCGAAAAACATCACCAGCGCGTTGTGGAAGTCCGCAAGGTGGTCTTTGCTGATACAGCCGAAAAGTGTGCTGACAACGCAGCGCACTTCCTCCGTAAGCCCTGCGACCGTCTCCTGCGCAATATCCGCCTCAGACTGCACGGCCTCCGGAAGATTATCCTGCGGCTGTTTCTGCTGTTCCTGCGCCTCCGGCGCTCCCGCTGACCGGCTAGTCTCCTCCGGCATTTCATGACCCGGCTCATCCGCCCCGCTCACCGGCTCCGCTTCGGACACAACTTCTGCTTCCGGCTCCGCTGCATCCGCCGGCAGAGCCGGCTCCTTCGGCTGTGTATCAGGCTCCTCTTCCGCCGTCTCCTGCGGCCATCCTGCCGCATCCTCCACAGCCGGCTTTTCGTGCCGCTGTCCCTGCAGTTCCTTCCCGCTCCGGCTCACGGTATCCGCGGTCAGCGACGGCTCTTTCCTCTCTGCGGACACGGATTCCTCCGGGCCAGCCTGCTCTTTTGCAGACTCCCCGGCACATCCCGCCTCCTGCAGAACTTCCGCCTCCTGTCCCGCTATACGCGCAGATTCCCCGCCCGTCTCCACAGCATCCGAAAAACCTGTCTTCTGCGGGGCAGCCCCGTCCTCCGCCGTGGCCGCCAGTGCCCTGCTCTCCGGATCAGCCTGCGGGCCTGTGCCCTCTGTCATATCTTCCGGCTGCGGCTCCTTCTTCCGGCTGCGGTTTGTCACCTGACGGTAGCACTCCTTTCCGCTCAGGCGGCTGACCTGCTTATTTTTCGCAGACCAGTAGCGCACCACCGCGTCAAATCCCGTGTCATTCGTCACAATGACATACTCACAGTCCCCGTCTCCGCACAGCAGATACCCCAGCTCTGTCACAAGCTGGAAATCGAGCGCGTTGTTCCCCTCAAAACATTTGATAAAAACTGCTTCTTTCTCCGTCTCCTTGAGCATCCTCACATTCTCATAATTCATATGCGGACTCTTTTGTGTGTAAAACACAAGAATCTCGTCCTCCGGCTGTGAGGATACCAGAAGCGGTACCCAGATATCTCCTACATTTTCACTGTCAACCAAATATACTTTTTTCATCTGATAACCCGGCTGGCTGGAATCTGTCTTATTATAACATACCTGTCCCGGAAAGAAAAGTGGAGAAAAACGGGACTCTCCGGGTATAAAATGCAGTAAATGAAACACCGGGAAACAAAACGGCCCTCCGGCGCCGGCTAAAATCTCTCATCCGAACTTCGCCTGAGCGCCCAGCTCCTCCTCGATCCGGAGAAGCTGATTATATTTGCTGGTCCGCTCAGCGCGGCACGGCGCGCCAGTCTTAATCTGTCCCGCGTTGACGGCCACGGCGAGATCGGCAATAAACGCGTCCTCCGTCTCCCCGGAGCGATGGGAAATCACTGCGTGATAGCCCGCGTTCTTTGCCATCTCAATCGCATCCAGCGCTTCCGTCACGGTTCCGATCTGATTGACCTTGATCAGCACGGCGTTTGCCGCCTTTAAGTCGATGCCGCATTTGATACGCTTCGGATTTGTGACAAACAGATCATCGCCGACCAGCTGCACCCTGTCCCCGAGACATTTTGTCAGTCTCTGCCAGCCCTCCCAGTCGTCCTCCGAGAGCCCGTCCTCAATGGACACAAGCGGAAATTCTTTTACCAGCTCTTCATAAAAAGAAATCATCTCATCCGGCGTGCGCTTTATGCTCTTGGCGGATGCATCCTTTTTGGAACCCTCGCCCTGCATATCCGCCGTCTCCGCCTTGTTCCGCTCCGCGGCATTTTCATGTTTTCCCTCGCCTGCGCTCCTGCCGCCCCTGCAGCCACAGCCGCAGGCTGCGCGCGTCTCTCCCGGAAAAATATAGACGCCGGTCTCCTCATCGTATAGTTCGCTCGCCGCCGCGTCCATCGCATAGACCACATCCTCGCCGACACGGTAACCCGCTTTTTCCACGGCACGTCCGAGATAGCGGAAAACATCCTTTACCTGCGCAAAATCCGGCGCAAAACCGCCCTCATCCCCGACAGCCGTCCCAAGCCCGTCCTCGTTTAAGATCTGACGCAGAAAATGATAGATTTCAGCTCCCATGCGGAGGGCATCATGATAAGTCGCAGCCCCGACCGGCATAATCATAAATTCCTGGAAATCAAGAGAATTTTTTGCGTGAACGCCGCCGTTGATGACATTCATCATCGGAACCGGCAGTTTTTTCGCATTGCTGCCCCCCAGATAGCGGTAAAGCGGCATGTCCAGCGCTTTTGCCGCCGTCTTTGCACAGGCGAGCGAGACTCCCAGAATCGCATTCGCGCCAAGGCTTCCCTTATTGTCAGTTCCGTCCAGTTCCACCATCGTGCGGTCCAGTTTTCCCTGCTCAAGCACATTCATTCCGGTCAGAGCCTCGCGGATTCTGGTATTGACATGATCCACAACCTTCTGCACACCGAGCCCGAAATACTCCGCGTCCCCGTCCCGCAGCTCGATCGCCTCAAATCTGCCGGTACTTGCGCCGGAAGGCACGGATTCCCGCCCTGTTATCTTCTTTCCGGTCGTCTCCGTCTCCGCCGTGACCTCCACTTCGACCGTGGGATTTCCCCTGGAATCCAGAATTTCTCTCGCGTGAACATCTGTAATTTTAATCATCAAAGACATTTCTTTTCCCCTTTCACATACCACATTTCCTGTGTCTTCACAGTCTGCTTTTACGTAGTATGCCCTGGGATGCCCCGGATTATTTCACCGCCGCCGCGGATTTTACAAAATTCCTTTTGTCTTCAGAAAGCTGACCCAGATATCATATTTCGAGCCGAGCAGGTGCAGATTATCAAACGTCAGTTCATCTCTCAGATTTCCCTCCGGATCGCACACCACCTCATTGACGTCAATATAAAAAACAGTGCGTGAATCTGCCAGCTGGGCGATGCGTGCGTTTCGCTCATTGATACCTTTGTTATTAAATATCGGATCTGAATCTGACTTCTCCTTCGCCACCCGCATAATCGCCTGCACATAAATGACAGCGTCCGGCTGAAGCTCTTTCAGTTTCTGCACAGACTGACTGTACGCCGTGATAAATCCGTCCACGGTGCCCCGTCCCATCTCATTGATTCCGATCTGAAAATAGACTTTCTTAAACTGCCTCGCCAGAAGCGCCTCCTCAAGCGTGATCTTTTTCCCGTCCACCTCACAGAACGCATCCGTCCACATGTCATAGACACTGAGACCGACTGACGCATAAAAGGTCGCATTGTCAAGCCCGCTGTAATCATGCAGTCCCACTGTCCTGGAATCCCCGATAAAAACGGCATCGTCAAAATAACTCTCATCCACATCCGTAAAACTCTTCGGAGCTGCCTCCCCCGCAGTCGGCTGTGTTTCCCCGGAACCATCTTCCGGCGCTCCCTCAGATGCGTTCCCGCCAGTCCCGCCGCCGTTTTCCCCCGCCGGCAGCCCGGCTTCTCCGCCCTGCCCGCCGGCTCCGTCTGACGGTATTCCGGTCTCCCCGTCAGCTTCATTCTGCCGGGGCAGCGTCTCTCCCGCATCCTCTCCCGATGCTGCCGTCCCGCTGGTACCATTTCCTCCTGCCGGCATGTCTCCGGCTCCCGCGGACTCTGTTGTATCCGGTATCCCGGTATTTCCATCCAGGCTCCCCGCATCCGCGCCGGACGACGGCGTTCCGTTTCCCTGCGCCACAGATGTTTCCCTGTCTTCTGACAGCTCCGTGCCGGCCACAAATCCGCCGCTTCCCTCCGGTCCCTTCTGCCAGCGCTGTTCCCACTGCTCCCAGAATTCTGACGGCTCGCTGCTCCACGGAAATATCCCGTCATGAATTCCCTGAAGAACCGGCACAAAATAAGGCGTATATCTGGCGTCCATCGTATAATTTTTATACCGGCTGTCTTTTCCCAGATAACCGGCCACTGAAAGCGCCACCCATCCGAATAACAGAAACAGCGTCACTCTGCACCGCAATAACTTTTTCATGATTCCCTCCGGTCCCAAATTTCTGCCCACGGTCAGAAATTAAAATACATAAACGGATTGTTCGTCGAAATAGCCAGGTAATACAGATCCAGCACCAGAATCAAAGCGACCGCGATCGTTCCGGCCCACTTTTTCTTCACCGCCTCATAGATCCTTACCGGATACGGGGTAGAAAAAACAGCTCCCAGCAGAAACAGCGGCCAGTAACTGTTCATATATTTTACATAATCCAGACGATTAACCATGGCCGCCGTCTCCCCGAAAAACGGAAACAGCCGTGTGAAATAAACGCCCAGCTGTCCGATGTCTGTCACCGCAAAGGCCACCCAGGTCAGCGGCACGACAAACAGCAGATACACATGGCCAAGAATCCTGCTCTTCTCCAGAAACCGCAGCAGAAACAGCTTCTCCAGACCCAGCAGTACCAGAAGCGACGCTCCCCAGATCAGGAAATTGCAGTCCGCACCGTGCCAGAGCGCGGTCAGGCTCCAAACCACGGCCAGATTGATAAATGTTCTTCCCTTTCCCCGCCTGTTTCCGCCCAGCGGTATATAAACATACTCCCTGAACCATTTCCCCAGAGTAATATGCCATCTGCGCCAGAACTCCGAAACGGACCGCGACGCATACGGATGCCTGAAATTCACCGGAATTTCAAACCCCAGCATTCTCCCAAGCCCCATGGCCATCATCGAATACCCGGCAAAATCAAAATAGAGCTCCAGCGAATAGGCAAACGCTCCCATCCAGGCCAGCTGGGGCGAAATACTCTCAAAACCGATGCTTTGGATATTATTCCAGAGCAGCCCGATCCTGTCCGCAATAATTACTTTCGCCCCAAGTCCCAGAATCAGCGTTCTGAGTCCTTCCTCAAACTGCGCCAGCGTCACCGCCCTGTTTTTCAGGCTGACGCGCACGGTCAGATAATTGATAATCGGCCCGGCTATCAGCTGTGGAAACATCGTCAGGTAAGTGCCCAGCCGGATAAACGACTTCTCCGCCGGCACCTTCCCCCGATAGACATCAATGATATATGCCGCAATCTGAAACGTATAAAAACTGATTCCGAGCGGCAGCCTGCCCGCCAGACCGCTGTATTTAAAATAAAACAGCACGCCGAAATCATAACAGAGTGCCAGGGTCAGCAGCACCGTCTGCTTTACCCCACGCCCCTCGTCAATATTTACATACATAAAGCGCCCGAACAGATAGTTCACAAGGACACAGACAAAGAGAAGAAGCACATATTCTGCTTCTCCCGCGGTATAAAAAACAATACTGCCTGCAAACAGTATAAAGTTTTTCCAGTTCTTTGGCGCTGTATAATAAAAAAATAAGAAAACCGGTAAAAACCGGAATAAAAATTCAAAACTGCTGAATACCATACTTCTGGCTCTTTCTATATTTTTTCCCTGTCCCGACCGCGGGCAGATACTCCACCCACAGTCTATTCCGTCATGTCTCATTATAGTCCAAATATGAAAAAAAAACCATATATTAAGCAAATTGTCGAAAATGTATTCATTTTGTCACAATCTGCCATTTCTGTAACCATTCTGTAATCTCCGCTGCGTGTAGTTAAAGAAAGTCTTTCATCAGCTCTTTCGCGCGCTCCCGCCAGGTATGTCTCCCGCGCGCCTTCCGGTAACCGTTTTCCGCAATCCTCCCGGCACGCCTTTCGTCTGCCAGAAGCCCCGCAGCCAGCTCCGGAATCCGCTCCGGCTCCCTGAGTGAAAAAAAGACCAGATCCTCCCCGTCCTCAAATTCCTCGCGCAGATACCTGCTGTCATCCGTGAACACGGCAGTGCGCTGAAGCATGGAGGTAAACACCCGGTCATGCGCTCCGTCCTTAAACCACGGCAGCATATTCAGGGAAACCCTGGCATCCCGGATCGCCGCAACGCAGTCGGCCGAACTCACCTGACCGCCGCTCCGGATCAGATTCTGCGGCTTTTTGCACGGAAGTTTCTCCCAGTCCGCCCCAAACACATGCACCGGAATCCCCGCCTCCGCCAGACGGCTCACAATCTCTCCCCTGAAATAACTCCGCAGATACAGATCCGTGATCATCATCCCGGCCATCGTCCGGCACAGCACCTCATCCTCCAGAACGCCGAACTCCTCCAGCAGATGACGTTCCATCACGGTGTCGACGGACTTCCAGGGCTCTGCCACAAGCTCCTCCACAATCCCCGCATAAAACGCACGGTATTCCGGTCCGGTTCCCTCCAGTTTCCGTGAGAGACCGGCGAGCGGGACATAATTCCCCGTAAACACAATACCATAGCGTCTCAGCCCGTACCGTTCCTCCCCGCCGCGTACCTCTCCATCCAGGCACCCGGACGGGCCTTTGCCTGCGAGCTGTTTTTTCCCGCGCTCACCTGTCAGAAATCCTCCCGGCAGGCGGCACGGCTCTTCCCTGCGCACACCTTTTCGCAGGCCGCTTCCCTGATCAGCACGGCACTCTTCCATATTCCCGGCAAGCGGCAGGAACTGTACCTGCACTCCGGGATAGAAGCGCCGGACGCAGGCCGCATGCTCCCTGTCCACACAAAACACTTTCTGCCGCGGACCGCCGTAAGCAGCTTTTAATTTCGCATGAAAATAAAACGGGTGATCCACCAGAATATTCAGGCATTGGATATCATATTTCTCCCACACCGTTCCGCCCGTTTCATCCCGGAAAATCTCCTCACCGCCAATGCCGATAAAATTGAATGTGACAAGCGCAGTCTGCCCCTTTACCGCAAACCGGTGCAGACCGCAGATCGTATCATACAGCGCATCATAATCCACAAAATATATTTCATAACCACAGCGCTCCAGCTCCAGTGCAATCTGCTCTGAGAAAAAGCCCAGTGTTTCCACAGCGTTCCGTATCAGAATCACACGATATATCACAGATTATTCTCCCTTCATCTGCACATAATTAACCCCGTCTGCAACCAAAAAGAGGCCACGCCGCGGCAGCCTCTCTTTTCTGACTCTGTCTTTAATTCTTAAAACTGTGGATCGGCGCGGGAATCCTTCCCCTGCGGCCGATAAAAGCTTCGCAGGAATATGGATTGACCGGCATCACGGGCGCATACCCCAGAAGCCCGCCAAATTCCACCATCTCCCCGACCCCTTTTCCAATCACCGGAATCAGGCGCACGGCCGTCGTCTTCTGATTCACCATTCCGATCGCCATCTCATCCGCGAGAATACCTGCGATTGTCGACGCCGGCGTATCGCCCGGAATGGCAATCATATCAAGCCCCACCGAGCAGACACAGGTCATCGCCTCCAGCTTTTCGAGCGTCAGTGCGTCCGCCTTCACCGCGTCGATCATCCCCTGATCCTCGCTGACCGGAATAAACGCGCCGCTTAAGCCGCCCACATAGGAGGAGGCCATCACACCGCCCTTTTTCACCTGATCGTTCAGCAGCGCAAGCGCAGCCGTCGTCCCGGGCGCACCTGCATACTCCACGCCTATTTCATGGAGAATATCCGCGACAGAGTCCCCGACCGCCGGCGTCGGCGCCAGCGAGAGATCGATGATCCCGAACGGAATCCCAAGCTTTTTTGAAGCCTCCATTGCGACAAGCTGTCCCACGCGCGTAATCTTAAACGCAGTCTTTTTGATCGTCTCACAGAGCACCTCAAAACTCTCCCCGCGCACCTGCTCAAGCGCCCTTTTTACAACTCCCGGCCCGCTGACGCCCACATTGATCACGGCATCCCGCTCTGTCACGCCGTGAAACGCTCCCGCCATAAAAGGATTGTCATCCGGAGCATTACAGAACACCACCAGCTTTGCACAGCCAAAAGAATCCCTGTCTTTTGTGCGCTCCGCGGTCTGCAGTATGATCTCTCCCATCAGACGCACTGCATCCATGTCAATTCCCGTCCTGGTGGAACCGGTATTAACAGAACTGCATACATAGTCCGTCTCCGCGAGCGCCTGCGGAATGGAGCGGATCAGATTCTCATCCTGCGCCGTCATCCCCTTCGACACCAGCGCCGAATATCCCCCGATAAAATTGACGCCGGTTGCCTTTGCCGCCGCATCCAGGGTCTTTGCGATTGTGACATAATCTTCCGGATTCCTGCAGGCCGCTGCGCCCACAAACGCCGCCGGCGTGACAGAAATCCGTTTGTTTACAATCGGAATACAGTAATCGGTCTCAATCTCCTCACCTGTCTTCACCAGTTTTTCCGCCACGGTTGTGATCTTCTGGTAAATATTGTGATTCAGCTTCTCAAGATCGGAATCAATGCAATCCATAAGGCTGATACCGAGCGTGATCGTCCGCACATCGAGGTTTTCCTGCTCGATCATTTTGTTCGTCTCATTTACTTCAAATATGTTGATCATGCCGCCACTCTCCCCCCACAGCTTACCTGCTTATTCCGCTCAGATACGGTGCATCTTCTCAAATATCTCCGCTCTCTGACATTTGACGGAAACTCCGAGCTGCGCGCCGATCTCATCCAGTTCCTGCTGGCAGGACGAAAACGGTACCGCCGACGCAGTCATATCGACTATCATCATCATATTGAAAAATCCCGACACAATCGTCTGGGATATATCAAGCACATTGATGTTCTTTTCCGAAAGATACGTGCATATTCTGGCAATAATTCCCACCGTATCTTTTCCCACCACAGTAATAATCGTCTTGTCCACAGTGTTTTCCATCATTTTCCTCCGTTCCTGAAGTCCTTAAGAACTGCACGCACAGTCCCCTGCATTTACGCACCTTTCCGCGCAGACGGCAGATGTTATAGTTTAAAATGCAATCATGGGAGTCGGTTCTTCCCGTTTTGCCACATGGATCGGAAAATCATCCCCTTTGTAAGGATTTTCGCCCATGGTGACTTCCAGCCGCACGGTCTCATAGGCGAGCTCCGGATAGTTATTCTCCTCCGAGAGATGTCCGAGAATCACCGCTTTAAACTGGTCGTGAAGTACTTCCCCGAGCAGCCGTCCGCTCAGCTCATTGGACAAATGCCCCCGTTTCCCGAGAATCCGCTGCTTTAACGGATACGGATAGCGCCCCGCCTGCAGCATATGTACATCGTGATTAGCCTCCAGAAGCAGGGCATCCAGGCCCCTGAGCTTTTCGATGATCCGGTCATCGTAGACTCCCAGATCCGTCATCACCGCCACCGACTGTCCGGCGTGGCTGAGCCTGTAGGCCACCGGCGCCGCGGCGTCGTGGGACACCGCAACCGGCCCGACCGTCAGCTCTCCGACCGTGAAATCCACGCCCGGCTGTATCTCATGGAACAGGCTCCTGTCAATCTTTCCCACGGATCTGATGCGCATAATCGCCTCGATGGTCCCCGCCGTGGCGTACAACGGCAGCCCGTAGCGCCGCGCCAGAACCCCCAGCCCCGCGATATGGTCAATATGCTCGTGAGTAATCAGGATCCCCTGCATTTCCCCCGCCTTAAGCCCTGCCGCGTTCAGGCCGTTCTCAATCCGCTTTCCGCTGATTCCGGCGTCTATCAGTACATGGCAGCTGTCCGTTCCGACACAGATACAGTTTCCGCTGCTGCCGCTGGCTATGCTGTATAATTCCATTATCCTAATCTTCTTTCCATTTCAGTTCAATCTTATCCCCGTCTTTGAGCGCCGTGGAAAACTGTGCACGTTCCCCGTTCAGGTTCGTGATAATGGCGCGCCCGCGTGAGACCGTCAGATCAAAATCGTAAAAATCAAATACATCCACAAAAATATACTGCTTTTTTCCTGTCAGGCTCACCGGCGTCTCATTGACATAGACGACCAGATCCCCGTCCGTCCCGGACGCCTCCGCGCTTCCGCCGGATTCCGGAGCCTCCTCTCCCGTCCCCCTGGAATCCGCAGGTTCCGCCGTATTTGCAGACTCCGCAAAGCCGCCTGCTTTCACGTCACTCACGGAATCCGCAGGTTCCGCCGTATTTGCAGACTCCGCAAAGCCGCCTGCTTTCACGTCACTCACGGAATCCGCGGGCTCCGCCGTATTTGCAGACTCCGCAAAACCTTCCTCTTTCACGTCATTCGCGGAATCCGCAGACTCCGCTGTATTTGCAGGCTCCGCAAAACCTTCCTCTTTCACGTCATTCGCGGAATCCGCAGACTCCGCTGTGGCTGCAGGCTCCGTCGTTTCCACCGGACCGGCAGTTTTCACCGCTTCCATGGAGTCAGAAGGCTCCTGCGCATACACAGATTCAGCAGTCCCTGCTGCGCCCTGATTCCCCGTCTCCGTCCCGGACGCCGTCTCTCTCTCCTCATCTTCCGGTACCGGTCCGGCCTGAGATATTTCCTCCCCGCTCCCGGCACCGGGTGCGGATTCCGCGGGCACTTCCACCGGAACCGTTCCCTCAGCCATGGCACCGTAACCGGATTCCGGAACCGTGGATTCCCATCCGCTCACAGAACCATACCCGTTGGCGCTGCTCCCGTGACTGAACGCACCTTCCACGGTCTTTTCGTGATATCCTGCGGCCAGATTCTCCGCCTCTGCCCCGTAACCGGAATATGTCTGCGCCGGCGCCGCCTCATATTCCCGGACTGCCTCCGCCATTTTTGCATACTCCGGTTCCTCCCGCACAGGCAAAGGACCTGCCTCAGGCACCATTTCCACTGCGCCCGTTGTATACCCGTACATCTGTCCGGCAACCCCGTCATGATACCCTGGCACAGTGAAAACCTGTCCGGCACCTATAGCTCCGGAGACATCCGCCCCCGCCAATCCGGGCTGTATATCCCCCGCCTCTCTGCGCGACTGTACGCCGGCCGCGGTGTCGGCCACGGCACCGGTATTCTGCATCGCTCCGGCCATCCCGGTCCCCCGGAACGTCTTTCCTCCAAATAAAAGCTGCATGCTGCCCGCCGGAGCCGCATGGCCTCCCTCCGGCTGAACTCCCGGAAAAATACCGTGGAGATTGCTGTAATAGCTTCCCGCCATCTCCAGCTCCTCCGGATTGATCGCGGCAACACCGTAGGAAAGTACTGTCCAGTCCACGGTAAAATTCTCATAAATCAGCGTGTCCATGGTCGCGACACGGTTATTTACCAGAATTTCACGATCCATATCAATCTCCACGTCCATAAACGCCGCGAGCTGTCCGATCGTATAGAAGCTTCTGGTCTCGACCGCATCTCCCTCCTGTATCAGATAGGAGGGCAGCTCAAGACTCCCGTTGACCTCGAGGTAATTCGGACAGCGGACAATCCTTCCGTTGACAATAAACACCATGGACGCGCTGGAAGCCTCCGCGAGCTGCTCCAGCGTACAGTAAGCGGCGGCGCCCTGCGTGGAGGGCATAATCACGATATCGCTGTTCGGCTCAAGAGGCGTATTTATGCTCGCAGGCCTGTCGTTCATATAAATAGTGGCGGACTCCCCCGGAACGCCGCGCACAATTCTGGTCACGCCGTTCACTGTAAACTGAAGCTCTTTTCCACGCTTTGGAAACAGATCCTCATTCGGAAAACCGGCCTGCATCGCCGCGTCCACAACGGTAAGCCTGTTATTATCATACATTTTTACCCGTTCCCCGTTAAAACGTACCATAATAAAACTATTCCGCTGTACGTAATAATTGAGACAGATACCGATCGGAGTCACGAGAAGAGGATCTTTTTTGATATCCGCCTGCTCAAAAGTGACCTCCTGGAGCACTTCCTCCCCGCGGAGCGCCACGCGCTCCCGCGGAAGTTCCAGCTTCTCGGCAAGCATCTCGGTGTAACCGTGGATTTTTCCGCCGCCGCCGACGACAAAAGTTGCGCTGACCGTCTTATCACCGTTCAGCTCCCTGATCTTATTCGCGACTTCCGTCGTCATGCGGTCCACAAGCGGGAATGTGAGCTCCCAGACTTCCTCCGCCGGAATCGTGTGCTCGATCATCATAATATCTTTATAGGTAACTTCCTGCGCCTTTCCGCTGCACATCTTGATATGTTCTGCGGTCTTAAAATCGACAAGATAATGCTGTACCAGCATCTCCGTGATCTCATCCCCGGCAAGCGGTATCATGCCGTACGCGATAATACTGCCGTCCCTGGTCACGGAAATATCGGACGTTCCCGCACCGATATCCACAAGCGCAATATTCAGCAGACGGAAATTCTCCGGAATCGCCACATTGATCGCCGCGATCGGCTCCAGCGTCATGTTGGCAACCGAAAGCCCCGCCATGCCGACTGCCGCATAAAGTCCGTCCACGACATCCTCCGGCAGGAACGTCACGATAATATCCTCCGCAATCCGGTCGGCCTTGTGGGACTCCAGACTGGAAAACGGCTCGTCATTCAGATAATATTTCACGACAGAGTAGCCGACACAGTAAAACTTGTAATTCGTGTCATTCTGTTCCTTTAGAATCTCCTGCGCCCTCTCCACGCCCAGAAGATCGAGTGTGTGGATATCCTCCCCTGTGACGACCATCTCTTCCGGAAATTCACACGAGACATTTGTGGTTACAGTCTTTAAAACACGTCCTGCGGCCGCGATACACACCTCCGTCAACGGCTGACCGGTCTGCGCCTCCAGCTGCTCCTTCACCTTGCCGATAATCCTTCCCACACGTCCGATATCATGAATCTGACCGTCCAGCATGGCCCGCGTCTCGTGCTCCATGCTGGACTGTGCCACAACAATAAATTCATTGTCAATCCGGTAGCCCACGGTTCCCACTACATTTCTGGTACCGATATCCAGGCCGAAAACCAGGGGTTGTTCGAATTCTCTTACATCACTCATCTGCGGAATCTCCTATTCTATCTTCATATCTATTGCCCGCTCCAGCTGCCGGAACGCTTCCTCCACCGTCCCGTTATTGTCAATCACGACTCTGCAGCGGCTCCGGTATACCTCCTCCGGAAGCTGGCTTTTTAAAATCTGACACACCTTTTCCTGCGAATACCCTCTGGTGCGCATCAGACGCTCCCTCCTCACATCCTCACGCGCATAAATATACCACAGTTCGTCGCAGACTTCATCATAATGCTCCTCAATCAGGAGTGCCGCCTCGAGAACCAGAAGCTTTGTCTGTCCGCCCTCCCGCTCCCGGTCCGCAGTCTGCCCGACGTATTCCCTGACAGCGGGATGTACAATGCCATTCATCCTCTCCCGCTTCCGGTCATCCCCGAAAATAACTTCCGCCAGCCTCCGCCGGTCAAAACTTCCGTCCGGCAGAAAGATCTCCTCTTTTTCGAAAGATCTGCAGATTTTCTCATAGCAGACTGTTCCCGGCTCCATAAGCGTGTGGGCAATCTCATCCGCCAGCATTACTTTTGTCTCCGGTCTCCGGGCCAGGTACGAGAGAAGCTCTGATTTTCCCGCACCTGCGCCGCCGGTAATTCCGATAAATCTCATACCCGTCTCCTGACTGTATCCGATAGATTATTTTAACCCGGGATTGCAATATGGTCAATAGAATTCCACTTTAAACGAATCATTGCCGGAATCTCACTTCGCCTCATACCAGTCGCTTCCGGAATGAGCGTCAATCTCCAGCCGGACAGACAACTGTGCAGCCCCGTGCATCTCTTCTTCCAGAATCCGGCGCACCGCCGCCTCCTCCTCCAGGGCCGTCTCCACCAGCAGCTCGTCGTGCACGGTCAGAATCAGCCTCGAGGAAAGTCCCTCCGCCAGCAGACGGTCGTGGACACGAATCATTGCGATTTTGATAATATCGGCCGCCGTCCCCTGAATCGGGGAATTCATCGCGATGCGTTCCCCGAAAGATCGCTGGGCAAAATTGCTGCTGAAAAGTTCCGGCACCGGGCGTCTCCGGCCGAACATGGTGGTGACATAGCCTTTTTCCTTTGTCTCCGCCACCAGCCCTTCCAGATAAGACCGTATCTTCGGGTAAGTCTCAAAATAGCGCTCAATATAATCCGCCGCTTCCTTTTTGCTGATGCTTAAATCCTGACTCAGGCCAAAAGAACTGATCCCGTAAACAATTCCGAAATTGACAGCTTTCGCGTTGCGGCGCTGCAGTTCCGTGACTTCCTCAAACGGAATATGGAATACCTGGGACGCCGTAATCCGGTGAATATCCTGCGCCTCGCGGTACGCGCCGATCAGCTTTTCATCCCCGGAGAGATGCGCAAGCACGCGCAGCTCAATCTGGGAGTAATCCGCGTCCAGAAATACACAGCCTTCCCGCGGAAAGAATGCTTTCCGGATCAGCCGCCCGAGCTCGATCCGCATCGGGATATTCTGCAGATTCGGCTCCGTGCTGCTCAGCCGCCCTGTCGCCGTGATCGTCTGGTTAAACGAGGTGTGAATCCTCCCGTCATCCGCAATACACTGCGCCAGACCGTCGGCGTAGGTGGATTTCAGCTTCGCCAGCTGGCGGTATTCAAGTATATCCGCCACAACCGGATAATCCGGCGCCAGACGCTCCAGAACATCCGCCGCCGTCGAGTAGCCCGTTTTCGTCTTTTTGCCGTTCGGCATTTTCAGCCGGTCAAACAGAACCGCCCCCAGCTGTTTCGGGGAATTAATATTGAACTCCTCTCCGGCCTCCTCATAAATCTTCTGCTCCAGCTCCGCAATGCGCACTGCAAGCCGGTCTCCATATTCCTTCAGAGCGGTCCCCGAGACAAGAATTCCTTCGTTTTCCATGTCCGCGAGAGTGAACACCAGCGGCATCTCAATCGCCGCAAACAGTTCCTCCATCCCCGTGGCGCAAAGTTCTTCTGACAGCTTTTCCCTTGTGATATATGCCGTATATGCCGTCAGGCAGACACAGCGCAGAAATTCCTCCGGCCGTTCCTTTGCTGCCCGCTCATAACTGAGCTTTTCCAGCAGATCCCGGCGGGAGGGAATCATGATCCCGGCGTAATCTTTTGCGATATCCTCGTATGGGTAGTCATTCTTTAGTGGATTCAGAAGATACGCGGCGATCACTCCGTCAAAAAGATTCTCCCTGCTCACGCAGCCATTGCAATTCTTTTCCAGCATTCCGAGTGAGGCCAGCTGCTGTTTTAAATCCAGCGTGGCGTAACCTGCGGCGTCACACGACACAAACAGCTCCCGGATGACATCGCATCCCAGCTGCGCACCTGCTTCCATATAATAGACATCCTCAGAGCCGAACGCGACCGCAAGTCCCAGAAACGGTCTTCCCGCACACTCCTTCGCGCCGGCTTCCTGCCGCAGATCCTCCCCGGCTGCAGGGGCGGACATTTCCATTCCGCTCCCCGCTTCCGCTTCCAGACCGGGCAGTCTGATCTGTCCATCCTGCTCTGTATCCGGGTCTCTCTTTTCCCCGCACGGCACCACAAAGAAACCACACTCCGCACCCTTCATCCGGGCAAACACACGCTCCGCGTCTTCTCTCCGGCTTATTTTCTGAAAATGCTCCGCCACCTCATTTTTTGATGCCGTCAGCTCAAACCGGCTGAGCAGATTCTTAAATTCAAGCTTTTTGCACAGAAGGTATGCCTCCTCCGTATAAAGATCTGAAATATTTTCCAGCCTGGCGGCTTTTCTGTCATATACAATATCGGCGTGAAGGTCAATCGTCGCCAGCGTTTTACTCATCTGTGCGAGCTCATAATGTTCTTTCAGGTTTCTGCTGGCGCGCGGAGGCCGTATCTCATCGACATGCGCATAGGCATTCTCAATACTGCCGTACTGCGCGATCAGCGCCGTCGCCGTCTTTTCCCCGATTCCCGGAACGCCCGGGATATTGTCGGAGGCATCCCCCATCAGTGCCTTCACATCAATAAACTGCGTCGGGGTCACCAGGTATTTTTCCTGCACCTCCTTCGCATTATAGTCCTCGATCTCTGTCCCGGTCCGCTTCGTCTTCGGGATCCGTACCCTGACCTGCTCAGAAGCAAGCTGCAGAAGGTCCCTGTCCCCCGAGACAATGGAGACGGTAAGACCGTCTGCTTCCCCCTGCTTCGCGATTGTCCCGAGCAGATCGTCAGCCTCGTAGCCGCCTTTCTCCACGATCACAACTCCCATGGCCCTGAGCATCTCCTTCATCAGCGGAACCTGCTCCCGCAGCTCCTCCGCCATCGGCTTCCTGGTCCCCTTGTATTCTTTATACATTTCGTGGCGGAACGTCGGCTGCGACACATCAAAAGCGACGGTCAGATAATCCGGCTGTTCCTCCTCAAGAATCTTAAACATAATATTCAGAAAACCATACACCGCATTGGTGTGAAGCCCCTCGGAGCTGGTCAGATCAGGAATTCCGAAAAATGCCCGATTCAGAATGCTGTGACCGTCTATCAAAACCAGCTTTTCACTCATATCCCATCTCCAGTCTCAGATTGTTCAGATTGCACGCGTGTAATGCCTCAGCCACTCATTTTCCTCCTCCGTCATGTGCGGGGACAGAGTATCATATACCATTTTGTGGTAATCGTTGAGCATCTTTCTCTCACGCCCCGTCATCTCCTCCGGCAGGATAGCATCAAGGTCAATCGGAGCATAGGTGATATTTTCAAAAACCATAAACTGTCCATACTCGTTCTTCTCCGCTTTGCGGCAGACCAGCTCGTTTTCGAGACGGATCCCGTACTTTCCTTCCAGATAAACGCCTGGCTCGTCCGTCGTGATCATCCCCTCCTCCAGAACACCGCTGTCCTGGCGCTCAGGGACAATCTTCCAGCGAAAGCCGTTCGGACCCTCATGGACGTTGAGCAGATAGCCGACGCCATGTCCTGTCCCGCATCTGTAATCAATTCCCATGTCCCAGAGCGGTCCCCGTGCGAGTATATCAAGGCTGACGCCTCTGCATCCGTACAGAAACTTCGCGTTTGCAAGCGCGAGATTGGATCGGCAGACCGCCGTAAAATGCCGCCGCATCTCGTCCGTGAGCGGGCCGAGCGCCATTGTTCGCGTGATATCGGTCGTTCCCTCATAATAATGACCGCCCGAATCCACGAGCAGAAATCCCTCCGGCTTTAGCTCCGCATCCGATTCCGGGGTGGCCGCATAGTGCATCATGGCAGCATTCGGGCCATATGCGCAGATCGTGTCAAAACTGATATCCAGAAAATGCTCCTGCTCCTGTCTGCGCTCTCTCAGATAATCAGACGCGGAAATCTCCGTCATCGGAATCCTGCCGATCTGTGTCTTCAGCCAGTACATAAATTTCGTGAACGCGACGCCGTCCCGTACATGCGCGAGGCGGGTGTTATCAACCTCAACCGGATTCTTGACCGCCTTCATCAGCTCTGTCGGATTCTTTTTGTCCACGATCTTACAGTCCGGATGCAGACTGCACGCAATGCGGTAATTGACCACACTGCGGTCCAGAAGCACGCAGGTATCCGCCGGAATGGACGGCACGTACCCGTAAATTGCCTCGTAAGGTCTCACCGTTATACCGTATTTATCCAGATACGACCGGATCTGTTCCGTCACCAGCTCCTCCTGCAGAAACCAGATACACTCTGCGTCCGTCACTGCCAGATAAGAGAGTACGACCGGCACATGATCGATATCGCCTCCGCGGATATTCAGAAGCCAGGCGATATCGTAGAGCGAGGTGAGGATGTGCACACCGGCCTCCTCCTTTTTCATCTCTTCCCTCAGGCAGGAAAGCTTGTCCGCGGTATTTCTTCCACTGTAACACTCTTCGAGCAGAAACAGCGGCTCCTTCGGAAGAGCCGGACGGTCCTCCCAGATCAGGCCGGCCAGATCCTCGTCCACATGCAGCGTCGCGCTCTTCTGCTCCGCAATCCTGCGGAATTTTTCGCCCAGCTTTGCGTTTACCACCCTTCCGTCAAACCCAAGACAACCGTGTTCCGGAAGCTTTTCCCTGATAAAATCCTCCTCTGCCGGCACGCCCTCCACTCCCATGCGGTAAAGCGTGACGGGCGTTCCTGCAAGCTGCTGCTCCGCCTGAACGAAATAACGGCCGTCTGTCCACAGGCCGGCCTCTGTCTGTGTGATTATGGCGGTTCCCGCGGAGCCTGTAAAGCCCGTGATAAATTTTCTCGCCTTAAAATGATCCCCGACATACTCGGATTCATGGAAATCGGATGTCGGAATCACATAAAGGTCAATCTTCCTCTCTCTCATCTCACTGCGCAGCGCGCCAAGTCTCTCCTGTATCATGATGCTCTCCTTCGTCTGTTTTATGATGTAAATTCAAAAAATTTCGTATCAAGCTCCGGATAAGAGCGTTTCAGGGAGATCGGCCTGCCGGAACGGCTCAGAAAACAGTGCGAACTTCTCCCCGTCGTGCGCAGCTCCCCGGTCTCCTTGTCTGTCATGCGGTACTCCACCTCAAGCTTCACCCCGGTGTATCTGACGATCCGGGTCTCGATCACGATCACATCATCAAAATGCACCATACTGTGATACTCACAGGAAACCGACAGTACAGGGCTGATAATCTCCATCTCCTCCATCTGTCTGTAAGACAGACCGATCTGGTTCATCAGATCCATGCGGGCCTCCTCCATCCAGCGGATATAATTGGAATGATGGATAATACCCATCTGATCTGTCTCATAATACTTCGCGTGATGTTCGTACGGGCGGATTCTGATATCCTCCATCTGCTCCCCGTATACCTCTATCTCTTTCTGTGACATTCAAATCCCTTCTTTCCTGCTGTCATACTATTCTGTATTATCCCATATTGCTTCCCGGATTTCAATGTCAGATTTCACGTCAGTCCTCAAAATATTCGCGATAATCTTCCTCATTCGCAAACAGCATGTATCTTCCGTCCACATATCCCATGTAACCCGCTTCCACCACATATCCCTTCATAAATAAAATACACTCCTTTTTTCTCTGATAAAAAGGAGTGTATCCTGTCACATGTCCCATAAACGGGATATACAGCTGTTTTGTGTCCCAAATACGGGACAGATCACATTTTTGCGGCAAGCTGGAAAAACAGAGCTGAAACGCCCCACCAGGCGTACAGAATCACTTTGTTTTCCCGAAAAATCAGGTTCCATGTACCAGCGTCCATCGGCACAAGCGGTCCTGACCAGACCAGCGAGCCGATACTGAAATAAAGCAGTGAGAGAAAGGCCGCCGCAAACAGAATAAAGGCAATGACTCTGATTACCCTGTTCCTCTCGATATGCAGCTGCATACAAAACAGCTCAAGCACCAGAAGCGTCCCTGAAAATACAATCCACTGCCCGATAAACCACGTCCGGTAGTCCGACAGCATCGCAATCCCCCGGTCGGACAGCAGGGAAAATGGCCAGTAGGTACTGCTTCTCTCGATCACGCCCCCTGAACTCCTCCACGGAACCACAAAAAAGACGATCACTGTAAATACAAAAAATATCAGCCGCCACAGACAGGCTGCACCTAGTCTTCTCTCTCTCATCTGCATTTCCTCCGGCTTTTTAAGAGCTTTTACAAATTCTCAATCTGCCAGTCAACCGGTTCCACTCCGTGCTCTTTCAGGAAATTATTTGCCTGGCTGAAATGTTTACATCCGAAAAATCCCCGGTACGCGGACAGCGGACTTGGGTGCGGCGCTTTCAGCACCAGATGCTTCGGGTTTGTGAGCATGGAAGCCTTGTTCTGGGCGGGTCTGCCCCAGAGAAAACAGACAATCGGACGATCCTGGGCGTTGACGGCCTGTATCACTGCGTCCGTAAACTTTTCCCAGCCCATTCCCCTGTGGGAATTCGCCTGATGCGCGCGCACGGTCAGCACCGTATTTAAGAGCAGCACGCCCTGATCCGCCCATTTCTTCAGATAGCCGTTATTGGGAATCTCACACCCGAGATCATCGTGAAGCTCCTGGTAAATATTCTGCAGAGAGGGCGGTATCTCTTTCTGCTCCGGCAGCACGGAAAACGACAGCCCATGCGCCTGATTCACATTGTGATACGGATCCTGCCCCAGCAGAAGCACCTTCACCTGCCCCAGCGGCGTAAAGTGAAACGCGTTAAAGATATCATCCGCTGGCGGATAAACCGTCGTCTTACTGTACTCTTCCTTTACAAAACGGTACAGTTCACGGTAATACGGCTTGCGAAATTCCTCCTCGACCGCCGGAAGCCAGTCATTTTCGATCATTGCCATCGTCTCTCCTCCATCGTCACCGGTCATCGCTGATCCGGAGCTTTTCTCTTATGTTTATCGTCTGACACTGACGCCTCTGTCCTTCAGATAATCCTTCAGATCCGCAATTTCCAGCTCTTTATAATGGAACAGTGAGGCGGCCAGAGCCGCGTCAGCCTTTCCTTCCGTGAGCGCCTCGTAAAAATGCTCTTTCTCCCCCGCTCCTCCGGAAGCTATCACCGGAATCCCGACCTGCTCCGCGATCGTCCTTGTCAGGGCAAGATCGTATCCGTTTTTCGTGCCGTCGCAGTCCATGCTTGTCAGAAGAATCTCGCCCGCGCCCAGGCGCTCCGCGCGAAGCGCCCACTCCACGGCGTCAAGCCCCGTGTCAATGCGCCCGCCGTTCTTATAAATATTCCAGCCGGAACCGTCAGAGCGCCTGCGCGCGTCAATTGCCACCACCACGCACTGGCTCCCGAACTTTTCTGCCGCCTCGGAAATCAGCTCCGGGCGGCTGATCGCCGCAGAATTAACAGAAATCTTGTCGGCCCCCTCGCGGAGCAGGGACTTAAAGTCCTCCACGGTCCGGATTCCGCCGCCCACGGTAAACGGAATAAAAACCTTCTCCGCCACCCTTCGCACCATATCCGTCACCGTCCCTCTGGCATCCGGCGTCGCCGTGATATCCAGAAAAACGAGCTCGTCCGCCCCGGCCCTGTCATAGGCCTCCGCAGCCAGAACCGGATCCCCGGCATCCCTCAGATTGACAAAGTGAATCCCTTTTACGACACGCCCGTTGCTGACATCCAGACACGGGATAATCCTCTTCGTAAACATCTAAAACCTCCCGGCAAAATTCTTAAGTATGCCAAGTCCCACCGCGCCGCTTTTCTCCGGGTGGAACTGGCAGGCTGCCAGATTCCCCTGTTCCACGGATGCATGAATCCGCACGCCATACTCCGTGGACGCCTTTACAATCCGCTCGTCCCGGGCTGCAAGGTAATAGGAATGCACAAAGTAAACATACGGCTGTCCGCAGCCATCCATGCCCGGAAGGTCCGAAAACAGTCTCCCGTCACCGGAAAGCCGGAGAGAATTCCAGCCGATGTGAGGAATCTTCAGACCATCCCCCGCGGGAATCCGCAGAATATCTCCGGGGAGAAGTCCGAGCCCCTCCACGCCGCCGCTCTCCTCACTGCCGGAAAAAAGCAGCTGCAGACCGAGACAGATCCCGAGCACGGGCCTTTTCTCCACCACCAGCTCTGTCAGGAGTTTATCGAGCTCATACTTTTTCAGCTGCGCCATCGCCTCCCCGAAAGAGCCGACGCCCGGCAGCACCACCCGGTCCGCCCTCCGGAGGAGTGCGTGATCTCTTGTGACCACGCATTCCTCCCCCAGATAGCGGAACGCTTTTTCCACACTCTTTATATTCCCCGCGTCATAGTCAATAATTCCCGTCATCTGTTCTCCTGTTCCAGAAAGCCGGCTTTCATCAGAATCCGGTAAAGCTCCTCGGAATAATCACCTCTGCTGCCCTCATCATACAGTTCCAGCGCCTGTTCCGGCGTAATACCAAAACTGCTGAGCGCACCGGAAGCCTGGCCCTTCACCTGTTCCAGCTCACCGCCGCAGCCATAATTCTGCGCGTCCTCCCTGTATTTCTCACATCTTCCGACCGTGCGAATCAGGGAATCCAGCGCCATATCATAGATTCCTGACTCCATAAAACTCTGGTATGCGCGGTACTGACCCGCAGCAACCGCCATAATCCGGTATTTTTCAACGGCATCCTGATCTTTCTCATTCACTTCCAGACCGGAAACCCTGCGGTATGCTTCCTCATAATTCCCCACACTGTATTCCTGCTCTGCCTCGTCAAAACTGCTGGAATATCCGAACAGATTCGTCCCGATCAGCACAAGCGCCAGAAAAGATCCCGCCATGACAAAAATCAGGAACACAGGTACCTTTGGCAGACGCGGGGAATTGTCAGGCACTTTCGGAGGCTTTGGCTTTTTCGGCTTCTTCTCCTTCGGGGGCTTTTTCGCCTCCTTTTCCTTCTTCTCTTTCGCTTTCTGTTCCTTCTTTGCCTTCTTTTCCTTCGCCTTTTTTTCTTTTTCTTCTTTTTTCTTCCGTTTCTTCTCCGCTTCTTCCGCTTTCGGGTCCGGAGCCTGCCGGGCATTGCTGTTCATCTCATCAAGAAGTTCAAGATTCTCATCTCCCAGCTCCCCGAATCCCGGATCTGCTGCCCCGGGAACCGGAACCGTCCCATCCTCATCTTCGTCTGCCCCGAAAAACAGCCTGGATAACTTCTGGCCAAAACTCATTTTGTCACCGTCACTGCCCTTTTTCTTCTTCCTGCTCTTCTTTCCGCCACTCTCCTCCGGATCCGGTCCCTCTCCGAGCATGCCTTCTTCCATACCCAGACTGTCAAAATCATCCAGCCCGTTATCCGCAAAACCCGCATCCCCGCCGGGAAAGCCGTCATCCAGAGGAGGGAAATCCTCCGTACCGGTATCTGCGTCCAGAGGTGACGCCTTCATCTCCTCCCCGAACGCGGACAGAAATCCACTGGAATCCGCGGCATCATCCAGCGCATCCACTGCCGTTTCTGCGGCTCCCTCCTCATCCGGCGCGTCTGCCTCCATCATCTTTTCTTTTACACCATTCACGATATCATCCAGGTTATCCAGAAAAGAATCCTCCGGCTGCTCCTCCCCGGCAGTATCGCCACGGTCCGCTTCTTCCGGGCCAGATGCATCCCCGGCGGAAAAATCATCCGGCGCGGCGAACAAATCCCCCTCAGCGGAATCCCCGGAGCTCCCGAAGAGATCCCCGTCAGGGATCTCTCCGCCGAAAGAAACATCCGGGCCGGCATCCTCCTCTCCGGCTTCGTCCGGAGCGCCGAACAAATCTCCCGGCCCTCCGAAAGCATCTGTATCCATGTCTCCGGACAGATCCCCGCCGGAAAAATCCCCCAGCCCTCCGAAAGCATCTGTATCCATATTTTCCCCGCCGGAAAACGCATCCATTCCGCCGGACACCCCGCCGCTGAACAGATCCCCGTCAGAAAACGTATCTGCCCCGCCAAACGCGTCATCACTGCCGAAGGCTCCGGAATCTCCAAACGGATCATCCGTCTTCTTTTCACCGGCAGTATCCGCAGATACCTTTTTCGCCACACCTCCGCCGAGTTCATCTTCAAGCTCTTTCTCAAACTGGAGAAGAAAATCATCCGAATTTTCACCCAGCAGAAGCTCATTCTCAAAGGAATCGAAAAAATCGTCATCAGGGCCTTTCTTCCGTCTGGGCTTCTCCTTTAACGTCACACGTTCCTGTGCCTCGTCGGCTAATATTTCATCCTCCCACGAAGATCCCGGCACTTTTCCGTTTTCCACCAAATTAAGTAATCCGTCAAGATAGTCTTCTGACCTGCTCATGTGTACCTCCACTAACCCGCAACTGAAACGCGGGGATGTGATGAAACATCACATCCCCCTATTCCCTTCAAACTTACTCCATACTCTTATCTATCAGGTTGTCTATGGCTGACACAAGATTGCCGATCTCCGGCTTGGTCAGCTGGGCGTCAGCTCCCAGCCGCGCGCCCTTGATCCTCATTTCTTCATTCACCAGTGACGAGAAGATAATTACCGGAATCTTCTTCATAATATCATCCGTCTTGACAAGCTTCGTGAGGCGGTGACCGTCCATCAGCGGCATCTCAATATCCGTGATCAGGCAGTGAACCTTCTCCCGCACATTGCCCGCGCGCCGGTACTCCACCAGCTTATCCCAGGCTTCCTGCCCGTTCATCGTCACCAGAAGATTCGTGTATCCTGCCTTTTTCAGGCAGTCTGTGATCAGTCTGCTTAAGAGTGGGGAATCCTCTGCGATCAGGATCGGAGAATCGCATCTCTCGCGCTCGGTCATGCTCTCCACATCCGAGATCCGCAATCCCGTCTCAGGACTGATATCCGTGACAATCTTCTCAAAGTCAAGAATAATAATCAGCTTGCTGTCCATCTTGATCACTCCGGTGGAAGCGCTGTTCTCTTCTGTATTGATGGTGGAATCGGGCTTGATGATGGATTCCCAGGAGACGCGGTGAATTCCCAGAACTGCATCCACATGGAACGCGATATTCAGCTTGTTGAAGTTCGTGATAATGAACAGTCCTCTGTTCTCCGCATCCTCGGCCATCCCCAGGCACCGCTTCAGATTGACCACGGAAATCATCGTATCACGCGGCATGAAAATCCCCTCGATACACGGATGACCATTGGGCACCGGCGTAATCGGCTGATAGGTCAGAATCTCCCTGATCTTTGCCACATTGATGCCATAATGGTTGTTTCCAAGGGTGAACTCCAGGACTTCAAGTTCATTCGTTCCTGATTCCAGTAAAATATTTGTATCCATTACTTCTTCTCCTCTCGCGCAGTATCGCAACGCAATTCCCAAACCTGATCCCATTATAGCATACCCCGGCCGGAAATTGCATCTTTTTTCACATATTTTCTAAATTAACCTGGTAATTGCCTCCGTTCACCGATACCTCAAGCGTCAGAGTATCTATCGATGTGATGGTCTCCGGAATCTGGAACAGCAGAACGGTCTCCAGCGTCGCTTTTGCCTCCACCTCAGCCTCAAGCGTGGAAAAATCATTTGACAGAAACGTCAGCTCCGCCGCAACCGCGGGCTCCCCGTTGACCACTGCCGTGAATGCCGGCGTGGCAGAGAGAAAATCCAGCGCGGCAGGCTCCTCTCCCACGTTTGTGATATCAATCCCGACAACCAGAAATACCATGCCCGCATCCGCATCCATTGCATAGAATTCTTTCTCCACATAATCCGTGGAAAGTCTTGACCCCACATAATCCACCTTTATATTCTCCGAGCCAAAGAGCTCTCCCAGACTGGCGGTCTGCACCGGATTCTCCGGCACAGGCGTACCGGAACCGTCTCCAGCCGCAGGGGTACCCGCCGGACTTTCGGACGAAAGCTCCGTGTCCCCGCCTGCTTCCGGCTCCTGTGCAGCGGCCTCCTCCTCCAGAAGCGCCTCGACATCGATCAGGCGCAGGCCCTCTTTTCCGGTTTTGTTAAACTTTCCCACAACATGGGCTGAGTAGTTCACAATGATCTGCTCTTCCTTCTCGGATAACGCGTAAGGTTCGTCCCCGCATCCGCCCAGCAGCATGGCAGCAAAAACCGCCGCCGCTGTGATCTGTACATTTGATTTTTTCATATGGCTCCTCACAAACTGTCAATTCCCTGTCTTCTATGTTAGCATTTCATTTGAAATATGGCAAGCCAAAAACGAACTTTCTGCATCAAGTTCAAACCAGAACTCCACACCGTCCGCGCGATTGATCACACCACAATCCCGGTGAAACGCTTCCATCGTCGCTTTTACAATGGAAAGCCCGATTCCGCTGCCGCCATATTCCCTTGTTCTGGCTTTGTCCACTTTGTAAAACTTTGTCCAGATGCGGCCGAGCTCCTCCTCCGGAATCCTCTCTCCGGTATTATACACGCTCACCCTGACCAGCTCCCCCCTGTACTCACAGCGGATGGATATCTGCTTCCTCCCCTGCGCATGGTGGATCGCATTGCTCAGATAATTCGTGAGCACCTCCTCCACCATAAACTCGTCAGCCCAGACATATACCGCCTCCCCCGGGCGCTCCGCAATCGTGATTCCGCTCTGCTGCAGCAGAATTTCCGCGGAGTGAAGCACGCCGTCGATCAGTTCCGTCAGGTTAAAGTGCTCCATCGTCACAGTCTCCCCGCCGGACTCCAGCTGATTTAACGTCAGAAGCTTCCTAACCATCCGGTTCATCTTATCCGCCTCGTCCATGATCACTTCACAGTAAAAATCCCTGCTCTGCGGATCCTCATGAATGCACTCTTTCAGCCCCTCCGCGTACCCCTGAATCAGTGCCAGCGGCGTCTTCAGTTCATGGGAAACATTCGACAGAAATTCTTTCCGCATATTATCTGTCTGCGTCTTCTTTTCAATATCCAGAAGGAGCTGATTGTTCGCGCTCTTTAACTCGGAAACCGTGTGCTCAAGCGCCATGGAGAGCCGGTTCATGTGCTCTCCCAGCTCATCAATCTCATTCCTCCTGCCCCTCTTCGGACAATACTTCACCGCAAAGTCCAGCTCTGCCATCCGCCTGGAAATCTCAGTAAGACGGATAAGCGGTTTGATCACTCTGCCCGCCGCGTACAGAGACGCCAGCGCGCTCACCACCACCGCCACAATTCCGATATAGATCAGAAACCGGTTGGAAATAGCAACGCTCTCCCGTATGCTGGCAAACGCCGTGCGCATCAGGATCAGATTGCCATCCGCAAGCGTCCCGTACAGCACGAGATATTCTGAATCCAGCCGCTGATCCCTCTGGCGCTGTATCTCATAGTTGTGCTCGTATGTCAGAACCGTCGTCTCATTCCTGCGTTCCCCGAAAATAATATCGGTAAACTCCCGGAGAAGCTTCTCGGTATTGTTCACCGAAGAGCGCACTATGGCCCTGTCTGAGCTGATAATCAGAATCGTCGTATTCCCGTTTGCGCACAGATTATCAAAAGTAATATCAAAATCGCCGGAATACAGCAGACCGGACACCGCCGCCCTGTCAATCATCTCAAAATCCGCCAGCAGCGACTGCTGTCTGCTTCTCACATAATAGCGCTCCAGAAATACCGCGTTCAAAAGCCAGCAGAGCAGAACCGTCCCCGCCACAAGACCGATGATCATCAGCCCCGTCTCCCTGGCGAGGGACCCTTTTTTCATCACTGAAATTTTATCCCTGATTTTTAACCCTGTCAATAGTTCCGCCACCTTTACCCTGCGGGCTGATCCGGCACCTCAAATTTATAGCCCATGCCCCAGATTGTTTTTATATACTCCCCTTTCGGCCCTATTTTTGCCCGAAGCTTCTTTACATGTGTGTCGATCGTGCGCGCATCCCCGAAATAATCATAATTCCAGACATGATTGAGGATATTCTCCCTCGACAGGGCAATTCCTTCATTTTCCAGAAAATAATTCAGCAGCTCAAATTCCTTAAAGCTTAGTTCCACCGCCGTCCCGTCCACAGTCACAATGCGTGCTTTCCGGTCCACCACAATGCCGCCCCGGGAGATCTTTCCCTCCCCGTCGGCGCCCATACCGCTCCGGCGCAGAATGGCACCGACGCGGGCGACCAGAATCTTCGGGGAAAACGGTTTGGATATATATTCATCAACTCCCAGCTCGAATCCGTTGAGCTCATCGCTCTCCTCTCCCTTCGCCGTGAGCATAATAACCGGCACCTTTGAGGTCTCCCGGATCTCCCTGCAGACCTCAAACCCGTTTATTCTGGGCATCATCACATCCAGTATAATCAGTGCAATATCCCGCTCCCGATAGAAAAGGTCAAGCGCTTCCTCCCCGTCCCCGGCCTCAAGCACGGCATATCCCTGGCGCATCAGGAAATCTTTCACCAGCTTCCTCATCCTGCTCTCATCGTCCACGACCAGAATCTTAATTTTATTCACATTTTCCTCCCTCATGGAACATTTTTCTTTCACTATACCAGATATTTATGAAAAAACTGTGATCCGCCACTATTCCTGTGTGCTTTCCGGACCGTGGGAATTCTGCACGCTGATTCCCGCCGCCTCCTCCCTCTCCCTGACCTTCGCCTCACGTTCCTTAAGCTCTTCTTCCCAGTGTTCGTAGCGGTCAATCAGTTTACTCTCGTAATTCAGGATCGTGGCGTTGTCGGACGTCGCCGTAATCACAAACATCGCCGCCACACACACGATGAGAAATGCACAGACCACAAGCGCCGCCCTGTACCGTTTTCTGTATGCGTTAAGCCGCGCCATATACTTTGCCGGCAGATTTATTTCCTGCCGCTTTTCCTTTTCCTCTTTATTCTTCTCCGGAGCTTTTCCACCCTCTGTCTGCTGTGCAGCCTCCCGGACGGAGACCGGATGCCTGACCCGTATCGGCAGAATATCCTCACGGCTGATTTCCGGGACGGAGAGCAGATACTCCTGCAGATCTTTCAGATAAGTATATCCCACAGCCGTCTCAAACAGGTTCTGCTGTATCATTCTGTTGTATAGCTTTAAAACTGCCTCCGGCCCGTCCATGGCGGATTTTTCCCTGATAAAACGGATTCCCTCTTTTTCCTTCTTCGCCTGCTCCGCCTCCGGATTGTCCGGAAAATAAAACCCGTCCACAACGGCTCCCTTTTTTCCCCTGCTTTCTGACATCATTTTCCCACCCTCTTTCCCCCACAGTTTCTTTCAACCATTACCTTCAATCATTATAGAAAAAACACGACCGGAATGCAATAACAATGATATCACAGCTCCCGCAGGTATCTCCCCAGAAGTTCCCCGTCATTTTCAAACAGTCCCTCCTTAAGCTCTTTTAATTTGCTCTTCCGGTACTCCTCCAGGGCAATGACCGGATAATAATAAATATCCCGCCCTTTCTTCTCTGTCCGCAGATATCCCTTGCGGATGAGTCTGGACAAAAAGGTGGAAACAGTCTGGGCTTTCCACTCTCTGCCATAAAGCCAGTTCACATCCACCAGTATGTCTTTCACGCGCGGGATTGTCCTGCTCCGGTATACAACCACAAGAACCATCTCTTCACATTCCGAAATCTTTTCCATGCCCGTCTCCTCCTCACAAAAATTCTCACCCTTCCTCTTTTAGATTATTCTACATGAGTAGGGTTTTCAATCTTTTTTTTGGAAATTCCGGTTCCAGGAAAAAATTTCCACCCGGATCCGTGGATCCCGGAAAACAACAGGAAACACACTCCGCGGGCTTTCCGTCATAAACAGCGGATTACAGGCCCCGCCGGTCTTCCTTATGTAAAAAAGAGCCGGAAATGAATGTTTACGTAATAAACATCCGTTTCCGGCTCTTTTCCAATGGACCAGATGGGAGTCGAACCCATGTCCGAAAGCCAATCCCCTGTCCTTCTACGAGCGTATTCTGTGGATTAACATTCCCTCTGCCGCACCTTCACAGACATAGTTACGGTTTTAGTAGCTTCATAATACGCCCACAGGCTCAAAGCTTTGCCCGTGTCGTTTCCTGCATTGTCGAAGCCGTCACCCCCGGGTGCAGGTGCCCGGGGAACGACTGCCGCCCTATCAGGCAGCGATTGCTAAATTGTCTTCAGCGTTTAATTTTAATTGTGGCATTTGACGCATCCCATGCGGCTCGCTTCTCCAGCTTCACAGCCCCCGTCGAAACCAGTACTGGCCCTGATCTACAGATTTTTTACTTTAAAATCGCGCTCCGCCTCCCGCCTCATGTCCTTTTTCGCAATATCGCGCCGCTTGTCATAAAGCTTCTTGCCTCTCGCCAGCGCGATCTCCACTTTCACAAGGCTTCCTTTCAGATACACCTCAACCGGAACCAGCGTATAGCCCTGTTCCATACTCCTGCCGGACAGCCTGCGTATCTCGGCCCTGTGCATCAGAAGCTTCCTGGGACGAAGCGGGTCTTTGTTGAAAATATTTCCTTTCTCATACGGACTTATGTGCATTCCGTATACAATAACCTCGCCGTTCTCAATCCGGATAAACGCTTCCTTAATGCTGCATCTGCCCATGCGCAGGGACTTAACTTCCGTCCCGTGCAGCGCGATTCCCGTCTCGAAACGCTCTTCCAGAAAATAGTCGTGACTGGCTTTTTTATTATTCGCTATCAGTTTCCGTCCTGTCTTTGCCATACCGGCCATCCTCCTTTCCACAGCTGTTCCGAGAGTGATATTAGTATACCCCAAACGGGGGTTTTTTGCAATATTTAAATTATTTTCTCTCCGGGATTGCAGGAATATACCGCCACGGTTTCCTGAGTGCCCTCTGTTACCGGCCGGCGGATCTTTGTCGCGCTGCCACGCACCGCGACAAAGATCCGTACATGCCTCCCGCAGACCGGAAACGGGGCGGAAAATCCGCCCCGTCCACATCCTGCCCAGTATCCGGCCCTTTCCCAGCCCTGACAGTCCTGTATTTTTACAGTCTTGTATCCCATTTACCACAGAATACGGTATCGCTCGCCGTACCCTGGAATTCGCTCCTGCCACAGATCTTCTCGATCGCCGTGCGGATGCATGTCCTGGTATTGCCATACGCATTGACAAACGCATGAACCTGCGGCACATCAATCAGATGATTCGTATAGTTTAAGCTGATGCCGACTGTCGGCACTTCAGTCAGATACCACGGAAGCTCGCTGGAATGATTGCAGCTCCAGCGGAGTCTCACATTGTTCTCCTGTGCGTAGCCCTTGATATTGAGTACAAGGAAAACGACATCATATCTGGAGGCAAAATCTTTCATTTTGCCGCAGTTCATCATCGTCGCCATGTGCTCTGGCTTCGGTCCCTCCTCCGCCTCAAGATCATGGAAGTTCGGCGCCACGTCCACATCAAAACCGGCCCGCTCGAGCTCCTCGATCACGACCTGTTTTACGGGATCTGATTTATAGCCTTTTGTGGTCGGCGTGGACTGGATAAATACCAGACGTGCGCGCTTCTGCTCCGCCGGGTTAACCGGAAGATTCTTTCTGGTATCTTTTACCAGCGTAATACACCGGTCTGCCGCCTCCTCCGCGAGCTTCAGATGCTCCTCACAGCCGACAACCTGCTCTTTTACTTCCGGTGCCGGAGTTACATTTTCTTTTTTATAGAGGCCGAGCTTTGCCTTCAGACCAAGAATCCGGTGAAGCGCGTCATCGAGACGCTCAGGCGTAATCACACCGTTCTCGACACCGGCTTTCATATACTGGAAATCCTCTTCCGCGTCGTTGGCAAACAGGAACATATCACAGCCGCTGGCGATAGCCTTCGGCACAGCCACCTCGCGCTTCTCCATGCAGGCAATTCCCGCCATGTGGGAAGCATCCGTGATCACAACACCGTTAAAGCCCATCTCCCCGCGGAGCAGGTCCGTCAGAAGCTCCGGCGCAAGGGTTGCGGGCATAATGTCCTCATCTTTGATGCCCGGGCGCAGCTTACGGCTCATTTCCGGCAGGGCAATATGGCCCACCATTATACTCTCGAGTCCTTCATCGATCATCGTCTGGTATACCCTGCGGAAGGAATCGTCCCACTCCTCCACACTCAGATCATTCACGCCCAGTACCAGATGCTGGTCACGCTCCTCCACGCCGTCTCCGGGGAAGTGCTTACAGCAGCAGGCAACATTGCTCTGGTGAATTCCGTTGATAAATTCGCGGATATTCTCAATGACCCGGTCCGCGTTGTCCCCGTAGGCTCTGGTGTTGACGATCGTGTTGCGCCAGTTCATATAAATATCCGCACACGGATTGAACATCCAGTTGACGCCCACGCTCGAAGCCTCGCGGCCCGCCACATAACCGATATCGTACGCCGTTTTTACACCCGGCCCCGCGGCAGCTTCCGCAGCCGTCGCGACATAAGTACCCTCGCTCAGACAGCCGTCTCCGCCGTTGTCACAGTTTGCCGCGATCAGAAGCGGAATCTTTGAATTCTCCTGATATACTTTATTCTGATTGTAGACCTGATTCCGGTCGCCGCCCTGCCAGCGCAGGCCCCCCTGATGATACTTATTCAGCGTATCCTTAATTACCGCCTCATCCAGGCTTTTGCGCATCTGCACAAAGAGCTGTCCCACCTTCTCGTCGACTGACATGGATGCAATCGTCTCCTCCACCCAGTTCAAAGCCTCGTCGCTCAGACAAAACGGTTTTTCTTTTAAATTAACCATTTCAGTACCCTCCTTCACGCTGTAAAACGAACGCATATTTTTCTATTATCATACTGGTTTTTGCGAATGATTAACAGGACAATTTTTATTGTTTTCCGCATTATTTTATGGTAAAGTAAAATCGTCAGAATATCATGGAGAAGTAAGAAATGTTTATGAATTTACTGGAACTGTTTGTGGAAAGCTGCCGGCATCAGGGGATACAGGTTCTCCTGCTGGATTCTTCTTATACCGGAATCATGGAAATTGATTTCGGGCTCCGCCGGAAAATGACGGAAGATTTTGATTATGCACAGATTGCGGCGCGGATGGAACAGACACTCGAAGAGGGTGTTCAGTATTATTACACTGACGAGCTGAACTTAAGCTACTGTATTTTTCGTTTTCCGGCTAAACCGGCGGAGGAGTACGGCTGCCATGTGCTCCTGATCGGTCCTGTCCTGAGCCAGCCCGTCGAGAGCGCACCGCTTCACGCGCTGATGGAAAAAAACCACATTCCGGCGGACTCTCTGCGGGAATTACTGGAATTTTACAGTCACATTCCCCTGATCCCCGGTGTCGGATTCTGGACACATTCCCTGCTGTTTTTTCTGGAAAAACTGCAGGGTTCCTCTGTCCCCTTCCGCATTGTCTCATATGATTCGCCGGAGCTGTTTGCGCTCAGGTATGAGGATTACTCCATTCCGGACACCCCGGAACCGGCGCCGGAAGCCGTCGGGGAGCGGTATCAGCGGGAGGATGCGATGCTCGCAGCCGTCGCCGCCGGCAATCTCGAGGAGGCATCCCGCCATCTCTATCATCTTATACAGTACAGACAGCTCCCCCGGAACGCGGATCACATCCGCGAATCCAGAAACAGGCTGCTCTCCCTCAACACCCTTCTGCAGAAGACCGTCCGCGACAGCCAGGTTCACCCGATGCACACGGACAACCTCTTCCGGCAGCTCGCCGCACAGATTGAGACGCTCTCGTCCGCAGGACAGCTGAACGCATTTCCGCTGACCATGCTGCGAAAATACTGCCTGCTGATCAATAATTATTCCCGCCGCTCCTGTTCCCAGCTTGTGCGGGTCTGCATGGACGATATCGACTTTCACTATAACGAAGATCTCTCACTCGGCATCCTCGCCCGCAGTCACGCCGTCTCCGCCAGCTATCTCTCAGGGCTGTTCCGGCAGGAAACCGGCATGACGCTCACGGATTACATCAACCACACCCGTATCCGGCAGGCCCTGATTCTTTTAAATACGACAGGTCTGCCGGTCGGCGCTATCGCCGCCAGATGTGGTTTTCCGGACTCCAGCTATTTTTCCCGGATCTTTAAAAAGTATCAGGGGAAAACCCCGCGGGAATACAGGAAAAGCATACGCGGCTGAAGTAGTTATGTCCGGGACAGCCCGTCCACATTCAGCACGACGCCGGTGATATATGACGCCATATCGCTCGCCAGAAAGAGAAATGCGTTGGCGACATCTTCCGGCTCTCCGATTCTTCTCAGCGGAATCTGTGCGATCAGCGGTGCAATCTGCTCTCTGGGTACCGCCCGCATCATATCAGTGTTGGTGATTCCCGGCGCTACCGCGTTCACCCGGATACCTGCCGGCCCGAGCTCCCGCGCCAGGGAGAGCGTCATGCCGTTGACTGCAAATTTGCTTGTGGGATATGCGACGCCTGCCGGCTGACCGGTTATGCTGACCATGCTGCTTGTATTAATGATACAGCCGCTGCCGCGCTTCTTCATTCCCTCCACGACGGCGCGCACACAGTGAAACACCCCCGTCACATTCAGATCCATCGTCTCCCGGAACATTTCCGATGTGTAGGACGTCACGGGGTCTGACGCGGATACCCCTGCATTATTGACAAGAATATCAATCCCGCCATATTTCCGGTCCACCTCGTCGAACGCTGCTTTTACCTCATCATATTTCAGGAGATCCGGACTGATTCCTTCCACCGGCCAGCCTGCGTGCTCTGCCAGAAGCCTCTCAGCCGCCGCCTCAGCCGTCTCCCGCCTGGAACCACAGAGCACAACATTCGCTCCGTTCTCCAGATACTTCTTTACGATTGCATACCCGATTCCGCGCGTGCCACCGGTAACAATCGCGGTTCTGCCCTTTAGCATCATTCCTTCCTCCTTAATTGCAATATCATATCAGGGCGCGATCCAGGCCTCGTCGATCCCGTCCTGTTTCCACTCGTTCGCATCCTCCGAATATCCGCTGACCAGAAGATACTGATACTGGCTGACCGTCTTTAGCGCGTCATAGACATAGCGCAGCGGAATCCATCTGCGATTGCGGTCCGGGCTTCCCGGATCCGACAAAAAGACCTCGTCCGTGTCGCGGTTATAGAGCCAGACATTGACATAATGCCCGCCGGTGCTCTTCCAGAAGGTGTCGTCATTGCCGCTGCACACAAGCACTACTGCCCCCGCTGCCCCTGCAATCTCCTCCCGGAATGTCTCATAACTGCCCGGTTTTCTCATAAGAGCACAGTCAAACCCGCTTTTATTCAGGGTCTGCTTCATGTCGCCCCAGCCGATCGCGCCCGCCCCCTTTGAGGGCGAATATCCCGATACCTGTCTGGCATGTTCATACATATCCCACGGCGAACAGTCATACTGTGTAAATGTGCTGTAAATGTTCGCCATGCAGCAGAGCCCGCAGGCAAAATTGCCAAAATAGCCTCCTCTGGCATATGTCCCGGACCATTCCCCGGACCACACCCTGCGCTCGTCCCAGGATTTCGGCCCCTGTAAAAAAGAGTACACCGCCTCCTCCCGGAGGAAACTGCTGTTCCCCGCAGCCACGAACAGATCACTGTTTTTTATTATTTCTGCCATCGGATAGATACGGAATTCTGCAAGAGCTCCCGCGTAGAGAGGGATCTCCGGCACGGATTCCTCTGCCATCACATGCTGCATCTGCTGCCATCGCTGCTGCCAGATCCCTCCGAACCCGGCAATCACAAGACACACCAGCCACAATGTTCCCACGGAATAAAACTTCCTCTGTCCTGTCATTTTTTCATCCTCTTACATGCTGTGTGATTTCCTTTCCTCTGATAGCTTCCCTTACTATGTTACATTCTATCCATATTTTCTTCAAGTATTTCTTTACCCTGACGCATTTTTTCGTTACAATGATATTGTGAATAAATTGCCGGGACTTCCGGCGGAAAGAGGCAGAATCATGAATAATCCAGTTATCACCATCGAAATGGCAGACGGCGGTATTATCAAAGCGGAGCTTTATCCGGAGATCGCGCCGAACACCGTAAACAATTTTCTCAGCTTAATCCGGAAGGGCTTTTACAACGGGCTGATCTTCCACCGTGTCATCAAAGGTTTTATGATACAGGGCGGCTGTCCCGAGGGAAGCGGTACGGGCGGCCCCGGATACTCGATCCGCGGGGAATTCAGCCAGAACGGCTTTACAAATGATTTAAAACACACGGAAGGCGTCCTGTCGATGGCGCGCTCCATGCATCCCGACTCCGCTGGAAGCCAGTTTTTTATCATGCACAGGACGAGCCCGCACCTGGACGGCGCTTATGCGGCCTTTGGAAAAGTAACGGAAGGCCTGGATATTGTGGATAAAATCGCCACAACAGACACGGATTATTCCGACAGACCGCTGGAAAATCAGGTGATAAAATGTGTAACCGCCGATACCTTCGGCGTGGACTATCCGGATCCCGAGCGGTGCTGACGCACCGCCCGGAAAGGCGGAGCCGTTCTCAGAACGGGCATTAACCTGACACAGGCCGGCGAAGACACTTCTTTCGCGCCTGACCGGGTGCCCGGTTACTGCCGTCAGGAAACAGGATTGTGCCGCCGGCTGGCGGAATCCTCAGTCCGTGATGACAGGCCGGACGCCCTCTGCTTTTTGAATCCAGTCCAGCAGGCGCTCCCGCAGCTCCTTTTTCACCTGCGCATACGCAGGATCTTCCACTACATTGTTCAGCTGGTGAGGATCGCTTTCCATATCATAGAGGAAATCGTCCGCATACCGGTCTGCAGCGGCAGCCATACTGCCGTCAACTCCCGGGGCGTAAACGGAATAGGTGTAGCGCTCCGTGCGGACGCACCGCCCCACGCGGCTCTCGGAAATCTGCGCAAAAATCTCATTGGGCCTGGCAGCATCCTTTTTTTCCACCACGTCCAGAAGGTTTTCCCCGATCATCGCATCTTTCACATCCACCCCGGCCAGCGCCAGAATCGTCTTCGGCAGACCTGCCGTGCTCACCAGTTCTTCTACCGCCACACCGCCCCTGAACGGACCTCCGGCAATCACCAGGGGAACATGGAGACATGCATCATGGCAGGAGCGCTTATAATCATCAGCTCCGTTGAGATGGGCGTCCCGGTTGCGGGTCATAAAGTGAGAGCCGTGATCAGAAGTGAAAATAATTACCGTATTCTCATACAATCCCTTTTCCTTCAGCTTAGCCACCAGCTTTCCAAGGTTCTCGTCCAGACTGGCGCACTGCCCCAGATAGTCCGGATACTCTTCGGCGGCATTACCCCCCAGAGCCTGCAGATCTCCCGGAAGGACAAAGTCCGCGAAGCGTTCCCCGGAGCCCCTGGGACCCTCATAGTGCTTATGGTCGTTCTGGTGATGCGGCTCAATCTGGGAAACAGTCATAAAAAACGGCCTGTTTCCATCATAACCGTCCAGAAACTCCAGCGCAAAATCATTAATGCAGTCAGCCCTGTAGCCCTTAAAATCAATGCGCTGATCATTCTCATCAAACACATAGCCGTCATAGCCATGTGAGGTAAACTCCAGCACATCGGCTGCACGCCAGAATCCGGTGTAGCCTCCCCGAAGATTCCGTGGAATGGCGGTGACTGTATGGTCAGTTGTGGGAGGGGCATCTACTTCCCCGTCACTGGCCAGATGCCACTTGCCGATATAAGCGGTTTCATAGCCGGCATCTTCCATATAGCCGGCCAGCGTCCTGACATCAGACGGCAGCATTATATTGTTGCGAAAGCACCCCGTCTCCGTGGGATATCTGCCCGTCTGGAACAGGGCGCGGCAGGGGCCGCACACCGGCTGGGCCGTGAATGCGTTGCTAAACCTGACCCCCTCTCTGGCGAGCCGGTCCAGACTGGGCGTAATGTTTAAAGGCTGACCGAAACAGCCGCAGGTATCCCAGCGCTGCTGGTCGGTAAAATAAAATATAATGTTATAAGGCATTGTCCATCCTCCTTGTGCAGGGCGGTTTTCATTTCCTTTATCCCTCCATGGACGCTGCCTCCGCCACAGCCCGGACCGGAATGATGATGCGCTGTCCGGCCGCCCTGCCCGCATGCTACTCCCGCCTGCCGCGGAGACAGCTGTTCTGGTCAGATCCCGTACCAGCGAATTTCATTGGCGGCCAGATCCAGCGGGAAGCCGGAGCCATCGCCCCTGTAAACGGTGGTGGACTGAGGTTCATAGGTATTGTTGACCACGCAGAACTTTCCGTTTTTCACATAAGCATGCACATCCACATTGTAATTAGAAGAAAGCCACACATTCAGCTCTTCCTCGCCGTGGGTGGACCAGAGAACAGCCCTGTGAAGCAGACGGCTATTGGCAAATGAATAAGGCAGACCGGAGATATACACGGCCCGGCCCTGACCAAAATCATTGGCCGACATCTGAACCTCCTTATCCCGCGTAACCAGCACCTGTGTGCCCGGCAGGGCATAAATACTCTTCATCCCCTCGCCAAAGTCCACTTCCCCATCGCAGCCGGCCAGAATAAAGTGATCTGGGTGTTCTTCCCAGTTATATTTGTCATAGTTCAGGGTAAGTCCCGTCTCTTTCTCCACTCCCAGCACCGAAGCCAGCTGGAGATAGTGGCCCTGATACTGATGGCCGGACGGCTCGCCCACACCAATAAACCCTCCGCCATTCCAGACAAATCTCTTCACTGCGGCGGTAACAGCCGGGTCCTCCCAGACATCCCCTCCTGTGTGAGCCGTATCGGCTCCTCCCACATTGATGAGCACATCTATCCCGTCGAGCACACCCGGATTCTCCCTGATCTCGTCAAAACTGATGAACTTCACATCATAGGGCGCCCCGGACAGAGCCTCTATCACACCGGCATAGGAATAGTTCTGCTTCTGGTACAGGGCGTGATGAACCATATGGCAGCCCCAGGATCTGGCCCTTCCCCAGCAGTTGAGAACGGCAACCGTCCTGACACAGTAGGGAGTCGTACCCCTGATGTTCTCATACAGCTCCCGGAACTCATTGCAGACGGACTCCACATAATCCGTAAACTCCGGGAACTGGCAGGCCAGCTTCAGATAGCCCCCGTATCCAATGCGGTCAACCGGCTTTCTCAGGATGGCCCGCCGGGCGGTAATCCAGTTCTCCCTGGCCTCGCGGACCGGATCGCCCCCCTCATGGAAGGTATCAGGGAAAAAGTACGGCAGAAACCGGCCTTCCGTGTATTTTACGCCCGGAATGTCAGAAATCAGCCTCAGGGTGGAACCGTTGCCCACGCTCCCCACCACCGCGTCGAGATTGATTGTCCTGAACTCATCCATATATGGCTCAGTGCCAATCCAGTGGTCTCCCAGGAACATCATGGCCTCTTTGCCCAGCTCGTGCGTGATGTCCACCATCTCTCTGGCCAGTGCGGCCACCTCCCGGCGCTGGAAAGCCATAAAATCCAGATACTCCCTGGAAGGCGTCCGGTACTGATTATTATAGTATCCCTGATCAATGATAAATTCCGGGCGGAACGGATATCCGGCCTCCTGTTCAAACCGCTCCAGAATATAAGGAGAGACAGAGGCTGAGTAGCCGTACCAGTCCACATACTTCTCCCTCTTCAGCTCATCAAAAACCAGTGTGAACTGGTGGAAGAAAGTCGTATACCGGATCACATCGACATAGGGGTGATCCGCAATAAACTTCCGCAGCCGCTCCATGGTAAATTTGCGGGTCCTGGGCTGCCTGACGTCGAAAGTAATCTGATGTTCAAAATCTTTCCAGTCGTTGGTGACCGCATTGTACATATGTACCGGATCCCAGATCAGGTATGCCAGAAAACTGACCGTATATTCATGAAAATCATCCGGCACATCAATGATCACACAGCCGTCCTCATACCGCCATGTCCCGGGATCAAGCGGCCGCCCGGCGGTGCGATCCATTACCTCCCACCAGCGTGCGATATCATCCCGCGTGTTGACCTCCATCAGTTCACTGCTGATCCCCTGCATCAGGGGAATGGACAGCGGCCCTCCGGTGGCGGTGTGGAAGCCTGTCATAATATAACACTGCTGGACCTCTTCCGGATTGGCTCTGGCCCACTCGTTATCTTTCCGTGTAGTATAGTAGGTCGAATAGACCCTGGCATCCACACTTTTGAGTTCTTCCGGGTAATCGGTGCCGTCACAGTCCCGGATGGCATCCGCTCCCCAGCGTTTCAGAAGTTCCAGGGTCTCAGGGACCACATCCACATCAGTGGGAATGGTCACCTGCCCCGTCCTGCGCTCGTTGTTCATAATATCCTGTCCTCCTGTATGGCCATCTTCCTTAACCCTTGACACCGCCACCTGTCACGCCGGCAATAATCTTCTCCGACATGAATATGTACAGCAGAAATGTGGGCAGGAACACAATGATGACGGCGGCAAACATTCCGCCATAATTTCCGGTGTATTTCATGGAATTGATGATATTCAGCAACCCGACACCCACGGGCGTCATATCTTCGTTTGTAGTGAACACGAGAGCCATAAAGAACTCGTTCCACACCGACATAAAATTAAAAATGGTAACCGTGATAATAGCGGGCTGGACCAGAGGCAGCATAATCTTCAGGAATGTCTTAGATGCGCTGCACCCGTCTATATAGGCGGCCTCCTCATACGTGCGTGAGAGGGTTGCAAAAAAGTCCAGCAGATAAATGGTCGTATACGGCACACGCATCAGAATATAGAGCACAACCAGCAGTACCCAGCCCTTGATGCCCCACCGCACCGCCAGGGAATAAATGGGCATAATAATCATAATGATGGGCACACTCATGGCAATAACCAGACCAATGCGCAGGGCCCTGCCGCCGGTAAACTCCCAGCGGGCGAGCACATAGGCCGCCGGTGCAGAAATCGCCAGCACACCGACACAGGAGAGAACCGAATAGAGCAGTGAGTTTCTGAAAAACAGTGATACATTCTGCACACGCCACGCAGTGGCATAGTTCTCCCAGTGAAAGCCGGTGGCAAACTTATGCACCTCGCCGGAAAAAATCTCTCTTGATGTGGACAGACTGGCGGCCAGAATCCAGAAAATCATGATTGCCGTAAAGACCACCCAGACGCACACTATGAGGTAACACGGCAACAGCCGGAGCTCTTTTTTCCAATTTATATTGTTCATACTGCTTCCCCTTTCCTAGTATTCCAGATCGCTTTTTTTAATCAGCCGGTTGACGATCAGATAGACAGCAATAATAATCAGGGTAAGCACAACGCCTACCGCCGCGCCGGCTCCGGCATCCCGCGTGGCAACCCCTTTCCCTCCAAAAACGATATCATACAGATATACCACGGGAACGATGGTATATTCTTCCGTGTCAATGGGAGAGAACATTTTTGTCCACAGGAAGAAAGAGGTAGTGTTGATGCTCCAGAACGTAATCGAGGTACGGATAACCCCTGTCAGCAGCGGCATGGTGATACGGGTAAATTTTTTTATCTGACCCGCGCCGTCAATGGTGGCGGCCTCATAAAGGTCCTGGGGGATACCCTCAATGCCGCTGATATAGATCAGCATATAATAGCCCACACTGCCAAAGATAAATGCCGCAGTCATGGCCCAGAACTTCATATCGCTTCCCAGCCACTTAACCTTATCTCCGCCCAGAAGCCGGACAACGGAATTCAGCAGACCATAGTCATAATTGAAAATATACTGAATCCACATGGTTGCCAGCGCCACGGCACTGATAATGTTTGGCATATAAATGGCAGCGCGGAAAAACTTTTTGCCCCTGATTCCGCTTGTGATCACCACGGCCATCAGCATGGCCAGCGCCAGCGTGATGACTCCGCCCACCAGCCAGATTAAAAGCATGTTTTTCATGGAAATGCGGAATGTCTGGCTGCCAAATATCTTAATGTAATTGGCCAGGCCATTAAAACGCCACTCTCCCACACCTGACGTCACGCTTTCCACCTGAAAAAAGCTCATGAGCACAGTACGGCATACAGGATAGACAAACATAATCAGCAGTGACAAAACAGCGGGCAGGCAAAACCAAAAGATCATGGATTTATTTTTTCGCATTTTTTCTTCTCCTTCCCATCAGCAGGAACAAAGAGTCCGGCGGGCTTAACTCCCGCACCGGAATCCCCTGCACGCGGAGTGCTCATCCCCGCGAAGCATTTTCATATCACGGGACACAGTCTGCCATGATATAAAAAACAGGCGGTACCGTTTGGCACCGCCTGCGGCTTAATCGTCTTTAATACAGATTATCCAGGGCTTTGCAGAAATCTTCTCCGGAGGCATATTTGCCCTCGTACAGCTCATTAAAAATGGATTTGAAACTGGTCTTCAGATTCTCGTCCGCATTGATCGCCGAACACCAGGAAGCAGGCTTATCAGCCGCCAGCAGGGTCTCAACCGTACCGCTGAGGCTGGCCGGAGCGGTGTTGCGGGAGTCTGCCGGAATCTGTGCCGCTGTATCAGCCATTTTCTGATCGAACTCACCGGTTGTCAGAAGCGTGATGAAATCAAACGCAGCCTGGGCATTCTCCGAGTAAGAGGTGATCGCCAGGGAGTTAGCGCCTGCATAAGCAGCAGCGTTATCCGTGCCTTCATCCACTGCCGGATAATTGAACAGACCCCAGTTAACCTCTGTGCCGGTCGCCTTGTTCACCTCGGCGGTTACATAGTTGGCACATACGACCATCGCAGCCTGACCAAAACCAACCTTATTCTGGCTGCTGGGGAACTCATCAGGCGCGCCGTCAACCAGATAGCCTGCATTTACCAGATCAATAACCGCCTGCGCAGCCTTCACAGCGTTGCTGTCGCTCCAGCCGCCGTTGGCAGCCAGTTCCGTAAGCTTTTCCTCGCCAAGCTGGTGAACCAGATGCTGGTAGAACGTAAAGTCAGAGTAAGCGCTGTCGAGAGCGAGAGGGCCGACTCCGGAATCCTTAATCTTCTGGCAGGCATCCATAAATTCAGCCCAGGTCCCCGGCTCTTCCGTCACGCCGGCCGCCGTAAACGCATCCTTGTCGTAGAACACGCCGCCCACCTGAGGCTGCTCCACAATGCTGTTCAGATTGCCCGCCCACTCAATCACCTGATTGTTAAGGCACGGATAGCTGTAGCTGTCATAGTCAATGGCTTTGGCCATGTCGGTCAGATCATATGTAAACTTATTGTAATTCTGAGCGATACGTCTGTAGTCGTCCTCAAAAATATCAAACTTTTCACCGGCTTCCAGAGCTGCAGTCAGAATATTGTTAATCTCGCGCCCCTTCCACTCAATATTGATCTTTGCACCGGTCTGCTCCTCAAAAGCAGCAGCGGCCTCCTTGATAACAAGAGCCTGCGCCTCCTCAGAGGTCCACATGGACCACATGGTCAGTTCCACGCCTTCGTACTGATTCCCGGCAGCCTGACCTGCATTATCACCGGTCTGCTCCGCCTCGGTACCGGCCGGAACGGAATTATCGTCCTGACCTGCGTCATCGCCCGTCTGACCTGCGTCGTCACTGGTCTGGCCCGCGTCATCGCCCGTCTGACCCGCATCACTGCTGGCACCTGAATCTTTGTTGCCGCATCCGGTCATCAGAGACAGAGACAGAGCAGATACCAGCAACAGGCTGAATAACTTCTTCACTTTCATATTTCACCCTCCTGATTTGAATAATAAAATAGTACCCGGCCGTTTCCAGCCTTTTTACAGGATAAGTATACTTAATTTTTTCCCATATTAATAGCACTATTCTTGCGGAATTTTTTATATATATTGCTTTCTTTCTGTTTTGTGTAATTTCCCGAACAAAAACTCTGTTCCAAAAACAGAAATCAGCAAAATGTCAAAACAGCAAATCAGCTATCCTGCACTTTCCCCCAAAAATCTCAAAAAAACAGGAAAATCTTTTCCGTTGCACAATACCATGAAATGATTTATAATTCCTGTATCGAGGACCAGGGAAACCTGATTAAAAAAAATTGCGCAATAAGGAGGCTAAACAGTACAATGAGCACTTACAGCTTTTCCCGGCCGGAGCCGGACTCCGCAGTTCACATAACTCCGCAGTTACTATATATTTCCCGGGATCAGTATTCGAAAAACTGGAATTCCAGCCTCCACACGCACAACTGTGCGGAACTGTTCTTTATCACAGACGGACACGGCCGCTTCCGCATCCAGACAGAGGAATTCCCTGTCTCCATCCGGGATCTGATTCTCATCAACACCAACGTCCCGCACACTGAGCTCAGCCAGACAAACAACCCTCTGAAATACATCGTCCTGGGCGTGGACGGGCTGGAAACCCTGGCCGGGCCGTCGGGCTACACCATGCTCCATCTTCACAGCGGCTGGGAGGAATTCACGGAATTCCTGCACCTGATGCTCCATGAGGCCCGGGAAAAACAGCCCGGCTATGAAAAAGTATGCCGCCATCTGCTGGAAGTTGTTCTGATCTACCTGATCCGCCAGAGCGATACCGTCCTGTCCCCGAAGCCTTCCGCGCCCCGCACCAGCTGGGAGTGCGATATGATCCGGCGGTATATCGACAACCACTTTAAAGAAGAACTCAGCCTGGATCAGCTGGCGTCTCTCGCCCACCTGAACAAATACTACCTGGTTCACGTCTTTCACAAAGAATTTGGCATGTCCCCCATCAACTATCTGATCTCCCGCCGCGTTGAAGAGAGCTGTTTCCTCCTGCGTGAAACCAATCACAATCTGACCCTCATCGCCCGCGTCTGTGGTTTTTCATCCCTGAGTTATTTCTCACAGACCTTCCGCCGGGTGAAGGGCATTAACCCCATGGAATACCGCAGGCAGAACCGGCAGGATCTTATGTGATCACTCTTTATCAGCCGGCAGAATACAGTCATTTATCATAAATAAAAAAAGCCCCGGGGCCGTGAGTTCCTGCCCACAGCCCCGGGACTTTTTCCAAAAACAGATTGTAATGATTATGGTGTTCCGGTTTATTCACACACCGTAATCCCGTCCACTATCAGGTCAAACACCGGTCTGCTCCCGAATTCAGACTCATGAAAATATCCGTCGTACACATACATGCCGTATCTGTCGTGCGCTCCTCCCTCTCCGGTCAGCTCCTCCAGCGCGGAGCCGCCGACCGTAAATGTCGCGGTATCAAACACTTTCACGGAACCTTCCCTGAAAGACTGTTCCAGTTCCGCAATTTTTTCAGCCGTCCCCTCCGCGGCATTCCCCACATCCGGCCCGGAGATTCCGACCACGCCGTCTGCATATCCCCGGCACCAGTCGGTGTCGATCCAGGTACCTTCCAGCACACAGGACACCGCATAGGTCAGATAGGGCTCCCAGTCCACAAGGACCGTGGCCAGCGCGCCGTCCCGGGGAGGCGTCTGCATATCTGCATAACTCCCGATGTATGTGATGTCTTTTTCCTCACACGCCTCCGCAGCTTCCGCCATATCCGTCCGCAGCCCGATCAGCACACAGCCTCTCCCCGCAAGCGCTGAAACGGCATCCCTTTCACGGCCCTCCCCGTTTTTTGTATAGTACACATCCATCACCGCGGACGGGCAGACACTTCCGGCTCCCAGATAAAATGCGGTAAATGCCGATATTTCCGCCGCTTCCGGATGCGCTGCGACATATCCGAGCTTTGCCTCTTCCGCCGTGATACTGCCCTTCGCGATCATCTCATTCAGCTTCAGACCGGCCACAGCGCCGGCCACATACTGTGCCTCATATACGGAAACATAATAATTGTGTAAGTTTGCAATCCCTGACTCCGGCGCGCTTCCGCCGCCAGCCTGACAGACCTGCACTCCGGGATTGGCGGCTGCCACACTCCTCACCGGCTCCTCCGGCACCGCACCGCACGCAAAAATAATATCGCTCTGCTCTGCGAGTTCTTTTAGCAGCTCCTCATACGCCTCCCCTTCCCCTGGCGTTCTGACCAGCACCGCCTCCTCCGGCAGCTCCAGGGCTTTCTGCACACGGCCGACGGCGGCAAGATGACCCGCTATACCGCTCTCTTTCTCATCCCCGGCGCAGATGACCCCGATCCGGATCTTAAGATCCGGTTCCCCCGCCGGATGAACACCGCCGTCCGCCGCACCGCCCGGGGGCACCGTCTCCTCTGCCGTTCCGTCATCTTCTGTCCCGGCACCCGCAGCGCCCGGGGGCACCTGTTGTGTCTCCGCCGGAATACCGGAACCGTCCGCAGGGCTCCCGGTCCCGCTGTCTTTCGGAGCCCCGCAGCCCGCCATCAGTATGCCCGCGCCTGCCATGAGAATAGCCGCCATCCATTTTTTCATCTGCATCTCCCCCTGTGCGTTCCAGATTTTTTTCATTATAGCACATACACGGCCATACATCGTGAATTCTTTGTGAAATTCAGATTCCCTGTTCCTGTCCGCTGTTAAAGATATGAATAATCCCCCTGTCATTGAGACTTTTTAAAAAGGATACCCCGAACGGCATGCCGAACAGTCCGGCAATCCCGAAAAATTTCAGCCCGAGCAGCATACAGGGCAGCATCACCACCGGAGATAATCCCATCTGACGGCCCACCAGGCGTGGCTCCACAATATTGCGCACGACAGTGATAATCAGATAGAGAGCCAGGATGCCCGCGCCCATCCGGATATTCGAGGACGCAAATGCAATCACCGTCCATGGAATGAGCACGGTTCCCGTTCCGAGCACCGGGAGAATATCCATTACCGCAATCAGGAACGCGATGACAAACGCCCCGTCAACCCCCAGGATCAGAAAACCTGCAAACAGCTCTGCAAACGTCATAACCAGAATGAGGCCGTACGAAAGAAGACATTTCCCGAGCGTCCCCATAACATACGCTTTCCCGTCCGTCACCGTTTTCCGCCACTTTTCCGGAATCTGTCTTCCCAGAAATGCCTGAATGGAAGGAAATTCCAGTTCCATAAACAGAGTCGCAATCACTGTAAAAATTATGTTCATAAAAAATCCGGGAATTTCCGCCGCCGCGTCCGACACACTGTTTAACAGTGTCCCCGAGACATCGGAAAGCATCTGCACAGCTCTCGAATCCGGCGCCACAGACCCACCGGGTGTATACTGCACAGGCCCGCCGCCCGCTGTGGCATAACTTCCCACAATGGCTGCGGCCTCCTCCGCCACACTCCCGTGCGCCGCCTCCCTGGAGGCCGCGTACTGCGCCGCCAGATCCGCAGACAGCCCGTCCACCCACGCGGCAAAGCGCCCGATCACCGGCAGGAGTGTCCCGGAAACAAAAGCGGTCACCTCAGAAAAGAGATCCCGCACCAGACGGACAATATGAAAACCCGCAAAATACAGAAACGCGCACAGAAGACCGTAAAAGAGAACCACCACGAACACGGCAGCCAGATTGCGCTTCAGATGCGTCTTCTGTTCCAGAAATCTGACAGGTCCCGCCAGAAGCCATGCAATGAAAAACGCCGCGATAAACGGAAGCAGAACCGGCCCCGCATATTTCACCAGCAGCACCACCGCGCTGCCCTGGATTGCCCAGTATGCAAATTTTATCAGAAATTCCTTTTGACGGCCCAGCTTTTCTTCCCTGCTCATTTCCTGTCCTCTTTCCTGTAATTTCACGTCTGTTTCTGTTGTCTTTCTTATCTATTTCCAGTCTGTTTTCTTTCATTCCTCCCCTGTACAATTTCCTTTAATTTCTGAATTTCATGGGAACAACGAATCCTGCGGGCCGGAGAGCTTTTTGTTTCGCAGGAAAAACACATGCCTTATCTCATCACAGTGACAGAGTCTTTCCTGATTGGAACAAAAAATGCCGGGGATTATCCCCGGCATTCTTCTGCCTGTGCCCTTTGAGGCGGAAGATTCATCATCAGCTGAAATACGAACACTCCGTTCTCATTCTTAAAGTGATATTCCCCGTCAAACTTTTCCGCCGTCCGGATGATACTCAGCACGCCGATACCGCCGGTAGATTCCGGCTCAGGCCGCCCGTTTCTGATTCCGGCTTCCCTGCTGCAGGTATTGCTGCACGAAATGATCAGCTTATTTTTCTTTCTCCTGAGCTTCAGATAAATAAAACACTCCTGCTCACCGGACTGTTTTTTTACTTCCTTACAGCCGAATATGGCATTTTCATAAGCATTGGCAAGAACTGTTACCAGATCTATACCCGGAATCCCGGGATCCATATCCGGATCCACATCCAGCGTAACGCGGATTTTTTCCTTCCTCGCCATTCTGGTATACGCGGAGAGAAGATTGTTGACCGCCGTATCGGCGCAGATCACCGGCGCGATGCTCCCGTCCATCTCCCGCTCATACGCCTGAAGATAATCCAGCAGTTCGCTGATCTGGCCTCTGGACGCATATTCCCTGATCACTGTATTGTGATGCCTTGCGTCATGACGGATTCTCCTCCCGGCCTCCACCGATTCCTCCAGAAGCTCCATATTCCGCTCCAGCAGCCTGTGATTCATCTGCATGAGCTCGTTTTCTTTCTGATATGCCCGCTCATTTCCAATATGCAGATAGAGCCGGAATACCAGAAGCTGGAGGGCACCTGTGAGGAAAAAATTCATGAAAATCTGAAACAGACGGAACGGCGTCGTCTCCCGCAGATCCGTTTTTAAAAGTATAAATCCAATGCCAAAAAGGAGGCTGATTATCATAACGGTTGCGCTGAACTGATCCAGCTCACTCTCCACATAATTCCCGAATGCCCTGATCGAATCCCTGACCTTTCGCTTAATAATCAGTGCGATCGCCAGAATCAGCACAATACGCGTGATAATGTCTGCCCATACATTCCCGTCAAAAAAAATCAGCGCAATCTCAATCCCGCAGATCAGGAACACCGCGAGCAGATAAAATACAAGTGCAAGCTTGTACAGCGACAAAAACACCGAATCGCTGCTCATCCAGATTGAAAATATGCAGAAACACAGATACATCACAAATGCCACCGACCTCACGCAGCCCTCCCAGTCGGCCACATACCAGATGCACGCCATCCCGATTAAACCCACACTGAAAAACATGTAGGCGAGAATCGTCTTCTTCCTGCTGTATTTTGAATCGCTCATCAGAAAATACAGCAGAATTACTCCCCCAAGGCTGATCAGAAAACGGATCACCGCTATTAACACAGAACCACCTAACATACCCCGCACTTCTCCAGTCATTCAGAACTTATCTGCCCGGAATCTGATTTTTATCACTTTCACCAATTGACAATAATATGGTAATTATTTCCGGTCAGATACATTTAGATTGTAACAGAAAACAGGCGCATGCGAAACCCCGCTGCACAATCCGCACTTTTTCCGGCATCCTTTGTTCAGTTTTGCCCGGATATAAAATATATATGGATGAGTTTTCCTGTTTTTGAATACTATTGTCCTTTTTCGTCTTTTTTCGACCCTGTCTGCTGCTTCCCTGATTACTGATATAAGCGTAATTACTCTGCAGCAATTGCGGTGATTTAATAATGAAAACCGGACGCAGACAGGCGGCGCAGCCCTCTTAATCCCGGCTGTGCCGCCTGTTCTGATAAAAATTTCCTCCGTATTATGCCTCATCCCTCAGTTTCATGATGTAAATACAGTTCGGCTTATCTACTTTGACAGGTCCCACGGACTGGAGCGAATAATGCTCCTCAAAATTGATTTTGTAAGAAAATATATCATTGGAATTATTATTCAGAGTCAGATAATGTTTCTCATCCGGGTAGATCGCCAGTACTTTCGGATAATCACTGCAGACCCTTGAATTGAACGCCATGGAAAGCATTCCCGTCTCCTGATCGATCTCATAGCAGATCACGGAGTTGATCCCCGCGTTGCTGCAGAACAGATATTTTCCGCTGCGCGATATTTCCATGCCGGAGGCCGCGCACACATCATCGTCTTTCCTGGTGTTCGTCGCGACTGTCTGAATCTTCTCAAACACCGGCTGGTCATCATCCACACGATAGCGGTATACCTCCACCGCGTTCAGCAGTTCATAGAGAATATATGCAAACTTTCCATTTTTGGAAAAACGGATCATGCGCGGGGCAGACTCCAGGCGCCCGCGGATAATATCAATGAGCTCCAGCTTTCCCCACTCATAATTGACCCTGTATACCTTGACCTGATCGAGCCCGTTGTCAACAGCGCAGAGAAACTTCTGATCAGGCGTCAGCTTGACACAGTCGACATGCGGAATAAAATTGCGCTGTGCAATACTCCTCCCCATTCCTTTATGGAAAATACCATCGGCGATCTCCCCGATGCTGCCGTCCGCGTTCAGATGCATCATGCTCACGCGGCCGTCATGGTGCCCGCCGACAAACAGAAACCGGTTCTGATTATCCACTTCGACATAACAGCCCCGCATCCCGCCGATCCACTGCTTGTTCATCGGCACAAGATCCCCGTCCGCGAGAATCTGAAATGCTTCCACGCCCTCGTCCGCGATGGAGTACAGAAATCTTCTGTCTTTGGACACGACAAGATCAGAGGGATTGTTGATCGGAATAACCTTGCGCTCCGCAAGCTGCCCCTGTTCCACATCAACGTCATAGATATGAATCCCTACACTGTTCTCATGGGTATAGGTGCCCACATATGCAACATACTTATCCTGCTTCATTGCCTTCCACCATCCTATCCTTTTCTTCTTAAAATATCATACTGCTCCAGCGGCTCTCCCAGATCGAGATACAGGATCTGCTTCGCATGGGGCGCGGATGAAAGGTCGCTTCCCGCCTCATCGGTAATCCGCTTCACGGTCAGCAGAAGATTTCTGCCGTCCGGCTTCATGACCTCAATCTCCTCCCCCACGGAAAACTTATTGCGCTGTGTGATACGGCAGCGTCCGTCTCCGTCCGTCTCCTCGACAGTTCCCAGATACGTATACTCTTTCACATACGTGCTGTTGTCGTAGATCTGTGCCTGCGCGGATGGCTTTCCGAAATAAAATCCTGTCGTGAACTTCCGGTAGGTACAGCAGGCAATCTGCTCTGCATACCACGGCAGATTTTCCTCATAGAGCGCAGGGGACAGACAGTAGTCGTCGATTGCCCTCCGGTAAGTCCGCGCCGCCGCCGCGACATAAAGTGCTGTCTTCATTCTACCCTCTATTTTGAAACTGTCAATACCTGCCCCGATTAATTCCGGGATATGACCGATCATACACAGATCGCCGGAATTAAAAATATACGTTCCCCGCTCATTTTCATACACCGGAAAATATTCCCCGGGGCGCGTCTCCTCCACGAGCGCGTACTTCCAGCGGCAGGGATGCGTGCACGCGCCCTGATTCGCATCACGTCCTGTAAAGTAATTTGACAGAAGACATCTCCCGGAATATGAAATACACATCGCACCGTGGACAAACGCCTCGATCTCCAGGCCGGCAGGGATATTCTCACGAATTTCACGGATCTCTCCGAGTGTGAGCTCACGCGCCGCGACCACACGCTTCGCGCCCTGCCCGTGCCAGAACCGGTATGTGGCATAATTGGTATTATTGGCCTGGGTACTGATGTGGCACTCGATCGCGGGACACACCTCCCGCGCGATCGAAAAAACTCCCGGATCCGAGATAATCAGCGCATCCGGCTGCACCTCCCCGGGAGCAGAAAGCTCCTCCAGATAACGCTTTACCCCGGCCAGATCCCTGTTGTGCGCCAGAATATTGGCGGTGACATACACTCTGACCCCGTGCTCATGGGCATAGCGTATCCCATTACGGATTTCCTCCAGTGAAAAATTCTTCGCCTTTGCCCGCAGCCCGAATGCTTCCCCGCCGATATAGACCGCATCTGCGCCATAGCGCACAGCAGTTTTTAAAACTTCCGGGCTGCCGGCCGGCACCAGTAATTCGGGTTTTTTCATACCTGATTCCCTCTCCATGTACTGACTGTGATCCCGTCCCCGACCGGAAGTACTGCGGTCACCAGTCCTTCCAGATGGGTCAGCTGAAAAAGATAGCCCCGCATCCTTTTATGAATCGTCCTGTTTCTGCGCGTCACGGCATAGCGTGATTCGATAACGTCACCGTCCTGCAGCACGTTATCGGAGACGAGCACGCCATCCTCTGCGAGCAGGCGCAGCAGCTCCGGCAGCAAAGGGAGATACTGTCCCTTAGCGGCATCCAGAAATATAAGATCGGACGGCTCCGTGAGCTGAGGGAGAATCTCTGCGGCATCCCCGCCGAGCAGCGTGATCCTCCCCTCCCTCCCGGCCCGCCGGAAATTCTCCCGCGCGGCATCTATCCGTTTTTCATCTTTTTCGATCGTCGTGATATGACAGTCCCCCGGATGATACTCCGCCATGAGCAACGCTGAAAAACCTACCGCGGTTCCGACCTCCAGAATGCGCGCAGGCTTTTTTAAACAGAGCAGAAGCTTTAAAAAAGTCTGCGTCTCCCTCCGGATCACCGGCACATGATTGTTTAGCGCCTCCCGCTCCAGCACCTCAAGATATTCCTTATTGCCCGCGTCGAGGGAATTGATGTATGCAGCCAGCCTCTCATTCACAATCACGGCTCTTCTCCTCCGTCGCGCAGGCCGCCCGCGGCGCCGTCGCCAGCCTCCCCGGACGTCTCTTCCCGTTCACCGGAGCGCGCACTCTCCCGCATCCCCTCCGTGGAATCCTCCGTGTCCGTTTTCACGGTCTCCGATCCCTCTTCCGTATCCTCCGTATCTTCGGGCGCCGCCATCACCGCCATCATCTCTTTCGCCGTCATCGAGGTATTTAAAGTATATTCGCCGGGCAGAAGCTTTTTGGAATAGGCAGACAGCTTCAGCTGTGCGAAAAAGAGATTTTCGTCCCGCAGCAGTCCTTTCTTCACCAGAAGCTTCCCAACCTCATATTCCGACATGCCGGAAGTGACCGTCACATGAACTTCCGTTCCGGGCTCCTTTTCCACCGGCTTTTCGGTAAAAACACGGTACCCGAACTGATAGCAGTATTTTCCAAGATTCACCAGCCCCATGATAATTAATAACGTGACCAGTACCGAAAAGCTGATACTGACGATTTTAAAAACCACACTTTTCAAATTCATGTTCTTTCCCCGCTAGTCCACAAATCCGGCCTCGAAATCCAGCTCCTCGATCAGCGTCCAGTTAATCCTCTGTATCACCCGGCAGAGCGCGCTCTCCGCTGCCAGATACTCCGCTACAACCGGGTTCTTCCGGAACTCCCGGTATTCCTCGTCAATGCGGTCCGTCTCCTCATAGATATCCAGCGTCCCGTGGCTGTTCTGAAGCAAATAGACCCTCATGCGGAACGCGTCAATCTCCGCCGCAAGCTCCGGCATCTCATCCACCGTCTGCTGTGCTTTCCGGTAGCGGAGGTACTCCCCGCTGTCCCTGATGGCTGCGAGCAGCCCTTCCAAAGCTTCCTCTGTCTGATGATTCATCACTCTCGTGTATTCCTTTCTGAGAATTACACACCTGATTACACTTCCATAATAATCGGCATAATCATGGGGCGCCGTTTTGTCTCTTTCCACACAAAATCGCCGAGAGAATCCTTGATCTCAGCCTTGATCCGCCCCCAGTCCGTAATCCCTTTATCCTCACAGTACCGCATCCGGTCGTCCAGAAGACGCTTTGCCTCCTCCATCAGGCTCTCGGAACCCCTGACATAGACAAACCCGCGGGAGACGATATCCGGTCCTGCCAGCACCTGGCCGGAGCCCCCCTGAAGGGTCAGCACAACGATGATAATGCCGTCCTCCGCCAGATGCTGGCGGTCTCTTAACACAATATTGCCCACATCGCCCACACCGAGGCCATCCACCATGACATCGCCGACCTGCACCCTGCCGGTCACCGCCGCGCCCTCGTCCGAGAGCTCAAGCACATCGCCCGAGGAGAGAATAAAAATATTCTTTTTATCAATTCCGAGCTCTCCGGCAAGCTTGGCCTGCGCGATCAGATGGCGGTATTCACCGTGCACCGGAACCGCATATCTGGGCCGCACAAGGGAATAAATCAGCTTGATCTCCTCCCTGCAGGCATGCCCTGAAACATGGGCATCCTGAAAAATCACGTTTGCCCCCTTCATCGAGAGCTCATTGATGATTTTCGAGACGGCCTTCTCATTCCCCGGAATCGGGTTGGAACTTAACACGATCGTATCATTCGGCTTGATGGTCACCTTCCTGTGCATGCTGCCCGCCATGCGCGAGAGCGCGGCCATCGCCTCTCCCTGGCTTCCCGTGGTGATCAGTACCGTCTGCTCGTCCGGATAATTCTTCAGCTCCTCAATATCGATCAGCGTATTGTCCGGAATACTGATGCATCCCAGCTCCGAGGCGATTCCGATGATATTGACCATGCTGCGGCCTTCCACGACCACTTTGCGGCCGTATTTGTATGCCGTATTAATAATCTGCTGCACACGGTCCACATTTGAGGCAAACGTCGCAATAATGATACGGCTGTTCTTATGATCCGCAAATATCTCGTCAAACCGCCTCCCGACTGTCTTCTCCGACATCGTAAAGCCGGGACGCTCGGCATTCGTGCTGTCGCACATCAGCGCCAGAACGCCCTTCTTGCCAATCTCGCCGAGACGCTGGAGATCAATCGCATCCCCGAATACCGGCGTATAATCCACCTTAAAATCCCCGGTGTGTATCACCGTCCCCGCGGGAGAATAGATTGCAAGAGCCGCCGCGTCCTGAATGCTGTGGTTTGTCCTGATAAATTCCACCCGGAAACATCCGAGATTGATATGCTGCCCGTATTTTACAACCTTGCGCTTAACCTTTGTCAGCAGATTGTGTTCCTTTAACTTGTGCTCAATAATGCCGTTGGTCAGTCTTGTCGCATAGATCGGCACATTGACTTCTTTCAATACGTAGGGAATCGCTCCGATATGGTCCTCATGGCCATGTGTGATAAAAAATCCTTTTACCCGGTCAATATTATCCTTAAGATATGTCACATCGGGAATGACGAGGTCAATTCCGTACATATCGTCCTCCGGAAATGACAGCCCGCAATCCACCACAATAATACTGTCTTCGTACTCAAAGGCAGTGATATTCATTCCAATCTGTTCCAGTCCCCCCAGCGGAATGATCTTAAGCTTTGCAGTTTTCTCTTTTTTCAAAATATTACCTCCAGTATAATTCCGTTCTCAGATCACATTCTGATGTCCGTATCCTCAATCAGTTCAGCGAAAATCTTTCCGATGGAGGCCAGTTCCGTCTCATCCTCCACCATCTCGTAGACACTTTCCCCGTCTTCTTCCGCTGCGACTTCCTTCAGGATATACGCGTCACAGTCTTCTTCTTCCTCCTCGGTCACGAAAAGATATCTCGTGCCGTTTACCTTCGTCTCTTCCAGCACAAAAAATTCGGTTATTTCCTGTGTGCCCGGCGCAGTAAATTTTACTTTTTCCATTCTGTTCCTCCATCCGCCGCGCTGCCGTCCTTCCTGCTGTTCGCGAGAAAATCCAGATACCCCTGCAGAATCAGCACCGCCGCGATCTCGTCCACATACTCTCTCCTATTCTCCCTGCGCACGCCCGCCTCCATCAGATACCGGTCAGCGGAGACGGTTGTGAGCCGCTCATCCCACAGGGTAACGGGAAGATTCGTCCTGCGGCTTAACATCTCCTCAAACTCTTTCGTCCGCTGACAGCGCTCCCCTTCCGTATTATTCATGTTCTTCGGATACCCGAGTACAATCTGTTCCACCCGGTATTCCGCAATAATCTCCTCAATTCTCGCCAGTGTCCTGCGCAGCTTGTCAGGAGACTTCCTCCGTATAATCTCCAGTCCCTGCGCAGTCACTAAAAGCTCATCGCTGACCGCAACGCCGACAGTCTTTGAGCCGAAATCCAGTCCTAAAATCCTCATACCCGCTCCATGTGTCATGTCTGTATCCAGTGGTTATTCCTGATATATGCCCGCAGCACTTCCTCCACCAGCTCATCACGTTCCACCTTCATAATCAGGCTTCTTGCATTATTATGGCTGGTGATATACGTCGGATCACCGGACATAATATATCCAACAATCTGATTGACCGGATTATAACCCTTCTGGCTGAGCGCGCGGTACACGATCTCCAGCACGTCGCTGACCTTAAGCTCCGGCTCTTTCTCCACTTTAAAATACTGTGTGTTATTCATATTCTGCATATTTGTCACGCCCTTATACCTGCTTTCAAAAAAAGCATTGCTGGTTTTATTTTAATATAGTTTGTCCGAAAATTCAACCAAAAGATAGACGTCATCCGTCAATTGTTTCTCAATCCGGCCGGTCACCCACTTATTTGTCAGATCACTGCCCGTATTGTGTCCTGTTTTTACCGCTACTTTTACATACTCTTCCGTATATCCCGTAAAGTATTCCACGCCGTCGAAGACAAATCTTTCCTCCATCAGCGCCGAGGCGTTTCTGCCGGTGCACGCTTCACGGAACTCCGCCGACATCTCCCCCGAGAGCGCTATAAGCTCCGCGCTGCGCCGCGTCTTCACCTGTTCCGGAACCTGGTCTTTGCGGGCAGCCGCCCTGGTTCCCTCGCGTCTCGAATATTTAAAAATGTGCATCTCATAAAAATGTATTTTGCGGAGAAACGCCCGCGTCTCCTCATATTCTTCCTCCGTCTCACCCGGAAATCCGACAATCACATCTGTAGTTATCGTCGGATGCGCATAATACCTGCGCAAAAGCGCGCAGCCCGCCTCGTACTGCGCAGTGCTGTAACGGCGATTCATCCTCTTTAGGACAGAATCGCTCCCGCTCTGCAGCGACAGATGAAAATGCGGACAGACTTTGGGAAGCCCACTCAAAAGCGCGGCAAACTCCTCCGTCACAATCCCCGGCTCCAGACTTCCCAGGCGGATACGCCGGATTCCCTCCACCGCATGTACCTGACGGATAAGCTCCGGCAGACTGCCTCCATTGTCGACGCCGTAGGAACTTAAGTGAATTCCCGTCAGCACAATCTCCTGACAGCCGTGTTCAGAGAGACGCACTGCCTCCGCCACCACATCCTCCGCACTCCGGCTGCGCACCCTTCCCCTCGCATACGGGATAATACAGTAACTGCAGAACTGGTTGCACCCGTCCTGTACCTTGAGAAATGCCCTTGTGTGCTCCGCCGTCTGCTCTAAAAACATTGCCTCATACTCCGGCTGCCCGTCCGCAAAATCAGGCACACTTTTTAATCTTCTGTGGGATTTCTCATATTCTGCGATCAGCGCAACCAGCTCGTGCTTCCGGTTATTCCCGATCAGAATATCGGCCAGTCCCTCCCCGGAAAGCGCCTCCCCGCCCGTCTGAATATAGCACCCCGCTCCCACAATCACAGCGTCCGGATTCCGCTTTCTGGCCCGGTGCAGCATCTGTCTTGACTTCTTATCCGCCATTCCCGTGACCGAGCAGGTATTGATCACATAGACGTCTGCCCGCTCCGTAAACGGTACAATCCTGTATCCGGCTTCCCGCAGCATCTGCTGCATTACCTCCGTCTCGTAAGCATTCACCTTGCATCCGAGATTGTGAAGTGCTGCGCTTTTCATCGCGGTCCCTCCTCCTCTGAACTTATATTTGCTGTTGACTTTTCCAGAAAAAAACATTACTATAATTTCATATCTGATTTCCAAGGAGGTTCTTTAAAATATGACAAATGTACAGATTTCTTTAAATTCCATTGATAAGGTAAAGTCATTCGTCAACGCAATCACCCAGTATGATTATGATTTCGATCTGATTTCCGGCCGGTACGTCATCGACGCAAAGTCAATCATGGGAATCTTCAGCCTGGATCTCTCCAAGCCGATCGAGCTGGCCATCCACGCTGAGAACGGCATCGACGAGATTATGGAGACGTTAAAACCATACTTAATCTGACACGCACCGCACATACTGTCCGCGCCTCTATGCGGACAGCCGCAGGAACGCTCCTGCGGCTTTTTTACGTTTTGTGCATAAATGTCTTTTTTTACATTTCCACCTGTATAACTTCCACGGTATCAAGCGCCTGACGAACCAGCTCGTCAATTTTTTCAGACAGCTTCTTCTCATCATGCTCAATGACACGCAGATTCGGCTTTGTAACAGGATGCTTTGCCACGAAAATCGTGCAGCAGTCTTCAAACGGGAGGATAGACGTCTCATACGCCCCGATCTGTTCCGAGCGCTCCACAATCTCCTGCTTGTCAAATCCGATCAGGGGCCTGTATACCGGAAGCTCACACACGGCGTCCGTCGCTGCGAGAGACTGCATCGTCTGGCTCGCCACCTGCCCGATGCTCTCCCCCGTCACCAGTCCGAGGCATTTCCCCTCCCGCGCAAAATGCTCCGCAATCCGCATCATATAGCGCCGCATGAGAATGGTCAGCTCCTCGTGCGGGCACTGCTCGTAGATATACAGCTGAATATCCGTGAAATTCACCACATAGAGCTTCACCGCACCGGCATACTTTGCGATAATCCCCGCCAGATCGACGACTTTCTGCTTTGCGCGCTCCGAGGTATAGGGCGGCGCGTGAAAATAGACCGCCTCAATCGTGACGCCCCGCTTGGCGATCATATAGCCCGCCACAGGGCTGTCGATACCGCCGGAGAGCAGAAGCATCGCTTTTCCGTTCGTCCCCACCGGCATGCCTCCCGGCCCCGGAATAACTCTGGAATAGATATTGATCCGGCTGCGAATCTCCACATAAACCATAACCTGCGGGCTGTGCACATCCACGCGTGTCCCCGGACAGGCGGCGAGAATCCGCTCCCCGAGAGCCGCATTGATCTCCATGGAATCCATCGGATAATTCTTCCTGGCGCGTCTTGCATTCACCTTAAATGTATAATTTCCCTCCGGATACTCTTCATTGAGACAGCGGATCACATCCTCCGCGAGCCGGTCAAATCCCTCATCCTCCGTGATCGCCACCGGGCAGATCCCCACAATGCCAAACACACACCGCAGCGCATCCACCACCTCATCCGGGTCGTAATCCCCCAGTGCGTCCACATAAATCCGCCCCTGCTCCCGGCGGACTGCAAACTCCCCGTCCGTATTTCTTAAGGCAGCGTAAATCCTTCCGACGAGCGCATCCTCAAAATAATGGCGGTTCTTCCCCTTTATCGCAATCTCCGCATATTTGACTAAAAACGAACTGTACATCCCTTCCCCTTTCCGGAAACCAGGTCCCCCGGCCGATCCGTCATCTCCGTATATATCTGCGCAGGCGCGGTATAATTTCCCGCATTTTTTCCAGCGCATAGTCAATCTCCGTCTCCGATGTGTATGAGCTTAAACTGACGCGGATTGTGGACTCCTGTGCCTGCTGCGTCAGCCCCATCCCCCGCAGGGTGCGGCTCACGGACGGGCGCGCTGACTTATTTGAAGAGCACGCGCTTCCGGCAGAGACATAGATGCCGTGCTCTTCCAGCGCATGGAGCATCACCTCGCTGCGGACGCCGTCCACCGTGATACTGATAATGTGCGGCGCCGCCTCACGGCCCGTCCGTCCGTTGACACTCACACCCTCCGTCTGTACCAGACCGCTGATCAGGCGCTCTTTCAACGCATACATCCGTTCTGTCTTACGCTCAAAATCCTCATAGCACTCCTGCGCCGCCTCGCCCAGAGCCGCGGCTCCGGGCACATTCTCCGTGCCGGACCGCATTCCTTTCTGCTGTCCGCCGCCGAGAATCAGCGGCTTTACTTTCGCTTTTTCGCGCACATACAGAAAGCCTGTCCCTTTGGGCGCATGGATCTTATGGCCACTTACCGAGAGAAGGTCAATTCCTGTCTTTTTCGGAAAAATCCGGTATTTTCCATATGCCTGAATCGCATCCACATGAAAGAGGGCCGCGGGACTCTTCGAATGCACAATAGCCGCCGCCTCGGCAACCGGCCCGACGGCGCCCGTCTCATTGTTGACCATCATGACAGATACCAGAATCGTGTCCGCCCGGACCACGTCCGCCAGCTCTTCAGGCGATATCCGCCCGTCACGGTCCACGCCCAGACAGGTAATCTCAAATCCGTGCTCCCGCAGAAACTCCAGGGGCGCATGCACGGATGCGTGTTCCGCCTCCGTCGTGATAATATGCTTCCCTGCCCTCATGTTCGCAAATGCGGCTCCGGTCAGGGCCATATTATTTGCCTCGGTCCCGCCAGACGTAAAAACAATCTCTTTCCCGCTCACCTTCAGCGTCTTCGCGATCTGTTCCCCGGCCCTGCGGACCGCGTCCTCCGCCCGCTTTCCCATATTGTGGAGGGAAGACGGATTGCCGTATTCTTCCGTGAGCATTTTTATCATCCGCTCCATGGCCCGCTCACTGCACCGGGTCGTGGCCGCATTATCCAGATATACTTCCATTTCTCTTCCAATCACACCGGCGCCGCCGGCAGTCCGTCAGAACCGCAGCGGTCCGGATCTCCCTGAACCATGATCTCTATATGATACATCAGAATCGCGAGCATCGCAAGCCCTGCCGTCTCCGTCCGCAGAATCCGCCTGCCGAGCGATACCGGCTGTATGCCGGCCTCCCGCGCCTGCGCGATTTCCTCCGGGGCAAACCCGCCCTCCGGCCCGATCAGAATGCTGACCGACTGCCCCGGACGGATGGCGCCAAGAGCCTCCTGTGTTGCCGCCATGCCACGCTCATTTTCATAGGGCACAAGCCCTGCGTCTGACTCTGCCGCCATAAGCAGCGCTTCTTTCCAGCTCACCGGCCCGTATACCCGCGGAATCACGCTCCGCTTTGACTGCGCCGCTGCGCTTTCCGCGATGGCCTGCCAGCGCTTCACCTTAGACGCCGCCCGCTTTTCATCCAGCTTTACGACACAGTTTTTCATGGAAACCGGAACAATGGATGCCGCCCCAAGCTCCACCGCTTTCTGAATAATCAGCTCCATTTTATCGCCTTTTGGCAGCCCCTGAAACAAAATCACCCCGGCCGGCAGCTCTGTCCCCTGAACATCCTCACACACAATCCGGGCCTGCACAAAAGTCTCTGCTATCTGTGTGAGCGCACACAGACAGCTCCGCCCGCCCGGACTGCTGACACGTATCCGCTCTCCGGGCTTCATGCGGAGCACATTCCGGATATGTCTTACCTGGCTGCCGGAAATCGTCACGATCCCCTCCGCGATATCCTGCTCTTCCACGAAAAACTGCTGCATAAACATTCCCCTGTTCCTGTTATTCCCGCCGCGGAATACAGCGGCCCCGACGTATTTACACCGCCTCCACACTGCCGCCGGCGGCCGGAAGTCCTGCTCTCACTATGGTCTGCGGGCCGTGATATTTACCCACTCCCCCTGATGGCTGGTCTCCACAATCACAAACCCCGTGCGCTCAAGAGCCTCCCGCACCGCATTTTCCTTAAAATCTATAATCCCCGATGTGATAAAACAGCCCCCGCGCCGGAGCAGTGGAAAAATCACCGGAGCCATCGGAATAATGACGTCTGCAAGAATATTTGCCACGACAATCTCATATTCCTCCGCTCCCACCTTCCTCCTCAGCTCTTCATCGTCAATCAGATTGCCCGTATAAAAGACCGCGGGACGCTCCGCGAGACCGTTGACCTTAAGGTTTTCCTGCGTCGAGCGGATGCAGTCGGGATCCAGATCCGTCCCCACCACCCCGCAGGCGCCCAGCTTTAACGCCGCAATCGAGAGAATCCCGCTCCCGCAGCCCACATCCAGCACCCTGGGCGCCTTATGTTCCGGCGTGTATGCCGCATCCCCGCGGATATACCGGATCAGCTGGCGCAGACACAGCTGTGTCGTCTCGTGCTTTCCGGTGCCAAACGATACTCCGGGATCAATCTCTATCAGAAGTCTGCCCCGGTCCTCCTCCTTAAGCGCCTCCCAGGTTGGCTTGATCAGGATATCTTCAATATAAAAAGAATGGAAAAACTGCTTCCAGTTGTTCATCCAGTCCACATCCTCCGTCCGGGACGAGGTAATCGCGCAGCTTCCCGCGTCCACGGTCCCGCGCAGCTTCAAAAGCGCCGCGCGGACCTCCCGGAGCAGCTCTTCCTCGTCGCTTCTTCCCTCCTCGAGGTAAAAGCTGACATGACTCACACCGTCGTCCGGCGGAAGCTCCGGCAGAAAGTCGATAAACATTTCCGCCACATCCTCTTTCGTGAGCGGCACGTTATCCTCGATTTCCACTCCCTGAATCCCAAGCTCCTGCAGCATCAGGCTGATGTAATCTTCAGCAGCAGTTGTCGTCTCAATGGTATATCTGTTCCACTTCATGGGGCAGTCCTTTCATCACTGTTTGTCCGGTCAGTTACAGTCAGAGTCTATCATAGCATAAATTTCCGGCAGTTGCAAATGCTCTTTCCGCGGAGCATGTATATTTCACGTACTTCCAACCATACTGTATTTTGATAAATGTCTGCCTGCAGGCAGGCCAGAATGGAGGTATTTTATGAGTTATCTGAACAACGACGCCATTCCTGTCGGTTTTGGAATGGGGCTCGCGCAGAATATCAGCGCGATGAAACATTTTTCCGGAATGACGGAGGCCGAAAAAGAAGAGATTTTAAACCGCGCGCGGGACGCAAAATCAAAAGAAGAGATGGAGGAACTGATTTCCAGCTTAAATCCTCTTCCCGGCGGGGACGGCGATTCCTTTTTCTGACCCTGGCTCCGCGTCCGCGCGACGCCGCTTTCATTCCCTCATTTAATTAACAGGAGACAGCAAAAGATGAATGGAAAAAACTTTTTTATCTGTGGCCTGACCGGCTGGTGCATGGAAATCCTCTTCACTTCCGCCGGTTCTCTCATAAAAAAAGACGGCCGGCTGATCGGGCAGACATCCGTGTGGATGTTCCCGATCTACGGAATGGCCGCCTGCATCGGTCCTGTTTACCGGAAAATCCGGAGATTTCCGGCGCTGCTGCGCGGCGCCCTCTACTCGGTCGGTATCTTCTCTTTTGAATATCTGAGCGGATCCTTCCTCAAAAAACACGCGCTGTGTCCATGGGACTACAGCGACGCAAAGGCCAATATCGACGGCCTGATACGGCTGGACTATGCGCCTTTCTGGATGGCCGCGGGACTTCTGTTTGAGCGGATTCTTGTGAGGACGGACCGGCGCAGGGAGACATCCGGAAATGTATGCGGCTGATCTCTGCGGCTGTGGCCGGACCTTATCAGAACGGCGGATTCCGTCCTGTATTTTTTCTTGCAATTCGTCCCCGGTTAGTATATGATGGAAAAAATACTCGGAGGCATCCGTCTAAGGAGGAATACTATGCGTCATTTGATGAGTCCGCTGGACTTCTCCGTCGGGGAACTGGACAGGCTTCTGGACCTTGCCAGCGACATCGAGAAGTCCCCGCAGAAGTATGCGCACGCATGCGAGGGCAAAAAGCTTGCCACCTGTTTTTATGAGCCGAGCACACGGACAAGGCTTAGTTTTGAAGCTGCCATGCTCAACCTCGGCGGTTCTGTTTTAGGTTTTTCCAGCGCCGATTCAAGTTCAGCTGCCAAAGGAGAAAGCGTTTCCGATACGATACGCGTGATTTCCTGTTATGCAGATATCTGCGCAATGCGTCATCCCAAGGAAGGTGCACCTCTTGTCGCCTCCGAAAAATCCCTGATTCCAGTTATCAACGCCGGCGACGGCGGTCACCAGCATCCGACCCAGACTCTGACGGATCTTCTGACCATCCGCTCCCTGAAAGGAGAGCTCGGAGGGCTTACGATCGGGCTCTGCGGCGATCTGAAATTCGGCCGCACCGTACACTCTCTCATCAACGCCTTAATCCGCTATCCCGATATCCGTTTTCAGCTTATCTCACCGGAGGAGCTGAGAATTCCGAGTTACATCCGGGAGGATGTTCTGCGCGCAAACGGCATTCCTTTCACCGAGGTCGAGCGTCTCGAGGATGCAATGCCCATGCTGGACATTCTCTATATGACGCGCGTCCAGAAAGAGCGCTTCTTCAATGAAGATGACTATGTCCGCCTGAAAAATTTTTATATTCTGACCAGATCAAAAATGGAACTGGCGAAAAAGGACATGCTGGTGCTCCATCCGCTGCCAAGAGTCAATGAGATCTCGGTGGAGGTGGACGACGACCCGCGGGCTGCCTATTTCCGTCAGGCACAGTACGGCGTCTATGTGCGCATGGCGCTGATTCTGACGCTACTGGAAATCGAAGTGTAAACAGCTTTACAGACAGGAAAGGAATGTGCATATGTTAAACATCAGTGGAATCCGGGAAGGATTTGTGCTGGATCACATCCGTGCAGGCATGAGCCTGCAGATCTACCACGATCTGAAACTGGAAAACCTCGACTGCCCGGTCGCCATTATCAAAAACGCCCGGAGCAGCAAAATGGGAAAAAAAGATATCTTAAAAGTGGAATGCCCGATTGAGGCCCTCGATCTCGATATTCTTGGCTTTATCGACCACAATATCACAGTCAACGTCATCAAGGATGACAAAATTGTAGAAAAGAGGGAGCTTCATCTCCCAAAGAAAATCAAAAATATTATCAGCTGCCGCAATCCCCGCTGCATTACCTCCATTGAGCAGGAGCTGGATCAGATCTTCCTCCTGACCGACGAGGAGCGTGAAATCTACCGCTGCAAATACTGTGAGGAAAAATACCGCATCCACAGCCGGCACTGACCTCTTCCGGCTGCAGACTGCCGGAAGGACTCCGGCAGTCTCTGTGCTAATGTTTATATTCCTGAACAGTCTGATATACCTCAATCCGGTAGGCATCCATATCCGTCATTCCGATAAATATACCCCCGTACTGGTTATCCTCCTCCTCCTTTTTCACAACCCTGACAACTTCAATAAATGCGTGAATGACCTCTTTCGTCCACAGTGTGAGAAGACATTCATACACAGCACCTTTTTCGAGCTCTTCCTGACACTGAAAGCCAATTCCTGTCTTTGACACATCCAGGACGTGAACCATCACTTTTTCTCCCGTTGTGCCGTCAAGACGTTTTACCAGCAGCTCTGCCTCCATGTCCGTACGTGTGTTTCTTCTCCGTTCTTCCATATACTCCCCTCCGTCATCTGCGTTCATTCAAAACAGGCCCCACCGCACCCCGTAATTCAGTCAGAGCGGGACGTCCTTTTTATATATATTATCACAAAATGCCGGATAATGATACTTTTTTCTGTAAATTTGCTAAATCCGGGATGAGCGTCCGTGATCATCTCTGGGACGTTCGTCCCCGCTGCAAAGCAAAGTCTGCACCGGATACAGGAGATTCCCTCCGGTTCTCTCCTGATTTGGAAACAAAAAAAGAAGAACCTGCGCGATTCTTCTAAAATGGTCTCAGACAACAGCAGTTGCAGAGCATATTCAGAAAGAGCATACTCAGACACCAGTTTCCGGTTCCCGCATAGGGCCTGTCATAGCTGTTTCCCATTGTGGTGTACCAGGTTCCCCCGAATTCCAGATACTGCAGAAACTGCCGGTATTCCATATTGCTCGGCTCCATCTCCACAGCGCGCGCGGCATGTTCCCTGGCGATCAGATTGTTCCCCGCACCCTGATTAGCCCTGGCGCTGAAGTAATACCAGCGCGCGCGACGTTCCGCAAACGGAATGCCGTTTAAAACATTCAGCGCTTCCGCAAAACAGCGGTTTGCGATATAATTTGCCGCCGCCTTAAGCTGCGGGGATTCGGTCCCGGTCTGGTAGCTGCGGTTCCCGGTATAACGGTATCCCCCGCCACTCCCCGCGCCGGAGTTATAGCCATAGCTGCTCCCCTGCTGCTTTTCCTTCATAATCTGATCATAAGCCTGCTGTACTTCCTTGAACTTTTCCTCCGCCGCGGCTTTGTTGGGATTATTTACATTCGCATCCGGATGGTACTTCCTGCTCATCGTCCGGTATGCCTTTTTAATTTCTTCATCGGAGGCTCCCGGCGTCACACCGAGCACCTGATAGGGATTTATCATAACCTAAGACCTCATTGTTTCCGCATTTTTTTCTTTGCTTTCTCTTCCGCGCGCCGTTTTCTGAGCTGAAGATATTCAAATCTGGACCATACGCCCGAGTAGAGAACATTGCGCAGGATATCCGCGTGGAGAAGAATCGGCAGACGCTCAAAAGACTTGGCGCATTCGGACATCATGCTGGTCAGCAGCAAACGGCAGAGCGTGTCAAAATCCTGGCCGCTCTCCCGGTTCAGGTTTACCAGCGGATTGTATGCATTCCTCTGCAGGTCGGTATCGTAGTCCTCATAAGCGTCCATCAGATAAATGAACTTTCCCATGTAGAATCCAAGCGTGCGCAGCTCGTCCGCCCACTCATCCTCTTTCCAGCAGAATACCTCGCCCAGCATCTCGCCCGTAAGTCCGGCCACAGCGTCCAGATTCCTCTCGCGGCTCTGTTCAATCTCCACTGTCTTCTTCATGAACATCTCAACTGCTCCCGCCTGTCTGGGATATTTTTCCATCACGCGGGCATAATCCCGGTCCAGCATCTTTACAAATGCCTTTTTCACAAATGCGCGGTCATCGCGCCAGTCGTCTATCATGTTGTGATAGGCCAGTATAAGATTCATATCCGCCGCATAATCCGTCGCCTGATTGAGCCGGACGCTCTGCCGCCTCGTCGGGTGCAGGGCACAGGTGATCTCCATGGATTCATCCGCAAACTCATAAAGACCGGTCAGAAGCACCACAAGAAATGTCATATCGTAATTCAGCAGCATCTGTCCCCTGGTCCCGCAGGTCGCCTTTAGTCTGCGGCAGAGTCCGCAGTAGTATGCCTGGTATGCCTTTTTATTCTCATCCGTCAGTTCCTTGCGGTTGATATTAATATAGCCAAACATCGCCTGTTCTCCTTTTGCCTGTTCCTGATGTCAGCTCTTTTTGACAAACTCCGTTCTGCACTTCGGACAGGTGATGCATATTTTTCCTTTTCCCTTTGGGACGCGGACTCTCTGGCTGCAGCCCGGACATTTATAAAACCGGTAAATATCTCTCTGCTCCCAGCGCTTTTTCGCGGCATTCCGCTTCACAGCCCCCTGATAGCGCGCATTTAAAAAGCGCTGATTCTCCTGCTGTCTTTTTGACACATTTCTGGAGAGCATGCGGAAACAGGTATAAACCAGCAGCCCGAAACCGATCCAGTAAAACAGGCCCAGCAGATGCCACTTTCTCCCGAACAGGGACAGAACAATACAGACGAGGGCCGCCGCATTCAGCACCTTCGTCAGCTCATCCGCCCCGTATCTCCCCATCATAAACCGTTCCAGTCTCTCTCTCATGACATTCATTCCTTTCTCTCAGACAACGCTGTCATACCCGCATACTTCCGGCTCCGGGCTGCCCCGCCGCTTTCCGGAGGGGCTTTGCTTCTGTACTGACATGGTAAGCCCTGAAAAAACGACTGTCAACATATCTATTGTCTTTTAAGAAACATTTTAGATTTGCATTAGAAATCAGAACAGCTCCAGTCTGCGGCGCATATCCGCGGTATCCTGCGCAAAGGCGACAGCTGTCTCCCTGGAAATCACACTCTTCATATACAGATCCCGGAGCGCATCGTCCATCAGCTGCATGCCCTCTTTTTCGCCCTCCTTTATGGCGGACGGAAGCTGGCCGGTCTTCCCCTCGCGCAGAAGACTGCGCACGCTCCGGCTTGCGAGGAGTATCTCAAACGCCGCCACGCGCCCTTTTTCGTTCTGCCGGGGAATCAGCTGCTGAACCGCAATTCCCTCCAGCACCCCGGAGAGACGCCGGAAAAAATCCAGCTGCATAACCGGCAGGAAAACGCCGGCCATCCGGCTGACCGCACCGGTCACACTGTCCGCCGGCAGCTGTGCAAAAACAAGATGCCCCGTCTCCGCCGCAGTGAGCGCGAGCGAAACAGTCTCCGCATCGCACAATTCTCCCACCACAATCACATCCGGATCCTGGTGCAGCGCCGCGCGCAGGCCGCTGGCATAACTCTCACAGTGCGCCCCGATCTCCCGCTGACTGACCGGGGCCAGGCCGCCCTCATGCAGATACTCCGGAAGAGCTTCCAGCGTGATCACCGGGCGCACAAAGTGCTCTGCGATCACATGAATCATCGCCGCAAGCGTTGTCGTCGCCCCGCTGCCCGAAGGTCCCGCCACAAGCACAAGCCCTCTTTTCCTGACTGCAAGACCAATAAACGCCTCCGGCACCCCGAGCTCCTTCAGCTCCGGTATCTGTGGAAAAAGCAGGTGGAACGTCACCGCCCAGCCGCCCCGCTGCCGGAAAATGCCTGCCCTCACGCGCCCCGCATCTCCCGCGGTAAACACAAGCTCCAGCTCCGCCGGAATCAGCGCGTCATCTGCCCCGTCTGCCGTGTGCGCACATGTTTTCACATCATTCTCCGCGCACGCCGGGCCGGACTCTTTCTGCGCTTCCTCATCCCCCGGCGCACAGGCCTCTCCCGGCACACACTCTGCGGAACAGGCAGCCTGCGCACGTGCTTCCGCGAGCACAGCCCGCACCAGCGCTTCGGTATCCGCCGGCGTAAGCCGCTCCCCCGCTGCCTGCTCCATAATCCCGTCCGTCCGGAACATGACCGGATACCCCGGCGCCACGTGAACATCGGACGCGCCGCGCCCGCGCGCCTTTCCCAGAATCTCCATGAATGCTTCCCGCCTGTTTTCTTTCATAATCTATGTTTCCCCACGATTCATCCCATGATACCAAAAGACAGAAGAACAGCACTGCTCTTCTGTCTTCCGGTTCTCTGATTTTTTCCTGATGTGCGGGACGAGCAGAACGATAAGCCGGGTTATGTCATACTGCATGCATTACTGCCGCGCAGTCGAATAATCATCTGTCTGGGACGGCTGTCGCCAGCCGCCTCCGGCGACCTACCGAAAGCTGGCGGGCCGCGTACGCTTAGATTCGGTCTTGCTTCGGATGGGGTTTACATGTGCCCCCTCTGTTACCAGCGGGGCGGTAGTCTCTTACACTGCCCTTCCACCCTTACCGCCCGGACAATCGCCGTGGGCGGCGGTACATTTCTGTTGCACTATCCTTGGAGTCACCTCCACCGGACGTTATCCGGCATCCTGCCCTGTGAAGCCCGGACTTTCCTCACCCCGGGCGCATGAAAAGTCACGCGCCCGGGCCGCGATTATTTGTTCTGCTAATCCCTGTCTCTTACTATAACTCTTTTTTCCGCACTGTGCAAGCAGTTTTCCGCATCACATGCGATGCTTTCTCATACGATTCTTTCTCATGCAGGATACCTCATATCCAATGCTTTCACGTCTGGCATTTTCACATCTGATTCTTTCACATCTGATGCCCTCATGTCTGATGTTTTCGCATATGATTCTCTCACATGCAGGAGACCTCACATCCAATGCTTTCACGTCTGGTATTTTCACATGTGAGTCTTTCACGTCTGACGCTTTCATGTCTGATGTTCTCGCATATGATTCTCTCACATGCAGATTTCAGACATGGAAACAGGAGCCCCCGATAAATTCCCGGAGGATGGAATTCTGGCTGACCGTATCTCCCGGCACAGGAAGAAAATAGTCGAGAAATTTCAGCAGCCGCACAGCCTCAAGGGCCTCCGGACAGTCCTTGTCGATGGCAAACAGGAGAGGCTCCGCATACAGTTTGAGCACAGCCAGCTCATAAATCAGCGCCGAGTTAAACATGACATCGGCTCCCTCCTGGAACGGGAAAATATATTTTTCCTCCCCGCGCCGCACAGAATCCCACATTGCGATCGTCTCCCGCGCGCAGGTTCCGCGCGTCCGCGCGTCCCGCACAATGCGCCGTATCATGCGCCCGTCAGTCGTAGGCAGATAATTGTGCTCGTCAATATTCAGCTGGGTCAGCGCGCTGATATATATCCGGAACTTACTCTCCGCCGGAAGGGAATGGGAAAGCCTGTCATTGAGCCCGTGAATGCCCTCGATCACCAGCACATCCTCCGGTCCCAGCTGCATATATCTGTCTTTGTACTCACGTTTTCCCGTCCTGAAATTAAATGTCGGGAGGCTGACTCTCTTTCCCGCCAGAAGCTCTGTCATATCATGATTAAACAGCTCCACATCCAGAGCCTCCAGACACTCAAAGTCGAGATCCCCGTTCTCGTCCCGCGGGCACAGATTCCGGTCCACATAGTAATCATCCAGAGGGAACGGATGCGGCCGCAGTCCTTTTGCCGACAGCTGAATGGACAGACGGTGGGAAAATGTCGTCTTTCCCGAGGAAGAGGGACCCGCGATCATGATAAACTTCCGGTTACCGGCGGAGACTATGTCTCCGGCAAGCCTTCCGATGCGCTCTTCAAACAGCGCTTCCTGTGTCAGAATCACCTGCTGTATGCGCCCCTGCGCGATCGCGTCATTCAGCGCGCCGACCGTATCGATCTCGAGCATGCGGCCCCATTCCCTGGATTCTTTCAGCGTCAGAAACAGCTTCTTTGACGGAGAAAACTCATCGATCTCCCTGCTTTTGTCCCCCGGAAAGAGCAGCACAAAACCGTCCTCGTAACCCACCACATCGTAATAGCGCAGATACCCCGTGGAAGGCAGCATAAAACCGTAAAAATAGTCCTTATAATGATCCAGCTCATAAATATTAACCCTGGAACTGCGGCGGTAACGGAACAGCTTTTCCTTGTCGCGCATTTTCAGGTCGTGAAACAGCTGCACCGCTTCGTCGGTCGTGATGCTCTGCTTCTCAATCTCCAGATCTGCCATCACCAGACGGTACATCTCGCGCTTGAGCGCCGAAATTTTTTCATTTCCCACCTTCACGCGGACTATTTTCTCCCCATCTTCCTGCATCAGCGCGCAGTAATACCCCTGTCCGATTGAGTACATCACCTTCACCGTGACGTGCTGCTCCCCCCACAGGTTATGTACCGCTTTCTGCATCAGAAGGGTCACGCTCCTGCGGTACACTTTTTTCCCCGTCTTATCAGCCGTCGTCACAAATTCCAGCGTTCCGTCGCGCTCTGCCGTCTTTCCGAGCTCCTTCAGGCGGTGATTGTAGACAACCAGCACAATATCGTCCGGATAATCCTGCTGGTAATCCTGCGCAATCCGCAGAAAACTCGTTCCGCAGGGATACTGTTTTTCCTTCCCTGCAATGGTCAGCGTAATCATTTTTTCACTCATAAATAACCTCCCCCACGCGCTGCGTCCGCATCAGCGCCTCATGAGCCCGCGTGCCGCTTCATTGAGCCGGAGCACCTCCTCCACCTCGCGGATACGCTGCCCGGTTCCCGTTTCCCCCGGCTTTTGCGCGCTCAGCTGAAGCCGGATCTTTTCGTACACACCGCGTTCCTTCACGAGATAGTCTCCTAGCACCTCATTTTTCTGCAAAAGAAGTTCCCTGCCGTACCGGCAGTAAAGCTCCATGCGGGCGCCCTCAGAAGAAACGCCGGACGGCTCATAGTGCACGCGCATCATCGGGTAGTACTTCCCACCCTCCCGTATCATATTCGCCGCGTCCGTCACATATCCCTGTTCCAGCAGAAATCTCCGCACGGACGGCAGTTCCGACTGCGGCTGTAAAACCAGTTTCCGCGCGCTCCGGCAGACGGTCTGCCCCTCACGGAGTATCCGCATAATAAGCCCGCCTCCCATCCCGGCAATCAGGATGGTGTCCGCCTCTCCCTCTGAGAGGGCCGCCACTCCGTCCGAGAGGCGGGTCTGTATGTAGTCACCCATGCCGTACATCACAATATGCGCCGCCGCACTTTTCAGCGGACCCGGATTCACGTCCATCGCAATCGCCCGCGGAAAATTCCCCTCCGATACAAGGTACACCGGCACATATCCATGATCTGTGCCGACATCCGCCAGCACTCCGCCGTTTCCCGCAAGAAACGCCACCGCCGCAAGACGTTCTGACAATTTCAGCATACTACTCAAGATAATCCTTTAATTTACGGCTTCTGCTCGGGTGACGAAGCTTCCTCAGTGCCTTTGCCTCAATCTGACGGATCCGCTCACGGGTCACGTTGAATTCCTTGCCGACTTCCTCAAGCGTCCTGGCGCGCCCGTCTTCCAGGCCGAAACGGAGCGTGAGCACTTTCTGCTCGCGCTCGGTCAGGGTCCCAAGCACCTCCTCCAGCTGCTCTTTTAACAGGGTAAACGCCGCCGCGTCCGCCGGAACCGGCACATTGTCGTCCTGGATAAAATCGCCGAGGTGGCTGTCCTCCTCCTCGCCGATTGGTGTCTCCAGAGAGACCGGTTCCTGCGAAATCTTTAAAATTTCGCGTACCCGGTCCACAGGCATATTCATCTGGGCCGCAATCTCCTCCGGAGCCGGCTCACGGCCGAGCTCCTGTAAGAGCTGCCTGCTCACGCGGATCAGCTTATTGATCGTTTCCACCATGTGGACCGGAATACGGATGGTTCTCGCCTGATCCGCAATGGCCCTGGTGATCGCCTGGCGGATCCACCAGGTCGCATAAGTGGAAAATTTATACCCCTTGCGGTAATCGAATTTCTCAACCGCCTTGATCAGGCCCAGGTTCCCCTCCTGAATCAGGTCGAGAAACAGCATCCCGCGCCCCACATAGCGCTTCGCGATGCTGACCACAAGCCTTAAGTTTGCCTCCGCAAGGCGCTTTTTCGCCTCCGCGTCTCCCAGCTCCATGCGTTTGGCGAGATCAATCTCCTCCTCCGCGGACAACAGCGGAACTTTTCCGATTTCCTTTAAATACATGCGGACCGGATCCTCGATGGAAACGCCGTCAGGCACGGAGAGATCGATTTTCTCCACTTCGATCTCTTCCTCCTCCTCCACATCCAGCAGGATATCATCATCCACATCATCGTCGGTAATCCGGAGGACGTCAATATTATTCGCTTCCAGAAAATCCAGGATTTTCTCGAACTGCTCAGCGTCTAACTGCATGTCCGAAAAGAAGTCATTGATTTCCTGATACTCCAGCATATTCTTTTTCTTTCTGGCCAGATTTAAAAGCTCCCTGAGCTTCTCCTGGAAATGCTCCATGACAATGCGCCTCTGCTCCTCGCTCCGAAGCTCCGCCTCGGCCGCGGCAGACATTCCGTTCGCGGACTTTTTCGGCGCCGCTTCTGCTTTTCCCTCGAAATTACCCTTCTTTTCGATGTTTTCTTTCTTTTTTGCCATATTGATTCATCCTCTCACAGTTCGTTACTATTTTGTCCTTAAACACGGATTTTATCCACGGAAATGTGCACTTTTTCCAATGCCCCGAGCGCCCGGCGGTCCTCTATCAGCCTCATCAGCCCCTCCATGTCCGTGGGGGACAGCTCCCTCGAGCGCTGACTGATGCTGTTTTCCTTTACCCTGATAATTGTCTCGCGCAGCGCTTTGTCCCTGTCCTCTTTTGTCGCCGTCCCGTGAATTGTGGCGTTAAAGATCTCTGCGATTGCGCGCTGTTCTTCCTGATTTTCAGTACTGCTGACAATTTTTGCCGGATTTACCGTCCCGCTTTCCCGGTACTGCTCAAACAGCGCCTCCGCCGCGCGGCGGTAATGCTCCCCCGTAAAATCTTCCGGCGAAATATACTGTTCTGCCAGCGCGAACAGCCCCGGCTCTTCCGCGAGCCAGGTCAGAAGAAGCTTCTGGGACTGCTCCATGCCGTCCGCTTTCTTTTTCCCCTTCCCGCTTCCAGTGCCCTCCCGGTTCTTCTGCTGCGCCCTGCCTCCGCTCTCCCACGCCCCGCCGGAATAAGCCGTCCCCCTGGCCAGACCGCGCTGCGCCCCGCACGTGTTGACCAGCCTGCGCAGGTCCTCCACGGCGATCTGATAGCGGGACGCGACAGCGTCCGTATAGTTATCCCGCTCCAGCTTCTCCGGAAATCCGCTCAGTTTTTCCGCCGCCTCTTTATAAAATGCCGTTTTTCCATCCGGATCGCTCAGATCGAACTGCCGCTCCAGCATCCTGATCTCATACAGAAAACTGTTCTCCGCCGCGTCAATCCGTTCCTGGTAAGCCTGCGCTCCCAGCGCTTTGATAAATTCATCCGGATCCTTGTGGGGTCTCATGTCAATCACCTTTGCGGCAATTCCGGCTTCCCTCAGAATCGGAATCGCCCTGAGCGCCGCCTTCACTCCCGCCCCGTCACTGTCATATGTCAGGTAAACTTCCTTTGTGTAGCGCTTAAGCAGACTGGCATGTCCGCTGGTGAGCGCCGTTCCGAGAGATGCGACTGCATTGTCAAATCCCGCCTGATGCAGGGCGATGACATCCATATAGCCCTCGCACAGCAGAAGTTGCGGCTGCTTTGTGCTTCTCGCAAGGTTCAGCCCGTAAAGATTGCGCCCCTTGTCAAAAATCTTCGTCTCCGGCGAATTGAGGTATTTCGGCTCCCCGTCCCCCATGACTCTCCCGCCAAAACCGATCACCTTGCTGTGAACATCCATAATCGGAAACATCGCCCGGTTCCAGAATTTATCGTGACCGCCACGGCGCTCGTCCATCGCCACAAGCCCTGAATCCTTTAAAATCTCATCCTCATAACCCTTCCCGCGCAGATAACGGTACAGATCGTCGCTGTACTGGTCAGAATATCCAAGACCGAACTTCCGGATCGTCTCATCGGAAAGCCCGCGCTGTTTAAAATACTTAAGCGCCCGCTCTCCACGCCCGTTCTTCAGCAGCACATAAAAATACTTCGCCGCCTCTCTGTTAATCTCAAACAGCCTCTGCCGCCGGTCCGCCTCTGCCCGCTGCGCGGAACTGTATTCCTGCTTTGGCAGCGCTACCCCGGCGCGCTCCGCCAGCACCTCCATCGCCTCCCCGAATGTAAAATTCTCATATTCCATCAGAAAAGTGAACACATTCCCCCCGGCACCGCAGCCGAAGCAGTAATACATCTGCTTTCCCGGCGTCACCGAAAAAGATCCCGTCTTCTCATTGTGGAACGGACAGAGCCCGAAATAACTGTTCCCCTTTTTCGTCAGACGGACATACCGGGATATGACATCCACAATATCACTGCGCTGGCGCACTTCTTCCACAATATCCTCTGAGTAAAATGGCATCGTCCGCTCCTTTCCCTCTTACGTATCTTCCGTCCGCCTTCCATGCCCGGCAGCCCCGGGCTTCTCTTCCCTCAGGTTCCGTCTGCCTTCCATGCCCGGGGCAGAAAGTATTCCGTAAATTTGCTGATGGCGTACTGATCGGTCATGCCGGCGATATAGTCGCTGACAATGCGCTCTTTTTTTTCATTCCCGTCGAGCATGCGCAGGTATTTTTCCGAGAGCTGTTCCGTGTGATTCATATAATAATGAAACAACTGTTCAACCATGCTCTTCGCCTTGGCCTCCTCTCCCTTGGCGACAGGATTGTTATAAACATTCCGGAACATAAACCCGCGCAGCTCCGTCAGCGCTTCCCTCACCTCATCAGACATGACAATGTCATCCGTGTCCGTGCTGTTTTTGATAATATTATGTATCAGGGTATTCAGGCGCTGTCTGGTCGTGAATCCAAGTGTCTTTTTCAGCTCCAGCGGGATATCCTCCTCCGTCAGCACCTGCGCGCGGATCGCGTCGTCCATATCGTGATGTATATAAGCGATCTTGTCAGAGAGGCGGACAATCTTCCCCTCCAGGGTGTGCGGCATCAGCCGGAACTGATGATTCAGAATACCGTCCCGCACCTCCCACGTCAGATTCAGTCCCCTTCCGTCCTTTTCAAGCTTCTCCACCGTGCGGACACTCTGTTCATTGTGACGGAAACCGTCCTCACAGAGACTGTCGAGCACATGCTCCCCCGCATGGCCGAACGGCGTGTGCCCGAGATCATGCCCGAGCGCGATCGCCTCCACCAGGACTTCATTGAGCCGGAGCGCCCTGGCGATTGTGCGCGCGTTCTGGGACACTTCCAGTGTATGCGAAAGCCTGGTGCGGTAATGATCGCCCTGGGGTGTGAGAAATACCTGTGTTTTATTTTTGAGCCGGCGGAATGCCTTGCTGTGCAGAATCCGGTCTCTGTCCCGCTGGAACACCGGACGGATATCGCACTGCTCCTCGAAGACATCCCGCCCTCTTGAATTTTCACTCAGTGTCGCATAGGGACTCAGCGTCTCATGCTCCATCCGCTCCATCTCCTCGCGTATCGACATCTGTTTTCTCCTTATTTTCCACCCGCGGCAGAGCCGGCAGAGTCCGTCTTTCCTGCCACGTCCTGCCACGGAATCCTTCGCACTGTAGTCTTATATATATTATTCGGCAAAACTTTTCTTTTTCCTTTATTTTTTCAGAGAAAGATCAATTCATATGATAAAAAAGAATCCTGCCCGCAGGGCTTTTTGTTTCATGGGAGTGATGACACTTTAATGGTTTACAGCAACAGGGGCTTTCCTGTGCTGAAACTGAATCCGGCTCTGCCGGATTCCACGCCTGCGACGGGCTGCTCTGGCAGCTTAATTCTTCTCCGGCGCAGTGCGATCCTGCCCGCAGGGCTTTTTGTTTCATGGGTTTGATGACACTTTAATGGTTTACAGCAATAAGAGCTTTCCCATGAAACAAAAAAAATCCGAAGCGCATGATAAGCTCCGAATTACTGTCTCTTTCAATATGTCTGCATAAAAAATGCAGGAGATGGGACTTGAACCCACACGATATTGCTACCACAGGCACCTGAAGCCTGCGCGTCTGCCAATTCCGCCACTCCTGCATATTCTGAATGTCTCACCGGATGGATGATAAAATCTCCGAATGCGGAAGATGGGACTTGAACCCACACGATATTGCTATCACAAGATCCTTAGTCTTGCTCGTCTGCCAGTTCCGACACTTCCGCATCTCTGTCACATCCGTGACGACTTAGTTATCATAGCAGAGATGTTGAAAAGTGTCAATAGCTTTTTTGAAATTTTTTAAAAAAATTATTTTACCCCGATTTTTCCGCTCTCTTACTCTCACAGCTGCCCTGCTAATCCCGCTGCAATATGTCCCTGCTCTCTCAGTCAGATCAAAAGCGGCTATCCGGTTATCCTGATTCTGAAGGAATATACAGACACGATTTTTGCTGCTGGCTTTTCCAGTCAGGGAAAGGTTATGAAAACAAGCTGAGAACCAAATAGCGGCGATCGTCCACCAGAGGGATTTTTCCATGGACTCCGGGCTGATTTCCTGTTGACTCTTCCGTTAGGGAATAGTATATACTATGCTTACTATTAAGATAAGGAGAGGAAAGCATGGGGAACCTGGCCAAAATCAGAGAAATATCCGTCAAATATAATATATCTGCCCGCACGCTCCGCTATTATGAAGATATGGGGTTGATAGAAAGTACGCGAAGTGAGGACTATGCCTACAGGTTATATGATGAAGCCGCAATAAGACGTTTGGAGCAGATCCTGATTTTACGCAGACTTAATATCAGTATTAAAGATATTAAGAACATATTCAGCACGGCGGGCTCAGAAGTCGTTTTAAATGTGCTGGAAAAAAAGGTCAGTCACATTGATGAAGAGGTTTCTCTTTTGTATGAATTGAAATCGATCGTTCAGGAATTTATTCGTCAGATCAGAAAGCTGGACTTTGAAAGCGAAGCGGATATAAAGTTGTTATACGAAAAAGCCAGAGACATTGAACTGCAAATTGCCGGTACGGACTACAGCGGCAATTCAGCGACAACCGATCGTTTTTTTGAAGTCACGGAAAAGCTTAACAGCAAAGTGCCTGACATCATGATTGTCAGGATCCCAAAATTCAGAGCGGTCACCTCAGGGGCTATGGCGTATGACGAACTTTTTGGAACATTTCAGCTGTGGCAGGAAACACACAACGATTTTTATCAACCAATTATTTTTGACGCGCCTGATTTCCTGTGTGAAAGGGACGGTCGTTTAGAATGGCTCTGGCGTCTGAAAGACGAGATCACAGCGGCGGATGTTGCTCCATATGAAATCATTGAACATCCGGGCGGGCTGTACGCGGTTGCTGTGAGTATGGACGGGGATGACGAAAGCGGAAATAAGGTGATGCAAAAGGTGGAAAAGTGGCTGGAAAAAACAAACTTTGTCATAGACGAGAGCCGCGCGGCATCGGTACACATGATCTATGTGGACGATGAGATCAAAGAAGGCCTCGGTTATCACCAGTTGAATTTATACGCGCCCATAAAGCGAAAGGATAATTGCTGATGAATCATATACGCTTTTATATGGATCACGCCGCAGGAATTGGGAAGGGATACAGGTAAAATGAACTATTGGATCGAACGCCGGGCGCAGCTTCGAGAAAAAGAACTGATGGCTTATCCAGGGGAATTCCCCATACATGATGTGTATCAGACAATATGGCACCACGATCACCGTTTCATTTCCGGACAATAAGAATGTGATTGCAGCGCTGCATATTCCGGCTGTAAAAGCAGCCCGTACAGACAGGTTCAGGGATTTTTGCAACGAAATTACTGTTACAATTTTCAGGATTGGAATGAAGGACCTCAGATCCGGTATTATAAAAAAGAAGGGGATCGAAACAGGAACACAAAAGCCAGTTTCCGGCTTACCAGCATGGATACTGAATTCATACTTTATTTCCGGATCAGACATATGGACGGCGTCCTCGCGTACATTCAGAAATGCCCGGAAAGCGTTATCAGCAATTTCCTGGTCAGTGAGACCGGGTGTGCGAACAGGACCTCAGGGACCTGCGCTTCAGGAATTTCTTACCAGCCCAGCGGCAGGACTATCTGGCGGTGCGGCTGCTGCAATCCTGATTTTCAGGTCACGCCGAGACTGTTTCAGATTTTGTGTAAACTCAAAACTGACATAAGATTTATGAATAGTTGCAAGCAGGCAGAGCCGGTCTTCTGGTTCTGCCCTTGTCTGTATTATACAGGGAATTTCATCCCTGTCAATCCAGCTCCTTAAAAATCTCCTTTACAGATTCCTGTCAGATAAGCGCTCTTCAAAATAAATCTCCAACTGGGAATGGATCTGGCCCCAGTCCTGCCTGTGCCCTGTCCATTTCTTCGTGATGTCCATCATCGCCAGATACAGCATTTTTAACAGGCTGTCCGTCTGTCGGGAATACGGTCTTTGATTTCGTCACTTTCCGAAGCTGGCGGTTGAACCATTCTATGGTATTTGTAGTATATATAAGCCGTCTTACCGCTTCCGGGTACTTGAAATAGGTGGACAGTGTTGCCCGGTTGTCATGCCATTACTTGTATATCTTCGGATATTTGACATCCCATTTATCCCGGAATAGTTCCAACTCCTGTAAGGCTGTTTCTTCTGTGGGGGCCGCATACACCATCTTTAAGTCGGCCATCAGTTTTTTGATGTCTTTGTACGAGACGAATCTGGTTGAATTCCTGATCTGGTGGATGATGCACTGCTGGATCTCGGTCTGTGGGTATACCGCCTCTATGGCCTGGGGGAATCCGGTAAGCCCGTCCACGCAGGCAATCAGGATATCTTCTACGCCCCGGTTCTTGAGCCCGTTCATGATGGAGAGCCAGAACTTGGCGCTCTCGTTTTCTCCCACATACATGCCAAGCACATCTTTTCTGCCATTCATATCAATGCCAAGGGCGATATAAACGGCACGTTTTACAATCCGTCCCTCACTGCGTACATGGTAGTGGATGGCATCCATAAAGACCACTGCATAAACTTCCTCCAAGGGGCGTTCCTGCCATTCCTTTACGATGGGGAGGATCTTGTCCGTGATCCGGCTGATGGTGCTGTCTGAGATGTCTATGTCACAGAGTTCTTTCATATGGGACTCTATGTCCCCGGTGGTCATGCCCTTCGCATACATGGAGAGTATTTTTTCCTCCATGTCCTGTGTGACGGTATTCTGGTACTTTTTGATGAGCCGGGGCTCATACTCGCCGTTACGGTCACGGGGGACAGCCATTTCCATATCCCCGTAGCTGGTGTGCATGGTCTTTGAGGAGTGGCCGTTCCTGCTGTTGTCCGTATCCTTGTTCCTGTAGTCATACTTTGAGTAGCCCAGTTCTTCATCCAGCTCCTCGTCTAATACGCCTTCTAAAAGGACGGACATCATATCACGCATGACAGCATTGACATCTGTTCCGTCCTTGATGCTGATATCGTTCTCTTTCAGATATCCCCGCATCATTTCCCGCATGGCTGCTTTCTGTGGACTTTCTTTTCTTCTTGCCACAATAATACCTCCAGACTGTGTAATGTTATCTTACATCAGTTTAGAGGTTTACACAAACTTTGGGATAGTCCCAATTATTGAATTGTGTGAAATATGGTTATAGAATAATCCATTTCCCTTTTTGGCT
>CAMSQM010000003.1 GCA_947062675.1 uncultured Roseburia sp.
AGATCATGCCATGTGACTGGAGTTCAGACGTGTGCTCTTCCGATCTGAGAGAGGGGCATTCTGGAAGGATATTCAGAGCAGTATGCTCTGTGTGGCGGCCGGGTTTGGTCTGGGGTTTGTCACGTCGCTTCCGGTTGCGTTTCTGATGGCATGGTATACACCGGTCCAGAAAATTATAGAGCCGTGGATCAATTTTATCCGCAATATCCCGGCGCTGGGATATGCGCCTCTGCTGGTTCTGGTATTCGGTATCGGCCAGAGGCCGGCGATCATACTGATCTGGATCTGTTCGTTCATGACGATGAGTATTACGATCTATCAGGGGATTAAAAATATTGACGTGACCCTGATCAAGGCAGCGAGGGTACTTGGGGCGAACGATTTTGATATCTTTCTTAAAATTATATGTCCCGCCACGGTTCCGTTTATTATCACGGCGGTCCGTCTCGGCTTAAGTGCGGCACTGACCACTCTGCTGGCGGCAGAATCCACCGGTGCGCAGGCTGGAATCGGAATGAGGATCCGTTCGCTGGCCAATTCCTTTGAGTCGGCGCCGATGCTGATGTACGTTATTCTGCTGGGAATTATAGGATTAATTCTGGTGAAGATTGTTGACATTATCGAAAGGAAATTAACAGGATGGCAGGAAACGATAAATTAGTAAAATTAAAAATAGACAATGTCGTCAAGGAGTATCAGGGGCGCAATGGAAAGACCGTCGCGCTTAACGGGGCCAGCCTGGATATTAAGGAGAACGAATTTATCTGTGTCGTGGGCCCTTCCGGCTGTGGGAAGTCCACGCTGCTCAATATTATTGCGGGTCTTCTGGAGCCGACCAGCGGAGCCGTATATCTCGACGGCAGAAAGATTGAGGGCACAGGTGTGGAGCGCGGTGTTGTGTTTCAGCAGTATGCGCTGTTTCCGTGGAGGACCGTGCTGAAAAATGTGATGTTCGGTCTCGAGATGAAGAAGGTTCCGAAGGAGGAGGCGAAGGCCACCGCGCAGAAGTATATTGAGGCGGTGGGGCTGAAAGGGTTTGAGAATTCCTATCCGAAAGAGCTCTCAGGCGGAATGAAGCAGCGTGTGGCGATTGCCCGCGCATATGCGGCAAATCCGGAGGTGCTCCTTCTGGATGAGCCGTTCGGCGCGCTGGACGCGCAGACCCGTGTCCAGCTTCAGACAGAGCTGCTCAATACCTGGGAACAGGAGAAGAAGACCTGTTTTTTTATCACACACGATGTGGATGAGGCGATTATTCTGGCCCAGCGTGTCATTATCATGAGCGCGCGTCCCGGAAGGATTAAGAGGATTGTGGATATTGATATACCATATCCGAGAACACAGGAGACCAAGTCGGATAAGCGGTTTCTGGAGCTGAAGGCGGAGATCTGGAATGAGGTTTACCATGAATTTCTGGAAGTGAGAAAGTGAGATAGGGTATCTGACTGCAGTGAGGCATGCGGCGGCGTGAGGTTACAGATGCTTCGCAATCCCGGGATACCTGTGAAGGGACGGGGATGCCGGCACTGCGGCTGAAATATTTTTAAAGGAGGATTTCTATTATGAAGAAAAAGTTTTATGCCCTGTTACTGGCGGCAGCTGTGACGGTTTCCATGACAGCATGCGGTGGTGATGACGGCGGCAGCGCGAAGAACGGGGACGATGCGTCTGCAGGAAGCGATGCGGCGGGAGATGATGCGACCGCAGGCGATGATGCGGCGGGAGACGACGCGTCCGCAGGCGATGATGCGGATGAGAATGTGGCGGACGCCGGGACGGAGAATGCAGGTGCTCCGGGAGAGTTAGTGGAGCTGAATATCGCTTATATGCCAAATTATGCGTCCCTGTGGTCGGTTCTGACCGGAATGGACCAGGGTTATTTTGAGGAGGAGGGGCTTAGCATTAAGCTCTGGGAATTTGCGGACGGACCTTCCGAGATCGCAGCGATGGAGGGCGGAAGTATTGATCTCGCATACATCGGACACGGTGCGCACAGGCTTTGTATTAACGGCCAGGCGACGATTTTTGCTCCGAGCTCAGTGCATAGCACAGATAAAATTGTGGTGCTCACTTCTCACGGGATTGAATCCGTGAATGATCTGAAAGGCAAAAAGATCGCGTATAATGCAGGTTCCTCTTCCGAGACCGCGTTAAACAGTGCACTGACGGTTTCCGGCCTGACTATGGATGATATCGAGGCATATGAGATGGATCCGACCAATATGGTGGCAGCCATGACTTCCGGTGATGTGGATGCCTGCACGGCATGGAATCCGTACAGCAGCCAGATTATGGATAACGTCGAGGATGCGGTGGAGATTGAGTTTGCGACTGACGCCGTGAACCTTTCCAGCTGGATCTGTCTGCCGGGTTATGCGGAGGAGAACCGTGATATTCTGGTCCGCTTCAGCCGCGCCCTTTACAAATCCATGCAGTATGCGGCTCAGGAAGAAAACTGGGATTATGCGGTCGGCCTGTATGCGACGCAGTGTGCGAAGGATAAAGAGGCATGTCTGGTGGAGACGAACGATGCGACATGGTTCAGTGCAGACGCGGTAAAGAGCGGGATTGAAGACGGAACCATGGAGTCTTATTACACAAAGCAGCAGCAGATGTTTATCAGCAGCGGAGACGTAGAGGGAGAGGTGCCGCTGGAGAATTATGTGCTGTTTGATGTGATGAAGGAAGCGCTGGGGAACTGACGCACGATCTGGTAACGGCGGCAGATAGTCTGTCGCGGAAAGCGGGGAAAACAGACCCTGTGGAGCAGCCTGAATGTCTGTTCCACAGGGTTTTTTACCGGGAAGCGGTCATACTGTGGAAATGTATGGCGCGGCGCGGAAGATAAGAGGCACTGAGAGGCCGTTGCCGGGAAGGAGTCGTAAAATGGTTTGTGGAGAAAATCTGACAGAGACGGCAGGCTTTGCGGAAGAGGAACTGCTCGGATATCTGCAGCGCATGGTGAAAGATCTGCCGGAAAATTATCATGTAGTATTTTCTGTGGATGAAAATCTGTTTCCGGAAGGGCAAAACGATGGTTACCGGGTACAAATGGAGGAAACAGGGGGACGTATTACAGGAAATAATGAGAGGAGTCTGCTTCTGGCGGTTTATGATTATCTTCATTTTACCGGATGCCGTTTTCCGCTTCCGCTTGCGGAGTATGAGATTGTACCCTGCATCGGAAGGGAGAAGCTTCGGGCGGCTTATGAAAAACAGGCATCTTTTTATCATCGCGGCGTATGTATCGAGGGAGCGGACTCTTTTGAGAATATCCTGAATTATATCGAATGGCTTCCCAAAATCGGATTTAACAGTTTTTTCCTTCAGTTTCAGACACCTTATGCGTTTCTGGCGCGCTGGTACGAACATCTGGAAAATCCTTATGAGGAAGAGGAGCGGTATACGCCCGGGGATGCACAGAGGGATCTTCGGCTGCTGGAGAGGGCGGTAAAAAAACGAGGGCTGCTGCTTCATGAAGCCGGACACGGCTGGACGGGGGAAGCGCTGGGGTATCACACGGTGTCGTGGGATCTGCAGGATGCGGTTCCGGATGCCGGTGTGGTTCACAGGATGGCAATGATAAATGGCAGAAGATCCCTGTATAAGGGAGTGCCGGCGAATACCAATCTCTGCTATCACAATGCCGACGCGGTGGATGCGTTTGCGGAGCTTGTGACCGCATATGCCAGGCAGAATCCGCAGACTGATTATGTGCATGTGTGGCTTGCCGATGACTACAATAATCTCTGTGAATGTCCGGAATGCAGGCGGACAACCCTTTCTGACCAGTATGTGTTGCTTTTGAATGAGATTGACCGGAGGCTGTCGGAGGAGGGGATAAGGACACGTATCGTATTTCTGCTTTACCAGGAGCTGCTTTGGCCTCCGGTGGCGGAGAGACTGAAGAATGAGGACCGTTTTGTGCTGATGTTCGCCCCGATCAGCCGGACCTTTGAAGTGAGCTATATGTCGGAGGAGTCCGGGGAAGAAGTAGCGGGCAGGATACCGGTTTTTCAGAGGAATCAGATTGTACTTCCGACGAAGCTGGCAGAGAATATGGCGTTTCTGAAGGGGTGGCAGACTGTTTTCGGGGGAGATGGTTTTGTGTACGATTACCCTCTCGGACGGGCGCATTATGGTGATTTCGGGTATATTCATATGGCCAGGGTGATATACGGGGATATTCAGAAGCTGCGGCAGATGGGAGCTGACGGGTATATCAGCTGTCAGGAGCTGCGGGCAGCGTTTCCAAATGCACTGCCGGATTATGTGATGGCGCGTGCACTTTTTGACAGCAGGTGTCCGGTGGATGAGATTATCAGGGAATATTCGATGGCGTGTTACGGGGAAGACTGGGAGAAGGTGACTGAGTATCTTGAAAATCTCTATGTTCCGGGGGGCTGTGACTATGTAAATGGAAAGGGGCCTCGCAGGAATGCGGAGATTGCAGCACAGATGGAGCGTGTGAAACAGTGCTGTGTGGATTTCGGTTCATGTCTTGCGCGCCATCGCACTTCCTCCGGCGGCTGGGAAACTATTTTCTGGGAAGTTCTCGCATATCACAAAAGGTATGTGGAGCTGTTTTCAGAGACGCTGCGTCTGTTCTCGTCCGGGGAGGAGGAAGCGGCAGGCGCAGAATGGGAGACACTGCGGGAGCTGATCTGTAAAAATGAACGGAAATACCAGCCGTTTCTGGATGTTTACCGTGTTCTGGAAGTTACACAGAGGTATACAGGACTGCACAGGCAGCAGGGAAAGGAAGAGATATGAGGCACGCATATTATTACTATGGAAAAGAAGAATTTTTACGGAAACCAAAGCTTCCGGTTGTGGTGATGGGGAATAATGACGAGGTATTTCGCGCTATTGCGGAGGAGATGGCGCAGGAGATCAGACAAAAAAATGCACTCGGAGAGAAGACGGTGCTGATCTGCCCGGTGGGGCCCGTGGGTCAGTATCCTTATTTTGTGGAGCTTGTGAACGCGGAGGGAATCAGTCTGAAAAATGTATGGTTCCTGAATATGGATGAGTATCTCACGGATGAGAAAGAGTGGATTCCGGAGGAGGATTCCTTAAGTTTCCGTGGATTTATGAACAGGACCGTATATTCGAAGATTTGTCCGGATCTTCTGATGCCGGAGGAACAGAGGGTTTTTCCGGATCCGCACAGACCTGAGGCGATGGAGGAGCTGATCGCAGAGCTGGGAGGTGTGGATATCTGTTTTGGAGGAATCGGCATTAACGGACATCTCGCATTCAATGAGGCGGATGATAATCTGTCCGCGGAAGCGTTTTGTAATCTTCGCACCAGAGTACTTGAGATCAGCAGGGAAACCAGGACAGCCAATGCGATTGGTGATCTGAACGGGGCGGTGGATGATATGCCGCGTTTTGCAGTTACCATCGGTATGCGTGAGATTTTTCATGCCCGAAAGGTACGGCTGGGATGCTTCCGGGACTGGCACCGCAGCGTGGTCCGTCACGCAGCTTATGGGGAGATTTCCGCACACTTTCCGGTTACGCTGATGCAGAATCATCCGGATGTGCTGCTGCGCATCACGGAAGCTGTGGCAAAACTGCCGGATGAGATGTAAGGCAGACGCCTGAACGGATGGAAGACATAATGAGGTCCGTGTAAAATACATAACAGGAGCAGGAGAATATACAGGGGTATCAGGGAGAAGAGAATGGAAGATATCTATATAGTGAACGGGGAGATTTACAGGGGACATCAGTTTCGAAGGGGGAATCTTGAGATCCGCGGGGGAAAGCTCCGCTGTATGGCTGCGGAGGAAACGGTTCCGGCGGGAGCGCGGGTCCTGGATGCGGCTGGCTTAAAAGTGGTTCCGGGATTTATTGATATTCACACACACGGAGCGACGGGGATCGATGTGAACTGTGCATCCGCAAATGATCTGGAGAAGACAGGCTGCTTTTTTGCGAAAAACGGGACAACTTCCTGGCTGGCGTCTGTGCTGACGGATACGAAAGAGCAGACAGAGTGGTGTATCAGACAATACCATTTGTACCGGAGAGGGGAGCGCAGGGGAGCGGAGCTTCTGGGAATTCATCTGGAAGGTCCGTTTCTGGCATCTGCTTACAAGGGAGCAATGCCGGAGGAGCTTCTGCGGGAGGGGGATATAAGTCTGGCAGAACACTACCAGAAGCTGGCAGAGGGCGGTATCCGTTATATGACCGTGTCTCCCGAAGTTCCGGGGGTGCTGGAAATGATTCCGCTGCTGGAAGGGATCGGAATTGTGGCGGCAATGGGACATTCCGGCGCGGATTATGCCACGGCCATGAGGGCGGTGAGGCAGGGCGTGCGCGCAGTTACACACACAGGGAATGCCATGCGGCTGCTGCATCAGCATGAGCCTGCAGTTCTGGGAGCAGCGCTGGAATCGGATGCATACTGTGAGGTGATATGCGATGGAAGGCATCTGCATCCTGGGACAGTACGGCTGATTATTAAGACAAAAGGAACGGACCGGGTCATTGCTGTCACAGACTCGATTATGGCGGCGGGGCTGCCGGACGGAAAGTATCACCTGGGTGTGAACGAGGTGATTGTGGAGGCGGGAGACGCAAAGCTGGCGTCAGACGGAGTCAGGGCGGGAAGTACACTGACGCAGAAGCTTGCGCTGAAAAACCTGCTGTCCTGGACAGGGCTTCCGCTTGAGGACATTCTGCCGATGCTGACGGAGAATCCGGCGAATCTGCTTGGGATATCGGATCGGAAGGGGTTTATCGCAGATGGAAAAGATGCAGATCTGGTACTGCTTGACGACGATCAGGAGATTGCAGCCGTGATGGTGGCAGGGATATGTGTGTCTGATTGTAATGTGCCGGGAATGGAGTACCGCAGAGCGTGATGACAGACTGTTCCGCCGTCTGGTTTCGGTGGAGAACAACAGACAGCTGTAATAGGTATTTCTTTGTTATGGCAGAAAACAGGGCATTTATCAGGATATTATATTCCCGCGTTGCGGACAGAATCGGAATAGAGAATGATCAGACCGCCGAAAATCATGGCGCAATTTTCACTTCCATTCCGTCGGCGGGCGTAATGTCTGCACTGGCGGCATACTGCTTTCCGGGGTCGTAGATTCCCCGGACAATGACGGTTCCGTCTGCAGGGTTTTCGGACTGTACGGTTACAAGGACTGCCCGGATCAGGTATCCGGGGCCGGAGCGGTTCTGTCGTTCTTCAATATAATAAACGCAGGTTCCTTCCGGGCTGGTAAAGAGAGCTTCCCGTGGAAGAACAAATCCGTTTTCCTGCCAGTCCGGTTCCACAGCCCGGACGACGGGGAGCATCTGCCGGTAGATGATCTGCGAGGCGATCGTACAGATCAGCAGAATTATGCCGGTCCAGACAGACAGGGTTTTTGCGAGATGTTTTTCACGACTCATATGAAATACTCCTTTCCTGCGGGTGCAGGTGATATGGTTTTATTTTTCCAGCATAAGTCCGCCGCCTTCCATCAGTTCCTCGCGGAAGTTCAGAAGCAGAAGAACCGCAGGGAGCATGGAAAGCAGACCACTGTGAAAGCTGAGCGGGAAATTGTTCCGGTCCAGCGAAGCCAGAAATACACTTAAGGGATACTTTGATACATCCCGCAGAAATACCATCGGCTGTTCCGCCATGTTCCATGCGTCCACAAAGGTCAGCAGGAGCACGCTTGCGGCTCCGGTGCGCCCGGCCGGAACCATAATTTCCCAGAGCAGTTTCATGGGGCCGGCGCCGTCCATCTGAGCGGAATCCATGAGTTCATCCGGGATGCCGCGAAATGTCATCCACATAATAATTGTTCCGAACGGAGAGAACACTGCAGGCAGGATCAGTGCCCAGACAGTGTCAAGCAGCCCCATCCGGTCCAGGATCAGATAGGATGGCGTCAGAGTGACCTGCAGCGGAAGCAGCAGGACGACCACAAGGATTCCGAGCAGGAAGCGCCTGCACGGAAGAGGATATTTTGCCAGGGCAAGTCCGCCCATACAGCTGACCACCAGCTGTCCGGCCGTGATCGCGGCGCAGATTCCCAGACTGTTCCAGAATTTGTAAAGATATTCCGGTGTGCGCAGAAAAGTGAGAAAGAATCCCTGCGGGCGGGCGATACAGCCCCACAGCAGATAGAACACCGGCCCCAGGGCGGCTGCGGCCGCAGAGAGAAGCGCCAGTGAGCCGGCGCATTTACGGATCGTTTTTTTCATGTGCGCCTCCTTTGAAACAGCAGGATACAGACAGTTACCAGTACAATGGGAAGGGCGGTCAGCACTGAGGCTGCCGCGAGGCGGGCATAATTCAGATTTTCAAAATTGTTGTTCAGAAAATGCTGCAGCAGATAAATGCTCTCATGCGGATACTTTCCGCCCAGCAGAAAAGCTTCCCGATAGGATTTAAAACTATTAATGACGCCGAGCACAGCCGAAAAAGCGAATGACGGCGCAAGTAGCGGCAGTGTGATGTACCAGAGCTGCCGGGGCCGGTCAGCTCCTTCCATGGCTGCTGCGGCATACAGTTCACTGGGAATCAGGGAAAGACCCGCCAGAAACAGTACGGTGATGTAACCACAGTTTTTCCAGAGATACAGTGCCAGGAGAACCGGAAATGCAGACGAACTCTCCAGAACGGGGGCGGGAATGAGCCATTCAACCACCATCACGATGCTTGCGATCGGAAGAACCAGCGGAAGAAGAATGGTGCGGCCGCACAGGCGGGTACCGGGAAAGCCGCCGTGCAGCAGCAGCGCCAGTGCCAGTCCCATCGCCAGCAGCAACGGCACGCCCAGTGCGAGAAATTTTATGGTATTTCCCGCCGCCAGCAGAAACGATCCGGACTGCAGCAATTTCTCATAGATGGAGAATCCGGCAAAACGCGTCCGTCCGCCGCCCAGTCCGAAGGAATAGCCGATGACCATGGCGAACGGGAGGACAAAGAAAATCAGCGTGCCCAGCAGGATGGGCAGAATCAGCAGTCCGCCGGTCAGCACCCTGCGCTTTAAGAGAGACAGGCGCTTTGCAGGTCTGATTTTATTCGTCCAGATAGGACCATTCTTTTTCGATTGCTGCATAACATTCCTCCCAGTCTGCGGTTCCTTCCAGATACGGCTGTATCAGGGAATAAAGCGCTCCGTCATAAACGGTGGCAAGACGACAGGTATCTGCACGGTTTTCCATATCGGTCAGATCTGCACGCAGGGTCTCGCTGATCTCACCGGGCTGTACCGGCTGTAAACTTAGTTTTTCGGTCATTTTTGCCGCGCATCCGCGCCGTACCGGCCAGCTCGTGCCGCCAACGATCAGACTGGCATTGTTTCCGCTGTGTTCCAGTGTCCCGCAGCCCTGAATTGTGTCGCTTAACAGAAAGAGCAGAAGCCTGGCGGCGGCGCCGGTGTTTTCACAGCCGGCTGAGACGGCGGCGGTGATGCAGGGCATAACGGTCAGGCTGCCGTTTTCGTTTGGAACCGGCAGGAGCCTGGCGGTATGACCGCCGTCTTCCAGAAGCCTTAGGGAGTGAGCCGGATTGACGGGAGCACCTGCCAGGATTGATGCTCCGCCCCGGATACACGATTCAAAATCCATGGCCGCCGGAAAATCATCTTCCGAACCGCCGCTTTCTTCCATAATCCGCTTCGTCTGTTTCAGGGTCTCCTGCCAGACAGGGGTCTCCAGACAGATTCCGGCGTTTTCAACGGAAACCGGGGATACGGATGGGGCGTTCAGCAGCAGAGAGGGGACGGTGACATTCAGGTAAGGGCGCTGCTCCGGTGGCAGGGACAGCAATTGATCCACGTATGCGGTTGTATCAGCGGCAGCTGCGTCCTCGTCAAAGCTGCCGGCGGCCAGTCCTTCGCCCGTGGCGATCAGTGCAGGACAGGTATAACTGAGCGGCAGCAGATAGGATTTTCCCTCGTACATGCCGGCCTCTTTCAGAGCCGGAATGTACGCGCCCCCGTCAAAGCCGGAATCTTCAAACAGAAAGTCAAGATCATGAAAAATGCCTCCCATAATATGGCGCTCCAGACTGGGAAAAAGCATATACTGATCAGAGTTTTCCGAGACGCGGTTAAAAAAGAGATAAATGTCCGCCCCCTCTCCTCCCATCAATTCGGTGCGTGTCCGCGTCAGCGCCGCTGTGCGGGCTTCTGTCATGGCATTGTCCTGGTTATTGACGGGCGGCAGATAGACTACTTCGAGCTCCACATCCGGGTATTTATCTTCAAATTCGGCCAGGATAGGACCTAAATGTGCCTCGGTCAGACCGTTGCCGTCCGCGCAGATGGTGAGCGTTCCGCCGGCTTTGGATGGCGTGCCGCACGCACAGAGCAGTGAGACGCATAAAACAGATAAAATGGATAAATGTTTTTTCTTCATGGTAACCCCGTTTCTGCGCACACGTATGAAATGGAGGACAGGTCCGGTGCGCCTGATAAATGTTTCTTTGCCTGAATTTATTATACTATCGCAGGACACAAAAAACAATTATGATCTGGAAATAGTTGTGAAACCCCGCTTCTTATGATAAGATAGTAAACATAAAAAACGAACAGATTCACATGACCAGCACAATAAAAACAGCAGGGAGAGATAAGATGAATTCAGTTTCTGAAAAATTGACAAAGTGTTATGAGAGTGTCCGGTCCCGCACCGGTTTTACCCCGAAGGCAGCCCTGATCCTGGGATCCGGCCTGGGAGATTATGCGGACGGAATCCGGGTGGAGGATACGCTGGATTACCACGATATCGGGGGATTTCCGGTATCAACTGTCCAGGGGCATAAGGGGAGGTTCATCTTCGGATATGTGGGGGAGGTGCCGGTGGTCTGCATGCAGGGCCGCATTCACTATTATGAGGGCTATGAAATGTCCGATGTGGTTCTTCCGGTCCGACTGATGAAAATGATGGGAGCGGAGACTCTGTTTCTGACAAATGCTGCGGGCGGAATCCAGCTGGGAATGCGCGCGGGGGATTTTATGCTGATCAAAGGTCAGATTGCAAGCTTTGTCCCGTCACCGCTGCGCGGACCCAATATCGACGAGCTCGGCGTGCGGTTTCCGGATATGAGTCAGATATATGACCCTGGTCTTCAGCGCATCGTGAAACGGGCTGCCGTGAAGCTTGGGATAGAGCTGAGAGAAGGGGTCTATTTACAGCTTCCGGGTCCGCAGTATGAGTCGCCGCAGGAGATTGCAATGTGCCGCACGCTGGGCGCTGACGCAGTCGGGATGAGCACGGCCTGCGAGGCGGTTGCGGCAAGGCACATGGGAATGCGGGTGCTGGGAATTTCCTGTATCTCCAATCTTGCCTGCGGTATTTCACCGGTTCCGCTGTCGCACAAAGAGGTGCAGGAGGTGGCAGACCGCGTTGCGCCGCAGTTTAAGGCGCTTGTGACTGAGGTAATTATAAATATGGCAAAAGAGCAGGAGGAGGGCGGCTGCTGAGCGGCTGCCGGGGGACGGATATGAATACACGATTTTACAATGCAAAAATTCTGGTTCCGCTGGATAATCATAAGTATGATATTGTGACGGGAGAACTCTGGGTAAAGGGAGATACGATCTGTTATATCGGGGACGGGAAAACAGACGGGGCGGCTGATGCGGCGCCGTCCGGCATGTCCCGTCCGGAAGTTCCCGTCTGGGACCGTGAAACTGACGTGGAAGGCGGGCTGCTGATGCCGGGATTTAAAAACGCACACACGCACACGGCGATGACATTTCTGCGCTCCTATGCGGATGATCTTCCGCTGCAGGACTGGCTCAACAGGCAGGTTTTCCCGCGCGAGGGCCAGCTCACGGAGGATGATGTATACTGGCTGAATATTCTGGGAATTATGGAGTATCTGACAAGTGGCATCACGTCCAATTTTGATATGTATTTCTTCCCGCCGGTGAATGCCAGGGCGTCTGCGGACACGGGATTCCGGACGGTGCAGACGAGCGGGCTCAATAATTACGGCGGTACGGTGGAGCTGATGGAGGAAAATTACCATATCGTCCGGGAGCTGAGTGATCTGACGACGTTTCTGGTGGGATTCCACGCGGAATACACGACTTCCAGGGAGCTGATGGAGGGTGTGGCAGATCTTGCGCGGAAGCTGAAGTCGCCGGTGTGGGTGCACAACGCCGAGACGAAACTGGAAGTGGAGGAGTGTAAGGGGCGCTGGGGTATGACGCCGACGCAGCTTACGGACAGCCTTGGGATGTATGAGTACGGCGGCGGCGGCTATCACTGTGTCTGGTTCGAGGAGCCGGATTTTGAGATTTTCCGGAAAAGACATCTTACAGCCGTCACGAATCCGGCTTCCAATCTGAAGCTGGCCTCCGGTATCTGTCCGACAAAGCGCTTTGTGGACGAGGGAATCGCCATGGCGATCGGGACGGACGGACCGGCGAGCAACAATTGCCTGGATATGTTCCGGGAAATGTTTTTAACTTCCACTCTGGCGAAGGTGCGGGAGATGGACGCGGAGTGCATCAGCGCGGATGAGATTCTCTATATGGCGACAACGGGCGGCGCACATGCGATGCAGCTGCAGGACTGTGACAGTCTTGCGGTGGGAAAGAAAGCGGATCTGATCCTGATTGATCTGAAGCAGCCGAATATGCAGCCGGAGAATAATATCATAAAAAATCTCGTCTACAGCGGCAGTAAACAGAATGTAAAGCTCACCATGGTGAACGGAAAAGTGCTCTATGAGAACAATCATTTTGAGATCGGTTTTGATCCGGAAGAGATATACAGGCGTGCCAATGAGATTATCGGGCGTATGAAATAGGCAGGGGATTCTGACATGAAGGTGATTTTTATTCATCACAGCTGTTTCCTCATAGAGGTGGACGAAAAGGTGCTGATTTTTGACTGGTTTGCAGGAGACCGGGTAAACGGGTTTCATTTTGGAGGCGTGATTCCGGAATATGAGCCGGACACGCCTGTCTACGTATTTGCAAGCCATAAGCACCGGGATCATTTTGACATGGATGTGCTCCGCTGGGCAGAGCGCTATGCGGATATTCACTATATTTTTTCAAAAGACTGTAAGATGAGTCCGAATTTTCTCGGAAAACACGGGATTGCGTCTGCGGTGCGGGAAAAGATCCGCTATGTGACGGCGAATGAAAAGTACCGGATCGGAGATCTCTTTGTTGAGACATACCGGTCGACGGACGCGGGCGTGGCGTTTTACGTGGAGACAGGCGGGGCCTCTTTTTTCCATGCCGGTGATCTGAACAACTGGAAATGGGAAGGGGCCGGCGGTCTTGTCAACGGCGCCATGGAGGCATCCTACAAAGGGCAGATTCTAAGACTTTCCGGAAAAAAGATTCATCTGGCTTTTCTGCCGCTGGATCCAAGGCAGGAGCAGTATCAGGGGCTCGGGATGGATTATTTTCTCGCTCATGTGGATGTGGATTATGTTTTTCCGATGCATATGTGGAGGGACTATGCAGGGATCCGGGAGTATAAGAAAAAAATCTCAAACGCGGCGATGGCGGACAGGATCGTGGAGATCGCGTGTGAGAACCAGGTATTTGAAATTCAGGAAGAAACTTGACGGATCAGAAACATCTGCGTTATACTGAAATGCAGAAATGTTTTCCGGAGAACGGGTCTTTGCGCTTATGCCGGATCTGATTTGCACGGAAGATGCGTACGGACGGAACGGAGGTGACGGTATGGCTTTTATCGGCTGGCTGGGACATTATTTACTGGTATTTCTGGCGCTGGCAGCAGTCGCGGTGCTGGGCGTTTTTGCGGGAAAGAAGCTGAGTGACCGCAGGTAGACAAGAATCTGCTTCACGGCAGATGAATATTTTGGAGGAATAAGTCGTGAAAAAGTTTTACGGAGAAAACGAACTGCGCAGGATGTTCCTTGCTTTTTTTGAAAGCAGGGAACATCTTGTTATGAAGAGTTTTTCGCTGGTACCGCACAATGACAAAAGTCTGCTTTTAATCAATGCGGGTATGGCGCCGCTCAAGCCCTATTTTACGGGGCAGGAGTTACCGCCGCGCAGGAGGGTTGCGACATGTCAGAAATGTATCCGCACCGGTGATATTGAGAATGTGGGCAGGACGGCGAGACATCTGACATTTTTTGAAATGCTCGGAAATTTTTCGTTTGGTGATTATTTTAAAAAGGAAGCGATCACGTGGTCGTGGGAGTTTCTGACGGAAGTGCTGGGGCTTGAGGCGGACAGGCTTTATCCGTCTGTTTACGGGGAGGATGACGAGGCGTTTGCGATCTGGAACAGGGACATCGGAATCCCTGCGGAGCGCATCACCCGGTTTTACCGCGATCAGGAGACGGGAGCGTGCGATAATTTCTGGGAGCACGGCGCGGGTCCGTGCGGACCGTGCTCGGAAATTTATTATGACCGCGGCGTGAAGTACGGCTGCGGCAGACCGGACTGTAAAGTGGGCTGTGACTGCGACCGTTTTATGGAAGTCTGGAACAATGTATTTACCCAGTTTGAGGGGGACGGCCACGGGAATTATGAGGAGCTGGAGCAGAAAAATATTGATACCGGGATGGGGCTTGAGCGCCTGGCGGTGGTGGTGCAGGATGTTAATTCCGTGTTTGATATCGACACAATGAAGGCTATCCGCGACAGGGTCTGCGCGCTGTCAGGAACGACGTATCAGACGGATGCGCTCTCCGATGTCTCCATCCGCCTGATCACGGATCATATCCGCTCTGCGACATTTATGGTGTCGGACGGTATTATGCCGGCGAATGAGGGCAGGGGTTATGTGCTCCGGCGTATTATCCGGCGCGCGGCAAGGCACGGGAGGATGCTGGGCATCGAGGGAAGCTTTATGGCCGGTCTCGCCGCGACAGTGATTGCGGAGAGCAAAGACGGTTATCCGGAGCTTGACGAGAAGCAGGAATTCATTTATAAAGTGCTGACGCAGGAAGAGGAAAAGTTCAGCCGGACGATCGACCAGGGACTTGCGATTCTGGAAGAGATGCAGGCGGAGCTTGCCGCTGCGGGAGAAAAGGTGCTTTCCGGTGAAAACGCGTTCCGGCTCTATGACACGTTCGGCTTTCCGGCAGATCTGACCAGGGAGATTCTGGAGGAAAGAGGTTTTTCCATCGACGAGGCCGGTTTTGAGGCGGCAATGAAGGTGCAGCGCGAGACTGCGCGCAAAGCCCGTAAAGTGACAAATTATATGGGGGCGGATGCGACCGTGTATGAGTCCATCGATCCGTCCGTCACATCGGAATTTGTGGGATATGACCGCCTGATCCATACGTCTGAGGTCACGGTGATGACGACGGACACGGAGATCACCGAGGCGCTCTCCGACGGGGAGTCCGGCACGATTTTTGTGAGAGAGACGCCGTTTTATGCGACGATGGGAGGACAGAATGCGGATACGGGCGAGATCCGGAGTGCGGACGGTTCGTTTGTATTCTGTGTGGAGGACACGGTAAATCTTCCCGGCGGAAGGGCGGGCCATATCGGAAGAGTCATAAGCGGTATGGTGAAGACGGGCGATACGGTGGAATTGCGCGTGGACGCCGCGAAACGCTCCGCGACCGGCAAAAATCACTCCGCGACCCATCTGCTTCAGAAAGCGCTCCGCGAAGTGCTGGGCAGCCATGTGGAACAGGCCGGATCGGATGTCAACCCGGATCGTCTGCGCTTTGACTTTTCACATTTTTCCGCCATGACGCCGGAGGAGCTTAAATCAGTGGAGGCAATTGTAAATGAGAAAATTGCCGCCGCGCTGCCGGTTGTGACGGAGGTTATGAGCCTTGAGGAAGCCAGAAAGACGGGCGCAATGGCTCTTTTCGGGGAAAAATACGGTGAGAGTGTGCGGGTCGTTAAAATGGGTGATTTTTCCGTCGAGCTCTGCGGCGGTACGCATGTCGCAAATACCAGCTCGATTGTGTCGTTTAAAATTCTCTCGGAGACGGGGGTTGCGGCCGGTGTCCGGCGTATTGAGGCGCTGACGGCGCGCGGAGTGGCGGCGTATTATGACCGGATCGAGGAAGAGCTTTTCTCGGCGGCGAAGGCGGCGAAGACCACACCTGCAGCCCTGACGGAGAAAATCGGACATCTCATGGCGGAATTAAAGGCTCTGCAGAGTGAGAATGAATCTTTAAAGAGCCGGGCCGCAAAGGATGCGCTGGGGGATGTGATGGACCAGACCGTGGAAGTAAATGGCGTGAAGCTTCTGGCGGCCAGCGTTCCCGATGTGGATATGAACGGTCTGCGTGATCTCGGCGATCAGCTGAAGGAAAAGCTTGGCGAGGGTGTTGTAGTGCTGGCTTCCGTAAAAGACGGAAAGGTGAACCTGATTGTGATGGCGACAGACGGAGCGCAGGCGGCGGGAGCCCACGCTGGAAATCTGATTAAGAGTATTGCCGGAAAAGTTGGCGGAGGAGGCGGCGGACGTCCGAATATGGCGCAGGCCGGCGGTAAGAATCCGGCGGGGATTCCGGATGCGGTTGCCGCGGCGCGGGAGGCGCTCGCAGGACAGGTGCAGGGATGAGAATGCCAGGAGGAATCAGCTTTGGACGTGAGAAGTCTCAGGCGGAATTCCGGCAGAAAGTAGACGGACAATTCGGAGAGAAGACTGAATTTTTTTGAAATAAGAAAAACAGTTGACGAAAAAGAATTCTGTGTTATAATATAGGATAGTGCAATGAAATGACCCAAACAGTTGAATATGCACAATACGCAACTGGAGGGAGGTTAGGTGTGGGATAATGTCCAGTGTGATCGTAAAGGAAAATGAGACTTTAGACAGCGCATTACGCCGTTTCAAGAGAAACTGCGCAAAGGCTGGTATTCAGCAGGAGATTCGTAAGAGAGAGCATTACGAAAAGCCGAGTGTAAAGCGCAAGAAAAAGTCTGAAGCAGCAAGAAAAAGAAAATACAATTAATGCTGAGATGATTCATGAATGGAAAAAGCTGTCGCGATAAGCGACAGCTTTTCTTGCGTTAAACAGACTATAAATATAGTATAAATATATTTATCACGCAGACCGGAAGCGCCGGTTTTGCAGGAAACTGCGCCGCCAGATATATGCAGAGCGTGTGAGATACTATTTTTTATGTCGAAAAAGGCTATTTACAAAGTACTAAAGTATTGCTATAATTGACGTAAATGAAGGTGTTTGTAGTTTTAAAATGGGGAGACTGGAACAGCAAAGCTGGGATTTGTTATCGGAGACAGTGATGAATAATATACCCGGAGACTGTCTGATTGTGCCGCGTTTCATTTTGGGGAAAAGATTGAAATGTAGTCTTTTACGGAGCCGGGGGCTTCGTGCATTTCTGCAGAAAAACCAGGTGAATGGGTGTTTGTGAGCGGTATTTTTTCTGTCCGGCTCTCCATTGGGGAGAGCGTCTGTATTGCAAATCAGGTATTTGGTTCGATCTGCGGATTCGGGATTCCGGATGTTATTGTGAATGACGACATCACGGAGGAAAGTCCGCGAATCTGAGGTACCTGATATGCTTCAGTCGATGAACACAGGACAGGGGCAATCTCTGTTTTTCTGTGTCTGATCCTGCTGCCGGCACCTGTATCCGGCGCTCTTGTCACGGGTGCCGTGCGGATTTTATCACTCGGAAGGTCTGGTATCGGAGGCAGGAGAACTGGCGATGAATACCGGGCTTTCCCGCTATGATACGGAATTCATACGGTGTTGCGGGGGTTGAAATCTGTGTGATTCTGCAGTGTATCGGAGCGTGAACAGAGCCTCAGCCGGATACGACTGATCTGCTCTGTTCAGGCGGGGTTCGTCATAAGATCACTGCAGGTGAGACCGGGGCCTGTTTTTTTCCGGAGTTTTTTCCGGGACCGGATCAGATGAACGAGCGGCGGAGGCATCTGACTGAACTGGCGAAAGAGCGCGGAGAGCGCGATAACATCACGGTATTTGCGATAAAAGAGGTCGGAGAGACAATGGGAGAAAGATATGGATGACATGGAAAGAGAGTTTGCCGAGACCTATGAAATTCTCGGAGAGATCGGAAAAGGAGGCGGGGGTGTTGTCTATAAGGCATATCATAAAAGGCTGCAGAAGGAAGTCGTCTTAAAAAGAATTCACAGTAATCTGAAAAATATCAATACCAGGGCGGAAACGGACATCCTGAAAAATATGCGGCATGCCTGTCTGCCCACGGTTCTGGATTTTCTGGAAATCGGCGGGAATACCTATACAGTAATGGACTATATCCGTGGGAAATCATTGAATGAATGTCTGGATGAAAGACAGCAGTTTCCGCAGACAGAGATCATTGACTGGTTCCGGCAGCTGTGCGAGGCGCTGACGCTGCTCCATTCACAGAACCCGCCGATTATTCACGGGGATATCAAACCTGCCAATATTATGCTGATGCCTTCCGGGAAGATCTGTCTGATTGATTTTAATATCGCTGGAGTTTTTGAGGGAGATCACGCCACGGTTTCCGGATACACGCCGGGGTACGCGTCGCCGGAACAGATCCGGTGCTGCTGTCAGTGCATCAGAAAAAGCGGAGAAGCTGTTCCGGCGGGCTGGCAGCAGGGATTCCCTGAGGAGGAGATGCTTTCCGCGGGTATGGAGGCTCCCCCGGTGTCCGGGTCAGGAGATTCAGGTGTGCAGGAGGATGTGGTTCTTTTACAGGCAGGGGAGAATTGCGGGGAGCTGCGGTGGAATATACAGGGAGACTTTCTGCCGGAGGCGGGCGGGAGGGTTCCGGCAGAAATGCAGTGTGCGGCTTCGCGGGATGAGAACCGGGAGACGGTGGATGTGCGGACGGATATTTACAGTCTGGGAGCGACGATATATCATCTTCTGACCGGAGAAAGGCCCGGACTGGCACCGGTGCCGGAGATCCGGGAGCGGATTGCGGATATAAATGAACCTCTGGCGGGGATTGTTATGAAATGCCTGAAAGAGGATCCCGCGGAGCGCTATCAGAAGGCGGAGGAGTTCTCCCACGCGCTGGGCAATATCTATACTTCCACGAGCGCCTATCAGAGCCTTCTGAAAAAACAGAAATTCGCGCGTGCGCTGCTGTGCGCCGGTATCGTCGGGTTTCTTGGGCTGGCTTATGCCGGGAGTCTTAAGATGCGGCAGGAACAGGACTATGCTTATCAGGAGCTGGTGAGCCGGGAGAGCGGGGCTGCGGACAGGGAAGACTGGGAAGAAATGGAGGCGTACTGTTCACAGGCGTCCGGTCTGTTTCCGGAGCGTGCGGAAGCTTATCAGATTAAGGGGGAGGCGCTGTACCAGAGGGGAGAATACGAGGAGGCAGTCCGTTTTCTGACCGGGGCAGCGCTCCCCTATACGGAGGAAGGGGACGGACGCGCGAATCTGTTTGTACTGGTGGCAAACTGCTATTTTGAGATGGAGGATTACGCACAGGCAAAAACAGCGCTGGAAGAGGCGCTTGGCTTCGGCGGAACCGAAAACAGCGGAACAGGAAACAGTACGGTGTACCGGGATTATGCCGTGACGCTCGCACGGCTTGGCGATACCGCAAAAGCGACGGAAATTCTGGGAATCGCGATCCGTCAGGGACTGGGCGATGACGGACTTCACTACACCAGCGGGGAGATTGCCTGCGCGTCCGGAAAATATCAGGATGCCTTGGAAGAATTTGCAGCCGCAGCCGCTGATTCGGATGACGGATATCTGAAAATGCGTGCATATGTGATGCAGGAAGAGATCATGGCGAAGCTGGAACAGACACCGGAACGCTGTGAGGAGAGGATTGCACTGCTGGAGAAGGCACAGGAGGAACTGCCGGTGCAGTATCTGAATGCCATACTCAGACAGCTTGTGCAGGCGTATCTTGATTATGCAGATTCGGGCGGTGGAAAGCAGGCATGCCGGGACGCGATCGGAGTGCTGAGGGAGATGGAATCCTATCAGTGGGATACGTACATTATACACCAGAATGTGGTGATTCTGTGTCAGAAGCACCAGCTGTTTGAGGAGGCAGAGCAGGAACTGGGGAACATGCTTAAGCTGTACGGGGAGGATTACAGGACTTATAAACATCTGGCATTTCTGGAGGTCTCCAGAGAAAACCAGAAAGAAATGGGAGATCGGGATTACACATCGTTCCGTTCCAGGTATGAGCGGGCGCTGGAGCTTTATGAGGAGCAAAATACACACAATCAGACCGACGCCGATATGGAAACACTCAGGAGACTTTATCTGGAGGCGGAGCAGGGCGGCTGGTTTTAATAAAGGAGGAAGAGATGTCACTGGGTGTAATGATGTTTTCCGGGGGAATCGCGGGGGCTGCGCTGTGCCTGATTCTGCTTCTGTCTTCCTGGAAACTCTTTGCGGTTCAACGGAAAAAGCTGCTGGAATTTCTGGAAAAAATGTGAGTGGGAGAAATGGTCGATGAAAAGCAGATTCGGTGAACTGATGAAAAAGTCAGGGACGGCAGGAACCCGTAAACTGCTGGTGGCAGTGCTGACAGTGACGTTTGGCGTTGGCAGTATCGGTCTGGCCTACGCGGGCGGCAATACGAACAGCCGGCTGGAAAGAGAACTTTCCCTGGGAGACAGATACCTGGAAGATATGGACTATGAGCAGGCTATCGCTGCGTACGAGGATGCACTTGCAATTGATGACAAATGCGTGGAGGCATATCTGGGATTGTCGGAAACCTATTTGAAGATGGGTGATATCGACAAGGCAATTGATATCCTTCTTCGAGGTATTGAAAAGACGGGTTCCCAGGAGCTTATGGACAGGCTCAGTGAACTCAGGGACGGGCAGGAGCAGGATGATCCGGAGGAAGAAGCGGCTGAGGAGAAGCCTGAAGGCGGAGCCGGTGGCGCAGGGGACAGCGGAACAGACGCGGCAGACGCGGATGGCGGAACACCGGAACCGTCGGCGGGTGGCGGAACCCTGGATGAGGATGAAGAATCCGGAGAGGATCCTGATAAGCCGCAGGAACACCCGAGAAGGCCGGAAAACGGGGAGAGTGATGATGCGGAAACCCCGGATGGAGAGGATAATTCTCAGGATGATGCCGGAAATGCGGACGGGACCGGGGACGCGGGCAATTCCGGCGATACCGGAAACACGGATGGCTCCGGTGGCGCAGGGGGCAGCGGAAATGCAGATGGTTCCGGAGGACCGGGAAATACCGGAAGTACAGATCTCCCGCCGGGACGGCTGGAGGCAGAAGATACAGACGGCGGAGAGGATACCGGCAAAACGGATAGTGACAGATGGCCGGACGGCGGTATCAGCCCGGAAGACCCCAAAGACACGGAAATACCGGAAATACCGGAAACCCCGGAAGATTCCACAAATACAGAAGATTCCGGCCAGCCGGAAGTTCCGGAAGGAACCGGCCAGCCCGGGGAAACAGATCAGCCCGGAAATACGGAAGAAACGCAGGAACCGGGGAACACGGAAACGCCGGGAGATACGGTTCAGCCCGGAAATCCGGCCCCTCCGGAATTACCCGGAAATACAGATGGAACGGAGAAACCGGGAAGTACAGAGAATCCGGGCGGAGAGCAGGGAGAACGGGATTATGGTACGATTATCGGAAGGGTTGCGGCGGCGGCCAGTCCGGAGAATGTAATCAGCGGTGCGGAAATTCAGATCTACACAAGCGGCAACAGGGAGCTGAAGGAAGTAGTCACCACGGATGAGGCCGGGAATTACCGGGCGACGCTCCCGGGCGGTGAGTACTACATTGTTGTCAAAAAAGAGGGGTATCTGACGCTGATGGATTATCAGGTGACAATCAGAAATGAACAGACTGTTTATATTGAGCTTTATCTGATGGCGGAAGATAACGGAAGCACGGAGAAGACAGGAAAAGTCAGAGGCAGCATTACAAATGCTGTCACTGGTCAGAACATTCCCGGGGTGGCGCTGACACTCAGGAGCGGCTGGAATCATGTGAGCGGAGGGGAAACCGTGGCATCGCTGGTCACAGACGGCAACGGATATTATGAGACAGAGCTGCCATATGGAAACTATACGGTGCTGATGGAGAAAAACGGCTATATTTCCAGCCACTTTAACATTACTGTGACAGCCGGTGGTGTGCTGAACGGGAACGGAACACTCAATCCGTCTGCTGAGGGCACCATTCCTCTGGGAGATATGCGCGTTATTCTGACATGGGGGGAGACACCCAGGGACCTGGATTCTCATCTCACAGGGCCGACTGTCGATGGGAACGGGCAGTTCCATGTGTATCCTACCACGAAAACTTATGCTGTCGGAAATCAGGTGATAGCAAATCTGGATGTTGATGATACGAATTCCTTTGGCCCTGAGACGGTTACCGTGTATCAGATGAATACGCAGGGGATATACAGGTACTATGTACATGATTTCACGAATAAGACAGATGGATCAAACAGACAGATGTCGGATTCGGGAGCTCAGGTCAATGTTTATTTCGGTGAAGTACTGTATGCGACATTCCATGTACCCGCTAATCAGGCTGGAACGAGATGGCATGTTTTTGATCTGGATGCCGGACGAAAGATTCTGACACCGGTCAATGAGATGGCTCACGGCCTGGTGCCTTCCAGCAGCCGGATGATGGAGAAGGGAAAGCGGGGGGAAGCCGTGGAAGATACGGGAGCCGGATTGATTTCAGAAGAGATGCCGGTCCTTTGGGAGAGTGATCCGCAGGAGCAGCCGCGTGGTGCCGGATTATCCGGAGGCGTGAAAAACAGTGTGCTTCCGGAGCGCAGCGGTGAAGAAGAGAATAACACAGACGGGCGGCCCCGTGGAGATGACATCCGGGATGAGGTGTGGCAGGAAATAGCTGTGCCGGATCCGGGGAATGAGGAGGGATTTGTGCCTGAACCGGATGAGGGAGAAGATGCAGGACCGGAAGGCGGGGAGGATTCCATGCCGGAAGACAGAGAGGAGCTGCAGCCGGAAGAACCCGAAGAAGGCGGAGCAGAGCCGCAGCCGGAAGAATCCGAAGAAGGCGGAGAGGAGCCGCAGCCAGAGCCGGAGGTGACAGAACCGGAAGGCGGAGAGGAGCCGCAGCCAGAGCCGGAGAAATCCGGAATAGTTGTACCGGAGGAATCGCAGCCAGAGCCGGAGATGGTTGTACCGGAGGAATCGCAGCCTGTGCCGGGGGAGCCGGAGATGGTTGTACCGGAGGAATCGCTGCCGATGCCGGAGGAGCCGCAGCCTGCGCTGGAAGAGACGGGGCTGGAATCGTGGACGGTGACACAGGCTGCTGATCCGGCATGTGTGCCGGAGGCGGAGAGCGCGCAGGCCGGGTCCGGCGGCCGCGAGCCATGGAACAGCGGACAGGATAAAATCCACCGGGAGGATGCCGGACTTCCTGAAAAAAAGGTAGAGTGGGAAGAGCTGGTGACAGAGTAAAAATCAGTCGGAAACAGACAGTTCACTTTTTTAAGAGAAATTTTACAGGGGAAATCACAGCCGGATACTGAGGCCGGCTGTGATTTTTTTATTACTTTTTTTCAGAATAAAAATATGTTATAGTTTAACACAGGACGTCTTATGCCCGGAACAATGGTTTTCTAAGAAAGAAACGGAACAGGCTGCTTTGATGACAGAGTGACGTCATGTGACTGTGAAGTGGCGGGAAGCGCAGACCGGGGAGAGGGGAATAAAGTTGACATCCTGTTTACCGGGATATAGTATAGAATCTGGAAAAGCAGGAAAGAAAGTGCGGCGTAAGTATGCCGGGGCCGGCTGTGGTATCGGTTATCCCGGCGACAGTCAGGGGCATTGTGTGGATCAGAAGTCCAGGGAAGGAGTATGTTTTATGAACATTCAGCGTGGTTTCAGGGATAAAATCGAAAAGTATGCCGATCCGGACAGGGAGATTACGGTTGAAATGAAAGTGGACGGCGGAGATATCTATGATTTCTGCTGTTTCGGTGTGGATGCGGAGGGAAAGCTTTCGGATGACCGCTACATGGTATTTTATAACCAGACCCGGTCGCCGGAAGAGGAGATTGCCTATTCGCCGGCAGGGACCGGGGCATGCTTTGTGTGCCGCCTTAACAGGCTTCCCGCAGCCATCAGTAAATTGGTATTTACGGTGAGCATAGACGGAAACGGGACGATGGGAAATATTGTTTCCCATATTCTGACAATCAGACAGGATGGGCAGACTGTCGCGGAAATGTGTCTGACAGGGAATGATTTTCAGGCGGAAAAAGCCATCATTGCCATTGAGATATACAGAAAAGATGTCTGGCGGTTTGCCGCCGTGGCGGGTGGTTTTAACGGCGGCCTTGGCGATCTTCTCCGGTATTACGGCGGGGAAGAAATCAGCCCTCAGGAGCAGCCTTCCGGGCCGGCGCAGCCGGAGCCGGAGCCGCAGCCAGAGCCTGTGAAGGTATCGCTGGAAAAGAGGCTTGAGAGAAGTGCGCCGCAGCTGGTTTCCCTGGCAAAACCGCTGGAGACTGAGCTAAAAAAGCGCAACCTGATGAATTGTACCGCCCGTGTTGCCCTGGTTCTTGATATCTCCGGCTCCATGTGCGTAAGGTACGGCGATGGGACTGTCCAGGAAATTGTGAATAAAACGCTGCCTCTTGCAGTACAGTTTGACGATGACGGTGAACTGGATTTCTGGTATTATGGCAGCCGTCCGAAGAGAATGCCTTCCGTGAATATGAGTAATTACGGGGAGGCGGTTCCCCGCAACTGGAGCGGGCTGATGAATTCTCTCGGGGGTGGAAACAATGAGCCTCTTGTCATGCAGGAAGTTCTTGCGGAATACCGGAAAAGCAGACTGCCCGTGTATGTATTATTTATCACGGACGGCGGTGTCGGCTCTGAGCGTAAAATAAAAAAGATACTGACGGAGGCATCGCATGAACCGGTCTTCTGGCAGTTCGTCGGAGTGGGCGGGTCTGGTTATGGCGTGCTTGAGAGGCTTGATAATATGGACGGCCGTTATGTGGACAACGCAGATTTCTTTGCGCTGGATGATTTCAGAAGCGTTCGCAGCTCTGAACTCTACAGCCGTCTGCTCGACGAATTTCCACAGTGGCTGGCGGATATAAAGCGGAAAGGAATGATTTAAATAATTTGTAAATACATTGTAAAAATACCACGACATGATCTATAATGGAAGACAGCACGATACACAAATACATAGGAAAAGGAAAAAACAATGGGGATTTCAATGATTCTTACACTTCTCAGCGGGGTGGCTTTGTTTTTGTACGGAATGGCGCTGATGGGGGACGGTCTGAAAAAAGTGGCCGGCAATAAGCTGGAGCTGATTCTTTACCGTCTCACAAACACGCCGCTCAAGGGCGTGCTGCTCGGCGCCGCTGTGACGGCGGTTATTCAGTCGTCCTCGGCGACCACGGTGATGGTTGTGGGGTTTGTGAACTCCGGCATGATGAAAGTATCACAGGCGATCGGGATAATCATGGGGGCGAATATCGGCACAAGTATTACGGGCTGGATTCTGTGCCTGTCCTATCTCGACAATGCGAACGGGGTCGCGCAGCTTTTGTCCACCGCGACGATCTCGGCGATTGTGGCGATAGCCGGTATTGTATTCCGGATGTTTTCAAAGAGGGTGGTTTACCGCAGTGTCGGGGATATTATGCTGGGATTTTCCATACTGATGACGGGGATGCAGTCGATGAGCGGCGCGGTAGCCCCGCTGCGGGAGAACGGGCAGTTCATTAATATGCTGACGATGTTTTCCAATCCGTTTATGGGGATTGTGCTTGGTATTCTGATCACGGCGGTGCTGCAGAGCGCCTCCGCCTCGGTCGGTATTCTGCAGGCTCTCTCGGTGACGGGGAGCATCAGTTTTGCGACGGCGCTGCCGATTATTATGGGAATCGGGATCGGGGCGGCCTGTCCTGTCCTTCTATCCGCGGTCGGGACGAACCGGAACGGAAGGCGGACGGCGCTGGTGTACCTGAATAATGACCTGTTCGGGATGGTGTTCTGGTCGGTGGTGTTTTACACGGCCGATGCAGTTGTACATTTTGCGTTTATGGATATGGTGATGAGCCCGTTTTCCATCGCGCTGATGAATACCGTCTACCGGACGGCAACAATTTCGCTGCTGCTGCCGTTTGTGAAGTATATTGAGAAGCTTGTGTTTTTTCTGGTGCGGGATACACCGGAGGACGTCGAGGACACGGCGGACTTTGATCTTCTGGAGGAGCGTTTTCTGGCGTATCCGGCGCTTGCGATTGTGCAGAGTCATATGGCGATGAACGGAATGGCGAAAAAGGCGCGGAAAAATATCGGACGAGCGATTTCTCTGGTGGAGGATTATTCCAGGGAGAAGTTCGCCAAGGTGCAGGAGAAGGAAAACCTGATTGATAAGTATGAGGATAAGCTTGGCACTTATCTGATGCAGCTGACCGGAAAGGAAATGACCGAGGGACAGACCAAACAGGTGTCCAAGTTTCTGCACACGATCAGCGATTTTGAGCGCCTGGGCGATCACGCGGTCAATATTTCCATCGTCGCAAATGAGCTGCACGATAAGAAGATTACATTTTCCGAGGATGCGTGGTATGAGCTGGGCGTGCTCAAAGCCGCAATCCGGGAGATTGTCTGCACGACGGTGGATTCATTTCAGGAGGATGATCTTTTATCCGCGGGCCGTGTGGAGCCCCTTCGCGAGCTGATCGGTATTCTCTGCGATGAGATGAAGCTGCGCCATATTGCAAGGCTCCGGACCGGGGCCTGCGATATGAAACAGGGCTTTGCGTTTAATGATCTTTTAAACAATCTGGAACGGATCGCCGATCACTGTTCGAATGTCGCGGTGGCCATGATCGAGCTTGAAGCGCGGAATTTTGACACACATGAATATTTAAAGAGCGTGCGGGAAATGAAAAATGCGGATTACACGGCGTATTTTGAAGAGTATCAGGCGCGGTATAACATTAATTCGTTTACAAAAAAGCAGAAAGGGAAATCGGAGAAGAAATCTAGGTCCTGAAAAGAACATAGAAAAGTGACAAAAATCATAAAAATGTGCTACAGAAGTCCGGGCTGCCTGAACTATAATCAGTGTAGAACATAAAACGGGACAGGCACCGTTTCCGGTGCGGAAAGGAACAGATATGACGATTGAAAAGATCAGGGAACTCGTCAGTCAGATGACGCTGGAGGAAAAGGCGGGGATGCTCTCAGGGGCAGACTTCTGGCACACAAAAGGGGTGGAGCGTCTGGATATCCCGCAGACCATGGTATCCGACGGCCCGCACGGACTGCGCAAGCAGGATGAGCAGGGGGACCACCTTGGCGTCAATGATTCGATTAAGGCTGTCTGCTTTCCGGCAGGCTGCGCGTCGGCATCCAGTTTTGACCGCGCTCTTCTCACAGAGATGGGAGAGTATCTCGGGGATGAATGTCAGGCGGAGGGGATCAGCGTTCTGCTGGGACCGGCTATGAACATCAAGCGCTCTCCGCTCTGCGGACGTAATTTTGAATATCTCTCGGAAGATCCCTATGTGGCAGGCGAGATGTCGGCGGCGCTCGTAAAAGGCGTCCAGAGCAGACATGTGGGAACAAGTCCGAAGCATTTTGCCCTGAATAATCAGGAGGGCAGGCGTATGAGCGTCTCCGCGGAGGCCGATGAGCGCACAATGCGTGAGATATATCTGGCTGGTTTTGAGAGAATGGTAAAGGCGACGAAGCCGTGGACGATGATGTGCTCCTACAACCGCATTAATGGCACTTATGCGGCTGCAAACGAGTGGCTGCTGACGGAAGTCCTGCGGAAGGAATGGGGATTTGACGGCTATGTGATGTCGGACTGGGGCGCTGTGGATGAGAGGGTGGCTGATGTGAAGGCGGGCCTGAACCTGGAAATGCCCGGAAACGGCGGACTCAACGACAAGCGCATTGTGGAAGCCGTGAAGAACGGGGAGCTGCCGGAGACGGTTCTCGACGAGAATGTGGTGCAGCTTCTGAATATTGTCTTCCGCTTTGAGGAGAACAGGGATAAAACGGCGGTATTTGACCGCGACCGTGATCATGAGATGGCGCGGCGCGTGGCATCGGAGTCCATGGTTCTGCTGAAGAATAACGGTGTGCTGCCGCTGAGCGGGAATGATAACGTGGTATTTATCGGAAAATATGCATCGGAGCCGCGTTTCCAGGGAGGCGGGAGCTCTCATATCAACAGCCATAAAGTGACTTCCGCGGCTGAGGCAGCGGCAGGTATCGCAGGCGTATCATTTGTGAAGGGGTTCGACGACGCGAAAGATCAGACGGATGAGGCGATGGTGCGGGAGGCAGTGGAAGCTGCAAAAGCGGCTGGGACTGCTGTGATTTTTGCCGGACTGCCGGACAGCTTTGAGTCCGAGGGGTACGACAGGACTCATATGCGGATGCCGGAAAGTCAGAATCATCTGATCGAAGCGGTCGCAGCCGTACAGCCGAACACAGTCGTGGTGCTTCACAACGGTTCCCCTGTGGAGATGCCCTGGATTGACAAAGTGGCGGCAGTCCTCGAGTGTTATCTCGGCGGTCAGGCAGTCGGCGCGGCCCAGGTGGATGTCCTGTTCGGAAAGGTGAATCCGAGCGGAAAGCTCGCGGAGACATTTCCCGTGCAGCTGGAGGACAATCCTTCTTTCTTAAATTTCCCGGGAGAGGGAGATACTGTCTGCTACAGGGAGGGAATATTTGTCGGTTACCGCTACTACGATACGAAAAAGATGGACGTGTTATTCCCGTTCGGGCACGGACTTTCCTACACGACGTTCGCTTACGGGAACCTGACTGTGGACAGGGATAACATAAAGGATACGGACACCGTGACAGTCACCGTGGATGTGACCAATACGGGATCATGTGCCGGAAAGGAAGTTGTGCAGCTGTATGTGGCGGGGCCGCATAAAAATGTGATCCGCCCGGAAAAAGAGCTGAAGGGATTTGAGAAGGTCAGTCTTGAACCCGGAGAGACGAAGACTGTCACGTTTACGCTGGAAAAACGTGCGTTTGCGTACTGGAATACCGTACTCGCCGACTGGCATGTGGAGACAGGCGTCTACGGTGTGAAGGTTGGGGCGTCCAGCCGCGATATCCGTCTGGAGCGAAAGATCAGCGTCACCTCCACACAGGCGGTACCGCACACTTACACCATTCATTCCACGATGGGGGATGTGATGGAAAATCCGAAGCTGGCTCCCATCCTTGCAGATACGATGGCGAAGATCAGCGAGACGCTGGGCGGGCAGAAGAAAGAGGAAGGCGAGGCGGCCAGCGCGGCGATTTCCGAGGAAATGAGCGCGGCGATGATGCGCGATATGCCTCTTCGCTCGGCGATGAGTTTTACCGGCGGAAAGGTTTCCTACGAAGATCTCGTGAAGATGGTGGAGCAGATGAACAGTGTGGAATGAGTCTGAGAGCTTTTGAAAAATGATTCTTGACATTTCCGTTGCACGGTGCTACACTTCTTTTACAGAACAGAGTAAAATCGTTGAGCAGAAGTAGTACCTTGCAGGGTACCTTTCAGAGAGTCTGCGGCCGGTGTGAGCAGACAGGGACCTGCGGCGGGAATGGATCTGCGAGAGCAAAGCGAAAGGAGACGGATGGCGCCTCTCAGTAGCGGATGCCGTGTCCTCACGTTACAGGGGTATGATATCGAAAACGGTCGTTGCCCGTTTCTGTATCGGAAGAGTCTGAACATGATTGGTGGCGGATATTTCCAGTTTGATGGGGATATCCGCTTTTTTGTTATACATGCAGATTTACTGCGCCCGCACCGTCATGTGAAGAGAAAGAGGGTGGCACCACGGATACTACCGTCCCTGGCTGGAGAGCGAAAGCTTTCCGGCCAGGGGTTTTTTTATTTCACAGGAAAGCCCCGTCGGCGGAAACCATTAAAGCGACTGCTGTTCTGTGAAATAAAAAGCCCTCAGGGCGGGATCGCGCTGCGGCGGAGAAGAATCATGCTGCCGGGCAATCCACGGCAGGTATTTTTAAATGACAGGGAGGAGAGATTATGAACCGGAAAACTTATTATGGAAATTATGGGGGACAGTATGTGGCGGAATCGCTGATGAATGTGCTGGGGGAGCTGGATACGGCTTTTGAGGAAGCCATCCGCGATCCTTCCTTTCTCAGGGAATTCCATTATTATCTGGAACAGTATGTGGGGCGGGAGACACCGTTGTATTATGCCGCGCGGCTCAGCCGGGCGTACGGGATGAAAATCTATTTGAAACGCGAGGATTTAAACCATACGGGGGCGCACAAGATTAATAATGTGATCGGACAGATACTCCTTGCGAAGCGCATGGGAAAGAAGAAAGTGATCGCGGAGACCGGGGCCGGTCAGCACGGCGTCGCGACGGCCACAGGGGCGGCGCTGGCCGATATGGAGTGCACGGTATATATGGGGGAGGAGGATATGCGGCGCCAGGAGCTGAATGTGCTGCGTATGCGGATGCTGGGAGCCCGCGTGGTGAGCGTGCGCTCAGGCAGCAATACTTTAAAAGACGCCACAAACGAGGCGATCCGCAGCTGGTCTGAGACGGCTGGGGACACATTTTATGTGATCGGTTCGGCGGTCGGCCCGTATCCGTACCCGAAGATCGTAAAAGAGTTTCAGAGTGTGATCAGCCGTGAGGCGAAAAAGCAGATTCTTGCGGCGGAGGGGCGCCTTCCGGACGTCGTTGCGGCCTGTGTCGGCGGCGGGTCTAATTCGATCGGGATGTTTGCGGATTTTATCGGCGAGGCGGGGGTAAAGCTGATCGGCGTGGAGGCTGCCGGGAGAGGAATTGAAACGGGAGAACATGCATCCGCGATGGCGGCCGGCCGGCCCGGGGTGCTTCACGGCATGCGTTCGTATCTCCTTCAGGATGAGGCCGGCAATATACAGCTGGCGCATTCCATCTCCGCCGGCCTCGATTATCCGGGAGTGGGGCCGGAGCACGCATTTTTAAAGGATACCGGAAGGGCAGAGTATACGGCTGTCACAGATGCGGACGCCATGGAGGCGCTGTCTGTCCTGTGCAGACTGGAGGGCATAATTCCTGCCATAGAAAGTGCCCATGCGGTCGCGTATGCCCGGGTTTACGCAAAAGAACTCGCGGAGCGCATCGGGCCCGGAAAGGCTGCGGAACAGATTATGATCATATGTCTCTCGGGCCGCGGGGATAAGGATGTGGCCGCGATCGCGGATTACAGGGACGGAAAAGGATATCTGAATTAACAGAATAAACAAAAAAACAGAAAGAAATGAGGGAAAAAATGAATCGTATCGAACAGAAAATGAAGCATCTGCAGGAATCAGGAGAAAAAGCGGTGATCACATATCTGCCCGTCGTCCTGCCGGACCTGGGCAGGACGGCAGAAATAATCAGGGCGCTGGATCGGGGAGGCTGCGACGCCGTGGAGCTTGGAATTCCGTTTTCCGATCCGGTCGCGGACGGCCCGGTGATCGCGGATGCCTTCTGCCGTGCGTCGGGTAACGGGATCACCTTCGACAAGGTATCTGCCCTGACAAGGGGGCTCAGGGAAGAAGGTGTGGAGATCCCGGTTCTGTTTGTGCTGTATTATAATACCGTTCTGAACTGCGGGGTAAAAGCTTTTGTGGAAGAATGCGCGGCGGCGGGCGCAGACGGCGTGATGATTCAGGATCTGCCGTTTGAAGAGCAGGGGGAGATCAGACAGTATCTGGATGAGACAGAAAATATAATTCTGATTCAATATATATCCCCGCTGTCCGGAGACCGGATTCCGATGATTGCGGCGGGAGCGCGGGGATTTCTCAGCTGTATGTCTTTTCAGCAGGACGGCGGTGAGACGGGGGAAGTTTCTGACCGACGCAGGGACTTTCTTACAGATGCAAAATCGGTGTCGGGGCTTCCTGTGCTGATAAACGCCGGCGCCGGGACTTTGGACAGTATAAAACAGATGCGGTACCCGGCAGACGGTGTGATTACCGGAGCGCATTTAGTCCGGATCATGGAGGAAAGCGGTTATGCGCCGGATGCGGCAGAGGCATACTGCCGCGCGGCAAAAAGCGCGCTGAATGGAAGAGCGGGATAAGCGCCGGGGAGTATTTATTCCGGAGGGGTTGCGGAAACCGTGAGAGATGGTGTAAAATCAGCATCAGAAACCATTCTGAGGAGAGTATCCATGATTTATTTTAACAGTGACTATACGGAGGGATGTCATCCTGCGATTCTCGCAAAGCTGGCGGAGACGAATCGGGAGCAGACGCCCGGGTATGGAGAGGACGATTATTGTAAACTGGCGGCGGATAAAATCCGGGAGGCCTGTCAGGCGCCGGAAGCAGATGTGCATTTCCTGACCGGCGGGACGCAGACGAATATGACGGTGACCGCCGCGGCGCTAAAGCCCTATCAGGGGGTGATCACAGCCTCCTGCGGGCACATCAACGTCCACGAGACGGGAGCGCCGGAGGCAGCGGGGCATAAGTGCCTTGTGATGGAAACGCCGGATGGCAGGCTGACTGCGCGGCAGATTGCGGCGTACACGGATGCACATTATGCGGACGAGAGCGCTGAACATATGGTTCAGCCGAAAATGGTATATCTGTCGTATCCGACGGAGACAGGAACGATTTATAAAAAAGAAGAGCTGCGGGAGATCAGCCGTGTCTGCAGGGAGCGCGGCCTTTTTCTGTTTCTTGACGGAGCGCGGCTGGGATACGGTCTGATGTGCAGGGAAAATGATCTGACACTGGCGGAGATTGCGGAATATACCGATATATTTTATATCGGCGGCACAAAGGTGGGAGCCCTCTTCGGGGAGGCGGTTGTGATCACCAGGGAGGAGCTGAAGGTGGATTTCCGCTATCACATCAAGCAGCGCGGCGCCATGCTCGCCAAGGGAAGACTTCTGGGGATACAGTTTCTCACGCTGTTTGAGGACAACCGCTATTTTGAGATTTCCGCGCATGCGGCGCGCCTGGCAGAAAAATTAAAAGAAGAATTGATAAAAATGAACATTCCTTTTTACAGTGATTCCCCGACGAACCAGCAGTTTGTGATACTGCCTGACGCACTGCTCGAGCAGCTGAAAAAAACATATGTTTTTTCACATGTGGCCCGGGTGGACGGGACACACAGCGCTGTTCGTCTGTGCACCAGCTGGGCGACGCGGGAGGAGGATGTGGATCAGCTGCTGGCGGACATCCGCGGGCTTTTGGGACTCTGACAGACAGGAGAGAATAGAGTATGCCACACAGGAAAAAAATACTGCTGCTTGCGACCGGCGGTACGATCGCATCCCGGAAATCAGAGAGCGGCTTAAAACCGGGGATATCGCCGCAGGAACTGATCGCTTTTCTCCCCGGGGTGGAGGAGATCTGCGACATTACGGCCGTGGAGCTTTTAAATCTTGACAGTTCCAATATGGAGCCCGCGCACTGGAAGAAGATGGCGCATGCCATAAAAGAGAATTACGGGGCGTATGACGGTTTTGTTATTGCCCACGGCACGGATACCATGGCCTACACGGCCGCGGCGCTTTCTTATATGGTACAGAATACGAAAAAGCCGGTGGTTATCACAGGCTCCCAGAAGCCGGCCGACCTGGAGATCACAGATGCAAAGACGAACCTGCTCGACAGCTTCCGCTACGCGACTGATGATCATTCCCAGGGGGTACAGATCGTGTTTGACGGGAAGGTGATCGCGGGGACGAGGGCGAGAAAGACACGTTCCAAAAGTTATAATGCATTTTCCAGCATGGATTTTCCGTGTCTTGCCGTGATTCAGGATGGCAGTATCATGCGTTATCTTCCGATGCTTCCCTATGAAGAGGAAGTCTCTTTTTATGAGGAACTGGATGAAAATGTATTTCTGCTCAAAATGATACCGGGCATTCGACCGCGGGTGCTGGGGAGTATTTTTGAGCAGTATCACTGCATTATTGTCGAGAGCTTTGGCGTGGGCGGCATTCCGCGGTCGGTTTCGGGGGAATTTTACCGGCTCTGTCAGCAATATCCGGACCGGCTTGTTATTATGGCGACGCAGGTGGCGCATGAGGGGAGTGACATGACCGTCTATGAGGTGGGACATGATATCAAGAAGCACTGTCATTTCCTTGAGTCCTACGACATGACGCTGGAGGCCGTTATCGCAAAGGCGATGTGGATGCTGGGCAATTATAAAATTGCAGAGGATAATATTGAGGAGATTTTTTACCGGAAAATCAATTACGATGTCATATTTGGAAGAGAGGGGCGGTGAGGGCGGGAACAGAATTTTTGATAAATTCCGGAATATTGATTGAACTATTTTTTTACTTAGTGTAAAATGATACTAGCTATTATTATTCTGGAACAGAGGAGAATTTAATTATGACGTTAGATAATGTAAAAATCCTGATCGGTGATGATTCCATTCTCGCAAGAAAGCAGTTAAAGGACGTGATTCTGTCGTTTGGCAACCCCATCTTTTTCGAGGCGGCCAATGGGCAGGAGACCGTGGACATCTACAAAAAAGAATCTCCTGATCTTGTTTTTATCGACATTGTGATGCCTGTCAAGGATGGAAATACGGCTATCCGGGAGATTATCAGCTACGACAGGGATGCGGATATCGTGATTGTGTCTTCCATCGGAACCCAGTCACAGCTTAAGATGGCGATTGAGGCCGGCGCAAATGACTTCATCCAGAAGCCGCTGAACGCGGATCAGGTTCATCACATTATTGCTTCGAGATTTGAAGGGAGATAATTTATGTATGCTCAGTTTTTTGGCAATTATCTGCTCACAAGGGATATTGTCACCAAGGAACAGTTGATCACCGCTCTGCAGAAGAAAGATTCCCAGCACATGAAGCTTGGAACGCTTGCAATTCACGCGGGATATATGACTGCAAATGAGGTTGACAGGATTGTCATTCTGCAGACCCATCTGGATAAGCGGTTCGGGGAGATCGCGATCCATGAGGGATACCTGACCGAGTCGCAGGTGGCGGAGCTTCTGAAGAAACAGAAGCCGGATTTTCTGCGGCTGGGACAGGTACTGGTGGAAGACGGCATTCTTGACAACAATCAGCTTCAGGAAGCGATTATCAATTACCAGTCCGAGAGCGAATTTGATGATTTCATCTATTCCGACGAGACCAGGGAGATTATCAGTCACCTTCTGGAGAACTTTTTTGTCGCGACGGAGCGCCCTCTGACCAGATATGAGCTTGCGTATTTTCAGCTGCTGTTCAATAATCTCGTCCGTTTTATCGGGGATGATTTTACACCGGTAGCGCCTTACCGGGCGAAAGAATACCCGACCAGTTACTGCGTGTCGCAGGGGGTGTATGGAAAGTTTACGATGCGGATTTACCTTGATATGGGGGAGAAGACTGCAGTCGAGTTTGCCTGCCGGTATGCGAGGGAGATTTTTCCCGAATTTGACGAGTATGTGCAGGCAGCCCTTGAGGATTTCCTGAATCTCCACAACGGGCTCTTCACGGTCAATCTCTCCAACGACTATTCCGTCGAGCTTCAGCTGACGCCGCCCGGCGTTGAGACGCCGGAGCTGCTGACGTTTACTTCAGAGACCTATCTTCTGCCGATTGTCTATCCGTTTGGAACCTTCCACTTTATCATAGAGATGTCAGCGGAGGAGTAATATACATGATTTCCGCCAAAAACCCGGCCTTCATGGCCGGGTTTTTTATACAAAAATGATCGCTGTGCGGGCCTGTGTTCCGGATCCCGGAACACAGGAAACAATTCAGGCTTCGTCTGCGGGAAGACCGAGAATCTTTTTTACGGTCTGCCGCATTTCATCCGTCCCGCACACGGTGTCGTGGAGAACGGCAGCGTTGCGGATCTCTTCAATTGCCGCCGGAACCTTCCGGTTTCCGATCCGGCTCAGTTCGTCGGCCAGTTCAAAATCGGACATGGCGTTATACCGGCTGTCAATTGCGCCCATCACGCTGCGCGTGAACTTAAAGGGGCTTGCGGTGGAGACAATCACGGTCTTTGTCGCGGTATCCCCTGTGTCTTTCCGGTACTTCTCCCAGACGGCTGTCGCGACGGCTGTGTGTGTGTCGATGATATATCCGGTCTTTTCGTAAAGTGCCCGTATGGTCCCTGCAGTCTCATCCCCGTCGGCATAATTGCCGTAAAAATCGTTGAGCTGCGCTTTCATTTCCGGCGTGATCTCATATTTACCGTTCGTGGAGAGCGCACGCATCAGAGCGGCATTTCGCTCTGCGTCGTTTCCGGCAATCCGGTAGATCAGCCGTTCCAGATTGCTGGAAATCAGGATGTCCATGGAGGGTGAGTTTGTCAGTACAAATTCCCTGTTTTTGTCGTAGACGCCTGTCGAAAAGAAATCGTACAGAACGCGGTTCTCATTGGACGCACAGATCAGCTTTGCGATCGGAAGTCCCATCTGTTTTGCGTAGAATGCCGCAAGTATATTTCCGAAATTGCCGGTTGGCACGACAAGATTGATCTTTTCCCCGTCTTTAATGACGCCCTGTCCGGAAAGCTTCGCGCACACATAGACATAGTAGACAATCTGCGGCACGAGCCGTCCGATATTGATGGAGTTGGCTGAAGAAAACTGGAAGCCTGCAGCGTCCATCTCTTTCGCCAGCGCGGCGTCGGAGAACAGCTGCTTGACGCCGGTCTGTGCCTGGTCAAAGTTGCCGCGGATACCGATCACGGAAGTATTGCTGCCCTTCTGGGTCACCATCTGGAGCTTCTGAATGGGGCTGACCCCGTCCCTGGGATAAAAAACAATGATTTTTGTGCCCGGCACATCCGCAAAACCAGCCAGCGCCGCTTTTCCGGTATCCCCGGAAGTCGCAGTCAGGATCACAATCTCATTTTTCACATGATTCTTTTTCGCCGCGGTCACGAGCAGGTGCGGCAGAATGGAGAGCGCCATGTCTTTGAAGGCGATTGTGGCGCCGTGGAAAAGTTCCAGATAATACGCGCCGTCCGCCCGGGTGAGCGGTGCAATCTCCTCCGTGTCGAATTTGCTGTCATACGCAGACGCAATGCAGTGCCTGAGCTCCTCCTCCGTGAAATCCGTCAGAAATTTTTTCATGACCTCGTACGCGGTCTGCTGGTAGGTCATTCCGGCGAGCTCTTTAAGACTCACATCCAGGACCGGCAGCTGCTCCGGCACAAACAGCCCTCCGTCTGCGGCGAGGCCTTTTAAGATGGCCTGGGAGGCAGTTGCTTTTTCGCCGGCATCTCTTGTGCTTACATACATCATATCCATTGTTTATCCTCTTATCTTTTCACATATTTAAGTCCGGTGCTTTAGACATTATAAGGGAAACGGCGAGTGTGTGTCAATGAGGAGTTCACGGGGAGAACCGGAGTCTGTTTTATCCGGGGGATTGCGTGATCCGTCTCTCCTGTTTATAATGGAAGAAAAACGGGAGGCTTCAGGGATGGATCTTTTAATGATATTTGATGTGATGATGCTGTGTCTGGGCGTGTACATGACAGTCGCGGCGTTTGTGATGAAAAAAAGCGGACGGATCCGGGCGGTAATTCTGACGGAACAGGAAATCGCGGTCTGCCGCGATAAAAATGGCTTTATCGCATATATGTACTGGCGGGAAGCCGTGGCGGGAGGTGTGCTGATTCTGGCGGGGGCATCCGGGTTTATAAACGATCTGTTTTTTCATGCGAGGCCGTGGGACATGGTAAAAATGGCGTCTGCCCTGGCGGCATTTTTGTGGTTCTGGTGTGGGATGAGTGCGGCGAGGGAGCGTTTCCTGAAAAAGTGACGGACATGTCTTTCCGGAGCAGTATTTTTCACACGGCCGTCACATGAGAGCAGTATGATACAGTCGGCGGTACCGGCGCTTTGTGCGCCGTTCCGCGGAACACTGGCAGATGAAAATCATATGGAAAGGAGCAGCGGTTTGGACAGAATACTGGTAGTGGACGATGAAGAAAAGATCCGCGCGATAATCCGTAAATACGGGGAGTTTGAGGGATACGGGATTGTGGAGGCGGAGAATGGAAAGGAAGCGGTGGCTCTCTGCAGGGAGCAGGAGTTTGATGTGATTATCATGGATATTATGATGCCGGATATGGACGGCTTTTCCGCGTGCAGTGAGATCCGGAAGATCCGGAAGACGCCGGTTATAATGCTATCCGCGCGGGGGGAGGAGTACGACAGGATTCATGGTTTTGAGCTTGGGATTGATGATTATGTCGTGAAGCCGTTTTCCCCCAGGGAACTGATGATGCGCGTAAAAGTGGTCACGGGGCGCAACCGGAACGTGGACGAGGGGAAAGAACACGAAATATTTGAGGCGGAGGGACTTCGCATTGATTTTACGGGGCGGATCGTCAGTGTGGACGGGGAGCGCGTGGAGCTTTCCCCCAAGGAGTATGAGCTGCTTTTTTATCTGGTGAGCAACCGTGGGATTGCGCTGCGCCGGGAAACGCTGATTTCGGAGGTGTGGGGGTATGATTATTACGGGGATGACAGGACGCTGGACACGCATGTCAAACTGCTGCGGAGCCGGCTGGGGGAATACCGGAAATTTCTGGTGACGTTAAGGGGGGTGGGATACCGCTTTGAGGCAGGAGAAAATCAGTATTAAATGGAAGATCTTTCTTTATCTGCTCACCTTTGCGGGGATACTTCTGCTGGTGCTGTGGCTGATTCAGATCTGTTATCTCGATACATTTTACAAAAAGATAAAAACCAGATATGCAGAAAAAATAATCTCGGAAACGATTGCCATACTCAGGAGCGGAGAGGAGGATGCGGAGGAGAAAATTGATGAGCTTGCGGCCGAAAATAATGTTGCTGTTTTTGTGACGGATATGGAGGGAAATGCGCTCTACGATGCGGAATATATTGCCAATTCACGCATCGGGTCCATGTCTGTGGACCGCTTTAAGGAATACTGCATGCTCGCCAGAGACAACGGCGGTTATGCGAAGATTGAATTCTTTGGCGAATACAGCAAAGAAAAGAGGGATCTGATGCTGCCGCGGGGAGCGGGGCAGTTCCGGGATGAAGGCACACAGGACGGGACGGAGACGTCGGAAAAGCCGCAGGAGGATCCGGAAGATATGGCCGGCAGCATACCGTCAGGGGAGTGGAAGCAGGCAGGGAGGGATGACCTGGTGTGGCAGAAAATGCCGGAACATACGGAGGAACAGGAGCAGTCCCGCGGCGGGGAGCTGAAGAGTTTCCGGCAGAACTGGGGGCAGGAGCAGATCGAGAGTGTGATATATGTCTGTATTGTCAGTATTCCCGGGGAGAGTTATGTCCTTATGGTGAATACCCAGCTGACTCCGGTGGACGCCACGGTGAGCACATTGAGGATTGAACTCATCTGGATTACAGGAATTATGATTATTCTGGCGCTTGTCATTGCGCTTCTGATTTCCAGGAAGGTCTCGAAATCGCTGATCCGGATCAACGAAGCCGCAAAAGAAATGGCGCGCGGCAATTTTTCCATACGCTTTGACGGAAAGGATTACCGGGAGGTGGCGGAACTGTCGGATACGCTGAATCTGACGGCTGCGGAGCTGGATAAGACCGAATCCCTGCGCCGTGAGCTGATCGCCAATGTGTCACATGATCTGCGGACTCCGCTGACGATGATTATCGCGTATTCCGAGGGGATGCGTGATCTGCCGGGGGAGAATACGCCGGAAAATGTGCAGGTGGTGATAGATGAGGCGGAACGCCTCTCCGGGCTGGTCAGCGATATGCTGGATATTTCCAGGCTCCAGGCGGGAGTGGAGAAGATACATGTCGTCCGCTACAATCTGACGGAGAGCATAGAATCCCTCCTTCTTCGCTATAACAGGTTAAGGGAGTGGGAGGGATACAGTATCCTGTTTTCACGGGAGGACGATGTGATTGTGGAGGCGGATGAATATAAGATTTATCAGGTGATGTACAATCTGATCAATAATGCGATAAACTATGCAGGGGAGGACAGGTGTGTCCGGGTCCGGCAGATCAAAAGAGAAAGCTTCGTGCGGATAGAAATCCTGGATCACGGTGAGGGGATTGCGCCGGAGGCTCTGCCTTACGTGTGGGACCGCTATTACAGGGTGGACAAAACGCATAAGCGCGCGCTGATGGGGACGGGGCTCGGACTTTCAATTGTGAAAAGTATTCTGGAGCTGCATGGCGCAGCTTACGGGGTGGAGAGCACCCTGGGAGAGGGTTCCGCTTTCTGGTTCGAGCTGAAAATTGCGCCAGAGCTGCCCTGACAGGCGCGGCGGGGATTTCCCCGCCATCTCCGGAAGCGTTCAGCGCCTGCTCATCGGGATAAACGCTCTGCGTCTTCCCACATTCCGGTAAGCAGGACGCATGATTTTCCCGTTAATGGCCAGTTCTTCGAGCCGGTGCGCGCTCCAGCCGGCGATGCGGGCAATGGCGAAAATCGGTGTGTAAAGTTCCACCGGCAGACCGAGCATGCTGTAGGCAAAGCCGCTGAAAAAGTCCACGTTCGGGCTGACGCCTTTGTATATTTTGCGTTCCCTGGCGATAATCTGCGGAGCAAGGCGTTCCACAGCGGAGTAGAGTGCAAATTCTTTTTCACATCCCTTTTCCGCGGAGAGCTTTTCGACGAAGGAGCGGAAAATCTGTGCGCGCGGGTCGGAGAGAGAGTAGACGGCGTGCCCCATACCATAGATCAGGCCGGCCCGGTCAAATGCTTCTTTATTCAGGAGCGCGGCCAGGTAGCGGCTGATCTCCTCTTCATCCTCCCAGTCGGTCAGGTGCTCTTTCATATCCTCAAACATCCGCACCACCTTGATGTTGGCGCCGCCGTGCTTGGGTCCTTTTAAAGAGCCTAAAGACGCGGCGATCGCGGAGTATGTGTCGGTTCCGGAGGAGGACACCAGATGCGTTGTGAACGTGGAGTTGTTACCGCCGCCGTGCTCCATGTGCAGAATCAGCGCAATATCCAGAAGCTTTGCCTCCAGCGGGGAAAATTTACTGTCCGGCCGCAGAATCCGCAAAATATTCTCGGCGGTGGAATATTCCGCCTGCGGGGAATGGATAAAAAGGCTGGCGCCGTCGTGGTAATGCCGGTATGCCTGATAACCATATACGGATAGGAGCGGGAACAGACTGATCAGCTGTAAGCACTGTCTTAAGACATTGGGAAGTGAAATATCATCGGCAAGGTCATCGTAGGAATAAAGAGTTAAGACGCTTCTCGCAAGGGTGTTCATCATATCCCTGCTGGGAGCTTTCATGATGATATCTCTGACAAAACTGGTGGGAAGGGTACGGTAGTCGCCGAGCATCCGGGTAAAGTCTGTCAGCTGTTTCTGATCCGGGAGCTCACCGAAGAGAAGAAGATAGGTACATTCTTCAAAACCGGAGTGGCCGTTCTCAGGGATACCGGCGATAATATCTCTCACATTGTATCCCCTGTAAAAGAGCTCGCCCTCCGCGGGAACCGATCTGCCGTCCACTTCCTTTGTGGAACACACCTCGGAAATCTTGGTCAGGCCGACCAGGACGCCCTTTCCGTTCAGGTCACGAAGACCGCGTTTGACATCATATTCCGTATATAAATCGGGATTGATCCATGCGCACTGTTCACTCAGGGTGGAAAGCGCCTGCAGTTCGGGGGTGATATCGCAAAAACGATTCGTTGTCATAGTAACCCTCCTTTTCTATGTAATTGTAAGACCCTGTTATCATAGCATAAATTTGTATTTTTATACAAGAAATATGTGCAAAATTTATAAAAAGTTTAAAAATAGTTAAAATCTGTCTGAAGCAGTGGAGAGAAAAAGCTTGAACTGTGAAAAAATATGCGATATAATGAAACTGAGTTCTGCCCGTCAGGCTGAACATCAGAAACGGGCAGAGAAAGCATGACTGGGACGGGAACAAAATCGAAAAAGGGAGAACGGTATATGCTAAGAAGAATCGAACACATGAAGATGAAGCAGAAGCTGGATTATGGCTATTTTGTCGTAATTGGTCTGATGATTCTTTCCGGGATCATCAGTATCGGGGGTCTGCTCAATCTGTACGGGAACCTGAGCAATTACATCAATAAGGCCCAGAGAGCGGATACGGCGGTCAAGATCTGCGAGATTAACGTCAATGTCGCTGCGCGCAGCATCCGTGAGATGACGCTGAACAGTGATACCAGTACATATCAGAACTATAAAAATCAGGTGGCGGTGCGGATGGAGGAAGTCCGTTCCGAACTTAACGCCCTGAAAGAAACCAGGGTGGTGGAGGAATCCCTTTATAATGAGTATCTCACGGCCCTCGAGAAATGGGGAACGGTGGGATATGAGATCATGGAGAGGACGGAGGCCGGCAACAGGGATAAGGCGGTCGAGGAGATCCTGACAGTCTGTGTCCCCGCGCTCGACAATGTGGAAAAGCTGATGGATGAGCTTGGCACGGTGACGCAGCAGAAAAAGGAATCGGCGATCAGGCTCAGCCAGATCGTGGCTGCGGGAAGCGCCGGTCTGATTGTGATTTTTGTGATTGTCGCTACCGTACTGGCGCTGCAGATTGGAAAGCGGATAGTGAACTCGATTCTGGTACCCCTTCGCGAGCTTGAGATTGTGGCAGGGGAGCTCTCGGCCGGCAACCTGCACAGCGAGCTGGAATACCGCTCTGAGGACGAGATCGGCAGTCTGGCGCACAGTCTGCGAAAATCCATCCGTATACTGGGATCCTATGTGGATGATATTTCCAATTCCATGGAAGAATTTTCCAACGGCAACTTTGATGTTCAGCCCAGAGTGGAATGGAAGGGAGATTTTGTGGGTATCCGGGATTCATTTGCGCTGTTTGAGCGGAGCATGTCGGATACCGTAAAGGGAATTCAGAGAGTGGCGGACCGCGTGTCGGGCGATGCACAGCAGGTGGCTTCGAGCTCCACGTATCTGGCACAGGGAGCGTCCGACCAGGCGGCGGTTACCGGAGAGCTCACGGCAACTCTGGCTTCTGTATCCGATCAGGTGTCGCAGAACGCGGGCAACGCCAAGGAAATCAGCCGCAAGGTGGACAGTCTTGGCACGGAGATTATCCAGAGCAACCGGAAGATGAAGGAAATGGTGGATTCCATGGGCGAGATCAGCAACTCATCCAGGGAGATCAGCAAGATTATCGCGACCATCAATGATATAGCATCCCAGACGAATCTTCTTGCGCTGAACGCATCGATTGAGGCAGCGCGGGCAGGAGAGGCCGGAAAAGGATTTGCGGTCGTGGCGGATCAGGTATCCGTGCTGGCGGCGCAGAGTTCCGCGGCGGCGAAGGAGTCCACGGCTCTGATTGAGTCATCCGTGAACGCGGTGGAAAAGGGTATGGTGATCGCGGACGAGACGGCGCAGCAGCTGGAAAATGTTGTGGAAAATTCCAGAATCATCACCCAGGAGGTCAACGGGATCGCCGATGCGCTTGAGGCGCAGACTGCGGCGATCGCACAGATTGACGACGGCGTGGAACACATCAATGAGGTTGTCAAGACCAATTCCGCGACATCCGAGCAGTGTGCGGCGGCCAGCCAGGAGATGAGCGGTCAGGCGGAGAATCTCGAGGGACTGATCCGGAAATTCAGGGTTAAAAAGACGACTGCCTGAGACGGGCAGTGCAATTAGTAAAAATTTACAGATAAAGAAACTGCCACAGAAAGAAGCAGAAACAGGGCTTCTTTTCTGTGGCAGTTTCTGTAATATAGAGGAGAAGTCATGTTCAGTCGTTTTTTCTGAAAAAAATTCCCGTGGTAATATCATAAAACAGACGTTGACAAAACAGGTCTATTATTATAGACTAAAAACAGGTCTATAATAATAGACCATTCTTTTATCACAGGGCTGCCTGCGCCGGATTGCTACAGACACCCTGATGGCGTCACGCCGCGTAAACACTCAGGAATGGAGGTTTTTATGGAATGGATTCTGATGGAACAGATGCAGCCTGTTTTTGAAGAGGTTAAGCAGATGGCGTTATCCGCCGTCATTGTGATTCCGGTAGTCCTGATCTGCCGTTTTGTGCTGCGCGGCCTGCCCAGGAGGATCACGTATCTGTTGTGGGGGATTGTCGCGCTGCGTCTTCTGTGTCCGACGATGCTTTCGTCTGAATTCAGTGTGCTTCGCTTTTCTGGTCAGGCAGGACAGAGGCAGGCGCGGGCAGCGGAGGCGGAGAGGCGCTGGCGTCCGGAAGCGGCTGACGGGGCACTGTGGATGGCGGATGGGGAAGAATACCGGCCGGAAGAGGCCGGGCAGGGGAGACTGCAGGCAGAGGAAGGCGCGGAATACCGGTCAGGGATGACAGGTTCCGGGGAGGTGCAGAGTGCGTTACCGGAGCAGGTGCGTGAATGGTATTCTGCCGGGGAAACGGACGGTCCGGACCGCTGGTGTCTGGTCTGGCTGGCCGGAGTGTCTGCCATGCTATGTTACGCTGCCGTTTCCTGTGTGATTCTAAGGAGGCGTCTGCGTTTTGCGACGAAGCGGACAGACGGAGTATATGAGAGCGAGGCTGTGGATTCACCGTTTGTTTTTGGATTTTTCCGGCCGGTTATCTATATTCCGTATGGTCTGGCGGGTGAGGAGCTGACATACATTCTGGCGCATGAGCGCTGTCATGTCCGGCGCAGGGATTATCTTGCCAGATGGCTTGCCACATTTCTGCTCGCCGTGTACTGGTTCCATCCGCTGGTATGGATTTCTTATTTCCTCATGAGCCGGGATATGGAGATGAGCTGCGACGAGTATGTGCTGCGGGGTGCGGCGGAGGAGCAGAGGCGGGAGTACGGCATGCTTTTGCTGAAATATGCGGGCAGGAGGGAGAGGATTGTGCTGCCGTCCTTCGGGGACAACGGGACCCGCCGGCGGATTTTACATGTTCTGCGGTATAAGAAGGCGACAACGGGATCCGCTGTTGCTGCTTCGCTGTTTCTGGCGGTGGTCGCGGCGATGTGTCTGACAGACGCGCGCGTTCCGGAAGACGGGAACGGGGCGGACGGAGTCGAAAGTCGTGTGGAGGAGGAACAGGGCGGTCCGGTACGGACGGATTCTCTGGATGGGAACGTGTCAGGAGACGGACAGATGCAGCAGGCGGCCGGGGAGGCGCGGGAGAGAGAGCTGTCTGAGGACCGGCGTGCCGCCGCCGCGAAGCTGTACGCGGCCCGCTGTCCCTATATCGGTGACGCGCCTGCAGTCGGGAGGCTTCTCGCGACGATCCGGGAAGTTCTGGGAGAGCAGGGCGTGGGTTATACGATAGAACTTCAGACGGAGAAGGAACCGTATGCGCTGATAATACATTTTGAAGAGCCTGTGGACGAGGATTGCCTGTGGAAGACGGCAGTGTTATTTATGGCTCTGACGGGAAACGGCGGACAGATGGGCTGGGATTATAAAGTGGCGGGGAAAACGGATTCCCGGAATATTTTTCTGTCGGATATAAATACGGCTCTGAATGTGGATGATATCAAAGAGTATGGGGAGTCCGGTGAAAAGGTACTCAGACTGCTGGAACTGCTTGACACAGCCGAAGGGCAGCAGACTGCCATGAACACCGGCGAAGCCGGGGGAAAGCAGATTTATGAGGAAAGGCTGCAAACTGAACAGGTTCAGTTGGGATCGCAGGGCAGAATCTGAAATTCTGCCCGCGTCCTCAGCGCTAAGCGTTTCGGCATGGAGGTAAAGATGGAAGATTTAAGGCTTTGCGACAGCGAGTACCGGTTTATGATGCTGGTCTGGGAATCTGCTCCTGTGGGTTCCGGCAGACTGGCGGCGCTCTGCCTGGAGAGGCTGGGATGGAAGAAATCGACGACTTACACCGTGATCAGAAAGCTTTGTGAGAGAGGATTTATACGGAATGAAAATGCCGTGATAACCGTGCTCGTCGAAAAAGAAAGGTGTCAGGCCGTGGAATCCGGATATTTTCTGGAGCGCACATTCGGGGGTTCGCTGCCACAGTTTCTGGCTGCGTTTCTGGGGAGCAGAAAGCTCACGGACGAGGAGGCAGAGGAGCTTAAACAGATGATTGACACGTACAAAGAGCCATAGAATGCCGGTCCGGGTGATTACAGGGACAAAATTGTGGAATACTATACTGAAAGAACACTAAAAGGAGAGTATGGTATGACACAGGTACAGGTACTGATCAATGCGCCGGAAAAAGCCGAGAGGCTCTGTAATATACTGAGCCGCTATGATGGTTCTTTTGACCTCGCGAAAGGAAGCTACAGCGTGGATGGAAAGTCCATTCTCGGAGTCTGCACAATGGATCTGTCGGCGCCGCTGACGCTCTCGATTTACGGGGAGCCGGAGCCGGTCATGGAAGAGATCCGGGATTTTGTGGTAAAATAAGAGACGGGGGGCGGGCGGTATGCCGGCCTCCCTGTTTTCGGAGATATTTTTTTCATATCTGATACGGGTTTCTCCCGATCTGAATCAGTTCTTTTGTCTATTATCCGCTCAGATATATCTGAATGAACCGGATATTCATAGTGCAGTTTTTCCTGTAATACCGGGGGCCCGGCATCCTCTGCGCGATCCGGCTTTATGCAGAAGTGCCGAAGTTCCGGTAAAAACGAACAAATTCTTCCAGGGATTTTGACGCGCCGCTTCCCGTTTTATAGACAAAGCCGACATGGCGCTTTGGAATGGGGTGTTTCAGCGGGATTTCCACGAGCGTTCCGTCGGCGAGCTCGCGGCTGACAAAACTGCGGATCACACAGGCGACGCCGGCCCCGATTCTGGCGAAATCGATCAGCAGATCCATGTCGGAGATGTCGATGGTGTCCTGAATGCGGATCTGATGGTCCTGAAAGTAACTGTCGATGTACTGCCGCGTCATATTGTTTTTATCGAGGAGCATCAGGGTTGCGGAGGAGAGAATGTCGTCTTTTGGGACGCCTCTGGCGTGCAGGTTGCGGAGGTAATCTTTCGCCGCGACGAAGGTGTCCTCGATCTCTTCGAGAAAATCAAAGCGGGTATTTTTCAGGGAATCCGGTTTCCCGACCAGTCCGATATCGATTCTGCCGTCGTCGAGGAGCTGTAAGGTCCCGTTTGTGGACTGACAGGTGATGGAGATGGAAATATTCGGGTTCAGGCGGATAAATTCTTTCAGGCAGGGCAGCAGCAGGTGCCGGCACAGCGTGGAGCTGACGCCGATGCGCAGGTGGCCGATGCCAAGCTCTATGGAGCGTTTCAGCTTTTCCTCGCCGATGGAGAGAGTCTCGAAAGCCGCGCGGACATGGTCGTGGAGCAGCTTTCCCTCCGCCGTCAGGACGACGCCCCTGGAACTCCTGGAGAACAGGCGGCAGCCAATGCTCTCCTCGAGCTTCTGGATGGATTTGCTGATGGCGGGCTGGCTGATATAGAGCTCCCTGGCGGCTTTTGAGATATTGCCTGTGCTGGCGACGGTGTAAAATATGCGGTAGGACGACAGGTTCTGATTCATTGCAGGCCTCCTTGTTTATGATAAATCCAGTATATCATGAGAAATAGTTATGGTAAATATATTTATTATGTATTTTTCTTATGACAGGTGGTATGGTACAATCAGAATCAGATCAGCTTCGGAGGCGGAAGCTGCAAAATAAGATCAGGAGGAAATGATATATGGGTATGACGATGACACAGAAGATTCTTGCAGCGCATGCAGGGCTTCCCACGGTCAGCGCGGGAGAGCTGATCGAGGCAGAGCTGGATCTCGTTCTCGGAAACGATATCACTTCGCCGGTGGCTATTCATGAGATGGATAAAATGAAAGCGGAGGGCGTGTTTGACAGGGATAAGATTGCGCTTGTGCTGGACCACTTTGTGCCAAATAAGGATATCAAATCGGCGCAGCACTGCAAATGTGTCCGCGAGTTTGCATGCAGACATGAGATCACGAATTTTTTTGATGTGGGAGAGATGGGGATTGAGCACGCGCTGCTCCCGGAAAGAGGGCTGACCGTGGCCGGGGATGTAATTATCGGCGCGGATTCACACACCTGCACATACGGCGCGCTGGGCGCATTTTCCACCGGAGTCGGGAGTACGGATATGGCGGCGGGCATGGCGACAGGAAAGGCGTGGTTTAAGGTTCCCCCGGCAATCCGTTTTCATCTGACGAACAGACCGGCGGAATGGATCAGCGGCAAAGACATTATCCTGCATATTATCGGAATGATCGGGGTGGACGGCGCGCTTTACAAATCCATGGAATTTGTGGGGGATGGCATCGCATATCTTTCGATGGACGACCGTTTTACAATCGCCAATATGGCGATCGAGGCGGGAGGCAAGAACGGGATTTTCCCTGTGGACGCGCGAGCGAAAGAGTATCTGAAGGCGCATGGGAAGCGCCCGTATACCGTCTATGAGGCGGACGCAGACGCGGTGTACGATGCGGAATATACCATTGATCTGAGTGCGCTGAGGCCGACCGTGGCATTTCCGCACCTTCCGGAAAATACAAAGACGATTGATGAGGCGGGCGATCTGAAAATTGATCAGGTTGTGATCGGCTCCTGCACGAACGGGAGAATGGAGGATCTTCGGACCGCGGCTTCCATCCTGAAAGGAAGGAAGGTGGCGAAAGGGGTGCGCGCCATTGTGATTCCGGCGACGCAGCAGATTTATCTGGACGCGATGGAGGAGGGCCTGTTAAAGATTTTTGTGGAGGCGGGAGCTGTGGTCAGCACGCCGACCTGCGGCCCGTGTCTCGGCGGATACATGGGAATTCTGGCGGAACATGAGCGCTGCGTGTCCACCACAAACCGGAACTTTGTCGGGAGAATGGGGCATGTGGAGTCTGAGATCTATCTGGCCAGCCCGGCAGTCGCTGCGGCGAGCGCGGTGACCGGAAAACTCTCAGGCCCGGATGATCTGGCATAACCGCGACGGCGCGCGGATCTGCGCGCGGAACGAAAACTGTGCGGGCAAAAAGCCCTGGGCCGTGGCGCGTGTGGAATGACAGAGAAGAAAATACAGAGAACAGGAAGGAGATCAGACATGAAGGCAGCGAAGGGCCATGTGTTCAGATATGGCGACAATGTGGATACGGATGTGATTATTCCCGCGAGATATTTAAATTCTTCCGATCCCGGGGAGCTTGCGGCTCACTGTATGGAAGACATCGACAGGGAGTTTGTGAAACAGGTGAAAGAGGGGGATATTATCGTGGCGGAAAAGAATTTTGGCTGCGGTTCCTCGCGGGAACACGCGCCGCTTGCGATTAAGGCGGCGGGAGTCAGCTGCGTGATCGCAGAGACATTTGCCCGGATTTTTTACCGCAACGCCATCAATATCGGACTGCCGATTATCGAATGTCCGGGAGCCGCTGCTGCGATTGCGGCGGGAGATGAGGTGGAGGTGGATTTTGATACCGGGGTCATCACCGATAAGACCACGAACGCCACATTTCAGGGGCAGGCGTTTCCGCCGTTTATGCAGAAAATCATCGACTGCGGCGGGCTGGTAAATTATATCAATGAGAATCAGTAAAAGTGTCCGCGGCGTCTGTGCCGGGTATCTGCTTCAGATAATTTAAGAAGCGGGCGGAGACGCGGATGGCGGTATATACTTCTGCGTATTCTTTCGGGGAAAGGACATCGACATAATTTTCCGGGAAGTTCTTCCGGATGCCGGCAGCCTTCGCGAGGTCAGCGGCCTTGTTATAGGCGACGGCTGCTTTTTCCTCGGTCGGGTAGGTCCCGATCAGATAATTGCCATTGATGTGAATCCGCGCGCGGTAAAGCACCCGCCCGCCGCGGGAGATTTTCAGCACACCGTGAAAGCGGCTGTTTATAATGATGTTTGAGTAGCGGTAATCAAAAGGATCCCCGTTGGCGAAATCATAGTCCCGTCCGGCCACCGCGTAGGGGCGGATGCCGTAGCGCGCGTTGATGGAGTACTGCATTCCGTAGTCGCTGACAAAAAGATGCCCCTGCCGCTGCTGGATTTTGTGACTGGAATAGTAAAACAGATCATCAATGTCGAATTTCAGCTCCGTGGACGGGGAGAGAAAGTAGCTGAAATAGCCTTTTCGCAGATATATCGGATTTTTAAAATAAAGTCCGTTGTCGCGGAAGTTCAAAAGTACGACGGCCTTTTCCGCGGGAAGAACATTTTTGGCGGGCTGCCCGTCCGGGTGCAGGCAGGAGTGGTCGGACAGGCTGTGGATATCGATGGAGTGATCCGCGAGGATAGCGGAGGCCTCCCGGTATGCCAGAGCGGCTTCTTCTTCAGTGGAAAAGCTCCCAAGGCTGATATGTTTGCTGTGGTAGCTGATGCTGGAACGGTAGTAAATGCTGCCGTTTTTTCGTGTTGCGGTGGAAACTCCGGGGAGCATACAGACCTCCTGTGTGCGATATTTGTCACTCTGCATTTCTGTGACGGATACAGGATAGCACGGTTTCCGGAAAATTGCAAGATGCGGTCACCCGCAGGGCTGCGGCTATGGTTTTAATATGGAGGTAAAGAAATCTGCGTATCGGGGTCTGCTCCCGCACAGGAGGGGATCATGCGGGAAAGGTATGGGATATGGAGGAAAAGATGGAAAAAGCAGTAGTTGATCAGAAGAAACTGGCCGCCGAGGCGATTGCGGCAAAGGAGCGCGCCTATGTTCCGTATTCCCGTTTCCGGGTGGGAGCGGCGCTTCTCGCGGAGAGCGGCAGGGTTTACAGGGGCTGTAATATTGAAAATGCGGCCTATACGCCGACAAACTGTGCGGAGCGCACCGCATTTTTTAAGGCGGTGTCCGAGGGGGAAAAGAAATTTCTGGCGATCGCAATCACGGGGGACGCGGATGATTATCTTTATCCGTGCGGGGTCTGCCGCCAGGTGATGGCGGAGTTCTGCGATCCGGACACCTTTCAGATCATTCTGGCGAGGGACGGGAGCCGGCAGCAGGTTTTTACACTGCGAGAGCTCCTTCCCGGGGCATTTACGGCGGAAGAGCTGAAAAAGGGACAGAGGTGAGAGGCACATGTCTGCCCCGTCGGGGCAGACGGGATGATTCATAATGGGAGGTGTTTTTATGGCAAAATTAGTGGCATTTTATTCGAGGGCCGGTGAAAATTATTTCGGGGGAGAAAAGCGCTATGTTAAGGTGGGCAATACGGAAAAGGTTGCCCGGATGATCGCGGAGGCTGCCGGTGCGGATCTGTTCCGGATCGAGCAGAAGGAGCCGTATGCGGCAGATTACGCGACATGCGTTGAGCAGGCAAAAAAGGATTTTCTGGAACAGGCAAGGCCGGAAATTCTGGGAAATCCGGAAAGTATGGGGCAGTACGACGAGATTTATCTCGGTTTCCCGAGTTACTGCGGGACGATGCCGATGGCAGTATTTACATTTCTGGAGAAGTACGACTGGACAGGAAAGAAAATTTATCCGTTTGTGACACATGAGGGGAGCGGCTTTGGCAGAAGTGAGAAAGATCTCGGAACGGTGTGTGCCGGGGCAGAGATCGGAACGGGGCTGTCGATCGTGGGAAGTAAGGCGGATGACGCAGGGGCGGAAGTGGAGAGATGGCTTACGATTCTCTGATGACGTCCGGAAAACGCAGCAGACCGGGGAGTCCGGGCTGCTGCGTGATTTTTTTTGGAAAAATCTAAAAAATCCTTGACTGTAAACCTGCCTGACACCTTATATTGAGGGAGAAAAGCGGAGGCGTACAGATTTTGGCATGGAGGATTATTATGACAATCAGGGAAGTGGAAAAAGAGCTCGGGATTACCAGGGCAAATGTGCGGTTTTATGAAAAGGAGGGACTGATTTTTCCAAAAAGGAATCCGGTCAATGATTACCGCGATTATTCCGCGGAAGATGTGGAGATTTTAAAAAGAATTCTTTATCTGAGAAATCTGGAGATGCCCATCGAAACCATACGCCGGCTGCAGCAGGGAAAACTGTCGGTGAGGGAAGCCATGGAGCAGCAGCTTTTGCATTTTACGGCGCAGGAAGAGCGGGCGGAAAGGTCGCGGGCGGTTATCAGAGAGATTCTTTCCGGGAGGGAGGAAGCATTTCTGATGTTTCCCATGCCGGAGGCGGAGGGGCAGATTCCGGCGCCCTCCCTGCGGGATGCGCTGGGCGGACTGTGGTATTTCCGGGAACAGCTGGTGGCGTGGGGATTTCTGCTGATCCAGCTGATCTATACGGTGGCTGTTCTGCCGATGCTGCCGGAGCAGATTCCGGTGTCCTGGAGCGGAGTGGCGGTCACGGCGGAGAGCAGCAGGCTTACATTTCTTCGGTGGCCCCTGATATCGCTTTTGTTTTCCTATGTGCTGCGTCTGATTCTCTACAACAGACTGGTGGGAGGACTGCGCTGCTATCTGGACGAACTGAATGCGATCTTCACGGTGGGAGGCGTCGGCTTCGGGTTTTCCATGCAGGTGTACACGGTGCTGTACCTGATGGGGATACGTGTGAACGCGGATGGGTTCCTCCTGGGGTGTATCGCGGCATATCTTCTTCTGGTCCTGGGAATTGTGCTGATATCGCAGATAAAGAGACGGCGCGGAAATGAGGTGGAGCGATGACATGGATCGTTTTTGCCGTTGCGGCGGGGATTGTGTGGCTGTGGTGGAGATGGCAGGAGGGGATCCTGGCGCGCAGGAGAGAGGCCGCGGTGCGCAGGGCGGAATTCGGGAAAAATCCGATGGATCTGCCGTCAGGGGAGCGCACAAGAGGACTTCTCGATGAAATTGCGGTCTATTACAGGGAGATGACGGATGTGTCCGGCGATGCGCAGACAGATCCGGTCACCTGGAATGACCTGGAGATGGACGAGGTATTTCTGCGCGTGAATCACACCAGAAGCTACATCGGGGAACAGGTACTCTTCCGCAGGCTTCACGCGGGACCGGCACGGGAGGACATTGGGAATGAGGAACGCCTGGAGGAAAAAATCGCTTTTTTTATGAAAGAGGAGGCGGCGAGGGAGTCGATGGAAATGTCACTGGCGCGGATCGGAAAACGCAGGGAGGATTATTATCTGCCTGTGTTCCTTGGAAATGCAAAGTCGCTGAAAGTGGAGCATCTGTGGCTGTACCGGGCGCTTCAGCTGCTTCTGGCGGGGAGCTTTCTGACCGGAATGCTTTCCCAAAATCCGGTCTGCCTGGCTGTTTTTATCGGAACAGCGCTTGTGAACGCTGCGCTGTATGCGGTGAGCAGAGAGAAATATGAGGTGTACCTGTATGCACTCGGGAGCGTGAAAGAGCTTCTGCGCTTTTGCCGGAAGCTGACGGAGGATCCGGAGTGGATGAGGCGCTTCGGGACAGAGAGGCTGGTGCAGGCGGTCGGCAGCCTGAAAAAGATGGAGCATCTGATCGGAAGCTTTCAGGTGAAAAAGGCAGGCGTTCTCACGGGAGATGTGATGGAACTTTTGCGCGACTATGTAATCGGGGCGACGCTGTGGGATATCACACTGTTTCAGCGCATTATAAATCTGATCGACGGAAAGCAGGAGAGCCTGAATGTGCTGTATGAGACGGCGGGGGAGGCGGATATGGCGGTTTCAGTGGCGTCATTCCGCAGGAGTGTGCCGCAATACTGTATTCCGGTATTTGCGGACGGGGGCGGCGTCTGTGCGAAGGGGCTGTATCACCCGTTGCTGCGGGAACCCGTCTGCAATGATATCATTCTGGAGAGGGGATGCATGATTACCGGTGCAAATGCGTCGGGAAAGTCCACATTTATCAAGGCGCTGGCGGTGAATGCGATTCTGGCGCAGACTATCCACACCTGCACGGCAGAAACATTCTGCATGCCACGGATGCAGGTGCTTACCTCCATGGCAGTGCGGGATGACATAGTCTCAGGGGAGAGCTACTATATCCGCGAGGCCGGTTATCTGAAACGGATTGTCACGGCGGCTTCCGGTCCGGCGAGGGTGTTTTGCCTGATTGACGAAATTCTGCGCGGGACGAACACGGGGGAGCGGCTGGCGGCCTCGGAGGCGGTCTGCCGGTATCTGGCGGTTCGCAATTGTATCGCGGTTGTCGCAACGCATGATCCGGAGCTGGCGGAGTCCGTGCGAGATCTCTACGACTGTTATCATTTTAAAAGTGAAATCCGCGGTTCGGATATCTGCTTCGATTATAAAATATACAGGGGGCTGGGAGTGAACCGGAATGCGGTCAGGATTCTTGCGTACATGGGGTTTCCGGGGGAAATTGTGGAGATGGCGGAGCGGCTGTGCGGGCCGGATGGCGAAGTGGATCAGCCGGCGGAGTTTCAGACGGGGAAGTAACGGGGTGCGGAAGAGAGGCGCCGTGTGTTACGGCGGTTTTTGTCAGGAAGCAGAGGTTTCTTTTCCGCCGGATCTGTGTTACAATCGGGATAAATCTGTCATGTGCAAAAAATCAGCGAAGAAATGGAGCGAAATTATGGAAGAATTACTGAAAGTATCGAAAAAGCAGCTGCAGTTCCAGAAAGTCATCGCATGCTGTCTGGTACTGATCGCCGTGGTACTGGGCGCCGTCGGCTTTTCTTTTGTGGGCCAGGTGTCCAGGATGACGACAGCGCTCGAGGAGGCCACGGCAAAGATCGCCGGGATCGACGTGGAAGGGATCAATGCCTCTGTCCGGGAGACGCAGAAGCTGATGGAGAGCGTCGGGGAATTTTCGGACGCCGTGGACAGCGTCACGGACAAGGTGGGAAAACTGGATAACTGGTTTTCCGGGTTTCTGGGAGCAGGCGGGCGGTAAGACGGAAAATAAAATGCTGATTTATTTTTTCCCGGACCGCCGTCGTTTTTTCTTTGCGACGCTGTAGCCGAAGCTGCCGAGCCGCTTTCCGAGCAGAAAATATTCCCCGTGGGAGTAGGTCACAAGACCTGTGGCGTTTAAGTTGTATTTTCCCGTATCGTCGAGCTGTGCGTCGTCGATGGTGACCGCGGCAACATCGGCGATAATCATATTGTGACTGCCAAGGGGGAGGATACGGTTCACCCGGCATTCGATGCTGACAGGACTCTCGGCGATGCCGGGAGCGGAGATCTCTCGCGAGGGAAGAGGCGTTAAGTGCATTTCGCGGAATTTATCCACGTCGCGGCCGGAGCGCACGCCGCAGTAATCCGCCGCGCGCACGAGCGCTTCCGTCGTCAGGTTGACGACAAATTCGCCGGATGCTTCTATCATATGGTAGGAATAGCGCTCCGGACGGATGGAGACGGAGAGCATCGGAGGGCTGGTGCAGACGGTGCCGGCCCATGCGACGGTGATGATATTCGGTTTTCCGTTCAGCGCCGGATTCCGGCATTCAGGGTCGCTGCCGCCCGGGTACTGGCAGCTTACCAGGACGGCGGGCAGCGGGTAGAGCATGTTTCCGGGTTTGAATGCATGTTTTGCCATGGGAACGGCCTCCGTTTTTTATAGTTCAGATTCCCCTGTCACAGGGGCTTTTTTAGTTCAGCCAGGTGTACGGCTGCTTTTTTATTTCATGAGGATGTCCATCAGGTAGGCATAAACATCCCCGTTCTGTTTTTTCCAGTTGCTGCAGATGGCTTCCGCCTGCTCTTTTTTCCGCACGGTGAGCGTTAAGTCGATCAGATCCGCGTTCCGTTCTCGGTACTGACAACGCACCGCATAGCGGTGGTCCGGCGTCCGGTAGTAGTCGGCGATCACTGAGTTGGTAGCGCGCAGTTCCATCTGGTTTCTGCCGAAGAAGGCGATGATATCCTGCTCGATGGCGTCGGTGATTTTGTCGCGGAAAAACTCCAGTGTCTTTTTCCCGGCGGCGGTGATAAAGTAGCGGGTATTGTTGTGCGTGGGCTCAGAGCGGATCAGATCCGCGTCCGCCAGGTCGCGGAGCACCTGTTGTACGCGGAAATAGTCGGTGTATTCCTGATCCAGGAAAAAACCGGATATCTGGGTGCTGGTCAGGGGAAAATCCACTTTGTCGAGCATATTTAAGATTGTGAGCTTGTAAATGGTAAATGGTTCTGCCATAATGTCCTTTCCCAGAGGTTATCTGCCGATATATGCTTTCACGGCCCGGCTGACTGCGTCGGCGACGCGCGGGTCGAAGGCTTCCGGCATAATACACTCGTCGCAGAGCTGATCGTCCGGAACAAGTCCGGCGATGGCCTCCGCCGCGGCGAGCTTCATTTTTTCCGTGATCCGCTCTGCCCTGCCCTCCAGTGCACCCTTAAAAATGCCCGGAAATGCGACGACATTGTTGATCTGATTGGGAAAATCGCTGCGTCCGGTTCCGATGATCCTGGCGCCGGCGGCTTTTGCCACATCCGGCATAATCTCGGGAACCGGATTGGCCATTGCAAAGAGAATGGAATCGCGGTTCATGGAGGCGACCATCTCAGGGGTCACGATGTCCGGAGCCGAGACGCCGACAAAGATATCCGCTCCCTTCAGGGCGTCCGCGAGAGTGCCGTGTGCATTTTCGATGTTTGTCAGCTCTGTCATTTTCTGCTGCATCCAGTTTAAACCCGGATAGTCTTTTCCGATAATGCCCGCGCGGTCACACATTGTCACATGAACAAAGCCGTAGGTCAGCAAAAGCTTTGTGATGGCGATTCCGGCGGAACCGGCCCCGTTCACGACGACGCGGCAGTCTTCTTTTTTCTTTCCAGTGACTTTTAAGGCGTTTATAATGCCTGCGAGGACGACGATTGCAGTGCCGTGCTGATCATCGTGGAAGACCGGAATGTCCAGTATTTCCTGTAAACGCTCTTCGATCTCGAAGCAGCGCGGGGCGGAAATGTCCTCAAGGTTGATGCCGCCGAACGCCGGGGCTATGTTTTTGACGACGGAGATGATTTCTTCCGTGTCCTGTGTGTCAAGACAGAGCGGGATGGCGTTGACCCCTCCGAATTCTTTAAACAGAACACATTTTCCCTCCATAACCGGCATTGCGGCGAGAGGACCGATGTTTCCCAGGCCCAGCACGGCACTCCCGTCGGAGACGACGGCGATAGTGCTGGCTTTTATGGTATAGGCGTAGGCTGCTTCGCGGTCTGCGGCGATTGCCCGGCAGGGCTCGGCGACACCTGGTGTGTAGGCGATGGCGAGGTCTTCCCTGGAATTTACTTTTGACTTTGCGACGGTCTCTATCTTGCCGTTCCATTTCCTGTGCATGGCAAGAGCGGTTCCGGCGGTGTCGGAATGTTTGTTATCCATATGTTATCTCCCTGTGATATCTGTAAAATTATTCTTTCTTTTTTCATTTTCCATCATAGCAAAAAAAAAATTACAAATCAAGAAAATCAGGACTTCCTATTTCGAAAAAAGTGTTGTATAATACCTTTATCGTAATTTCATTTTGTCGTTTCAGACATAATTCCCAAAGCGATTGAGAACCTGAGAAAATTCAGGAATGAAAAAGAAATGGAGCTATTGTATGAGAGAAAAGTATGAGAGCCTGTCAGCAGTTGTGTTGAAAGACCTTGCAAGGGCGAGGGGACTTAAAAATATTTCAAGTATGAAAAAAAGTGCCCTGATTGAGCTGATGCTGGCCGAGGACGAACGCCAGGCGGGAGAAAAACAGGAGAAAACGGAGAAATCCGAGCGGACGCTGCGGGAGCATGCTGCGGCGGCGCGCGACGGTTCCCGCGAGAGTGCGCAGGGACGTGAGGCATCGCAGGGGCGCGACAGTTCCCGCGAGAATGGGCAGGGACGTGACGGGGGATTCCGTGAAAGTGCGGCACCCCGCGACGCAGGTTCCCGCGAGAGTGCGCAGGGGCGTGACGGAGGCTCCCGTGAGAACGCGCAGGGGCGCGAGACATCGCAGGGGCGCGACGGAGGCTCCCGTGAGAACGCGCAGGGGCGCGACAGCACGTCGCCGGATGAGACGATTATGAATCTTGACAGCGGTATTACGGCGAACGGAATTCTCGAGGTTATGCCGGACGGCTACGGTTTTATCCGCTGTGAAAATTATATGCCGGGGGAGAATGACGTGTATGTTTCCCCGTCACAGATCCGCAAATTTAATTTAAAGACAGGGGATATTGTGTCCGGAAATACGAGGGTCAGGACGCAGCAGGAGAAGTTCTCCGCGCTGCTGTATGTGACGACCATCAACGGGTATCACCCGGGCGTGGCGCAGCGGAGGAAGAATTTTGAAGATCTGACCCCTGTTTTTCCAAACCGGAGAATCCGTCTGGAGCGTCCGGGTTGCAGCGTCGCCATGCGCATAGTGGATCTGGTGTCCCCGATTGGAAAAGGGCAGCGCGGGATGATCGTTTCCCAGCCCAAGGCAGGTAAGACGACGCTGCTGAAAGAGATTGCAAAATCCGTGACATCCGGTGATCCGGATATGCATCTGATTATTCTTCTGATTGACGAGCGCCCGGAGGAAGTGACGGATATCAAAGAGGCGATCGAGGGAGATAATGTGGAGGTGATTTATTCCACTTTTGATGAGCTTCCGGAACATCACAAGAGGGTGTCCGAGATGGTGATTGAGCGCGCCAAGCGTCTTGTGGAACACGGCAAGGATGTGATGATTCTGCTCGACAGTATCACAAGGCTGGCGAGGGCTTACAATCTGACGGTCCCGCCGAGCGGCCGCACGCTCTCCGGAGGTCTTGATCCGGCTGCGCTGCACATGCCGAAACGCTTTTTCGGCGCGGCCCGCAATATGCGCGAGGGAGGAAGCCTCACAATACTGGCGACGGCGCTTGTGGATACGGGGAGCAAGATGGATGACGTGGTGTTTGAGGAGTTTAAGGGAACCGGAAATATGGAGCTTGTGCTCGACCGCAGGCTTTCCGAGAAGCGTGTCTTCCCTGCGATTGATATTGTGAAATCCGGCACACGGCGGGAGGACCTGCTGCTGGAGGCACAGGAACAGGAGGCGGTGGATGCGATGCGCAAAGCGATCAACGGTATGCGCACGGATGATGCCGTGGAAAATATCCTGAATATGTTTGCACGCACCAGAAACAATCAGGAATATATCAATATGGTGAAAAAGACCAGAATCGTTTAAAAAAGCTTGCCTTTGCAGAATCCGTATGCTATAATGAGACCGCTGTTTGTTCAGGGACATCCTTTGCAATAAGTATCATATGCGAACGGGGCATACGGGTGTAAAAGGAGAGAACGGATCAGACATGGAACGATTAAGAACATACAATAAAGAGGTGATAATCATGAAAGAGGGAATCCATCCGGATTACTATCAGGCGACAGTGACCTGCAACTGCGGCAATACATTTGTGACAGGTTCGACAAAGAAAGAGATTCATGTCGAGATCTGCTCGAAGTGCCATCCGTTCTACACAGGTCAGCAGAAGTCAGCGCAGGCCCGTGGACGTATTGACAGGTTCAACAAAAAATACGGCATTAACCAGTAGAATGATTTTCTGTTGCAATATCATGCAGTATGAGCAGGGGTGCGGATCTTACGAAGTGAGTCTGTACTGCCTGCTTATACTGCATGATTCATGTTACAGAACTTTGGGCGGTGAGAGAGCATTATGAGATATTCAGGAATCGGCGGCCAGGCGGTTATGGAAGGTGTGATGATGCGCAGCGGGGACAGATATGCCGTCGCTGTGAGAAAATCTGACGGACAGATTGACGTCCGTGTTTTTCCGTATCAGGGACTGGTCCGGAATCAGAGAATCCGGAATCTGCCGGTGCTGCGCGGTATTGTGAGTTTCGCGGAGTCGCTTGTCACGGGGATGCGCGCGCTGTCGCTCTCTGCCTCGCTCTGTGAGGAGGAGGGCAAAGAGGAGCCGCAGGAGGACGCGTCGATGGGTTTTTCCTTCTTTGCGGCGGTTGTCCTGGCAGTCGGTATTTTTATGGTACTGCCGTACTGGATATCCTTGTTTCTGCAGCGGTATATTTCGTCCGGGGTTATGATGGCGCTGGCGGAGGGCGCGGTGCGTCTGCTGATTTTTACCGGATATGTGACGGCCATTTCATGTATGCCGGATATTAAGCGTGTGTACAGGTATCACGGGGCGGAGCATAAATGCATCAACTGTATTGAGCAGGGAATGGAGCTGAGCGTGGAGAATGTGAGAAACAGTTCGCGGCAGCACAGACGCTGCGGGACAGGATTTCTGCTGATCGTCATGTTTGTGAGTATAGTGTTTTTTCTGTTTATCCGTGTGGACAGCAGAGTGTCCGCACTTTTGCTGCGGGTGCTCCTGGTGCCCGTAATTGCAGGTATTTCCTATGAATTTATCCGGATTGCAGGGCGCAGTGACAATGCGCTGGTAAATAGTTTGAGCAGGCCGGGCATGTGGCTGCAGAATCTGACGACAGGGGAGCCGGATGACGCTATGATCGAGGTTGGGATTGCGTCCGTGGAGGCCGTTTTTGACTGGCGTTCCTTCGTGGCAGAGGACGGAGCCGGAGAGCGGTGAAGCCTCCCGTGCCCTGTGGATGCCTGTGCTTTGGACAGGGAGCGTGAATGACATATGACTTACAGAAAAGTGACGGAGTACGGCGAGGGAATCCTTCAGGATGCCGGGATTGCGGATGCAAAAAATGACGCATGGCTTCTGATGGAGACCGTTTGCAGGATAGACCGGAGTTTCTATTATCTGCACATGGAAGAAGAGTTTCCGGAGGAACAGCTGCATGAATATGAAATCACGCTCAGAAAACGCGCTGAGCATATTCCACTGCAGTATATCGCCGGCGGGACCGAGTTTATGGGACTGAAATTTAAGGTCAATTCGGGGGTGCTGATACCGAGACAGGATACCGAGACCCTGGTGGAGGAAGCCTTAAAGACCGTGAGGCCGGGGATGAAGGTGCTCGATCTGTGCACCGGATCAGGCTGTGTGATTGTGAGCATTCTGCACAACGCGCCGGGGGTGAAGGGGTATGCGACGGACATCTCCAAGCTGGCGCTGAATGTGGCGCGGGAGAATGCGAGGCTGAACGGGGTGCAGGTACTTTTTGAGCGCAGCGACCTGTTTGATAATGTGCAGGAGACTTTTGATATGATTGTATCCAATCCTCCCTATATTGCGAGCGGAGAGATTCCGGGTCTGATGCCGGAAGTGCGCAGTTTTGAGCCTCTCGAGGCACTGGACGGGGGAGAGGACGGGCTATATTTCTACCGGAGGATTGCCGCGGAGTGCGCCGGATATATGAATCCGGGCGGGCAGATTTTTCTGGAGACAGGCTGGGACCAGGGGCGTGCAGTCCTTAAGCTTCTGCGGGACGCCGGGTTTTCCATGCTGCGGATAGTAAAGGATCCGGCGGGGCGGGACCGTGTTGTCACGGGCAGGTATGATGTCTGCAGAGGAATGGGAGCGTCGCCGGAATAAGAGAAAGGATATTTATATGTTTGACAAACTGGAAGATCTGCTGATACGTTATGAGGAGCTGATGAGCGAGCTCAGCGAACCGGATGTGGCGAACAATCCGGAGCGTTTCCGGAAGCTTATGAAAGAGCAGAGTGACCTGACTCCCGTGGCTGACGCATACAGAAGTTACAAACAGTGCAGACAGAATATGGAGGATTCTCTCGCCATGCTTGAGGAGGAGTCGGACGAGGAGCTGCGCGCGCTTGCAAGGGAGGAGCTTGGCAGTGCCAGGGCCGGCGTGGAGGAGCTGGAGAAGAAGCTTAAGATTCTGCTGCTGCCGAAAGATCCGAACGATGAGAAAAACGTGATTGTGGAGATACGGGCTGGTGCGGGCGGGGACGAGGCCGCGCTTTTTGCGGCGGAGATTTACCGCATGTATCAGCATTATGCCGAGGCAAGAAACTGGAAGACAGAGATTGTGGAGGCAGACGAGACCGGCATCGGCGGCATGAAAAGCATTACTTTTATACTCAGCGGGCAGGGCGCGTATTCCGTGATGAAGTATGAGTCCGGCGTTCACCGCGTACAGCGTGTGCCGGAGACGGAGTCGGGCGGCCGGATTCATACCTCGACGATCACGGTTGCAGTGATGCCGGAGGCGGAGGAGGTGGACGTCCGCATCGACGAGAAGGATATCCGGATTGATGTGATGCGCGCGTCCGGAAACGGCGGTCAGTGTGTCAATACCACCGATTCCGCAGTGCGTCTGACTCATTATCCGACCGGAATTGTGGTATACAGCCAGACGGAAAAGTCACAGCTTCAGAATAAAGCGAAAGCGTTCGCGCTTCTGCGGGCGAAGCTCTATGATATGGAGTGCCAGAAAGCGCACGACGCGGAGGCGGAGGCGCGCAGGAGCCAGATCGGCACGGGGGACCGCTCGGAGAAGATAAGGACTTATAATTTCCCGCAGGGGCGCGTGACTGACCACCGGATTAATCTGACTTTGTACAGGCTGGATAAGGTGCTCAACGGGGATATTCAGGAGATTATTGATGCGTGCATTGCGGCGGATCAGGCGGCAAAACTTGCGAAAATGGGGGACGCCTGAGGATTCTGTTATGTCGGAATGCTTATATCGCGGTGAACTGTGTGAACCGGAAAAGGGATATGAAAGAAATCCAATCCTGATTTCCGGGAAAAACAGCAGATAATTCTGCAGGAGGAACAAAAGAGAGATGGGTAAGGGAAGAGGTCTGATCGAGGAGTTCAAAAAGTTTATAATGCGCGGGAATGTCATGGACATGGCTGTCGGTGTGATTGTCGGAGGGGCGTTCACCTCCATTGTGACATCGTTAAACCAGGATATTCTGACGCCGGTTCTCGGAATATTCGGCGGGACGGACTTCTCAAATCTGAAGGTGACGCTTGGAACCGGGGAGTCTGCTCCGGTGCTCTGCTATGGAAATTTTATCACGGCTGTAATCAATTTCCTGATCACAGCGTTTGTGATCTTTGTTCTTGTGAAAGTGATCAACGGTATCGGTGACCGATTCCTGAAAAAAGAGGAGGCAAAGGAGCCTGAGCCGCCGGCGGTGAAGACCTGTCCGTACTGCATGAGTGAGATTGCGGCGGAAGCGGTGCGCTGTCCGCACTGTACCTCCATGCTGGCGGAGGAGACAGGCGCGGAGAATATTATTTCCGGATCCGTGGAAAGCGCGGGCTGAGATGATATATATGTTTTTTCCGGAGCGTCTGACTCCGGTGTCGTCCCAAAAGAAAAGCAGCCCGGGATTCCGGGCTGCTTTTCTGGTATAATGATGGATATGCCGTTTCATATGCAGGAAATATGTCTGCCGGCGGATTCCTCTGCCAGGGCTCATAAAGTCCGGCGGTCTCAGTCATAGTAAGCGACAAAGCTTCCCTTTAATGTCCCGTAACTGCCGGAATTTACGGGCTTTACATGTACGATCTCGTAGGTGTAAGTGGTTCCGACGGTCAGCGGCTGCGACAGATGCACTTCGCATTCATCGTCATCCCAGTCCACATAGGATGATGAGGATGAGTAAGCGCTGCCGTTCTGATCACGGACGATCACATAACTTTTACCGTATTCAAAAGCGATGTCTTTGTTGAACTCAAAGGTCACGGTATACTCTGTCCTGCCGTCGTCATAGTCCTCGTCATACTCCGCTTTTCTGACATAAAGATTATTTTTCCGGGCCGGGACTTTTGCGGTGATGGTGACCGTACCGTAGGAACCGGATCCGACCGCCTTAATTCCTGAGATCTTTATGGTATAAGTGCGGTCATATTTCAGGTTCTCCACGTAAATTTCGCAGTCGTCGTCATCCATCTCAGCCAGATAACCTTTGTAGGTTTTTCCCTTGTTGTCCTTAATGGAGGTGACTTTTGCGCCGGACTTCCACAGAACTTTTGTGGTGAACTTTACGTCAATCTCACTTTTATCCTCATCGACGGTGACTTTTGCGACTTTTACATTTGATTTGCCTGTTTTCTGCGCGGGGACCTTTGCTTTTATGGTCAGTTTGCGGTAGCCGGATGTGCCGCGCCGTTTGATGCCGTTGATCACAATGGTATAGGTGCGTCCCTCTTTCAGGGAGGGCACGGAGATGTCGCAGTCGTCGCTGTCGCGGCTGGCAAGAAAGGCGCGGTATGACTTGCCCTTGTTGTCTTTTACGGTGACTTTTGCACTGGATTTCCAGGTGACACGGGAGATAAAATCGACCTCAAATTCAGGGACGCCGTCCTCGTAGTCCAAAGAGACGCGTTTTACCTGAATGCTGTTGCCGGTGCCGGAAGTCTTTGCGGTAAATTCCAGGCGTCTGGAATCCGCGAAGGCGGTCTGTGGCAGAATGCCGGCCAGAACGAAGACGGCAAGTAGCAGGGAGCATAATTTTGCCGCAGATATGCGCGGTGTCTTCATGATTTTCATAAATGAATGTACCTCCTTTTTTGAGAATATTTCCACACTATTATTATATACCAGACTGACGGGGAATGTCAAGAAACGGGGCAGTTCCGCAAAAGTAGTCTGACCGTGAAAAATTCCTGTTCCGGTTATAGAAAAGAGTGGAAAATTTCATCGGAATATAATATGATAAAAGAAAATAAAATCATATATTATATTGTGGAGGAGCAGTATGGCAAAAGAGAATCTGTTTCGTTATAACGATGCGGGCGAGAGGAACCGCAGAATGAACGGTGCGTTTATCATTTCAGCAAACTGTCTGTGGGCGATGTTTCTGGTATATCTGGGAGTTAAGATGTTCACAAAGAGTATTTCACTGACCACCGCATACGCGAACATAGGGCTTGTGGCCGTTTTTTTTCTCCTGAATCTGGTGCTTTTTCTGACGGACAGAAATGGTATCCGGCTCCGGCAGGCCGTGGCCGTGGAGATGGGACTGGAATTTCTTATTCTCGGACTGCAGACGGATGCCGAATTTCTGTATTTTGCGCTGATAGGGATTCTGGTGCTTCAGATTCCCTATTACGACCGCAGGTCCTTTAACAGCTGCTGTATTTTTTATACAGTCATGCTCACGGCTGTGGTTGCCGTGCGTTTCTGGAAAATGTCGGGTTTTGGGGATGCGGACGGCCTGTGCAGGGTGATCTGCGTGTATCTTATGATTTTTCTGCTTTACAGAATCGGCGGGATTGTGCGGTTATTTAACGATCACGCGCTCGGGTCGGTGGCGCAGCAGAGCGGAAAGCAGCAGACGATTCTTGACGGAGTGATCGGGATTTCCAGAACGGTACAGGAGGAGTCGGAAAAGAGCAGCAGTCTGGTGGATGAGCTTGTGCGGGCGACGGAAAGTGTGGCGCAGAGCATGCAGGAGATTACTTCCGCCACAGGCACGACGGCGGACAATATCGAGGAACAGAACAATATGACGAAGAGTATCCAGGATGCCATCGGGGAGACCGTGGAGCGCTCCGGCAGAATGGTGGGCATTGCGACGGGTTCAAGTCAGAGCATCCGTGAAAATATGCAGGTGATGGATGAGCTGAAGTCCCAGTCTGAGCAGATTGCGGAGACAAACCGCGAGGTGACAGAGTCGATGGGCAGACTTCAGGACAAGACGAAAGAAGTCGAAGAGATCGCGGGTATGATTTTAAATATTTCCAGTCAGACCAATCTCCTGGCGCTGAATGCGTCCATTGAGAGCGCGCGGGCAGGGGAGGCCGGAAGAGGATTTGCCGTCGTCGCAGAGCAGATCCGCCAGCTTGCGGAGCAGACGAGAAGTTCGACGGAACAGATCACCCGGATTGTCAGCGAACTGAACATGAATGCGGATGAGGTGGTGAAATCAATTGAGACGTCCGTGGATGCCACGGCGGATCAGAACCGGAAGATTCTTACGGCGGCGGATTCTTTTGAGAAGCTGGGCGGGGATATGGCGCAGCTGATCGAGGGGATCAGTGAAATTGACCAGCAGATTACGGGGCTTTCCGACGCGAATAACCGGATTGTTGAGAATATCGCGCACCTGTCGGCGGCAACCGAGGAGGTGACCGCGAGTGCGGAACAGGTGCGGGAGATGAGCGAGCAGAATCTCTCCTACGCGGAGGATGTCAGGGGGGCAATCGGGATGATACGGGAATCAACCGACAGCATGCATCAGTATTTCTGATATTTCGCGGGTGGATTCAGAATGAAATCCGTGCTAAAATATACAGGTAAATTGTGACAACAGGATTTTTTTACGGGAAAGGTGTGGTTATTCAATGAGAAGCAGTGGTGTTCTGATGCATATTTCATCCCTTCCGTCACCGTACGGAATCGGGACGATGGGGGACGAGGCGGAAAAGTTTGCGGATTTTCTGGAAAAGTCGGGCCAGAAATACTGGCAGATACTTCCGATCTGTCCGACAAGTTACGGGGATTCCCCGTATCAGTCGTTTTCCAGCTTTGCCGGAAATCCGTATTTTATCGATCCGGATATCCTGTGCAGGGAAAAGCTTCTGACAAAAGAGGAGTGCAGGGCATATTCGTGGGGTGATGATCCGGCGAAAGTGGATTTCGGGGTGATGTACCAGTCGCGCTACCCGCTTCTGAAAAAAGCATTTGCACGTTTCTGCGGAAATGAGCCGGAGGATTTTGCGGCATTCTGCGAGGCGGAATCCGGATGGCTTGCCGATTATTCATTATTTATGGCGCTTAAGGACGCCAACGGGGGCGTTGCATGGTCCGAATGGGACACGGCTTTAAAGACGCGCGAGGAGGGGGCGCTCGCGGAGGCGCGCAGGACCTATGCGGAGGATATCCGGTTTTACCAGATGCTCCAGTATCTGTTCTTTAAACAGTGGAGAGAGCTGAAGGCGTATGTCAACGCGAAGGGAATTGAGATTATCGGGGATGTGCCAATATATGTCGCGGGGGACAGCGCGGATGTCTGGGCAAATCCCGGACAGTTTTATCTGGATGAGAATCTGGATCCGATCGATGTGGCCGGCTGCCCGCCGGACGCATTTTCCGATGACGGCCAGCTTTGGGGCAACCCGCTGTTCCGCTGGGATGTGATGAAAAAAGACGGCTATTCCTGGTGGACAAGGCGCGTAAAGGCGATGTCGGAGCTCTATGATATTGTCAGGATTGACCATTTCCGCGGGTTTGACTCCTATTATGCGATTCCGGGAAAGGATACCACAGCGAAAAACGGCGAGTGGCGCAGGGGGCCGGGGATGGATCTTTTCCGCGTGCTGGAAGAAAAGCTCGGAAAGCTGAATATTATCGTCGAGGATCTGGGGTTCCTGACGCCGTCCGTGCTGCAGCTCGTCCGCGATTCCGGTTTTCCGGGAATGAAGGTGATCCAGTTCGCATTTGATTCCAGGGAGGGCAGCAATTATCTGCCGCATACATACGAAAAACACTGTGTGGTTTACACCGGCACACATGATAACGACACGATTTCCGGCTGGATGAAAACGGCTCCGAAGGACAGCGTCCGCTTTGCAAAGGAATATTTAAATCTTACGCGCAGGGAAGGCTATAACTGGGGGATGATGCGTGCCGCGTGGTCGTCCGTGGGAGAGCTTGCGGTGGTTCCGATGCAGGATCTGATCGGGCTGGGTTCGCAGGCACGGATGAATACGCCGTCCACACTTGGGGGAAACTGGCAGTGGAGGGCGCTTCCGGACCAGATTACGGACAGGCTGGCAAAGAAGCTGTACCGGTGCATGCAGATGTATGGGAGACTTCCTGTAACGGAGCAGGAGGATGTGGAAGCTGTGGAAGCTGACGGGAAAGGATCTTCCGCTGCCGGGGATGCGGCTGAAAACGGGGACACAATTCGTATCTGATCTGCGATGGAGGAATGTCTATGAAAATCCTTGCAACATTTGATGCAAATGACTATCAGGATACGGTGGACGTATATGAGAGGTATTCCGTGCGCGGGATTATCATGCGGGACGGAATGCTCGCGACGCAGTGCGACAGGGACGGGGCGTACAAGCTTCCGGGAGGCGGCCCGGAGGCGGGCGAAGCGTTCAGGGAGGCGCTGGCGCGGGAAGTGCGCGAGGAGACAGGGCTGCGTGTCATTGAGGGAGAGATCACGGAGCTGGGGGAGATTCTGGAGATCCGGAAGGACCTGTTTGATGCGGCAAAAAAGTATATCTGTCACTCCCTGTTCTATTTCTGCCGGGTGGGAACGGAAGCGGAGGAGCCGTGCCTGACGGCAAGTGAGCGGGAGCGGGGATACCGGTTCCGATGGACCATGCCGGAGGAAATCTGCAGGGAGAACACCAGGCCGGGACGGGAGCCGTGGATTGTGCGTGATGCTGCTTTTGTGCAGATGATTATTGACAAAAGAGTCATTCTTCCGGATGATGCGGAGGGATGAAGGGACAGAGGGAGACAGGAAATGGAATTAGAGGTACGACAGAGACAGGAGAACAACAGGATTGCATTTCTACTGGGACTTTTGATACTGGGCATGATGACGTTGCTTGCGCTGGCAGGTTTTGCGGACAAGACGGCGGATATGGGAATGGTGGCGGCAAGATCGGCGGTAAATGTCTTCATTCTTCTCGCATTTCTGCTGACTTATGTGGCCTGGAATAAAAAGCGGGCGTTTGAAGTCAGCTGTATGGTATGTGTGTTTTTCTCCTATGCGGTTCTTTGTCTGACAAACCGCAATATTTATCTGTACGCGGCGGTGTTTCCGATTATGCTCATGGTAATGCTGTATATGGACCGCAGATCTGCCGTTGTGGGAACGGTTGTGGCGGTGCTTCTGAACGTGATTGCCGGGGTTAGGAATTATTTCCGGTATCCCGAATCTTCCGGGCAGAGCTTTATGCAGATTATATTTGCCGTTATTTTCTGCGTGGCGGCTTATATCGTGGTGCAGACGCAGGCAAAACATGCGGCGGAGGATCAGAACGAGATTATAAGCCGCATGAGCGCGGGGGAACAGGTTTCGGCGGAGATTATCCGGATGTCGGAAAAGCTGGTGGAGGAATTTCACGTCGCGCAGGAGCAGTCGCAGATGCTGACGGAGAGCATGCAGGCCTCGGACAACTCAGTGCGGGAGATCGCCTCCAGCGTCCGGCTGACCGCCGATGCGCTGGAGCAGCAGACCATGCAGACCACCGATATTCAGGCCAGCCTTGCGGATGCAAAGCGGGAGACCGGGGAGATGGAAAAGGCTTCGGAGACTGCGCAGAGGGCGGTCTCCGGCGGCAGTATGCTTGTGCAGGAACTAAAAAAACAGGCTGTGCAGACGGCTGGGATCAGCCGTGCGACCAGAGACATGACAACAGAGCTCAATAACCGTATCAGGGAGGTCGAGGTGATTATCGGCACGATTTTAAACGTGTCCCAGCAGACCAATCTTCTGGCGCTGAACGCGTCTATCGAGGCGGCGAGGGCCGGCGAGGCCGGAAAAGGATTTGCCGTGGTTGCGGATGAAATACGCAAGCTGGCGGAGGAGACAAAAGAATCTACCGGAAAGATTACCGGCATTATTGAAAAGCTCACGGCCAATGTGGAGGAGGCCTCTGCAAATATGCAGAAATCCGCTGAATCCTCCGACCGGCAGAATGAGCTGATTGAGGAAACAAAGGAAAAGTTCGGGCTGATTGAGGCGAATATGGGAATGGTCCATGATGCGGTGCGCAGTCTGACGTCGGGTTTTGGAACGATCGTGGAGGCGAACACGCAGATCAATGACGGCATTACGAACCTGTCGGCAGCCAGCGAGGAGGTTGCGGCATCCTCCGAGAGCTGTATTGAGGTGAGCGGGCAGAGTATGCAGGCGCTTGATCATCTGAACCGGCTGCTGAATGATATTTACGGAATTGCCCGTGGAATGAAAGAGCTGGTGGAAAAAGATGAAAACTGAGATTATAGAACAGAGGGAGAGCATTTTTTATGAGCAGAGTAGCAGTCGTATCGGACAGCAACAGCGGCATTACGCAGAGTCAGGCAAAGGAGCTGGGTGTGACCATCCTGCCGATGCCTTTTATTGTGGGAGATAAGACGTATTATGAAGATATCGATCTGACACAGGCAGAGTTTTACCAGATGCTCTCGGAGCGGGCGGATATATCGACATCCATGCCGCTGGTCGGAAATGTGACGGATACCTGGGATGAGCTGTTAAAGACATACGACGGGATTGTGCATATTCCGATGTCCTCCGGCCTGAGCGGTTCCTGTGAGACTGCGCGGATGCTGGCGCAGGATTACGACGGCAGAGTGCAGGTGGTAAATAATCAGAGAATATCCGTGACGCAGCGCCAGTCTGTTCTGGATGCGCTCGCCCTCGCACGGCAGGGGCGTACGGCGGAGGAAATCCGGCAGATTCTGGAGCGCGAAAAGATGCAGTCGTCCATTTATATTATGGTTGATACGCTTTATTATCTGAAAAAAGGAGGACGGATTACCCCGGCGGCAGCGGCGCTCGGAAGTCTTTTAAAACTGAAGCCGGTGCTGCAGATCCAGGGTGAAAAGCTGGACGCTTTTGCAAAGGCGAGAACGGTGAAGCAGGCGAAAAATCTGATGATAGAGGCGATGAAAAATGATTTCCGGAACCGCTTTCAGGATCCGGAAGGAGAGCATCTGTATCTTGAGCTTGCATACACGTATGACCTTGAAGCGGCAGAGGTTTTTAAAAAGGAGGTACAGGCGGCATTTCCGGGAAAGGAGATTCAGATGGACCCGCTGTCTCTGAGCGTGTCCTGCCATATCGGGCCGGGGGCGCTGGCCGTCGCATGTTCCGCCAGAATTCCGGAGCTGGAAGACTGACGGGAGCATTATGGATATCAACCTGGAGTATTACAAAATTTTTTATTTCGTGGCGCGCCACCAGAGCATCACTCTGGCGGCGGAGGCGCTTTCCATTTCGCAGCCGGCGGTCAGTCAGGCGGTAAAGCATCTGGAAAACGCCCTCCGCTGTGTCCTGTTTCTCCGCATGTCCAGAGGCGTGCGGCTGACCAGGGAAGGAGAGATGCTTTTTTCTTATGTACAAAAGGGATATGAGATGATTCTTTCCGGTGAGAAAAAGCTTGCGGAAATGCAGGATCCGGAGAGCGGGGAGATCTGCATCGGAGCCAGTGATATGACACTGCAGTTTTATCTTCTCCCGCATCTGGAGCGGTTTCACGAGAGATATCCGCGCATCCGGGTGGCGGTGACCAATGCGCCGACGCCGGAGACACTGCGCCATCTGGCGGGCGGCAGGATTGACTTCGGCATCGTGAGCACGCCTGTCTGCACCAGGAATCATGTGAAGCTGATTCCCGTCCGCGCGATTTCAGACGTATTTGTGGCCGGCCGGAAGTTTTCGGAGCTGGAGGGGAGGAAGCTGTGCTGGTCTGTTCTGTCGGGACTTCCGCTGATCTGCCTGGAGGGGAATACATCGACCAGAAGCTATGTGGAGGGTTTTCTGAAAAAGCAGGGGGTGAGCCTGACGCCGGAGTTTGAGCTGGCGACCAGCGATATGCTGGTGCAGTTTGCCGTTCGCAATCTGGGAGTGGCGTCCGTCGTGGAGGATTTTGCCAGACAATATCTGGATTCCGGAGAGCTTTTTAAACTGCAGTTCGGGGATGGCATTCCGGAACGGCAGTTCTGCATTGTGCTGGATGAACAGATGCCGATGTCTGCGGCGGCCGGACGACTGGTGGAATTTCTGGAAACGGAGTCAGCGCGGCCCGTTGTTTCCTGATTCCACTGACCGGCATAATACAAGAGAAAGGCTGTTTTCTATGGAAGATATATCCGGATTGAGAGAAAAAAAGACTGCGGCCGGCCAGCTGAAGAACATATGCACGGCAATTCTTGCCCATGTGGATGCGGGAAAGACAACGCTCTCGGAGGCATTGCTGTGCGAGAGCGGGATGATACGCCGGGCGGGCCGTGTGGACAAAAAAGATGCGTTTCTGGACAATCATGCGCTGGAGCGTGCGAGGGGAATTACGATTTTTTCCAAGCAGGCGGTTATAAAGACGCCGAACGGCACAGCCATAACACTGCTGGATACGCCGGGACATGTGGATTTCTCTGCGGAGATGGAGCGCACGCTGACGGTGCCTGACTATGCCATTCTTGTGATCAGCGGGGCGGACGGGGTACAGGCGCACACAAAGACGCTCTGGAGGCTTCTGGCCAGATACCGGATTCCGGTATTTTTATTTATCAATAAGATGGATCAGGAAGGCACGGACAGGGTGCGTCTGATGCAGGAATTTAAAAGCACCCTGGACGGGAACTGTGTGGATTTTTCGGACACCGCGTCCGATGCGTTTTCCGAGAGTGTGGCGGTCTGTGATGAGCAGGCGCTGGAACGGTATCTGGAACGGGGCGTGACGGAGCGGCGGGAGATTGTGCGCCTGATACGGGAGAGGAAACTGTTTCCATGTTATTTTGGCTCTGCGCTAAAGCTCGTGGGAGTGGATTCGTTTCTGGAGGGTTTTCTGACTTATACGGAGATTCCTGCTTATCCGGAGACATTCGGAGCGCGTATTTTTAAGATTGCGCGCGATGCGTCAGGGGTTCGTCTCACATATCTGAAAATTACGGGCGGAAGCCTTAAGGTGCGTCAGGTACTGAGAGGACGCGGGAGAAACGGCGCCGGGGATGAGTGGGAGGAAAAGGTAAATCAGATCCGCATCTATTCCGGAGAAAAGTATGAGACGGAGGAGGAAGTACCGGCAGGCTGTATCTGTGCGGTGACGGGACTCACACGGACATATCCGGGAGAAGGCCTCGGCGCGGAGGCGGAGGCGGAATCGCCTGTGCTGGAGCCTGTGCTGACATACCGCGTGATTCTGCCTGAGGGTATGGAGGCCGCTGTGGCGTTGCCGAAGCTGCGGCAGCTTGAGGAGGAGGAGCCCCAGCTTCGCATTGTCTGGAATGAGGATCGCGGGGAGATCCTGGCACAGCTGATGGGGGAAGTGCAGCTGCAGATTTTACAGAGTCTGGCCAGGGAACGGTTTCAGATGGAAGTGGGGTTTGACAGCGGCTCCATAGTGTACAGGGAGACGATCGCGGCGGTGGCGGAGGGCGTCGGACATTTCGAGCCGCTGCGCCATTACGCGGAGGTGCATCTGCTCTTAGAGCCCGGGGATCCGGGGAGCGGGCTGGTGACTGCGTCGGTGTGCAGTGAGGATCTTCTGGACCGGAACTGGCAGCGGCTGGTGCTCTCCCATCTGGCAGAGTGCGGGCACCCCGGGGTGCTCACGGGGGCCTGTATCACCGACCTGAAAATTACGCTTGTGAGCGGCCGCGCGCACCTAAAGCACACCGAGGGCGGGGATTTCCGGCAGGCCACATTCCGGGCGCTGCGCCAGGGGCTGATGCAGGCGCAGCCGGTGCTGCTGGAGCCCTGTTATGATTTTCAGCTGGAAGTACCGGAACAGATGCTGGGGCGGGCGATGACAGATATTGAGCGGATGCAGGGGACGCTGCACTATGATGAACCGGCAGCCGCGGGGCTGAGGGAACAGGCTTACGGGGAGCCGGCAGAAGGCGGTATCCGGATCCTGACCGGAACGGCGCCTGTGGCCACGATGCAGAATTATCACAAAGAAGTGGTCTCATACACAAAGGGACTCGGCAGGCTTTCCTGTACGCCGGCGGGCTACCGGCCCTGTCACAATGCGGAGGAGGTGATCCGGGCCAGCGGTTATGACCCGGAGCGGGATGCGCAGCATCCGTGCGGTTCTGTCTTCTGCGCGCACGGCGCGGGATTTGTCGTGAGCTGGGATAAGGTGTGGGATTATATGCATCTGGGGAGGTGGCTTGAACAGCACGGGAATCCGGAGGATGCGGGAGAAAACGGCTGCGGCGGGCCTGCGGAAGTGCCCGGTGGAGAGGAAATTCCGATCGGGACGGATGAGATTGACAGAATTCTGGAGAGGACCTACAATGCAAATAAGAGAAAGCCGTCCGATCAGGGAAAAAAGGGCTGGAAACTGAGAGGGCGCCGGGAAGGCGCTGCGGTCCCCGCAGCTGTCCGGACATACCGGGCGCAGGGAGAAAAAATGCGGCAGGAAGAGTCTCTGCGGTCTCAGGAATTTCCGGGGCAGGAGGAATATCTGCTTGTGGACGGATATAATATTATTTTTGCCTGGGAGGAGCTTAAGCGTCTTGCGGAGGTGAGTGTGGACGGCGCGAGAGGAAAGCTTCTGGATATTCTGTGTAATTATCAGGGGATCCGCGGCTGTCAGCTGATCGTGGTTTTTGACGCATACCGTGTGCAGGGGCACCGGACAGAGATACTGGATTATCACAATATTCATGTCGTGTACACGAAAGAAGCTGAGACGGCGGACCAGTATATAGAGAAATTTGCCCATGAAAATGCCCGCAGACACCGGGTGACGGTTGCGACTTCTGACGGGCTGGAACAGGTGATTATCCGCGGCGAGGGCTGCATCCTGCTCTCCGCCATGGATCTCCGGGAGGAGGTTGCGGGAAAAAGCCGGCAGGTGCTCGAGGATTTTGAGCGCACAAATGAGGCTGGCCGGACGTTTCTGCCGGATGCGGTTCTGGAGGAGATCCGCAGTGCCGTGGGCAGGGGAAGCGAAAGCGAAAGCGGGCCGGAGGAGAAAGGAGCATTTTAGTTTGAACAGGGAAGAAGAGGTAAAAATGACGCACTCGGGGATTCTGGCGGGAAAGGGCAGGAGGCGTGTCTCCGTCCGTTTCGAGCGCGGTGCCGATGTCGCAGAGGGCAGCATACCGGAATGTAAGATCACGGAAAACCACGGTTTTTCCAGGGAAGAGAAAGAGGGACTGGAGGCGTATCTTGAGCAGGCGTGCGACGAGATATTCCGCAAGGCGAAAGAGCTGAATAATATCAGAAACTGGTTCTGAATGTCTTCCGGTCCGGCAGGGAAGGCATACGGAAGGATGCGGCCATGAATAATCCGGATGCCTCCGGTCCATACTAACGGGAAAAAGAGTGAGGGAACGGACTGGCGGAATGAAAACATTTCATGAACTGTATCTGGAAATATTAAAACAGGAGGCGAAGGAGGGCAGGCATCTGATTGAGGACTATAATCCTTATCACATGGACTGCCTGCTCCACCCGGAAAAATATGCGCCTGTGATTCACACGGAGGAGTGTGAGGAGTGCGCCTATGAGCGCGCCTGTGCGGCGAGCTGTATTTTTGACGCCATCGAGGAGCGGGAGGGGAAGATCCGGATCAATCCGGACAGGTGCACGGGCTGCGGCGAGTGCGTGGATGCCTGCCGCCTTGAGCGCCTGGCGGCGAATAAGGACGTCCTTCCGGTGCTCAGGACGGTGAGGGAACAGAAACGGGATGTCTACGTGCTGACCGCTCCGGCGTTTGCCGGGCAGTTCGGTCCGCAGGCGACGCCGGGGCGGCTTCGGAGCGCCTTTAAGGCGGTCGGATTTAAGGGGATGGTGGAGGTCGCGGTGTTCGCGGATATCCTGACCTTAAAAGAGGCGCTGGAATTTGACCGTCATGTAAAGAGCGACGCGGATTTTCAGCTGACAAGCTGCTGTTGTCCCGTGTGGATCGCAATGATACGGAATATATACGGGGAGCTTGTGCCGCATCTTCCGGGAGCGGTCTCCCCGATGATTGCCGCCGGAAGAGTGGTGAAAAAGCTGTATCCGGAGGCGGTGACTGTGTTTATCGGTCCGTGCATGGCCAAGAAGAAGGAGGCGAGAGAGCCGGATATCGCGGGAGCCGTCGATTATGTCCTGACGTTTCAGGAGGTAAAAGAGATCTTTGAGGCTGCCGGAATCAGGCCGGAGGAGCTCACGGAGGACGGCAAGGAACATTCCTCGCGGGCAGGAAGGATTTATGCGCACACCGGCGGCGTCAGTGAGGCGGTAAAGAGAACGGTGGAACAGCTCCATCCTGACCGCGGAATCACAGTGCGCGCCTGTCAGGCGGACGGGGTGAAGGCGTGCAGGGAGCTGATAGAGCGCATCACGGCGGGCGATATTTCAGCCAACTTTTACGAGGGAATGGCCTGTGAGGGAGGCTGCGTAGGAGGCCCGAAGGCCATTCTGGGGCGGGAGGAAGGCAGAGAGGCGGTGGAGCAGTATGGCGACGGGGCGCTCTACCGGACTCCGCTGGAGAATCCGTATGTGATGGAGCTTCTGGCGCGGCTTGATTTCGGCTCTGTCGAAGAATTTCTGGAAAAGAGCGATATTCTCACCAGGGATCTGACGGCGGTATGACAGATCTCTCCGCGGCCCCGGGCTGACCGGCCCTCATCGCGTCTTCCGTATGCCGGCGACCGGCAGCGCATAATGAAAAATTATACCACGCATAAAAATTATTAATTTTACTTATGCATTGTTTTCAGGTATAATCATAGAGTAAAGACGAAAGGCGGCAGCGGTTTTTACAGCTGCCGTTTCTGCTGTCGTGACGGGAATGCGTCTGTTCCGGTCAGGGCAGTCTGAAAAGATTAAGGAGGATACACAAAATGGTAAAAGCAGTAGTTGGAGCCAACTGGGGTGACGAGGGAAAGGGAAAGATCACGGACATGCTCGCAAAAGAGGCGGATATTATTGTGCGCTTCCAGGGAGGAGCGAATGCGGGTCACACCATTGTCAATGATTACGGGAAGTTTGCCCTGCACACCCTCCCGTCCGGCGTGTTTTACAGTCATACCACGAATGTGATCGGGAATGGCGTCGCGCTGAATATTCCCGTGCTGTTCGCGGAGATCGGGTCGATTGTGGAGCGGGGAGTGCCGGCTCCGAAGATTCTGGTGTCGGACCGGGCGCAGATTGTGATGCCATACCACATCCTGTTTGACCAGTACGAGGAGGAGCGCCTGGGAGGAAAGTCATTCGGTTCCACCAAATCCGGCATTGCACCATTTTATTCTGATAAATATGCAAAAACAGGCGTTCAGGTCAGCGAGCTGTTTGACGAAGAGCTGCTGCGGGAAAAGATTGAGGGGATTGTGCAGACGAAGAATGTTCTTCTGGAGCATCTGTATCACAAGCCGCTGATACAGTTTGATGAACTTCTCGCGACGATGCATGAGTACCGCGATATGGTGGCGCCGTATGTCTGTGATGTGTCCGTATATCTGGATAAGGCAGTCCGCGAGGGAAAGACGATTCTGCTTGAAGGGCAGCTTGGCACGCTCAAAGATCCGGATCACGGCATTTATCCGATGGTCACATCATCTTCCACGCTGGCGGCTTACGGCGCTATCGGGGCGGGAATTCCGCCGTATGAGATCCGGCAGATTATCACTGTCTGCAAGGCCTATTCGTCGGCGGTCGGAGCCGGGGCATTTGTGAGTGAAATCTTCGGTGACGAGGCGGATGAGCTGAGACGGCGCGGCGGTGACGGCGGCGAGTTCGGCGCGACCACAGGGCGTCCGAGGCGTATGGGCTGGTTCGACTGTGTGGCGAGCAGATATGGCTGCCGTCTTCAGGGGACGACAGATGTGGCGTTCACCGTGCTGGATGTGCTCGGCTATCTGGAAGAAATCCCGGTCTGTGTTGGCTATGAGATCGACGGAGAGGTGACAAAGGATTTCCCGACGACGGCAAAGCTTGCGCACGCAAAGCCTGTTCTGGAGATACTTCCGGGCTGGAACTGTGATATCCGCGGAATACGCAATTATGAGGAACTTCCCGAAAACTGCAGGAAATACGTGGAATTTATTGAGAAAGAAATAGGATATCCGGTTACCATGGTTTCCAACGGGCCCGGGCGGGACGATATTATTTTCCGGGGGACGATATGATAAAAAATGTGATTTTTGATGTGGGAAAAGTGCTTGTGGAGTGGGACTGCGACAGTGCGCTCCGCAGGCTCGGCTTCGATGAGAGGGCGCGACAGGCCGTGGTGCAGGCGACGGTCCGCTCCCCGTACTGGAATGAGCTGGACCGCAGTGCCGTTTCCGACGGGGAACTGCTCGCACATTTTCTGGACGGCGCGAAAGGATATGAGCGGGAAGTCCGGCTGTTCTGGGACAATATCGGTCTGGCGATTCAGACATATCCCTACAGCAGAAGCTGGATTCAGGGATTGAAAAAAGCCGGATATGGCGTGTATATCCTCTCCAATTACGGGCGGCGGACCTACGGACAGACCAGGGAGGAGCTGTCATTTGCCGGGGAGACGGACGGGGCATTGTTTTCGTTTGAGGTTCATCAGATCAAGCCGGAGCCGGAAATCTACCGGACTCTGCTCGCGCGCTATGGATTAAAGCCCGGGGAATGCGTATTCCTCGATGATGTGCAGGCGAATATCGATGCGGCCGAAGCGCTGGGAATCCGCGGAATCTGCTTCACGGGATATGAAGAGGCTGTCAGACAGCTGCGGGAGTGCGGGGTCTGCATTCCGGGGCAGTGATCTGCGCAGGAGAGAGTGCAGGAACAGAGAAGATGCTATGTGAAGCAGGAAGGGAGATTTTTATGAAAGAGAGCCGTCCATCCCGGGGAAAACGGGTTCTGGCCGTGGCCGGTATAGTGCTTCTCGCCGGAATGTATGTGGCGACGCTGGTCTGTGCGCTTCTGGATGTGGAAAATTACAGGAATCTTCTGGGCGCTTCAATATACGCTACAATCGTGGTTCCTGTTCTCATCTGGGCGTATATGTTTATTTACCGGCTGGTGAAAAAGGGGGATAAGACAGAAGATAAGGTGTGATCTGGTGTGCGGTGACCATGTGCCGGGGGGCTGGAATGCGGCGGAAATAATAAGATGTTACTGCTGTACTTTTTCTGATGATAGCAGGAAGAAAAGTATCAGAGCTGCAGAGGGCAGGAGGTCATTTATGAAAATATTATTTGCATCGGATTCATTTAAAGGATCCCTGACGTCCGGAAGAATCGCGGAGCTTCTTGAGGAGGTGACGCGGGAGGTTTTTCCGGATGCGGCGACGGAGGGGCTTCTGGTGGCGGACGGAGGGGAAGGGACGATGGAGGCGGTGGTAGGGCAGATGCACGGGTCTTACCGGAAAGCGGTGGTGGCAGGTCCTCTGTGGGAGGAGGTGGAGGCCGTCTACGGTCTGCTTCCTGATGCGCGGGCTGTCATTGAGATGGCGCAGGCGTCCGGGCTGCCGCTCCTGCCGGAAGAGAAGCGCTGTCCTCTGCAGACGACGAGTTTCGGGACCGGGATGCTGATCCGGGATGCGCTGGAGAGGGGAATCCGTGATATCGTGATCGCGATCGGTGGAAGTGCGACAAATGATGGCGGCATGGGCGCGATGTCGGCTCTCGGGGTCCGGTTTCTGGATGAGAGCGGGGCGCTTCTGCGCGGCTGTGGTGAAGATCTGGGACGTGTCCGGGCGGTGGATGTCAGCCGGCTGCATCCTGCTGCCAGGGAGACGACGTTTACAGTGATGTGCGATGTGACAAATCCGCTGCTGGGAAATGAGGGCGCGACATACACGTTCGGCCCGCAGAAGGGAGCGGATGCCGGTATGTTAAAGCTTCTGGAACAGGGAATGAGGCATTACGCGGACGTGACAGAGACGGCGACGGGAAAGGACTGCTCTTTGCGAAGCGGTGCGGGAGCCGCCGGCGGACTGGGATTCGCGCTGATGGCGTTTCTGAACGCGGAATTAAGGCCGGGGGCGGAGGCGGTGCTGGACCTGCTGCATTTTGATGAGAAGCTGCGGGGGACTGATCTGGTGATTACCGGAGAGGGGAGGATGGACCGGCAGTCTGTATCCGGAAAGCTGCCATCCGCAGTCGGAAGACGCTGCAAACGCGCCGGTGTGTGTGCCGTCGCGGTTACGGGAAGCCTGGCGGATGGCTATCAGGCCATTTACCGGGAGGGGATCTGCAGCGCCGTGACGACGGTCAGCGGCGTGATGGACCTGCACGAGGCCGTCAGGCGAAGCGGGGAACTGTACAGGGATGCCGCGTTCCGCCTTCTGAGCGCGGTAAAATGCGGGATGGAGATTTCTGCGGCCGGTGGAAGAAAGAGTGAGGGGAAGGGCTGAGACAGAGAATGTGACAATTTTCCTGAAAATTCGTTTCCATATCATCAGGATTATGTTATGATGAAAATGGGTTTTATCAAAATTTTTCAGGAGGTATTATTTATGGCAGGTAATGTAATTGTAGGGCAGTCGGGAGGACCGACCGCAGTCATCAACTCAAGTCTCGCGGGGGTCTATAAGACGGCGAAAGATCTCGGCGCCGGGAAAGTATACGGGATGCGGTTTGGAATTCAGGGGTTTCTGGAGAAGAAGATTGTGGATATGGATGAGAAAATACGTTCTGATCTGGATCTTGAACTTCTCAAGAGGACTCCGTCGGCATTTCTCGGCTCCTGCCGGTACAAACTGCCCGAAATTGGCGACAACCGGGAGCTGTACGAGCAGATTTTTGCGATTTTAAAGGAATACGATATCACGGCCTTTTTCTATATTGGCGGGAATGATTCCATGGACACGATCAAAAAGCTGTCGGATTACGCGATTATTATCAACAGCGATATCCGCTTTATGGGTGTGCCGAAGACGATTGACAATGACCTGGCGGTGACGGATCACACGCCGGGATTCGGAAGCGCCGCAAAATTTATCGCGTCCGTCTCCAAGGAGATTATCCGCGACGGTCTGGTCTACGATGTGAAAAGCGTGACGGTGGTTGAGATTATGGGGCGCAACGCGGGCTGGCTGACCGGAGCGGCAGCGCTCGCAAGGTGTGAGGACTGCGAGGGTGTCGACCTTTTGTACCTGCCGGAGCTTCCGTTTGACGTGGATGCTTTTGTGGAGAAGGTCGGGAAGCTGCTGGAGACAAAGAATTCCATTGTCGTGGCGGTCTCCGAGGGCATTAAGACGGCGGACGGAAGGTATGTGTTTGAGCTGACCAGTCATACCGAGTATGTCGATGCGTTCGGGCACAAGCAGCTGAGCGGAACCGCGCGTTATCTCTCCATGCTCATCAGTGAAAAGTTTGGCTGTAAGTCGAGGGCAATTGAGCTTGCGACCCTGCAGCGCTGCGCCGGACATCTGACCTCGCGCGTCGATATCACCGAGGCTTACCAGGTGGGCGGCTCCGCGGTGAAGGCGGCGTTTGACGGGGATACCGGAAGGATGGTAATCTTAAAGAGAGTATCAACAGACCCGTATATCTGTACGACGGACCTGTATGATGTGCATAAGATTGCGAATGTGGAAAAAAAGGTACCTCTGGAGTGGATTATCAATGACGGCACCTATGTGAGCCGGGAGATGGAGAACTATATCCGGCCGCTGATCCAGGCAGAGCTGACGCCGGTTATGATCACCGGACAGCCGCGGCATATTGTGATTGATCTGGAACATTAGAGAGAATACATAAAATACCCGGGACGGCGGAGGGAATGACGGCTGCTGTCCCGGGTTTTTGTGAGGCGGAGAAAGAATGCAGGCGGGAGAGGAAGGCGCAAAATGCGCAAAATAAAAAAGCCCGCGTCGGCGGACTTTTTTATAAATTCTAAGCTCTCTCAACTTTGCCGGATCTCAGACAGGAAGCACATACATATAATCTCTTCGGTGTTCCGTTCACCTTACAGTGGACGCGTCTGATGTTCGGTTTCCACATTCTATTCGTCTTTTTATGGGAATGGCTGACATTCTTACCGAAATGAACGCCTTTTCCGCAAACTGCACATTTTGCCATGGTTCTGCACCTCCTCGCATCTTTCTCATCTGGTCTGCGGACCCATCGTCCTGTCGTCACTGTATCAAAAACTGCCCGCAAAACCACAACACCTGTATTTTAGCAGACCCGGATGTATAATGCAAGTCATTTTTAAAAAAAATATAAAAAATAGAAAACAGGTCTATGAATTTCGGGAGAAAACGGTTATAATAACCATTAAATCAGCTCTGAGATGTGTAGGGGCAACTGTTACTTGAAAGGAGCAGTATTATTTTATGAATGGACAGATGGAAACCCGGTTCGGGAAGGTTACGATTGATCTGGATGTGATAAAGACTTATGCAGGTTCCGTCGCGGTGGAGTGCTTTGGCATCGTGGGCATGGCTGCTGTCAATATGAAGGACGGCCTTGTGCGGCTGCTGAAAAAAGATTATCTGACACACGGTATTAACGTATCCGTGGAGGAGGGCAATAAGATCACAATTGATTTTCACGTCATTGTGTCCTACGGCGTCAGTATCAGTACGGTTTCCGACAATCTGATCGACACGGTCAGGTACAAAGTCGAGGAATTTACCGGAATGGAGATCAGAAAAATTAACATTTACGTCGAAGGCGTGCGTGTCATTGATTAAGGAGGACATTTGAGGTGGAAATCACTACGATAAATGCGGAGGCTCTCGCGAAGGGGTTTCTGGCGGGAGCGAATAACTTAGAGGCGAAGAAAGAATGGATCAACGAGCTGAATGTGTTTCCGGTGCCGGACGGTGATACGGGCACGAATATGTCGATGACGATCCTGTCGGCGGCAAAAGAGGTCTGTTCGCTGGACCAGCCGGATATGGCGTCTCTCGCGAAGGCGATCTCTTCCGGTTCCCTGCGCGGTGCGAGGGGCAATTCCGGTGTGATTCTTTCGCAGCTGTTCCGGGGGTTTGCCAAGGTGATCAAGGAATACGATGAGGTAAATGTCAGGATCTTGTCCGAGGCGTTCCAGAAAGCTGTGGAGACTGCCTACAAGGCGGTTATGAAGCCGAAGGAGGGCACGATCTTAACGGTAGCCAGGGGAATGGCTGACCGGGCGGCGGAACTCTGCGATGAGACGGATGACCTGATCTTTTTCTGTGAGGAGGTGATCCGGGAGGGCGATTATGTGCTCGGCAGGACGCCGGATATGCTTCCTGTTCTGAAGCAGGCGGGGGTTGTCGACTCCGGCGGCCAGGGCTTAATGCAGGTGATGAAAGGTGCGCTCGACGCCTTAAAGGGCAGGGAAGCTGATTATCATTTTGTGGAGGCGCGGGCCGCAGGGGCGGCGGAGAGCAGCGCTTCTTATAATATAGAAGCACAGGCTTCCCAGGAGATAAAGTACGCGTACTGCACGCAGTTTCTCATTATGCTGGAGCGGCCGGTCACGACCAGACAGGAGAATGAGTTCAAGGAGTATCTGGAGACAATCGGGGATTCCATCGTGGTGGTGTCGGACGACGAGATCGTGAAGGTGCATGTACATACCAACGATCCTGGTATGGCAATGCAGCGCGGACTGACCATGGGAAGTCTCACGACGATCATTATTGAAAATATGAAGCTGGAGCGGGATGAGAAGATTTCTGCTCTCAAGGAAAAGGAAATGCAGTCCGCGGGAGGCGTGACGGCGCAGGAGGAGGAAGGACCGCCGAAGGAGATGGGCTTTATCGCGGTCGGCGTCGGGGACGGACTCAGCGGGATCTTTAAGGAGCTGGGCGTGGACTGTATGATCGAGGGCGGCCAGACGATGAATCCGAGCACGGAGGATATGCTGAACGCGATCGGGAAGGTCAATGCGAAGACTGTTTTTATCCTTCCGAACAACAAAAATATTATTCTGGCGGCGAACCAGGCGTCTTCCCTGACGGAGGATAAAAAAGTGATTGTGATCCCGACAAAGACGATTCCTCAGGGGATCACGGCGCTTGTCAGCTATATTCCGGACGAGACGCCGGAGGAGAACGCGAAGCGCATGGGCGCAGAGCTCGGATCAGTGAAGAGCGGACAGGTCACGTATTCCGTGCGCGACACCGTGATTGATGACAAGGAGATCTGTCAGGGCGATTATATGGGAATCGGGGACGAAGGCATTCTCTCGGTGGGAAAGGAACTGGAGCAGGTGACCCTGGATATGATCAGCCGGATGGTCGACGAAGAGTCAGCGATTGTGAGCATTTATTATGGCGCCGGAATGACGCAGGAGGCCGCGGATATGGTCGGGCAGAGGGTGGCGGAGCAGTTCCCGGACGTGGAGCTGGAGATTCACTATGGCGGTCAGCCGGTATATTACTATGTGGTTTCCGTGGAGTAAACAGGGATGAACCGGGACGCAGAGCTCACGCAGCTAAAAGGGATCGGGGAAAAGACGGCGGCCCTGTTTCGCAGATTGAATATCAGTACGGTGGGCGGACTGCTGATGCATTATCCGCGCACCTACGTGAAGTTCCCGGCGGCGAAGCGCGCGGACGAGGTGTCAGACGGGGAGAAGGCGGCGGTGCGGGGGCGGATTTTAAGGCCGCCCGTGGTGCGGTGCGCAAAGAATATGTCTGTCACGGTTGCGCAGACGGGAGCGGGGGATGTGGAGATAGAGCTGGTCTGGTTCCGTATGCCTTATCTGAAAAAAAGCCTTCAGCCGGGAGCTGTCTGTATTTTTTACGGAAAAGCGGTGCGAAAGAACGGGCGTATGGTGATGGAGCAGCCTGTCATTTACACGCAGGAGCAGTACGCTGCGCTGGAAGGGGCATTTCTGCCGGTCTATGCACTGACCGGCGGTATTTCCGGCAATCAGATCATGAGGGCGGTGAGGACGGCGCTGGACGGCGGGGAGCTGTTTACAGACTATCTTCCCGCGTCGGTGAGGGATACATACCAGCTCTGTGAATATAATTATGCGATAAAACAGATTCACTTTCCCGACGATATGGATACACTGATCACGGCCAGAAAGCGCCTTGTGTTTGACGAGTTTTTTCTGTTTATCCTGAGTATGCAGTATCAGAAGGAAAAACGGGTGAAGGATTCGAATGAATTTGCGTTTCAGGAGGATTCGTTTGTGGATTCCCTGGCGGAGCGTCTGCCCTACGGGCTGACGGGGGCGCAGAGAGCGGCGCTTGCTGATATCCGGCGGGATATGCGGGGGCACTGTGTCATGCAGCGCCTGATTCAGGGAGATGTCGGTTCCGGCAAGACGATTATCGCATTTCTGGCGATGGCGGACGCGGCGCACAACGATTATCAGTCGGCGATCATGGCGCCGACCGAGGTGCTCGCGCGCCAGCATTACGGGACGTTCAGGAATCTCTGTGAAAAGCTTGATCTGAAAATTCCGGTTGTGCTGCTGACGGGGGCGATGACGGCGAGGCAGAAGCGGATGGCTTATGAATCCCTGCAGCTGTACCCGAACGCGATGGTTGTCGGGACGCATGCCCTGATTCAGGAGAAGGCTGTCTATGACAATCTCGCGCTTGTGATCACGGACGAACAGCACCGTTTCGGGGTGCGTCAGCGGGAAATTTTTGCGGAAAAAGGTTCCCATCCGCATATTCTGGTGATGAGTGCGACGCCGATTCCAAGGACGCTGGCGATTATTCTCTACGGGGATCTGGATATCTCCGTAGTGGACGAGATGCCGGAAAGACGTCTGCCGGTAAAAAACTGCACCGTGGATGTGAGTTACCGCCCGAAGGCCTATGAATTTATTGAAAAAGAAGTAAAAAACGGTCATCAGGCATATGTGATCTGTCCGCTTGTGGAGGAGACGGAGAATCTTGATCTGGAAAACGTGACCGACTATGTAAAAATGCTCCGGGGCGTCTTTCCGGAAGAGATACAGCTGGGGCTGCTCCATGGACAGATGAAGCCGGGGCAGAAAAATAAAGTCATGGAAGCCTTTCTGAAAAATGAAGTACAGGTGCTTGTGTCGACAACGGTTGTGGAAGTCGGCGTCAACGTGCCGAATGCGACTGTCATGATGATAGAAAATGCCGAGCGTTTCGGCCTCGCGCAGCTTCATCAGCTCAGAGGGCGCGTCGGGCGCGGGGATGCGCAGTCTTACTGCATTATGGTCAACTGTTCCGACAGCAGCACGGCCAAAAAGCGGCTGGAAATTTTAAATGCCTCAAACGACGGTTTTGCGATCGCCAGCGAGGACCTGAAGCTGCGCGGGCCGGGGGACTTTTTCGGGATCCGGCAGTCAGGAGAGCTTCAGTTCGCCCTTGGCGACATCTATCAGGACGCCGCCGTGTTAAGGCAGTCCTCCGAGGCTGCCGGCTGCCTTCTCGCGGAAGATCCGGAGCTTGTCAGGGAGGAACATAAGAGCCTTAAACAGTACCTGGAGAGCTTCCTTACACAGCGGATGAACCTGATGAGCCTCTGAAGCGGGAAAGCACGCGGAAATCCTTAAGACTCCCGCGTGCTTTCCGTCTGTATCCTGTGGTACTTTTCTGCAGATACTGTCTCTGCAGTTATTTCGCAGCATTTTCCAAAGGATGACTGTCGTTATCAGAGGCTGTTCTGTCCGCCTGCAGATTTATTTACCCGCCATCTGTTTCTCCTGTGCCTCGATCATTTTTTTCACCATATACCCGCCAACGGAACCGTTCTGTCTGGAAGTCAGGTCGCCATTGTATCCGTCTTTTAACGGAACGCCGATTTCACTGGCAACCTCATATTTGAAACGATCTAATGCACTTTTTGCCTCCGGAATTGCTGCTCTGTTCGATGAACGATTTGACATAGCTGTTTCCTCCTTTTGTACGTTTTCTGTCTCTTTTGTTTTCATGTTTATGATGGTACATTTTGTGATAGACCGGATATGTGTCTCCGGCTTCACTGGCTTGAACAGCCCGCCGTTACTTTGTTTCCGGCGTTTTGTTCAGTGATAGTATGTGCTTCTTTTGCCGGGATAAACATGAAGTTATTGGCAGGAATTCAAAATTCAGGCAACGCCGTTTCCGGCGGATGAGGAATGAGATTATGAAGAAAACAGAACGATGGGCAGCCGTTTTTTTTGTGTTTTACCTTCTGATACTGCTGCGCATTACGGTATTTCGCAGCGGGTTTGGCACGCATCCGCTGTTTCTGGACGGAACGGTAAGTGTTTCCCTGTTTGAGGGATATGTCCCGCTGGTGAAGGGAGGACACTGGTTTTTGTTTTTTTATCTTTTTCTGGGAAATATAATCTGGTTTGTCCCGTTCGGGGTGTATCTGGCGTATGCGGGATGGCCGGACAGCCTGCGGGGAATACTTTTGTGCGGCTTTCTGCTTTCGTTTTTTATTGAAAGTATGCAGTATGTTTTCGGGACAGGCGTCTCGGATCTGGATGATCTGGTCCTGAATTCGCTGGGTGCATGGTCTGGGGCGCTGATCGTGATGCGGCTGCGCGTATGCAGGGAGAGGAAAGCCGTGCCAGGAGAAGAGAGGACGGAAAAGGAATCATGCGGAGGGACGGCGGATTCTGCTGCGCGTATGCAGGGAGCGGAAAGCCGTGTCAGAAGAGGTGAGACGGAAAAGGGATCATGCGGAGGGATGGCGGATTCTGCTGCGCGGCAGGGATAGAGGCGCAGGGCTGTGCATGCGCCGGAAATGGGACCGGCGCCGATGATTCCGGAGGATATTCCGAGGGAAGAAAGGCCGCGATCCGGCGGGCTGACGCGCCGGACTGGCCGGTGAGGATGCACAGACAGCAAAGCGGCTATTTTCCGGGAGATGAGGCTGCTGTGCGGCTGCGGTATGCCTTAATTTCGCTGAGCACGGAATAGGGAAGTCTCATGCGGCCCTGCCCGGTCCCAAGGTGAATGGCAGGTTTGTTCGAGCCGTGAAAATCTGAGCCTCCGCTGATAAGCAGTCCGTTTTCCGCGGCGAGTTTCCGGACAAGGCGTTCGTCCCCGTCGGTATAGGTTCCGTAAATGGCCTCTATGCCGTCGAGACCGGCTTCCCTGAGCGTGTCAATCAGCTGTTTCAGGCTTTCCGTTCCCATGTGATACAGGAGCGGGTGAGCGAGAATGGCGGTTCCGCCGGCCTGCTTTATCAGAGCGACTGCCTCCATGGGCGAGACTTTAAAGCGCCCGACGTAGCAGCGGCATCCGTCGCCGATGTATTTGTCAAAAGCTTCCTGTATGTTGCGGATACAGCCGTGATTGTACAGGAAGCGGGCAATGTTGGCGCGTGTGATTACGCTGTCCGGATTTTCGGCTGTCAGCGCTTCCATGGTAATCGCAAAACCCTCCTGACGGAGCGCTGCGACTATTTTTTCGTTGCGGCTGTCGCGGCATTCCCGGAATTCCTTTGTTTTTTTCAGAAGAGCCGGATCTTCCGGGTCGATGAAAAGCCCGACGATATGAATTTCTTTGCTGGAGGCTTTTTTTCCCGGGATCGCGTATTCGGTGGAGAGCTCAATGCCGGGAACGAGCTCCAGACCACACGCGTCCGCGGCGGCCTGAGCTTTTTTTACGCCGGAGACCGTATCGTGATCCGTGAGGGCGATCGCCGCCAGTCCGGCGTCCGCGGCGGCGGTGACAACTTCTTCCGGGGTGAGCGTGCCGTCGGATTCGGTGGAGTGCACATGCAGATCAATGGTTTTTTCTTCCATATATAGTAGCGTCCTTTCCTGTTTTGTTACAGCATAAACCAGGAGGGGAGGATTGTCAAAATGTTTCCGTTGAAAACATGTTGATAATTATGTGGAAAAGTACTATAATAGAAATGTCTTTAACAGAAAGCGGATAGATGGAGGAGTATATGCAGGTACTGACATTTTCATTGAATGGCATTGATTTCGGAATCCCGCTGGAGGATGTGAAGTCGATCGGGGTAGAGACCGGAGTGATTCAGATTCCGGGAGCGCCTCCGAATATCAGGGGAATCATGCGGCTGCATGGAAGTATAGTGCCTGTATACAGTCTTGCAGCTAAGTTTGCCTATGGAGACCAGGTGATTGAAAACATCGTTGTGGTCAGCATGAGCGGTATGAAGATCGGACTGGAAGTCGGGAAAGTGAAGCAGATTCTGGAGCTTGAACAGCATGACATTATCCCCATGCCGGAGATCATGAACGCGACACAGAACTGGTTTCACGATGTTGCCTCCTGCAAAAAGGAGCTGATCGTGCTGGTAAGTGTTGACAACCTGCTCACACAGGAAGAGCGGCAGAAAATCAGGAAGCTCATTGAAGACAGTTCTAAAAACGAAAGAAAGTAAAGGAGAAAGGCTATGTTTAAGGATGTAAGGATCAAAGAACGACTTACAAAAGCATTTGTGATGGTTACATCGATTACGGCGGTCGCGGCTGTCGTGGGACTGATCGCAATGATTGTTATGTCGAACCGGTATGCGTATGCGCTGGATTACTTTGGCTTTGCCCAGGGGGATATTGGAAAGGCACTTGTCGTGTTCGCGGATACCAGATCGTCGCTCCGGGCTGCAATCGGTTATCAGGATCAGGACGCCATTGATGCGGTGGTGGCGGATCACGATGAGAAGAAGGCGCGCTTTGAGAACTATTTTGCGCAGATTGAGGGAAGACTTACGACAGAGGAGTCCAGAGGGATCTACAATAGCATAAAAATAGAGCTGGAGGAATACTGGAAGCTGGATCAGAAGATCCTGGAGACTGGAGCGGTAATCGACAGTGCCAGGGAGACAGAGGCGCAGGAAATGGCGCTCAATGAGCTGACGCCTGCGTATAATGCGATCTATGAAGAGCTCGCAGAGATTCTGAGTATCAAGGTGAACAGCGGAAATGAACTTGCGTCGACGCTGAATCTTCTGAGCTGGGGGCTCGCCGTTGCAATTATAATTACAGTGATTATCGCGATGTATGTGTCGATCCGCCTTGGCAATTCCATTGCAAAGGGCATTGCGCTTCCGCTTGGCAATTTAAGCGAGCGTCTGCGGACATTTGCGGGAGGAGATCTGTCTTCCCCGTTCCCGACCATCGATTCGCACGATGAAGTGTCGGATATGATCAGGGAAGCGACCAATATGGCCTCGAATCTCAACCTGCTGATTAATGACGCCGGCGGTGTGCTCGGCGAGATGGCGGGCGGTAACTATGCAGTCGAGTCAGAAGTGGCAGACAGCTACACCGGGGATTTCATAAAGCTGATTGATGCAATGCGCATGCTGCGCGACCAGATGACGGCGACTCTGCGCTCGATCGAGGAGGCTTCCAGTCAGGTATCTGCCGGTTCAGGCAATCTTGCGGATGCGTCCCAGAGTCTTGCAGAGGGCGCTACGGATCAGGCGGGCGCTGTGGAGGAGCTGCAGGCGACGATCACAAGCATTGCGGAGAGTATCGGAAGAGCTGCGGAGAACGCGGAGGCGTCATCTGCACAGGCGAGACATTATGCGGATGAGGCTGACAAGAGCCGTGTGGAGATGCAGGCGATGGTGGATGCGATGGCCCGCATCAATGAGACTTCCAAGAAGATTGAGAATATTATTTCCGAGATTGAGGATATTGCTTCACAGACGAATCTCTTATCCCTCAACGCTTCGATTGAGGCGGCGAGAGCAGGCGAGGCGGGACGCGGCTTTGCCGTCGTTGCGGATCAGATCCGCCAGCTGGCAGATCAGAGTACGCAGTCCGCGGTGGATACAAGACAGCTGATCGAGGGTTCCCTGCAGGAGATCGCGCATGGAAACAGCGCTGCGGAGCGCGCGGCGAATTCCATCGAGGAGGTTGTGGATGGCATCAAGAAGATTGCAGAGTCTTCCAAAGAGCTGAGCACGGTTTCCGCAGATATGGCGACGGCCATGAAGCAGGCGGAGGCAGGTGTATCCCAGATTTCCGAGGTTGTGCAGTCTAATTCCGCGACAGCGGAAGAATCTTCCGCAACCAGCCAGGAGCTTTCTGCACAGGCTGTGGCGCTGGATGAGCTGATCGGGCAGTTTGTACTGAAATAAGAAATGATACATAGAAAAAGGACACCGTTCCGGATGGGAGCGGTGTCCTTTTTTTTCTGCAGATCCTGCTTTTGTGAATTGTGAAAGAACAGGAGGCATATACATAGGAGGAAAGTCAGTATACCGGCGGTGAAGTCAGATGGGATGGAGAGAATTTTTGGCACTGGCAGGCGGTCTCGCGCTGTTTCTTCACGGCATGGAACTGCTTGGCGGTGGTCTTAAGACCGTGGCTGCGGGAAAAATGAGACAGTTTCTGGAACATTTTACTGCAAGCCCGCTTACGGGAGTTCTGACCGGAACCATTGTGACGGCGGTTATCCAGTCCTCCTCGGCGACGACGGTGATGGTGGCGGGTCTTGCGGACGCCGGTATGATGACGCCCGGGCAGGCCGCCGGGGTGATTATGGGAGCAAATATCGGGACGACGGTTACGGGGCAGCTGGTTGCGTTTCATGCGGATGTCCTGGCTCCGGCTGTGGCGTTTGCGGGAGTGATGCTTCCGGTGTTTTTTCACAGGAGAAGGGTGCGCTGTGCGGGGAATATTCTGGCGGGTCTTGGGATTCTGTTTCTCGGTATGGAGATGATGAGTGCGGCGATGCTGCCGCTGCGGGATTCTCCTCTTTTTCTGCGGATGATGACACAGGCGGCGAATCCGCCTGCCGGAATCCTTGCCGGAGCGGTATTTACGGCAGCGGTCCAGTCGTCCTCCGCGGCGGTGGGCGTATTGCAGGCGCTCGCGCAGACAGGGGCGGTTTCGCTGAGGGAAGCAGTCTATGTGCTTTTCGGTCAGAATATCGGAACCTGTGTGACCGCGGTGCTGGCCGCCGCGGGAATGAACCGGAATGCGAAGCGGACAGCCGTGATTCATCTGATTTTCAATCTCACAGGTACGGTGCTGTTTACGGTTTTGTGCATGATACTGCCGGTTGTGGAGCTGGCGGAGCGGAGCGCGCCGGAAAATCCCGCGGCGCAGATTGCAAATATGCATCTGATGTTTAACGCTGTGACGACCGCTTTTCTGCTGCCGTTTTACAGAGTGCCTGTGAGGATGGCGGAGAAGATTGTTCCATGAATATCAGGGTATGGCGGGAAGGCTGCGCGGGAGGCGGTATCCTGCCTGGGAGCGCGTGCGGCGGTGGGCAGGATTGGGAGGTCTCCGGCGTGGAGGTTTGCTGTGAAGGAGGGTATATGGATTTTATCAGGGATGTTTTAAAAGGCGCCGTGATTGCGATTGCCGGGATTGTTCCCGGAGTCAGCGGAGGTACCATGATGGTATCCATGGGAATCTATGACGATATGATTCATGCGGTCACCGGTTTTTTTGCGCACTGGAAAAAAAGTGTGAGGGTGCTGTTTCCGCTGGCGGCGGGGATGGCGCTGGGACTTCCCGGATTTTCCCGTGTGATTGAGGAAATGTTCCGGGTCTGGCCATGGCACACGGGGATGCTGTTTACGGGACTGATCTTCGGAGGGTTTCCGGTCATATGTAAAAAGCTGCGGGGCAGGCGGCTGTCAGCCGTGGAATGCATGGCTGCGGTCACTGCGTTTGCGCTGGTGGTATGGATGCAGAACCTGGGGGAGGGAACGCAGAGGATATTCCGGGGAGACCTGCGCACGGGTGTTCTGCTGTTTTTTCTGGGGGCTGTCGCGGCGGCAGCGATGGTGATTCCGGGGGTAAGCGGTTCCATGCTTCTGATGTCGCTGGGCTGTTATACGCCGCTGCTGGAACAGGTCAGTGCGGTTCTTCCCGCACTGGTTGGAGGAGACGCGGGGAAGCTTGTTTCCTGCGCGCGGATTCTTTTGCCGTTCGTAGCCGGTGTCGCGGCGGGGATTATACTGATGGCCGGACTGATGGAGGTTCTGATAAGACGACATGCCAGGGTGACCTATTCTGCGATTGCCGGACTGATGGTTTCGTCGCCTGTGGCTGTGTTCCGGGGAGTACAGACGCTGCCCGGAGGCGCAGTGTCTGTTCTGGCGGGTATTCTTCTGTTTGCGGCGGGGGTATGCGCGGTGACTCTGACGGGAAAACCGGAAAAGGGACAGTGATGCGGGGAATGTCTTTTTGTGGAGGATCATGCTGTGGAAATGTGTTCCGGGGAAGATTCTTCCGTGCGGGTCAATTTTCAAATCCCGCGCGAAAAATAGCGTCACAAGGGAGCATTATGACGAAATTTCAGAAAATAAGATGGAAAGAGCAGAAAAATTATTCATTTTTTTGCTCTTTTTATCTTTGAAAAATAAAAAAATGTGTTACAATAGATGAGTATTAAGTTTACCTTGGGGGTTCCACATGCAGGACAAAGATACAGAAGTACTCCGCAATCAGCGCAGACGGAGAAAACGGATCGGAAAAATGAAGAGTGCGATTATCACGGTTGTGGCCGGCTGGATTGTGCTGTCCATGCTGCTGATTATTTTTCTGTTTATCAGGACCATGGCACTGGAGCGGAAGCTGGACAACCTTGTGCTTTCCAAAAGCGGGGTGCGCGATGCGGGGGAGTACCTGAACGCCAACCCGGAGCTGGGGGAGAGCATTCTGCCGGGAACGGAGTCCGGGACAGAGGCGGAACGTGAGACGGAGAGAGCAGAACCGGAGGCGGTGCTGGTGTCCGGAATGGAGGGGACGGCCAACCAGGCCGGGCCGGATGATATACATAATGTATACCTTACCTTCGATGACGGGCCGTCGGACAGAACAGCCGAGATTCTTGATATTCTGGCGGAATATGACGTGAAAGCCACATTTTTTGTGACAGGGAAAGAGGATGAACAGTCGCAGGCGCTCTACAGACGGATTGTGGACGAGGGTCATACGCTTGGCATGCATTCCTATTCCAACAAATACAGTGAAATCTACCAGTCAGAGGATGCATTTGCGGAGGATTACCGGAAGCTTCGGGATTATCTGAAGGAGGTGACCGGCGTGGACTGCCGGTATTACCGTTTTCCGGGCGGCAGCAGCAACCAGATCAGCAATGTATCCATGGGATGTCTGATACAGTATCTGCAGGAGGAGGGCGTGGTCTATTACGACTGGAACGTATCGGCGGGAGATGCGGCGACTGCAGCCTGCAGTGCGGAGGAGATCGTCGATAATGTGACGGAGGACGTGGAGCGGTACAAGACGTCCGTAGTCCTGCTGCATGATTCGGCGGACAAGCTGGCCACGGTGGAGGCGCTGCGTCCTCTGATTGAGGCGCTCGGGACGATGAATGCCCGGACTCTGCCGATTGACGGGAACACGCCGGCGATTCAGTATGTGAAGCTTGCAGAAGCTGAATGACAGAGGACAGAGAATATTTATGGAGGAAATAACATGGGATTTTTCAAGGACTTTAAAGAAGATTTCTCACAGGCAGTCACGGAGCTGATGCCTGGGGAGGACAGCCTGGAGACAAAGACAAAGAATGACGACCTGGTCGTGAATACGCTCGAAGGCGAAGTGGACGTGGAATCCGAACTCTCAAAGCTGGACGGACTTTTAGAGCAGGTAAAATCCGTTAAGCCGGTGCAGCCGGATGTCCTTCCGGTGCAGACACAGATAACGCCGGCATCGCCGCGTCAGGCCGTACCGCCGGTGTCCACGGCAAATCAGCCCGTGAGAACGCCTGAGCCGCCATTCCGCCAGACAACATCCGCGCCGCATTCGTCCGCGCCGGGGCCGTCTGCCGCACGGGCGGCGTCTGCGCCGAATCCGTCCGCAGTGAATCATACATCATCAGCGCCGCTTCCGGCGCGGGAATCAACAGCAAGAACAACCCAGGAGGAAAAAACAATGGCAGATAATGCAGCAACACCAGGAATCAATCAGGAAAGAGTCGTTACGGATGAAGTATCCGTGATCACAGAGGGAACCGTAATCAAAGGGGATATTATGTCCAATGGCTCACTGGATATCCGCGGGCAGGTGAACGGCAATGTGGGATGCAACGGCAAGCTGACCGTGACAGGCGTCGTGAACGGCAACAGTAATACGTCCGAATTTTTTGCAGATGCTGCCCAGGTAGAGGGCGAAGTGGTAAGCAGCGGAACCGTCAAGATCGGTCTTGGATCGGTGATTATTGGAAATGTGACGAGTGCGTCCGCCGTGATCGCAGGTGCCATCAAGGGCGATATTGATGTGCAGGGGCCGGTGGTGGTGGATACCTCCGCGGTCGTGATGGGGAATATCAAGTCCCGGTCTGTTCAGATTAATAACGGGGCGGTGATCGAAGGCTTCTGTTCACAGTGCTATTCGGATGTGGATGTACAGAGCCTGTTTGATAATAAGAAGGGAACAGGAGCGGAGGCGTCTGCGGAGTAAAGGTGCCGCAATCTGACGTGACTGCTGCAAAGATGGAACAGGGGTACAGAAAAGGGGAATGGTATGAGGCGGGTTTTACTGAAACTGAGCGGGGAGGCCCTCGCGGGAGAAAAACACACCGGCTTTGATGAACCGACGGTGACAGAGGTTGCGCGTCAGGTAAAACAGATCACGGAGAGCGGCGTGCAGACTGGCATTGTGATCGGCGGCGGTAATTTCTGGAGAGGAAGAACCAGCGGTTCGATTGACAGGACAAAGGCAGATCAGATCGGGATGCTGGCGACTGTCATGAACTGTATTTATGTATCTGAGATCTTCCGCTCAGTCGGAATGAAGACCCAGATACTGACGCCGTTTGAGTGTGGAAGTATGACAAAGCTGTTTTCCAAAGACCGGGCAGGCAAATATTTCGAAAAAGGGATCGTCGTATTTTTTGCCGGTGGAACGGGTCACCCTTATTTTTCCACGGATACGGGGATTGTGCTCCGCGCGGTGGAGATGGACGCCGACGGTATTTATCTGGCGAAGGCGGTCGACGGAGTTTACGACAGCGATCCGAAGCTGAATCCGGCTGCTGTGAAATATGATGAAATTACCATACAGGAAGTAATTGACAAAAAGCTTGCGGTGGTGGATCTGACTGCTTCCATCATGTGCATGGAGAATAAAATGCCGATGTATGTGTTCGGGCTGAACACAAAGAACAGTATTGTGAATGCCCTGACAGGAAAGTTCAGCGGTACGAAAGTTACAGTGGCATAGGGGATAAGGTTATTCCGGAAAACAGGAAGGCAGGGTGTGTGAGATGGATGAGAGACTGGTGCAGTATGACAGTAAGATGCAGAAGACAATGAAGAATCTGGGTGAGGAATTTGGGAGTATCCGCGCGGGACGCGCGAACCCGCATGTTCTGGACAAGATTCGTGTAAATTACTACGGTACACCGACGGCGATTCAGCAGGTGGCAAACGTAAACGTGCCGGAGCCGCGCATGCTTCAGATTCAGCCGTGGGAGGCGTCCATGGTCAAAGAGATCGAGAAGGCGATTCTCACTTCAGATCTGGGAATTAATCCGACAAATGACGGGAAGGTTATCCGTCTGGCGTTTCCGGAACTCACGGAAGAACGTCGTAAGGATCTTGCGAAGGAGATTCGCAAAAAGGGTGAGGCTGCGAAGGTGGCTATCCGCAATATCCGCCGTGACGCCAATGATTCTTTTAAGAAGCTGGCGAAAGGAAGCGATGTATCTGAGGATGAAGTGAAGGATCTGGAAGATCAGGCACAGAAGATGACCGATAAATATATAGCGGAAGTGGATAAGGCAGTGGATGCGAAGACGAAAGAGATTCTGACCGTCTGAGCAGGGGACTGTCTGAAAATCTGACTGGATGCAGAGTGTGGGGACATGGCGGGAGCGTGTCCTCATTTTCGCTATTTATCAGATTGAAGAAAGAGAGATGGAAGATGAAGATTCCACAACATGTTGCAATTATTCTGGATGGAAACGGAAGATGGGCGAAATCAAAAGGCATGCCCCGCAATTACGGACATACAGTCGGCGCAAAAAATGTGGAGACGGTCTGCCAGGCAGCACATGATCTCGGGATTAAATATGTGACAATGTACGCATTTTCCACAGAGAACTGGAATCGTCCTGACAGTGAGGTTGCAGCCCTGATGAAGCTTCTGGAGGGTTACCTGAAAAACTGTATCCGCACTGCGGATAGAAATAATATGCGTGTGCGCGTGATCGGGGACACCGCAAAGCTGACGGAAAAATTCCGGAATCAGATCCGCGCGCTGGAGGAGGCCTCGGCGGGAAATGACGGGCTCAATCTGCAGATTGCCATCAATTACGGAAGCCGTGACGAGATGGTGCGCGGAATGCGGCGGATGTGCGCGGACATTGTGGCGGGAAACCATACGGCGGACGAGATCAGCGAATCGTTTTTTTCCGGGTATCTGGACACGGCGGATATTCCGGATCCTGATCTGCTGATCCGCACCAGCGGGGAACAGCGGCTGTCGAATTACCTTTTGTGGCAGCTCGCATACAGTGAGTTCTATTTTACGGATGTTCCATGGCCGGATTTTCACAAAGAAGAATTAGAGCAGGCCATTGCTGCGTATAATAAGAGAGATCGCAGATATGGCGGAGTCGGGGAGGTATAAAAGTCCGGCAGTTTTTCACGGGATGCGGGGCAGGAGAGAACGGAAGAACAGGATGGGGGAAGAGTGATGTTTAAGACAAGGCTGTTGAGCGGAATTGTGCTGGTGGCCGCCGCGCTGGGGCTGATTATTGCAGGAGGGGATGTGCTGCTGCTCGCTGCGCTGCTGGTTTCTTATGTGGGGATGTATGAACTGTACCGGATTCTGGGGATCGGGGGAGAGCTGCCGGGAATTCTGGGATATGTCGCGGCGACGGTCTATTATGCGGGGCTGCGATTTCAGTTTTTACCTGATTCGATGATATTTGTGCTCGGTTTTCTGATCCTGCTGATGGCGGTGTACGTGTTTACTTATCCGAAATACCGGACGGAGCAGGTGCTGGCGGCGTTTTTCGGTGTTTTTTATGTGGCGGTTATGTTATCGTTTGTGTATCAGACGCGGATGCTGTCGGCGGGGGCCTATCTGGTGTGGCTGATTTTTCTGTGTTCCTGGGGATGCGACACCTGTGCATACTGTGTGGGCGTTCTGATTGGAAAGCACAAAATGTCACCGCGGCTGAGCCCGAAAAAGTCGGTTGAAGGCGCTGTCGGCGGTGTGGCCGGCGCAGCGCTTCTGACGGTTCTCTACGGGGCGGCGCTTAAAGACAGGATAGGAATCGGGATGGGGCAGGTGTGGATGCTCGCCGTGGTCAGCGCGGCAGGTGCGCTCGTTTCCATGGTCGGGGATCTGGCAGCCTCCGCGATCAAGCGGAATTACGGGATCAAGGATTACGGAAAGCTGATACCCGGGCATGGAGGGATTCTGGACCGTTTCGACAGCGTGATTTTTACGGCGCCGCTGATTTATTTCCTGGCAGTCATGGTGCTGGCAGCATAGAGGAACAGGAGTGCGGGGATCGCACCAGAGATCAGGAGAGGAGATAAACAAATGAAAAAGATTGCAATTCTGGGTTCGACGGGGTCGATCGGGACGCAGACACTTTCGGTCGTGCGGGAACAGAAAGATATACAGGTGGTGGCACTTACGGCGGGCAGCAATATCGGGCTGCTGGAGGCACAGATGCGTGAGTTTCGTCCGGCACTGGTCTGTGTTGCGGAAGAGAAGGCGGCGGAAGAGCTTAAGGTGAGGACGGCCGACCTGCAGGTGAAAGTCGTATCGGGCATGGAAGGGCTGACTGAGGCCGCGGTGTGGCCGGAGAGCGAGATTCTGGTCACTGCGGTTGTCGGTATGATCGGGCTTCGCCCGACGATCGCGGCGATTGAGGCGGGAAAGACGATCGCCCTTGCAAACAAGGAGACGCTTGTCACCGCGGGTCATATTATTATGCCGCTGGCGGAGAAAAAGAATGTTCCGGTTCTTCCCGTGGACAGCGAGCACAGCGCAATTTTTCAGTCCCTGCAGGGGGCGGCGGGTAATCCGGTGCACCGGATTCTGCTGACAGCCTCGGGGGGACCGTTTCGCGGATGGAAAAAGGAAGATCTGGGGAATGTTCAGGTTGAGGACGCTTTAAAGCATCCGAACTGGGCGATGGGAAAAAAGATTACGGTTGATTCCTCAACGATGGTCAATAAGGGGCTTGAGGTCATGGAAGCCAGATGGCTTTTCGGTGTGGACCCCTCACAGATACAGGTCGTCGTTCATCCCCAGAGCGTGATTCACTCGGCCGTGGAATTTGAGGACGGCGCGGTGATCGCGCAGCTCGGGACGCCGGATATGCGTCTGCCGATTCAGTATGCGCTCTATTACCCGCAGAGGCGCAGGCTTTCCGGGAAGCGGCTGAATCTGTGTGTGCCCGGCAGCCTGACGTTTGAGGAGCCGGACATGGAGACTTTTCCGGGGCTTGCGCTTGCTTACCGGGCGCTGGAGCAGGGCGGCAGTATGCCGACTGTCTACAATGCGGCGAATGAGCGTGCGGTTGCGCTGTTTCTGGATCGTAAAATCCGCTATCCGGAGATCACAGAGCTGATCGAAGCCTGCATGGACCAGGCCGGTGTCATCCCGGAACCGGGGGTTGAGGAGATTCTCGCCGCTGAAAGGGAAGTTTACGAGTACATTCAAAGAAAGGCGTTCAGATGAAAATAATTATTGCAATTGTGATCTTTAGCGTAATCATTCTTTTTCACGAGCTGGGTCATTTTCTTCTGGCGAAGGCGAACGGTATAAAGGTCAATGAATTCTGTCTGGGAATGGGGCCGACACTGTTCGGGATTACGAGGGGAGATACAAAATATTCCCTGAAGCTCTTTCCGATCGGCGGCGCCTGCATGATGGAGGGAGAGGATGAGGAGAGCACCAGCGACCGGGCATTCGGAAAGAAGTCCGTCTGGGCGAGGCTTAGCGTCGTGGTGGCAGGTCCGCTGTTTAATTTTCTCATGGCTTTTCTGTTTGCGCTGATACTGATCTTTAATGTGGGCTATGATCTTCCGGTGCTTTCCGGCGTCCAGGAAGGAATGCCCGCTGAGGCGGCCGGCATGCGGGAGGGGGACGTGATTGTGAGGATGAACCGCAGCCGGATTCATTTTTTCCGCGAGATCAGGGCCTACACACAGTTTCATCCGGGGGAGGCCGTGGAACTCATCTATGAGCGGGACGGTGAGCGCCATACCACCATGATCACACCGGCATACGATGAGGAGAGCGGCGCGTATCTGTATGGTTTTCTGGGCAGCGCCCAAAAGACACGGGGAAATATTTTTCAGATCATCCGTTACAGTGCATATGAGGTGAAATACTGGATTTCCCTGACCCTGAACAGTCTGAAATCGCTTGTGACGGGCAGGGTGAGCGTCAATGAACTGAGCGGTCCGGTCGGGATCGTCGATATGATCGGTGAGGGATATGAGAGGAGTATCGTGGAAGGGTGGTTCAGCGCGTTTCTGCAGATGCTTTACATGTCGGTCTTTCTGTCGGCCAATCTGGGGGTGATGAACCTGCTTCCGCTGCCGGCGCTTGACGGCGGGAGGATTCTGTTTATGCTTGTGGAGGTCGTGCGCGGCAGGCGGGTGAATCCGGAAAAAGAGGGAATGGTTCATTTTGTCGGGATTATGCTGCTGTTTGCACTGATGATTTTTGTGATGTTTAATGATGTGAGGAAACTTCTGCTGTAATACAATGCTGTACACCCGATGCGGGGACGGGGGGAGGAAATACAGAATGACAAAAACAGTAAAAATCGGGAACCGGGTAATCGGGGGCGGTAATCCGGTTCTGATTCAGTCGATGACGAACACAAAGACAGAAGATGTCCGGGCTACCGTGGAGCAGATCGGAAGGCTTGCCGCGGCGGGGTGCGAGATTATCCGCTGCGCGGTGCCCACGATGGAGGCGGCGGCGGCGCTCGGGGAGATAAAAAAGCAGGTAAAGCTTCCGGTCGTGGCGGATATTCATTTTGATTACCGGCTTGCAATCGCGGCGATGGAGCACGGCGCCGACAAGATTCGCATTAATCCCGGAAATATCGGTGACAGCGGGCGCCTTTCAGCGGTCGTCGCAGTCGCAAAAGAGCGTGGAATTCCGATCCGGGTCGGGGTCAACAGCGGTTCCCTGGAAAAAGAGCTGGTGGAAAAGTATCACGGTGTAACGGCGGAGGGGATTGTGGAGAGCGCCCTCGACAAGGTGCGCCGGATCGAGGATATGGACTACGATAATCTGGTTATCAGCATCAAGTCTTCCGATGTGCTGATGTGCGTCAGGGCGCATGAGCTGATCGCGGAAAAGACGAATCATCCGCTGCATGTCGGCATCACGGAGGCGGGCACGGTGCTGAGCGGAAATATTAAGTCCGCGATCGGACTGGGGCTGATTCTGCACCGGGGGATCGGGGATACGATCCGGGTATCCCTGACGGGAGATCCGCTGGAGGAGGTGAAATCCGCGAAGCTGATCCTGCGGACGCTTGGACTGCGAAAAGGCGGCATCGAGGTGGTTTCCTGTCCGACCTGCGGCCGGACGCAGATCGATCTGATCAGTCTTGCCAGCCGTGTGGAGGATATGGTCGCCGACATTCCCCTGGATCTGAAAGTTGCCGTTATGGGCTGCGTCGTGAACGGGCCGGGGGAGGCGCGCGAGGCGGATATCGGGATTGCGGGCGGAATCGGCGAGGGGCTGCTGATAAAGCACGGGGAGATTCTGAAAAAAGTACCTGAGGCAGAGCTTCTGGAGGCACTCCGCTATGAACTTCTTCACTGGGAGGAGCAGGGAGCCGGATGACAAAACATTTTTTTGAGGTTTTTCCGACGCTGAAGATCGACGGCGAAATGAAGAAGCTTCTGTCAGAGACAGAAGTGACAAAGGTGGGGATGAACCGTGAAAAAGATCATCTGCGCGTATATCTGCTCGGGACACACCTGATTCACAGGAAAAATATCTTCCGGCTTGAAGCGTCCATCCGGGAGCAGATTTTTGCGGGCAGGAAAATGGACGTGAAGGTGATTGAAAAATACAGGCTCTCCGGGCAGTATACCCCGGAGAGGCTTTTTGATCTCTACGGGGACAGTATTTTAGAGGAGCTGAAAGGTTACAGCCTGGTGGAATACAACCTGCTGCGCACCGCGAGGATGGAATTCTCTGACGACACACATCTGAAGCTGACACTGGAAGACACAATGATCGCGAGGAGCCGCACGGATGAAATCATAGAATTTCTGGAAAAAGTCGTCTGTGAGAGGTGTGGTCTTGATCTGTCTGTGGAGCCTGTCTATGAGAAGCCGCGGGAGAGCAGACACAAAAAGGACAGTGATCTTCAGATTCAGTATGAGGTACATAATATTCTGAAACGGGTCAGTCTGCGAAGTGACGATTCCGCGGCGGAAGGCCGGGAAAGCGGAGCGGGCCCGGATGGATGGAACAAAGAGACGGAAAGAGCGTGCGGTGTCCGGAGCGCGCAGCTCGGCGGTTCCGGCAGTGCGGGCGGCAAAGATCCGGACGGAGGGTACGGTGTGCAGAACATGCAGTTGTGCGGCGCGGGCGGGAGCGGCGCGGCGGGCACTGCAAAAGCCGGATCGTCCGGCGGCGCTGGATCGTCCGGTGCCGGGAGGCTGGGGACGGCTGCTCCGGGAAGCGGTACGGTGCGGGCAGACAGCCTGCGCCGGACGGAGGGCGGAGGGCGTCAGGAAGCCGGCAGATCAAACGGCCGTGGGAAGGATGGTTTTCGCAGAAAGTCAGACAACCCGGATGTGCTCTACGGCCGTGACTTTGACGATGAGCCGGTGGCGATTGAGAAAATTGACGGAGAGATCGGGGAGGTCACGATCCGCTGCCAGGTTATGACGCTGGAAACGAGGGAAATCCGCAATGAAAAGACGATTATTATAATGACGGTCACGGATTTTACGGATTCCATCGGGATAAAGATTTTCACAAAAAGCGAATATCTGGCGGAGCTGCTGGAAGGCGGACTGAAAAAAGGCGCGTTTCTGAAGGTGAAGGGCGTCACGACAATCGACCGGTTTGACAGTGAGCTGACGCTCGGTTCCATTGTCGGGATCAGAAAAATTCCGGATTTTACGACGCCCAGGATGGATACCAGCCCGAGAAAACGTGTGGAACTGCACTGTCACACAAAGATGAGCGATATGGACGGTGTCTCCGAGGTAAAGGATATCGTGAAACGGGCCATAAAATGGGGGCATAAGGCGATCGCCATCACGGACCACGGGGATGTACAGTCATTTCCGGACGCAAACCACGCCGTTTCCCCGGATGACGACTTCAAGGTGATATACGGGGTCGAGGCGTATCTGGTGGACGATCTGAAGGATATTGTTGTGGATTCGCGCGACCAGAGCCTTGATGAGACCTGCGTGGTGTTTGATCTCGAGACGACCGGATTTTCGCCCGATCGCAACCGCATTATTGAGATCGGCGCGGTGAAGGTTGAAAACGGGAAGATTACAGATCGTTTTTCCACGTTTGTAAATCCGCAGACGCCCATCCCCTACCACATTGAGGAGCTGACATCCATCCGGGACGATATGGTCATGGATGCGCCTGTGATCGGGGAGATTCTGCCACAGTTTCTGGAATTCTGCGGCGGGGCGGTCATGGTGGCGCACAATGCGGATTTTGACATGAGCTTTATCCGGAAAAACTGTGAGAGGCAGGGGCTCACATATGCGCCTACAGTTGTGGATACCGTGGCGCTCGCGCGCATTCTGCTTCCGGGATTAAACCGTTTTAAGCTGGACACCGTGGCCAAGGCGCTCGGGATTGTGCTCGGCCATCATCACCGCGCAGTTGACGACGCGGCCTGTACGGCGGAGATTTTCGTGCGGTTTTTAAAGATGCTGCGCGAGCGCGGGGCGCTGACGCTTGACGCGGTCAATCAGATGGGAAAGGCGTCGCCGGAGCTGATCATGAAGCTGCCGACGTACCATGCGATCCTTCTGGCTGAAAATGATATCGGGAGAATCAATCTCTACCGCCTGATATCGCTCTCGCACCTTGAATATTTCCGGAAGCGGCCAAGGATTCCGAAGAGTGAATTTATGAAATACAGGGAGGGCCTGCTGATCGGTTCCGCGTGCGAGGCGGGAGAGCTTTTCCAGGCGCTTCTGGGCGGCAGGCCCCAGGAGGAGATTATCCGGCTGGTAAAATTTTACGATTATCTGGAAATCCAGCCGCTGGGGAATAATGCGTTTATGATTGGCAGTGACCGGGAACCGGTGGAGTCCATGGAGGATCTGATGGAGTTTAACCGGAGGATTGTAAAGCTCGGAGAGCTGTTTGACAAGCCGGTGGTCGCGACCTGCGATGTACATTTTCTGGATCCGGAGGATGAGGTATACAGGCGCATTATAATGGCCGGCAAGGGATTTAAGGACGCCGACAACCAGGCGCCGCTGTTTCTGCGCACAACGGAGGAGATGCTGGAGGAATTCGCGTATCTGGGCAGTGAGAAGGCGGAAGAAGTGGTGATTACGAATCCGAATAAGATTGCGGACATGTGCGAGCGGATTTCCCCGGTGCGTCCGGACAAGTGTCCCCCCGTCATACCTGATTCTGACCGGATGCTGCGGGAGATCTGCCGCACGAAGGCGGTGAGCATGTACGGGGAGAAACTGCCGCCGGTTGTGCAGGAGCGGCTGGAGCGGGAGCTGAATTCCATCATTTCCAACGGTTATGCGGTGATGTACATTATCGCCCAGAAACTGGTGTGGAAGTCAAATGAGGACGGCTATCTGGTGGGTTCCCGCGGCTCCGTCGGCTCTTCGTTTGCGGCCACAATGTCCGGCATCACGGAGGTAAATCCGCTGCAGGCGCATTACCGCTGTGAAAACTGTCTCTACAGTGATTTTGATTCCCCGGAGGTGAAGGCGTTTTCCGGGCGTAGCGGCTGCGATATGCCGGATAAGATCTGTCCGGTCTGCGGAGAGAAGCTGGTCAAGGACGGATTTGATATTCCGTTTGAGACGTTTCTGGGATTTAAGGGGAACAAAGAGCCGGATATCGACCTGAATTTTTCCGGGGAATACCAGAGCAAGGCGCACGCCTACTGCGAGGTGATTTTTGGTTACGGGCAGACCTTCCGAGCCGGGACGATCGGCACGCTGGCCGATAAGACGGCGTTCGGATATATCAAACGCTATTTTGAGGAACGCGGCATTCACAAGAGAAATTGTGAGATCGACCGCATCGTGTCGGGCTGCGTCGGGGTGCGAAGGACGACGGGGCAGCATCCGGGCGGTATTGTCGTTCTTCCGGTCGGCGAGGAGATCAGCACGTTTACGCCGGTGCAGCATCCGGCGAACGATATGACGACGACGACGGTGACGACACATTTTGATTATCACTCGATCGATCACAATCTGCTAAAGCTCGATATACTCGGACACGATGATCCGACGATGATCCGCATGCTTCAGGATCTGACGGGAATAGATCCGACGACGATTCCGCTTGACGACGCGTCGGTGATGTCTCTTTTTAAAAATACGGAGGCGCTCGGGGTGGAGCCGGATGATATTCACGGGATTCCGCTCGGCTGCCTGGGAATCCCGGAGTTCGGGACAGAATTTGCCATGCAGATGGTTATGGACGCTAAGCCGCAGGAATTTTCTGACCTGATCCGGATTTCCGGGCTCTCCCACGGCACCGACGTGTGGCTTGGAAATGCGCAGACGCTGATTCAGGAGGGGAAAGCGACGATTTCCACCGCCATCTGTACGCGCGATGACATTATGATATATCTGATCCAGATGGGGCTGGACAGTGAGCTGTCGTTCACGATTATGGAGTCCGTCCGCAAGGGCAAGGGTTTAAAGCCGGAGTGGGAGGAGGAAATGCTTTCCCACGGCGTGCCGGACTGGTATGTGTGGTCCTGCAAAAAGATCAAATATATGTTCCCGAAAGCGCACGCGGCGGCCTATGTCATGATGGCGTGGCGCATCGCCTACTGTAAGGTGTTTTATCCGCTGGCCTATTATGCATCATATTTTTCCATCCGTGCGACGGGGTTCAGCTATGAGATTATGTGCCAGGGAAAAGAACGTCTGGAATATTTTTATAAGGATTTTACGCGGCGGAAGGATTCTCTCTCGAAAAAGGAGCTGGATACTTACCGCGATATGAAAATTGTACAGGAAATGTACGCGAGAGGCTTTGAATTTATGCCGCTCGATCTCTACCGCGCAAAGCCGGACCGCTTTCAGATTATTGACGGAAAGCTGATGCCGTCTCTCGGGACGATCGACGGAATGGGAGACAATGCGGCGATTGCGGTCGCGGAGGCCGCAAAGGACGGAAAATTTCTGTCAAAAGATGATTTCAGGCAGAGAACGAAGGTGACAAAGACGGTGATTGACCTGATGGGCGATATGGGGCTGCTCGGAGATATGCCGGAGTCGAATCAGCTCTCTCTGTTTGATTTTGCGTGAGAGGGCAAAGCGGCCGTGGGCGCGGACGGGCCGGCGGAAGGGGAAACGCGAAGGAAAGGAAGAGGAGAGAGATGAGACCGGAATGTGAACAGGATTATCTTGCGGCTGTGGAGGAAATCATTGCACAAGGACCGTACAGCGCCGACTGGGATTCACTGATGCAGGCGAAGACACCGGAGTGGTTTCTGCGGGAGAAGCTCGGCATTTTTATTCACTGGGGCATATACAGCGTCCCGGCGTTTGGCAGCGAATGGTATTCGCGGAATATGTATATACAGGGGTCGCCCGAGTATGAGCATCATATTCGGACTTACGGGCCGCATAACAGGTTCGGCTACAGGGACTTTATTCCACTGTTTACCGCGGAGCGGTTTGACCCGGATGCGTGGATGAAGCTGTTTTCGGAGGCGGGGGCGGGCTATGTGTTTCCGGTCGCCGAGCATCATGACGGATTTCAGATGTATGAGAGCAGCCTTTCGGGGTGGAACGCGAAGGAGATGGGACCGCACAGGGATATTCTGGGGGAGCTGAAGCGGGCGGCCGGCGCGCACGGAATGCAGTTCTGCACTTCAAGCCATCGCGCCGAACACTGGTTTTTTATGAGCCACGGGAGGGAATTTGACAGCGATATCAGGGAGCCGATGGAAAAAGGGGATTTTTACTGGCCTGCGATGCCGGAGCCGGATCACCACGACCTGCGCAGTATGCCGTACCCGGATGAGGTATTTTTAAAGGACTGGCTGGCGCGGACGGCGGAGCTTATTTTAAAATACCGACCGGAATTATTGTATTTCGACTGGTGGATCCAGCACGAGGCGTTTAAGCCGTACCTGAAAAAACTGGCGGCATTTTATTACAACTGCGGGAAAATGTGGGGGCAGGAGGTTCTGATCTGTTACAAGTATGACGCGATGATGTCTGGGACCGGGATTGTGGAGATGGAGCGGGGCGGTTTTGCGGATGCGAAGCCGTACCCCTGGCAGACGGACACGGCGGTGGCGCGCAATTCGTGGTGTTACACAGATTCTCTGGTGTACAAGAGCAGCAGTGAGATTATCTGCACGCTGCTTGATGTCGTGAGCAAAAATGGAAACCTGCTGTTAAATATCGGTCCGAAGGCCGACGGCACGATTCCGGACGGTGACCGGCGTATTCTGGAGGATCTGGCAGCGTGGATGAAAGTGAACGGCGTGGCCGTCACCGGCGCGAAGGTCTGGAGAAAGCCGGCGGAAGGCCCGACAAAGGCGCCGGAGGGACAGTTCAGTGACCAGGCGGAGCCAGCGTACACAAAAGAGGATTATCGTTTTACCGTAAATCACGGATGCATTTTCGCGGCCTGTCTGAAATGCCCGGAGGACGGCTGTTTCCGGATCCGCTCCCTGGCGGAGAGACGTGGTGAAATGCCGTCCGGATATCACGGGCTGACCGGGCGGGTGGAGATTCTGGGATATCACGGCAGGGTGCGCTGGCAGGCGGACGCGGACGGACTTTCCGTGACTGCCGAAGACGGGTGGAGTGGTTCGGATGTGGATGTCCGGTTTCCGGTTGTGATTAAAATTACGATGGAGTGAAAACAGTTTCATCCGTTCGCCGGTTTCGTCCGGACAATTGCTATTATAATAAGGAAGAAACAGGACAGGCCGGAGAAAAAATATTTTGAAATATACCGTCATATTTGCTATAATAGGAACCGTATACATGTGAGCAGGCAATTGTCTGTCGGGATATACAATATTCAGTGGGAATCGAGGAATCAGATATGGCATTATTGGAACAGTGGCAGAAGATTGCCTATAATGAAAAAACGGATAAGGGCGAGCTGCAGAGATTCTGGCAGAGATATTTTCTGCTGGAGAAAGGTGTCTATGAGAAGCTTCTGACGAATCCGGATGAGAAGGCCGAGGGGACAGTGAAGGAGCTGGCTGAGCGCTACGGGCTGAGCGTTATGGAGATGACCGGTTTTCTGGACGGAATCAACGACAGTCTGACGGAGGCGAACCCGATCGACACCATGGAGGAGGACACGCATGTCAGTCTTGCCTTTGATAAGGTGAAGCTTTATCAGAATATGAGATCGGAAGAGCGTCGTGTAGGGAAAGAGTGTGGTACCTTGTGT
>CAMSQM010000004.1 GCA_947062675.1 uncultured Roseburia sp.
GGCTGCGGTTCCTCCCTGTCCTCCCGGGTACCACATCTGCAGAATCGCATCAAAATGCTCCTGCGCATAGCTCATATCAATATCGCTGCCCGCCATCATGCACAGAACCACCGGCTTTCCCGCGGCGGCCACAGTTTCCATCAGAAGACGCTGCGATTCCGGCAGAAGCAGATTTTCCTTATCGCCGGACGCATAATTGTTGCCGGCATCCCCCTCCTCGCCCTCGAGCGTCTCATCCAGCCCCAGGCAAAGAATGACCACATCGCTGTGCTCCGCGACAATCCGCGCCTCCGCCAGCCTGTCCGGCCCCTGGGAGAGAAATTCCACCTTCTCCTGGCAGAGCCCGCAGCCCACAGAAGTCAGCACACGCACACTATCCCCGGCATACTTCACAATGCCCTCCTGCACAGTCACGTAAGAAGAAGCCGTCCCGTGATAATTGCCCACCAGCGCGGCACGGCTGTCCGCGTTCGGGCCGATGACGCCGATCGTCTTAAGACGGCTCTTATCGAGCGGCAGGATCCCGTTATTTTTCAGCAGCACAAAGCTCTCGGCCGCTGCACGGCCCGCAAGCGCAAGATGTTCACGACATTCCACCACCTCATACGGCACGGCGTCATATGCGCTTCCGTCAGGCAGACCGAGCAGATACCTTGTCGTAAAGAGACGGACGGCCGCCTCCGTGATCGTCTCCTCCGTGACGAGTCCCTGCTGATAAGCGCTCAGAATATGCAGATATGTGGCGCCGCAGTTGAGATCACAGCCTGCATTTATCGCCAGCGCGGCGGACTCCTGCGGTGTGGCCGTCACCATATGATTCTCATGAAAATCCAGTATTGCGCCACAGTCCGAGACGACATGGCCGGCAAATCCCCATCTTTTTCGCAGAATGTCATCAAGCAGCGCAGGGCTCCCGCAGCAGGGCTCACCGTTTACACGGTTGTAGGCCCCCATCACAGCCTCCACGCCGCCATCTCTCACGAGCATCTCAAACGCGGGCAGATACGTCTCCTCCAGATCCTTTCCGGACACCCTGGCGTCGAATTCGTGGCGGAGCTCCTCCGGCCCGGAATGCACCGCAAAATGCTTGGCGCAGGCCGCCGCCAGCATTGTATCCCCGTCGCCCTGCATTCCCCGCACAAACGCAGTCCCCAGGCGTCCCGCAAGATAAGGATCCTCCCCGTAAGTCTCATGCCCCCTGCCCCAGCGCGGATCACGGAAAATATTCACATTGGGCGCCCAGAAGGTCAGACCTTTGTAAATATCCCTGTCCCCGCAGGATGAATAAGCGTTATATTTGGCCCGTCCCTCCAGACCCGCCGCGGCGCCGATCTCTCTTAACAGCTCCACATCAAACGAAGCTGCCAGTCCGATAGCCTGCGGAAACACTGTCGCCTGACCCGCCCTCGCGACACCGTGCAACGCCTCATTCCACCAGTTGTAAGCCTCAATCCCCAGCCTCTTTACCGGCGGCGCATCAAATCGCAGCTGGGACGCGCGCTCCTCCAGCGTCATCCTGACTACCAGTTCCTCCGCACGCTTTCTCGCCTCTGCTCTGTTCATCTGTATTTCCTCTCTCCTTCCATAACTGACCGCATCTGTTCTCAGACTTTCACGCTCTCTGCTTTTCCAATCGGCTCTCCCGCGACAGCGGTAACTTTGTCCGCGGGAAATCCCCGGTTTCTGCAGAATTGTCTGCCGCAGATCCCGTCTCCGGCATCACTTCCGGCTCTGAATCCATGATCCTTATTTTATCGCATACCGCCTGCAAATACAACGAAAAATCACGCCTCACAGCAAAAGGGCAGAAGCTGCTCAGCTCCCGCCCTTTTTGTTCTGATTACCGTTACTGATTCATCTGTAGTTTTACTTTTACAATCCGAACTACAGACTCATTGATCCGCGCCTCGGAGATCGTCCCGTTTCCAACTGCCGCGATCACCGCATCATAGGCCGTCTTGTAATCCTGCGGCATCAGTATTATATCCACGCCCGCCTGAATAGCCATAACAGCCGCCTGATCCGACGTATAGGACGACGTGATGGCCCCCATATTCATACCGTCCGTGATCACAATGCCATTATATCCCATCTGTCCCCGCAGAATTTCCGTCACCATCTTCTGTGAAAGCGAAGCCGGCGTATTGTCCCCCGTGATATTTGGCAGCGCGATATGCCCTGCCATGATAAAGGAAACGCCGGACTCAATCGCACGCGCGAACGGCACCAGCTCCGTGGCCGTCAATTCCTCCAGCGTCTTTTCCGATGTCACCACGCCCTGGTGAGAATCCCCGGACACGCCGCCATGTCCCGGAAAGTGCTTCACAACGCCGTAAATGCCCTGCTCCGACAATCCCTGCAGTTCGGCCGCCACCATATCCGCCACCAGAGTACTGTCCGCTCCAAAGGAGCGCTTCCCGATCACGGAATTTTCCGGATTCGTCAGCACATCCGCCACCGGAGCAAAATTAACATTAAAACCAAGCTGTTTTAAGTAGGTACCGATTGTGGTTCCGGCATTGTGTGCGTTCTGTGCATCTCCCGTCGCCCCGATTGCACTCATATCGCCCACATCGCTAAGACCAAACGCACTGTTCCCGGCAATCCTGGTCACGCTTCCGCCCTCCTCGTCCACTCCCAGGAAAATCGGCAGATTCGTCCGCTCTTTCGCGATCGCCATCATTTTTGTCATCATATCATTGGTCTGAGGCCCGTCGAGAAGATTTTCCGAGGTATAGATCAGACCGCCGACCGGACGCGCCTGATAGGAACTGCGCGTCGTATCTCCCGCGACGGTGACACCCCCGAATCCCGTGAGCGCATTCGGCGTGATCATAAACATCTGCGCCACTTTGTCCTCAAGTGACATCCCCGCCACAAAATCAATCGCCTGCTGACTGAGCGGATCAATCACAGGTTCCGGCGTCTCCGGCTGCGGCTCCGGGGCCTGACTGTCACCCGCAGTATCCGTCAGTCCCTCTTCGGGCTGTTCCGTCTGTGCCACTGGTTTTTCCGCCGGCTTTTTCTTTAAGACGAGCTGATTGAGCGCGAACAATCCGCCCACAGTCAGCACGACAAGCGCCAGCACAAACACGGAAAAAATAATCATCGCATTTTTGGTATCCCGCTGCCTCTTCTGTCTTCTCTCTTCCCGGTTCATATACTTCCTCTTTTTCTAAATGTGCATTTTTTTCCACTTTCCGCGCCTGTAAAATACAAACGTCACCATAGCGCCAATCACCCACGACGTGAGCAGCGAAATAAAGATACATTCCTGCCTTCCGTTCGGAAACTCCGCACTCCTCGTCAGAAACGCAACCCCATAGGCAATCGGAACGCGGACAAAAATCGTCGTGACAATGGAGATCCACATCGGCGTCATCGTATCGCCCGCCCCGCGCATCACGCCGGAAAGGCTCTGCGTCACCGCCATGGCTATGTATCCAACCGCGAGAATCCCCATCATATCGCGGCTTAAGCGCACCAGCTCCGGCGTAGTCGTAAAAATTCCCATCAGCGCCTCGCCGAAAATCAGGATCGTTCCCGTGATTATCGCGGATGTCGCGACCGCAATAAAAGTCCCCTGCTTCGCGCCCGTCTCCACGCGGTCATACATACGCGCCCCGACATTCTGTCCCGCGTAAGTCGTCATTGCCGTTCCGAAAGAAAAGTTCGGCATCATCGCAAATCCGTCCACACGCATAACAATCACATTCGCCGCGATAAACATCTCTCCGAAACTGTTCGTCAGAGACTGAACCACGAGCATCGCCATCGAAAAAATCGCCTGTGTGATACCGGATGGCAACCCGAGACGCACAATCCCCATTGTATGTCTTTTACTCAATTTTAAATAGGAAGGTTTTAAATCAAAAACCTCTTTCAGACGCAGCAGGCGCAGCAGACACAAAAACGCCGAGACAGCCTGCGCGATCACTGTGGCGAGAGCCACACCGTTGACGCCCATCTTAAAATTCGCCACAAACACAATATCCAGCACTATATTAATGACCGTCGAGACCAGAAGATACAGCAGCGCCGACATCGAATCTCCCAGCCCGCGCAGAACGCCGCTTAAAATATTATAATAAGCCAGCCCCACCGAACCGATAAACAGAATCAGCAGGTAAGAATGGCACCACCCGAGAATCGACTCCGGCGTATCCAGAAGCCTCAGCAGCGGTCCCGACAGGAGAGACGCAAAAATCATCACGAAAACCGTCGCAATCCCCGTCAGTGTTATACAGTTACCGATCGTCTGCGACAATTCTTCCCGCTGCTTCGCGCCGAAAAACTGTGAAACCATAATCCCCGCGCCGACACTGATCCCGACAAACAGCACAATCAGCAGGTTTAAGATCGGCCCTGCACTCCCGACTGCCGCCAGTGCATTATCTCCCACATAATTCCCGACCACGACACTGTCCACCGTATTGTACAGCTGCTGGGCAATGTTTCCGACCAGCATCGGCACCGTAAACAGGACAATCTTCTTCCACGGAGAGCCTTCCGTCATGTCAACCGGCTCAAAAAACTTCTTTAGTAATCCCATAACACCCTCCCTCCTGAATATCTTCCCAGCCTCCGCAGCAGCTGCCGGATTCTCCGGCAAATGCATACAGTCCGCGCAGCAAAGCGCGCGCCCGGCTGAAGGTTTTTGACATTCTTATCGTAAAGTATACCATTCTTTCCGGATATCCACAACAGAAAAGCGCACGGATTCTCATTCTACTTTCAGCGCATTCGGGTAGATCCGCTCCATGCGCGCGTCCGGAAACCGCTCATCCATCGTTTCCTGCCATACTTCCGTCGCCGTGATCCCCCGTCCGCGCTCGTCATAACGGATCAGTGCCATACAGGACACCAGAATATTGCAGCTCATAAACACCAGCAGCAGCCATGTAATCACCTTTCCGCTTCTGACCGGAAGCCGCTCAATCATACCCGAAATCTTCGGATACAGCTGCTTAAACCAGACTACCGCGGCAATTCCCCAGAAGAAGCAGTACAGCAGATTAATCCGGCCTCCCAGATTAAACCGCATCCTGCTATAATCCCAGAACACCGTCCCGAACACCAGTTCCGTAAACACACTGCACAGATATTCATAAGCGCCGCCCAGAAATGTCCCCGCCAGAAACAGAAAGGAATCCGGTCTGTCCCTGTAACGGTAGAGAAGGGCGGTCACCGCTGCAATCGCCAGACCCCACACGATACTGAACGGCCCCCATACCACGCTGCTGCGGCTCATCCATACCCCTGCTGTTACCCGGCAGAACACGGTTTCCGTGAAGTCGCCCAGAAACGCCCCGATCAGAAATAATAGCACAATCTTATAAAAATCGCACCCTTCCGCAAAGACATTCCCCTTCGCTTTTTCGACTTTCTGCCGCTTCGCCTCCGGATAGGCGCGCCTGATACGCGCATCCACATACCCGAAGATCCGTCTGCCCAGACGGTTCGAAATATCCGTAAACAGCGCATCCGCAGCCTCCCACTGTTCCAGACGCTTACTTCTGCCCGACATAATAATCAGCGTCGCTGTAATATCAATCCCAAGAATCAGCACAGACACCCAGATCAGAATCCGGCGCGGCGCCTCCGGGCAGAAGCCGGCCAGCCACACCAGCAGCGGATTGCCCCACCGGACCACAGCATACCCCAGCAGTCCCCAGAACACCGACGCGGGCAGACAGATATAACCGTCCAGATTCCACGGAAGCTTAGAGTAATCCCAAAGCTTCTCATGATACATCCGCTCTGTCAGATGTCCCGCACTCCACTCAATCACCGTCGCAAGTATCATACTGCCAAGGAACAGCCAGAATCCGGGAAGCTCCTGCAGGTATACGGAAATCAGCACGGCAGAAATACCGTAAATTACACAGAGTGGACTGTTGACCAGACCACGGTTTACAAACCGTTTCTGCCTCGCCGCAGCCACCACGGTTTCCAGCACCCATCCCAGAAAAGAATACGCAAAAAACAATCCTGTCAGTTCATATCCGGTATAAATCATCTTATGTTCTCCTCAGCACTTCTTTTTCTAATCCTTCACTCCCGCACCCATGCTTTATGGTATATTGTTTTTTTGTATTGTAATGTATATTTGTCTCCGGTTCAACGATTTTTTACCTGAACCCCTTCCTTTTTCAATTCCCCTGCCATAAAAAAGAACTGCGCACCGTTTCCGGTGCGACAGCTCTTTTTCTTTGTCTGAAGCAGAATTACAGGATTCTGCTTATTTTGCTTTAATCTGCTTTGATGCTTTGGACATTGCAGATGTGAAATCAGCCTTTAAGCCGTTTTTGCCGACAGCGACAACTTTGTAGTAATACTTCTTGTCTTTTTTAACTGTCTTATCCACATAGCTGGTCTTGCCCTGCTTGGTAGCCCCGATCTCCTCGTAGCCACTGTTCTTCTTCGTGGAGCGGTAAACGATATACTTCGTAGCTCCTTCCACTTTATTGATGCTGACTGTGATCTTGCCCTTGGCAGCCTCAACCTTCTTGATACTCGGCGTTGCCTTAAAGCAGATACCTGCCGGCTTTGTAAATCCTTCAGAAGAAATATTGGTTCCGTCTGCTGCAAATGCTCTCACAGAATAGTAATAAGTAACACCTGTCTGTAAGGATGCATAGTCAACCGCCTTTGTCGCAACAACCGTACCTTTTCTGCCGTTGTATTCCTGATAATATTTCTTACTGTAATTGTAATCTCCGCCCAGGCGATCCTCGTCATCATTGTCCTCTCTGGCGATCAGCTCTGCCCCCGGGATATTTAAGTATACTTTCTTATCCTTGTTGTAGAATACTGCCGGTGTCGTGGAACGGTATACCACATAGTATGCAGCGCCGGAAACCTTATTCCAGCTCACCTGAACGGCTGTGGTATCTTTTCCGTTTACGGTCTTTTTAACTTCTTTTACCTTAACGCTCTTGGCTGCCGCTAACTGTTTCCCTTTTTCGCCGCCAACTACCGTCGTAAATCCGGTCCATTTCTTGTTGTCGGTTGCGCGTACCCTGATCTCCACGGAATCGCCGGTCTTCACATTCTTAATGGTATAGGAACCCTTTGTTGTGGTTTTCACCACCTCATTCTCAGTGCGATCTCTTCCCTGGGAATCCGTGATCATGTAACGGACTTCATATTTCTTTGCAAACGGATCTTTGGTCCAGGTAACCTTTACGCTGGTTCCGCTCAGTGATGTCCTGACATTCTGCGGCGCTTCCAGTACAAAGGAAAGCCATGCATCCTCAGACTCAATCTTCTTTGTCGTCTTCTTGCCCTTCACCGTCTCATCATAGTAAGCGATTACCTGATAGCCGTACTCTTCTCCGGTTGTCACTTTACTGTCGGTGTAAGTCACAGTCTTCGGATTTGTGATGGTCTTGATCAGCTGCCACTTGTAATTAAACTGATTTGCATACGCGTTTGTATCCGAATAATCCTTGGAGAACGTCGTACCTGAAGAGCTTGTCGCCGTTCTGTAAATCTCATACTTTGACGCCCCTGATACCTTGCTCCATTTCAGCTTCGCAGACTTCTTCGAAGCCTTGGAAACACTCAGCCTGATGTAATTCTTAGAGCTTGTCTCAGCCTTAAAGAATACATAGTCGCTGTAAAGAATCTTCTTTGTAACAGTATTGTAAGAATATGCCCTTGCCTTGTAGCTGTATGTTGTTGACTCCTTCAGATCAGAATCCGTATACTGCGCCGAAGTGGTTGTCGTGAGCTTCTTGTATTTGCCGTTGTCATTCATGCGGTAAATCTGATAGCCAGTCACATTATTCGCACCAAAGGTCATCGTGATGCTGGTCTTGTCAGACTTTGTAGCCGGCTTTGCAAGCTTACCCATCGTCTCTGTCGCCGAGGTTCTCGCCGGCGTGGAGATATCGTTGTAATATCCGAATACCACTTCCTTCGGATCATTCACGATGCTGGAAACATTCGCTCTGTACGGGGAGACAGCGCTGCGGTCTGTCCTCGCCTTTGTCGTGTCGAAAGCAACGACAGCAAAGTAATATTTCTGGCCTTTTTCAAGTCCGAGATCCGTGCTGGAAACCTGATTCAGTCCACTCTTCACACCTTCATTATCATACGGAACATTATAAGTTCTGACTTTTCTGTCGAGGACTTTCACTGTCTCCTTCACAGAATATGCATCTGCATATGTATAAGTCTCGCCTTCCACAACAGCCTCTGCATTCACCAGTCTGTATGTATAAGCCATTGTATCAAAAGCAGTCTTATCTTTAGAATAGAATACTGCAACCTTTGCATTCTTGTCCACATTGTTCCATTTCAGGATGAAGCTTCCGTCATCGTTCTTCTCCACTGCCAGACCGGTGATCTCCGGAAGTACCGCGCGATCCTGCGGAACATCAATGCCTGTGTAAGCATAGGTTACAACTTCCTGCTCAAAAGTTCCCACCTGATCATTCCTGTTTGCCACAGCCCAGACTCTGAAATAAACATTCGTCACCGGATCCATAATCTGCTTTCCGTCTGTTCCGAGCACCGGTTTTCCGTCTGCGTCTTTTCTGGGTATCGTAGCATGAACATTATCCAGATCGAACGTGCAGTGCGTATCCGCGGAGTCAACCGTTGTATAAGCAGACCACGCTTCATCCTTAATCGCCGCCGCATCAGCTGCAGCTGCAGTCTCGCACCACTCAATCCTGTATCCGGATGCCACAGAGACAGCGTTCCAGGACAGCTCGTACTCTTTCGCGTTCTTCTTCGTCACTGTAAGGCCTGTCACCGGCGGAACCACCTTGCGGTTCGGATCCGTAAATGCATAAGTATATGCATCCGACCAGTCTCCGACCTTCTCAATCACATAGTCCCTGAAAGACTCTGTTGTTGTCTTCGGAATGGTTTTCGCCTCGTCCTCATACTGAATCTCACCGAGATCATTTGTCACAAATACCTTTTTCTGACCTGTCGTCTCAGTGTAATATACGGCTCTCACCTCATAGGTATCGGAAACGCCGGGATCGTAGGTCGTATCTGTGTTCACAAATCCGGCGCTGGTCGTAAAGCTCTCCATTGCCGTGCCATTCAGCGCCCACATCGTACTGCTGGTATTAAAACTATAATCATCAACAGGATTTCCGTTTACTTTTACCTGATATCCCACACGAAGCAGCTTACCCCTGCTGTCAACCTGCGTGTCATTTGTAACACGATTCCAAGCAAGCTCATGGTATCTCTTTGCGTCAAACGTGATCTGACTGCTCTTGTATGCATACGGAACTGCTGTGTACTCATACACATACGCCCTGTTTCCTTCCGGTGTCACCTCTTCGACCGGATTTCCGTCAGCATCCACTACCAGCTCTGATTTTAAAATGCTGACGCCAACCCCTTCCGGAGCATACTGTTTTCCATTCGCCTCATAAAACATGGCCTTCGTGTCCGTGGCCGTCAGCGAACGGGCAAACCCGCCCAGAAATACTTTGTATACCTGACTGTAACTGTAATCGTTAATGCGCGCCGTACTCAGCGCGCCCAGCGCCTCAACCTCATCATTTTCAGATACATAGTACGCGCCGGTTGCATAAATCCTGCTCCTGCTTGTCTCATCTCTCACATCCGATCCGTCGGCATTCTTCTGATAAGACTCTCCTACTGAGAAAACATTTGCATATGTCCTGCCATTGAACACAATCAGACCCGTGGAAGGATCTTTCTCCGGCCTCGCATATACTGTTTTGCCATCAGCACCGATCGTGTACTCGGGCACTCCCGCAAGACTCTTTACAATCAGCACCTTATCCGTCAGACGGACCGTCGTCGACGAGTAATTCTCTGCTCTTTTGTAATAAGCCTCACCGTACTTGTAAAGCCCTGTCGTCTTATCCAGAACATCCGCTTTCTGCCCGGTGACAACCAGCGAATCCTGAACAATCGACTGATTCGGATTCACATATGTATAATCTGCATATGCCGTATCCTTCTCATCCCACATCCGGAAAGATCTCATATACCCTTCCAGACCGATCACTTTGGATACGCCGTTTTCAGAACCAAGAATATTTTCAGTCTGGTCCAGAGCGATATCTTCCGTGGGAATGCCTGTCTGCGCCGCGAATGACGGTACCACATCCGACAGAACAAGACCGGCTGCCAGAATGGCCGCGCCAACGCGGGCTGTAATTCTACCTCTTCTCATAGAATTACTCCTCCTTTTTTAATAATTTGATACCTGTGAAGCCGGAACAAGGGAACTCTTCACCTGACTTTCATCACACTGTCACAGATTCTTCACAAAATATTTTCTTTACATTATAATAGATTATCTTTTTTCTGTCAACATAATTCTGGATAATCGCACATTTTTTGTCACTTTTACCATGATCTGGCCTGACACCTCATCTTTTACCCCGGGCAATCTGTTGAATACAGCTCGTTTCTTTCATAAAAGATCCATTTTATAACGGTCATCTCTGTATGGTCTGTCCGGCATTCATCAAATATTGACCTTTTCTACAAATCCACTGTCCATTTCCTGCCGGCCATACGTCAGCCCCAGGCGCCTGACGGCATCCCATACCGGAAATATCCTGGCAAAGCTGATCCCGCTGCAGGTTTTACCCCTGTAATTCACCCTTTTTCAGACGAAAACAATATCCGCCTGCTTCGCGAGGTCATCGGAGTGCGTTACGGCTATTACGCACTTTTTCATCTGACGGGCACATTCTTTTAAAATGACCATAGTAATCAAGGCGATATAACTTCAAAAAAATATGCCCTGAATGTTCTTCAAAAGCCACGAGAAAATCTCATAATCTTTAAGAAGTCATCCAGAGCATATTTCACCGGAAACGGTCCTGTTATTCAGTTTCTTTCAACCACAATTCCTTTCTCTGTAAAATAATAGCGGTACAGCGCTCCCTGAATGTTCCGCGAAAGCTCTTCCCACTGTGCATCCGTAAGGTACCATGCCGCCTTTCCCTCCAGTTCAAATCTCCGCAGAGACGGCAGCATCAGAATATTTTCCACCATTCCGTATATATCCTCTTCTTTTACAGCCGGATAGCGCAGCGTCAGTTCTTCCAGCTTTTCGAATCCGTCAAACAGCCCTTCCTGCTTCAGCTCCGCCTCCTCCAGCGTAAACCTCCGGATCCCGCGCAGCTTCTCCAGAAAAGAAAAATCACTGAGCCCGCCTGCCCCGGCAATCACGACCTCCTCCAGCGTATCCGGATTCACCGCCTCAAAAAAATGCGGCGTTCCGTATCTGGAGAGACCGTCAATACAGGAAATGCTCCTCAGCAGATTCTTTTCCGGCAGCCTGTAATTTTCCCACGCCTCCGTATACAGCTCCAGCTTTGTAAGCCCGGTAAAATACTCTACATTGGATGGGGAAAAGTCTTCCGGACTCCCCGCAACGACAACTTCGCGCAGCGTTTTTCCGTAATCATCAGAATCTTCGTATGCATAATAATCTTCAAAACTGCAGGTAAAGCGATAGCCATCCTCTTTTTCGATTTTTAAATATCTGATACCTGCAAGCTCCTCCCCTGTGACCGCCGCAACGGGCTTCCCGTACACTTCCATCACAAAATCGCGGAATACCACGGAAAAACGGCTCGCCGACTGCACCAGATCCGCCGTGTAATACCGGTAGCCCGCCACCGCCACTGCAGTTATCAGAATCAGAACTGCCGCACAGATTATAAGCGTCTTTCCGGCTGAAAGGCGGACGGACACCAGAGGTTCCCTGTCCACAGACAGGTAATACTCCCTCCCGCAGGAGGCGCACCTGCACAGTTCCCTGCTTTCTGGTACCAGCCGGCCCCCGCAGGAGGTGCAGCGCCCCTGCGCTCCCGCTGCCATCTCCGGCCCTCCGCGGTCAGCCCCCGCCGCCTGCGCCTTTCGCCTGTTTCTTCCCGCAGACGGTTTTCCGCCTGTCCCGTTACTGTTATTTCGCATAAAAAGTCACTCTTTTCCCTGCACACATTCACTCTGCCTTCAGCGCCCGCATCGCATTGAGAATCGCGATCACGGATACCCCGACATCCGCAAATACCGCTTCCCACATATTCGCCATGCCAAAAGCTCCCAGCAGAAGCACCAGGGCTTTGACTCCCAGCGCAAAGACAATATTCTGTTTCACAATCGCGAGTGTTCTGCGCGAAATCCGAACAACCGCAGCAATCTTCCTGACGTCATCATCCATCAGCACCACATCCGCGGCTTCAATCGCAGCGTCAGATCCCATGCTCCCCATGGCAATTCCGATATCAGCGCGGGTCAGCACCGGAGCGTCATTAATCCCGTCCCCGGCAAAAGCCAGCTTTTCTTTTTCCGGCTGACCGTCCAGAAGTCTCTCCACCTGCGCCACTTTGTCCGCCGGAAGAAGCTGGGCATGCACCTCGTCAATGCCAAGCTCCCCGGCGACGGCCTCTGCGGCCTCCTCCCTGTCGCCGGTCAGCATCACGCATTTCTTCACGCCCACCTGCTTCATGGCGGAAATCGCCTCTTTCGCCCCTTCCCTGACTACGTCCGATATCACAACCGCTCCCAGAAACACACCTTCCTGCGCCACATAGACCACCGTGCCCGCACTCTGACAGGGAACACAGGAAATCCCCCGGTCGCTCATCAGCTTTTCATTCCCGAGCAGTGTCTCTTTTCCGTCCACCTGAACGCAGACGCCGTATCCCGCCAGCTCTCTGGCGCCCGAAATCCTGTTCATATCAGGCTCCGCGCCCTCAGACTTCCCGGCATAAGCTTCCCGGATGGAGACAGCAATCGGGTGACTGGAATATCCCTCCCCGAGCGCCGCCAGCTCCAGAAGCTGTTCCCCGCGGATCCCCTGCGGATGAAGCTCCGTCACTCGGAACTCTCCCTTCGTCAGGGTTCCCGTTTTGTCAAAGACAATAGTTGTCATCTCCGCAACCGCTTCCAGATAATTGCTGCCCTTTACCAGCACCCCGATCCGCGAAGCGGCGCCGATCCCGCCGAAGAATCCGAGCGGCACGGAAATCACCAGCGCACACGGACAGGAAATCACCAGAAAAATACAGGCCCTCTGGATCCAGCTTCCCCAGCCGCCGCCGAGAATCAGCGGTGGCAGCACGGCGAGCACAACCGCGCAGATAGTCACAACCGGCGTATAATACTTTGCAAACCGTGTAATGAAATTCTCCATTTTTGCCTTCTTACTGCCCGCATTTTCGACCAGCTCCAGAATTTTTGCCACGGTGGAATCGTCAAATTCCTTTGTCGTGCGGACCTTTAAGGTCCCGCTGCCATTGACACAGCCGCTGATCACCGTATCCCCTGCCGCCGCGCGGCGCGGGACGGACTCTCCCGTCAGCGCCGCCGTATCAATCAGGGATTCCCCCTCCGTCACGACGCCGTCGAGCGGAATCCGTTCCCCCGGCCTGATCACAATGATGCTCCCGACCTCCACATCGTCCGGATCCACCCGCGTTAGAACACCGGCCTGCTCGATATTGGCATATTCCGGGCAGATATCCATCATATCCGCGATAGACTGGCGGGATTTCCCGACCGCATAGCTCTGGAAAAGCTCCCCCACCTGATAAAAGAGCATCACCGCCACGCCCTCGGAGTACTCTCCGACGGCAAACGCCCCGAACGTCGCAATCATCATCAGAAAGTTTTCATCAAATACCTGTCCGTGGATAATATTGCGGATGGCCTTGTAAATAATATCATAGCCGATTGTCAGATACGGGATCAGGTAAATTGCCGGAAGAAGCAGACTTTCCTCTATCCCTTCCAGCCGCCCCGTGTGCTCACAGAAAAATAATCCCGCAAACAGGAGGAATGCTGCGAGAACCCGGAACAGCATTTTTTTCTGTTTTGTCGTCATTCTTCCCTTCCTTATATCAGAATCTTACAGTCCGGCTCTACTTTTGCACAGACTGACACCACCTGCTTCATAATCCCGTCAAAGTCTTTCTCTTCTGCCTCCACCATCATTTTCTGCGTCATAAAACTGACGCTCGCGTCCTTTACTCCCGGTATTTTTTTGATGGCTTCCTCCATTTTTGCCGCGCAGTTTGCACAGTCCAGATCTTCCATTTTAAATTTTTTCTTCATTACAATGTTCTCCTTTCACATTTCTTCAATATGTTCCATGCCCTGGGCGATAATCGTCCGCACATGTCCGTCCGCCAGCGAATAGAACACGGACTTCCCCTCCCGCCTGCTGTTCACCAGCTTTGTCTGTTTTAAGATCTTAAGCTGATGCGAGATGGCCGACTGTGTCATATTCAGCGCCTGTGCCAGGTCGCACACACACACTTCCGCCTCAAAGAGGACAAACAGAATCCTGATCCTGGTCGAATCGCCAAACACCTTAAAAAGCTCTGCCAGGTCGTATAGCTGTTCCTCCTCCGGCATCTGCTCGTGCACAGCCCTCACCAGCTCCTCGTGAACCTCAACCGTGTCGCAGCACTCGATCTCATTTCCCGCCAACAAATCACCTGCTTCCTTTTCCCGCATAACAACTGTATCTGTATTCATATGAGCAATTGTTCATATATTCATGATACCTGTTTTTACTCTGTCTGTCAACTACTTTCTGCTCCTGAAAATCACACTAACTCCCATCTGCCTGCTTCAGCAGGCGTACATACCAGGATGGTGAAATTTTATATTTCACACTATAATCTTGATTATTTCTCCCACAACACGTATACTAAGTAACAGCGGGCAGCGCGTCCCGCAGAATTTTCAGCAAAGGATGTTTCCGTCATGTCCGATCAGTATGAACATTATATCACCAGAAATATTAAAGCTTATTACAGGCGCAGACTTCCCGCGCCTATTTTGTATCTTCTTCTGCTGCTCATTGTCTGGCACGTCTTCTCTCTCTCCGCGCTTCTTATGCCCGGATCCCTGAAGAATTCTGCCACGCTCGAGTCCGCTTACCTGGAAGGCACAGAGTATGTGCGCACCACCCTTGAGGACTTATACTTCACCGGCTACACGCGAACCATTTTCGGGCGCACAGCCGGCTATTATTATTACACTATGCGCGGCGATGAATGTATCATTGTACTTCTCACCCCGAAAACAAGCGAAGAAGGACTTCCCACCATCGCGGAAGCCTCCTTCACCGGAAAAATCACCCCGGGCTCCGGAGGATTTTCACAGCTGCTCTCCGGGCTGGCCGCAGATCTGAACTGGACAGAGGCCGGAATCCGCGGCAAAGTCTCCGGATATTTTCTGAGCGAGCCCGGCTACAACCTTCCCGGGAACCTGCTGCTGTTTTTCGTCGTGTTTGCAACCGGCGGCTACGCACTGGCCTGCCTGGTCTATTTTATCTCCTGTATTTTTTTTCCGCTGCTCTCCCCTCCGTGCCAGGATCTGGCGCTGTTCGGACCCCCGAAAAAACTGCTGGAGCAGGCCGAAAATGAGCTCGCCACACTGCCGCAGCTCGCCACGGAAGATATGTTTATCACAGAACATTTTTTCATTCAGACTTCCACCTACGGAAATGCCATCGTGCCCATTCAGGAAATTATCTGGATTTACAAATACTCGACGCTGCACAAATTCTTCTGGTATCATTTCAGCATTTCCTACACGCTGCATATCAGCGCAAACCGGCATCTGTACATCCGGTGCCCGAAAAATATTAAATCCGATATCGACGGTATTATGGATTATCTCTCCGAGGCGAACCACAGGATTCTTGTCGGGTTCAGCGAGTCCAACCGCCTGAAAGTTCAGAAAATCCAGGGGACTCCGATGCATTTCGGGAAAATCATTGCATTTTTAAACCGCAGAATCTGATTCCGCACAGACCATATCATGTCAGATCACAAGCTAATTTATATGTAATACAGGTTATCCGGCTGTAAAGTCCGGAACTTTCCTGATACAGAAAATGGAACCGGCTCCCGCCGGTTCCATCTGATTGGGATAAAATTTTAGGAAGGAATTCTGTTGCATTCCTCTATAAGTATTTCTCAATTTCAGAAATTAATTCACGATATTCCTCATCTGTTAAAAATTTTTCTCCCGGATTCATCGCAAAAACGCCGCCCCACTCATATTCGTCCGTGTATTTCGGCACGAGATGAAAGTGAAGATGATGGCCGGTGTCACCGTAAGCGCCGTAGTTGACCTTCTGCGGATGGAACGCTTTGTGCAGCGCCATTGCCACGCGGTTGACATCCTCAAAATAAGCGGCGCGCTCTTCCGCCGTCAGCTCTGTCATCTCGCTGACGTGCTTTTTGTGCGCCACGATGACGCGGCCTTTGTGACTCTGCTCTTTAAATAAATACACTTTGGACTCCGGCAGCTCGCAGATCTTAATACCGAACGCGTCCACCAGCTCACCTTCCATGCAGTATGCGCAATTGTTATCCGTCATCTGAAACCCTCCCTGATCCAGTCTGTTCCCGGTAATACCGCTTATTTCTGATTAAAATGAACCGCAAAGCCTGCAATCTCATCTTTCATATAGGCAACGATAATCTCGCCCTTATCATTGTACTTAAACGAGCTCTCGTCAAATACGTAGCCGCGTTTTCCAAGATGATACATCGCGCGGTCCAGATAGTTCGTCTGGAAGCAGATATGGCCGTGCGTCCCGCGTCCGGGCGTCTTCATCATCTCGATCATGGTACCGATAAATGCGGAACTGTTCCCGTCCTTAACCGGCTGCCCGAGCAGATCTGCAAATTTCGCGGATTCAGAAGCCGCAGTCCCCGCTTCCTCATTGTTGATACCGACATGAAGAAGCTTAAAGCCGAGCATCGTCGCAACCGCTTCTTTTGTGAGCGCCGTGATTCCATCCCAGTCTTTCGCCTCAATCATATCCTTATTGACCATCCAGGAGCCGCCGCACGCAATGATCTTCTTAAAATCGAGATAGCTTGTCAGGTTCTTCGCATTGATGCCGCCCGTCGGCATAAAGCGCATCTTTGTGTAAGGCGCTGCCATGGACTTAATCATATTCAGTCCGCCTGCCGCCTCTGCCGGGAAAAACTTGACCACCTCAAGACCAAGCTCGATGGCAACCTCGACATCACTGGGATTCGAGCAGCCCGGGGTAATCGGTATATCCTTCTCCACACAGTATTTCACAACCTTCGGATTTAATCCCGGGCTTACAATAAACTTCGCCCCGGCATTCACCGCGCGGTCCACCTGCTCCGTCGTGAGAACCGTACCCGCCCCCACAAGCATCTCCGGAAACTGCTCCGCCATAATCCGGATAGACTCCTCTGCCGCAGCCGTGCGGAATGTAACCTCCGCACACGGCAGTCCGCCGTCACACAGAGCCTTTGCCAGAGGCACCGCATCCTCCGCGCTGTCAAGTGCGATAACCGGAATAATACCGATTCTGGAAAATTCTTCTAATACTTTGTTCATGGTTCCTTCTCCTTTTTTCTATTTTCTGATACGGAAAAGCAGGTATGCTTCTGCCGTACGGTTGCACTGCAGATGTGAAACTAGGTTTCGTTATGCGGAACCCTGTTTCGTAAAACGGTACGATTTAATTATATCATCTGGGAAGGGGTTGTCAACCGGTTTGAAGAGAATTTTCCAAAAAAGAAGCTTCTTCCGGCAGCCCGGCACATCCGGATATCTCCGGCCTCCAGCTTCACGCCGCAGTCTCCCCAGACTGTGAATTATACAGACTGACATAAAATCCTTCCACCCAGGGAAGCGCCTCGTGCGTTCCCTGGGCCATGGCTTTACGCCGCCGTCTCCCCAGACTGCGGATTATACAGACTGGCATAAAATCCTTCCGCCGCAGGCAGCGCCTCGTGCGTTCCCTGGGCCATGGCTTCACGCCACCGTCTCCTCAGACTGCGGATTATACAGACTGGCATAAAATCCTTCCGCCCAGGGAAGCGCCTCGTGCGTTCCCTGGGCCATGGCTTTACGCCGCCGTCTCCTCAAACTGTGAATTATACAGATTGGCATAAAACCCTTCCGCCGCAAGCAGCGCCTCGTGCGTTCCCTGTTCTATGATATCCCCGTCCTTCATAACGAGAATCAGATCCGCGTCACGAATGGTAGAAAGTCTGTGCGCGATCACAAAGCTGGTCCGCCCGCGCATCAGGTTATCCATCGCCTTCTGAATCGAGATCTCCGTCCTGGTATCGACGGAGGAAGTCGCCTCATCGAGTATCAGAATACGGTTATCCGCCAGTATCGCCCTGGCAATCGTCAGAAGCTGTTTCTGCCCCTGGGAGACATTGCTGGCATCCTCATTGAGCTCCATCTGGTATCCGCCCGGCAGCGTCCGGATAAAGTGGTCTGCGTGCGCAGCCTTCGCCGCGGCGATCACTTCCTCATCTGTGGCGTCCAGACGTCCGTAACGGATATTTTCCATAATCGTTCCCTTAAACAGCCAGGTCTCCTGGAGTACCATGCCAAAGGCATCGCGCAGCTCCCTGCGGTTAAAATCCTTAACATTGTGCCCGTCAATGAGAATCGCACCGGAGGTGACGTCATAAAAGCGCATCAGAAGTTTTACCATTGTGGTCTTTCCGGCGCCGGTCGGACCCACGATCGCAATTTTCTGTCCCGGCTTCACCGTGGCGCAGAAATCTTTAACAATGATCTGATCCGGGTTGTACCCGAAGCTGACGTGTTCAAACGAGACTTCCCCCGTCACCTTCGTCACGTCGGCCGGATGTTCCACAGTCTGATCCTCCTCCTCCTCGCCCAGAAACTCAAACACCCGCTCCGAGGCCGCCGCCATCGACTGCACCTGACTGATCACCTGCGCAATCTGCTGGATCGGCTGGGTAAAATTTTTCACGTACTGGATAAACGCCTGTATATCGCCGATCGTGATCACACCGCGGATTGCGAGCAGCCCGCCCACGAGCGACACCGCCGCATAGCCAAGGTTCCCGACAAACATCATAATCGGGTGCATCATCCCGGACAGAAACTGTGATTTCCACGCGGACTCGTACAGAATCCGGTTGGTCCGGTCAAATTCTTCCACAGTATCTTTTTCCCGGTTAAACGCCCTGATAACAAGATGGCCGCCGTACACCTCCTCCACCTGCCCGTTGATATGACCCAGATACTCCTGCTGCGCTTTAAAGTACTTCTGCGATTTCTTTACGACAAATGATACCAGAAATGCCGAGAGCGGCAGGATAACAAGCGCAATCAGGGTCATCAGCGGGGATATGCTCAGCATCATCACAAGAACACCGATCAGCGTCGCCACTGATGTAATGATCGTTGTGATACTCTGGTTAATCCCCTGTCCGAGCGTATCGACGTCATTTGTGATGCGCGAGAGCACCTCGCCGTACGTGCGGCTCTCAAAATATTTCATCGGCATCCGGTTGATTTTCTCGGAAATCTCTTTCCGCAGGCGGTAACAGAGCTTCTGCGTCACCCCCGTCATAATCCAGCCCTGGATAAAAGTAAAAACAGCGCTCAGAACATACAGTCCCAGTACAAACAGAAGTATCTGGCCGATGCGCGCAAAATCAATCCCTCCGGTCCCTCGGATTTTTTCCATCAGTCCCTCGGAGAGCGCCGTCGTCGCCCGCCCTAAAATCTTCGGCCCGATCACACCAAATACGGTCGAACACGCCGCAAAAATCATTACGACAATGATCGCCAGCTTAAAACGGCTCACATATCCGGCAAGCCTCGCAATGGATCCCTTAAAGTCCCTCGCTTTTCCGCCGCCCATTCCGGGCCCGTGCATGCCGCCTCCATGTCCCGGCCCTCTCACGGGGCCCCGTCCTTCCTTACTCACTGACAGCCACCTCACTTTCTTCGAGTCCCAGCTCCTTTGCGGAAAGCTGCGATTTCGCAATCTCGCGATAAGTTTCACAGCTTCGCAGCAGCTCTTCATGCGTTCCTTTTCCCACGATCTTTCCCTCATTCAGCACCAGAATCTGCTCTGCGTGAAGAATCGTGCTGATGCGCTGTGCGACAATAATCACGGTACTGTCCGCCACTTTTGTCTGAAGAGCCCGGCGCAGCGCCGCATCCGTCTTTAAATCAAGCGCCGAAAAACTGTCGTCAAAAATATAGATGCGCGGATCCTTCGCAATCGCCCGCGCAATCGCAAGGCGCTGCTTCTGCCCGCCGGAGACATTGCTTCCCCCCTGGGCGATCGCACTCTCATACCTGTCGCTTTTTTCCTCAATAAATTCCGTCGCCTGAGCGATCGCGGCGGCCTCCCTGATCTGCCCGTCCGTCGCGTCCTGCTTCCCGAAACGCAGGTTCGAGGCGATCGTCCCCGAAAACAGTACACCTTTCTGAGGAACAAATCCGATCTCATCCCGCAGCTCTGACATCGGAATCTTCCGGATATCTTTCCCGTCAAGCGTAACGCTTCCCGCCGTCACATCATAGAGACGCGGAATCAGGCTTACCAGCGTGGACTTTCCGCAGCCGGTGCTGCCGATTATCGCTGTCGTCTTTCCGGGCTCCGCCACAAAGTCAATGTCCTCCAGCACATCCGCCTCCGCGCCCGGATAGCGGAAATTCACATGCTCAAACCGGATCACGCCCCTGTGCTCCGTGATATGCTCCGGCTCGCTGCTGTCGAGTATCGAGGACTCAGTGCGGATCACCTCATCTATCCGGTCCGCCGCCACCGCCGCCCTTGGCAGCATGATCGAGAGCATCGTCAGCATCAGGAAGGACATTACGATCATCATAGAATATGTGATAAACGCGGTCATGGCGCCCACCTGCATACTTCCAGCATCAATCCTGTGCGCACCGAACCAGACGATCCCAACTGTCAGCAGATTCATGATCAGCATCATTCCGGGCATCATAAATGTCATCACGCGGTTGGTAAACAGCATCGTCTTTGTCAGCGCGCGGTTCGCATCGTCAAAGCGCTCTTCCTCGCGCTCTTCCCTCTTAAACGCGCGGATCACGGAAAGCCCTGTCAGAATTTCCCGCGCCACAAGGTTGATTCCGTCCACAAGCTTCTGCATCAGCTTGAATTTCGGCATTGTCACCGACATCAGCACAGACACATAGCTTAATATCACAACAACCGCCAGAATAATAATCCAGCCCATTCCGGCTCCCGTCTCGATCACCCTGATAATACCGCCAATCCCGAGTATCGGCGCGTAGGCGACCATGCGCAGCAGAACCGCGGATACCATCTGAATCTGCTGAATATCGTTTGTGCTCCTTGTAATCAGGGATGCCGTTGAAAAATGATCCATCTCCGCGTTGGAAAAACTCACAACTTTCTTAAATATCTTTCCCCGCAGATCCATACCGATCCCCGCTCCGACGCGCGACCCGAGAAAGCCGACAAGCACCGTCGCCACTCCCATAACCAGCGCCCTTGCGACCATTTTCAGGCCCTCCTCCCACAGATAGGAAGTCTGAATATGCTCCACGGAAAGCCCCGCTGCCCTGTCACAGGAGACGGCATACGCGACGCCCATCGACTTTACGAGAGAGGCACCCATCGTATCCACCGTCGTCTGCATTTCCTCCCGCATGGATAAAATCACATCCTCCCGGTCTCCGCCGGCTTCCTTCATACCGGCGAAAAGCCCCCGCACATCCACACAGGTGACAGTGCTCACATTGCCATCCTCGTCCTCCACTTCTTTTTCCGAGGTGGGGAACTCCGCCCCCAGGACAGCTCCGATTCCATCCAGACTCATCTCTGCAAATTCAGATACATCTCTGCCCGTCTGCTCCGCCAGAAGCGCCCGAAACGTCTCCTCGTCAATGGCCGACATCTGATAATTCATAATCAGCGGCAGAACCATCTCCTCATCCAGCCGCCTCAGCGTCTCAGGATCCTTAACACTGCGGCGGTAAATCTCCCCGTCCTGTACAAAACAATCCTCCCAGACCTGCGCCTCCCGGTCCGTCATCAGAAGCTTCGCCAGCTCAAACTCCTCCGCCGTCACCGCTTCCGGAATAATGTGCTCCACTCCGCTGTTCATGATTCCCACATCAATAATATCCGATGTATACGCCGGAAGCGACAGATCACACCACGCCTGCACAAACAGCAGAAGAAGAATAAATATGATCGGCCTCCAGTAGGGAAGCATATTTTTAAAAATTTTTCCCATACTATTTCTGTTCCTTTCTGTTTTTTATTTTCCGGAACTCAAGTTCCTCGTTCGCCACCCGGTACAGCTCATCCAGATATGCAATAAGCCTGCACATATCCTCCTCATCCATCCTGGAGATCACCGCCCTGGCAAAATCCGCCATCTCGCGCTCCATGCGCTTCCACTCGCCGCGGCCCTTCCCCGTCAGCTCTACATAGGTGTTGCGCCGGTCAGATTTATTCACCGTGCGCGCGATAAATCCCCTGTCCTCAAGGCTCTTTAAGCTTCTGGAAACCGCGGGGGGTTTGGCATGCATCTTTTCAGCCAGCCCGGAAACAGTCAGCACTCCGCTCTCTTCCTTCTGATTGAAATGATCGATCGCCATCAGCGTCATGCAGTCCGCTTTCGTCATTTCAGGGAACAGCACGCCAAGGTTCAGCCTGTGAAACTGATCCATTGCCCTGAAAAAATTCTCATAACTTTCCTTCACAATAATCACCACCCTGCCAACTTTTATCTTTGTTATTTAATAACCTTGTTAAATATTATCACAGGCAATTTATTGTGTCAAGCCCCTCCCGAACAAAAAAAGAAAGCCCTGCCGGAACTAATGTTCCGCCAAAGACTTTCTACAGGCTTTCTCTCTTATTTTGTCTTATTTTCTCTTATTTCGCGTAGTCTGTGACTCTCGATTCACGAATTACATTTACCTTAATCTGTCCAGGGTATTCCAGCTCCGCCTCAATCTGCTTTGAGATATCGCGCGCCATCAGCACCATATCGGCATCGCTGACCTGCTCCGGAACAACCATGACCCGGATCTCTCTTCCTGCCTGAATCGCAAAAGATTTGTCCACACCCTTAAATCCGTTCGAAATATCCTCTAACTGCTTTAATCTGTTGGAATAGGTCTCCAGAGTCTCCCGTCTTGCGCCCGGCCTCGCCGCACTGATCGTGTCAGCGGCCTGTACAATACATGCGATCAGGGACTGTGGCTCCACATCGCCGTGATGCGCCTCCACCGCATTGATCACAAGCGCGGATTCCTTGTACTTCCGGCACAAGTCCACACCGATCTGGATATGAGAACCTTCCATATCATGATCCACGGATTTTCCGATATCGTGTAATAATCCTGCGCGTTTTGCAGTCCTTACATCAACTCCAATCTCTGCCGCCAGAAGTCCCGAAAGCTGGGCAACCTCGATCGAATGCTTCAGGGCATTCTGCCCATAGCTCGTCCGGAACTTCATTCTGCCCAGCAGACGAAGCAGCTCCGGATGAATGCCGTGCACGCCGACTTCGAGCGTCGCCGCCTCGCCTTCCTCACGAATCATTGTCTCTACTTCTCTCTGAGCCTTTTCCACCATTTCCTCGATCCTGGCCGGATGAATCCGTCCGTCCACGATCAGTTTTTCCAGGGCAATACGGGCCACTTCTCTCCTGATCGGATCGAAGCCCGACAAAATGACTGCTTCGGGCGTATCATCAATAATCAGATCCACTCCTGTCATCGTCTCCAGCGTACGGATATTGCGGCCCTCACGTCCGATAATCCTCCCTTTCATCTCGTCATTGGGAAGCTGTACGACCGAGATCGTCGTCTCTGCGACATGATCCGCCGCACATTTCTGAATGGCCGTGACCACATACTCCTTCGCCTTCTTGTCTGCCTCCTCCTTCGCCCTGCTTTCCATTTCCTTGATTAATTTTGCAGTATCCAGTTTAACATCGTCTTCAACGGTTTTTAAGAGATATTCTTTTGCCTGCTCGGAGGTTAATCCGGAGATCCTTTCCAGTTCCTGTAAACGCTCTTCATTGAGCCTTGCGACCAGCGCCTTCTGTCTGTTAATCTCTTCTTCCTTTGCAGCAAAACCAGCTTCGCGTTTTTCAATCGCCTCGAGCTTGCGGTCCAGATTCTCTTCCTTCTGCACAATCCGGCGTTCGCTCCGCGCAATCTCTGCCCGGCGTTCTTTTACTTCCTTGTCCAGATCGTTCTTCACACGGATGGACTCTTCCTTCGCCTCAAGCGTCGCTTCCCGCTTCCTGGTCTCTGCTGTCTTGACTGCCTCGTCAATAATCTCACGCGCCTTCTCATCCGCGTTGCCAATCCTGGCTTCCGTCACCTTCCGGTAATAAGCGGTCGTGATAAAATAGACTGCGACGGCAGTCACTGCAAGCGTGATAACAACAGCAATCACTGTATCCACAGGAGCACCTCCTTTATAAAATTTTCATTGTACATAATATAACATAAAACGGTCTTGTTATCTGTCATACAATTACAACAGTTAAATTTTATTCCATTTTGTGCATTCTGTCAAGCAAATTACCCGCAGAACTTATAAGAATTGCGTCCTGCCGCCGGATCAGGTATCCGCTCTGTTTCCGGAATCTGCAATGAACGCTTTACCCGGGGATTCAGAAATGCACGGGGAGCGGTGCTGTAATTTCCAGAGTCTTACTCCGTTTTAATGAAAAATTAAATTGTACTTTTCTCATTTTTTCGGTATACTGGGACATGAAATAATATACAAAGGATGGTATCGAAATGATAAAGTGCAATAATCTGTACGACAATCAGAACATGAAACAGATCGCGGCGGCGGGCAGCGTAAAGGTATTTGAATACCAGCGCGACTTAAGCGTAACCCCTCAGTCAGCCATCACCGCCTACTATTCCGCGGAGATGAACCTGCGCCAGCGTCAGGTACTTATCGAGATGAACGGCACCCCGTGGATTCTGCAGGCAGGCGCCATGCAGTGGATGGCCGGAGATGTTAAAATGGGCTCCGGCATCAAGGGCGTGGGCGATTTCCTCGGAAAAGCACTCTCCGCCAAGGTGACCAAAGAATCCACCGCCAAGCCGGAATACACCGGCACCGGCCTTCTGATGCTCGAGCCGACGTACAAACACATTCTCCTGGTCAACGTGGAGGAATGGGGAAGCATCGTTCTGGAGGACGGGCTGTTTCTTGCCTGCGACGGCAGAATCCAGCAGAAAGTCGTTGCCAGGACAAATCTCTCCTCCGCAGCGCTGGGCGGCGAGGGGCTGTTCAATCTGTGCCTGACAGGCAGCGGCATCGCCGTGCTGGAGAGCCCTGTTCCGCGTGAAGAGCTGATAGAATTTGAGATCAGCAATGACGAGCTCAAGATCGATGGAAACATGGCCATCGCCTGGAGCAATTCCCTGCAGTTTACCGTTGAGCGCTCATCCAAGAGCCTGATCGGTTCCGCCGTATCCGGCGAGGGCTTTGTGAATGTCTTCCGCGGAAGCGGACGCGTCCTGATGTCCCCGCTCTAGAATCCCTCACATCTCCGGGAGGCCGGCCTTCCGGAGATGTGTCATAATACCATTATCCGCAGACCGGCACTCCTCATCTCCACCCGGCCTTTCGGGCGGATTTATGCTTATCCACACTGCTTTTCCGGACACATTTCCGCTTATCTGCACAGCAGCCCGCACAGCTTTCCCAGACAGATTTCCTTCTGCACGTAATCCGCGCCAGCCGCCCCCGTATATTCCGGGGAAAGGTTCGAGTGAAGATAGCAGGCATCCATCCCCGCGCCCTTTGCCCCTGCAATATCGCAGACTTCATCATTGCCGATCATTATGCTCTGCGCCGGATTCAGACCGTACCGCTCCTGCAGGAGACGGAAAAAACGCGTATCCGGCTTTTTTACCCCGCAGTCGGAAGATATCAGAATACCGTCAAAACAGTCCGCAATCCCAAGCAGTACAAGCTCATATTCCGTAAAAATACGCTGCGCGTTTGTCAGCAGATAAATCTGCTTCCCCCGCCGCCTGAGCTCTGCGAGCATGTCACAGGCCCCGTCATACAGACGCAGATAGTCCGTTGTGAGCACGCGGAATATCTGGCCTGCGTGCAGCACAGTCAGATCATCCGGATCGACCCCTTTCTCTGTGAACAGTGCCCGGAAAACCCCGGAGAGCTCAATCTCCGGACAGGCCTCATGATCATACTGCGGGATCTTCATGGACGCTTTTCCGGTCCCCTCCCTGGCCGCATTGCGGACCGCTCGGGAATGAACGCTCTTTACCCGGCCGTCATAAGCCTCCCTCAGCTCTTCCGCCGTATACCCGGCCCCGTAATAGCCGTAAAACAGGCGCAGCTTCTCCCACACCTGCCGGTCATCCTCCACTGTGTGGATATCCACAAGCGTTCCATAGAGATCAAAAATATAGTTCCGGTACATTATCCTCTCCTGCTATCTGCACGACGTACTGATCGACTCGATCGCGACCGCCCCGCCGCGGACCACCTCGATCCGCTTAAATTTTGCGCGCAGCAGCGCGATCAGCTCATTATTCCTGCGCTCCGTCAGCATACATTCCAGAAGTGCGCTGTCCCTGCCGATATCCGACACCTCAACGTGAAATACCTGCGCAATCCGGAACACTTCCTGTTTTTCCTCCGCACTGATGTTTAGAACTTTGGCAAAAAGAATCTCTTTCATGTGGAGCGGCACATCGGTGAGATCAATCACCTTAATAACCTCAACCATGCGGTTGAGCTGCTTTTTAATCTGCTCAAAAGTGATATCATCACTTGTCACGCAGATCGTCATGCGGGAAACCGACTCATCTTCCGTCGTTCCGACGGTAAGACTCTGCAGATTATAGGATTTTCCGGAAAAAAGACCGGAAACCTTCGCCAGGACACCGACCTGATTCTCTACATAAAGTGCAATCCATCTGTTTTTCATGGAACCATCCTTTCTGTCATTTCAATATCATCTCGCTCATCGGGTTGCCGCCCCGCACCATCGGAAGCACATTTTCATCGGATGAAATCACAAATTCAATCACAACCGGCGCGTCCGTATAAGACCGCGCCTCCTCAAATGCGGCCCCGATGCCGGCTTCCTGCTCCACACGGATCCCGTGCGCGCCGTAACTTTCAGCAAGCGCCACAAAATCCGGCGTATACGGCGGGCAGGCCTCCCCCGGCCCCTTGCAGTTCGCGGGGCAGCTCCTGCGCCTGCGCAGACAGGTCGCCTCATAGCGCTTTCCATAGAAAAACTGCTGCATCTGGCGCACCATGCCAAGGTACTGATTGTTAAACAGACAGACGATGACCGGCGCTCCCTGCACCACAGCGGTCGCCATTTCCTGAATATTCATCTGAAATCCGCCGTCCCCCGTAAAGCAGACAACCTCCCTGTCCGGATTGCCGATCTTTGCGCCGATGGCCGCCGGAAATCCGAAACCCATCGTTCCAAGACCGCCGGAGGTGATCAGCTGATGCCAGTCGTCCAGCTCCAGGTACTGGGTTGCCCACATCTGATGCTGCCCCACATCCGTGACATAGATGGCGCTCCCGAAAATCCGGTTCACATGTTCAAAAATCATCTGCGGCGTCATTCCGTGATCCCTGCGCATTCCGGGCGGATTCTCCCTGTCCCACTCCGCAATACGGGCAAGCCACGATTCCGTATCTTTCGTCTCCGCCCACTCAAGCAGCTTCTCCAGCGCAATTTTCGCGTCGGAAACAACGGGAACATCCACAACGACATTTCTGGAAATAGAAGCCGTGTCCACATCTATATGAATAATTTTCGCTTTCGGGGCAAATTCATTGAGATCCCCTGTAATCCGGTCATTAAACCTTGTCCCGATCGAGAACAGCACATCGCACTGGCTGACCGCAATATTTGCCGCATATCTCCCGTGCATGCCGCTGTTGCCGATATAAAGAGGATGAGCCGTCGGAACCGCCCCTTTTCCCATAACCGTCGTGACAACCGGGATCTGCGTCTTCTCCACAAACTGCAGGAGCATGTCGTTCGCCTTCGCAATGTGAATGCCGCCTCCGGCCAGAATCAGCGGGCGCTCCGCGGCGCGCAGCAGCTTGTACGCTTTCTTCAGCTGCCCCACATGGACACCCTCATTGGGTTTGTAGCCGCGGATCTGCACGCTGGACGGGTATTCAGACGGTCCCGCCGCCGTCTGGATATCTTTGGGAATATCAATCAGCACCGGCCCCGGCTTTCCCGTCGCCGCGATATGAAACGCCATTTTGATCGTGCGCCCGAGATCTTCCCTCCTTCGGACGGTTACGCTGTATTTTGTGATTCCGCGGGCCATCCCGACGATATCAACCTCCTGAAATGCATCGTTTCCGATCAGGGAAAGCGGCACCTGTCCCGTAAAGCAGACCAGCGGAATGCTGTCATAGTGGGCGTCCGCAAGTCCCGTCAGCGTGTTCGTCGCGCCCGGACCGCTCGTCACCAGGCATACCCCGACTTTTCCGGTGGATTTTGCATAGCCCTCCGCCTCATGTACCAGACCCTGTTCATGTCTCGGCAGGACGACGTCAATCACATCCTGCTTATATAATTCGTCAAGAATGTCAGTCACATTGCCGCCGGGATAAGCAAAAACCGTATCCACGCCTTCTTCCTGCAAAGCCTTCACAAATAACTTTCTGCCTGTAATATCCATGTCGTCCTCCCTGTTATTTTTTATTCTGAAATTAAATCATAGCTTATCCCCGACAAAAATGCAATCTTTTTTCAGAGGGCCGCAGGGCCCCATTCCACCCTCACGCTGCTGCTGATCCCGCTCTTTCCACGATGTTTTGTGACGACAATTTTCCGCTCAATCCTCTCTTTGAGCTCCGCCACATGTGAGATAATTCCCACAAGACGTTCGCCCTCCGTCAGCCCGGACAGCGCCCGGAGCGCCTGAACAAGCGCCTCTTCATCCAGAGAGCCGAATCCCTCGTCCACAAACATCGAATCCATGCGGATCCCCCCGGCATAAGACTGTATTTCATCCGAAAGACCGAGTGCCAGGGACAGGGAGGCCTGAAAGGTTTCTCCTCCGGAAAGCGTCTTTACGCTGCGCTCTGTCGCATTATAGTGATCGATGACACAGAGTTCCAGTCCCGCTTTTTCCCTGAGGTTTTCCCCCATCTCCCCCCGCTTAAGCTCATACTGCCCGCTGCTCATCGCAAGCAGTCTTAAATTGGCCCGTCTGATAATCCGTTCAAAATATGCCATCTGAATATAGGTTTCAAGCTCTATCTTCTGTTTTCCGCCAAGCATCCCGTTTGCGGTATCCGAGAGTGCTTTCATCCAGACATACTTTTTTTCGGCGGCTTCCATTGCGCTCTGTTTTCCTTTCACTCTGCGGCACAGATCACTGTTTATGGTATATGCACTGTTTCTTTTATCACGCCCGGCACTGTATTCCTTTTTTATCTGCTGCCATTTTTCTCTTTCTGAGAGCACGTCCTCCTCTGTAAGATTCCCTTCCTCCCCCGCGTCTGTAATCTGCTTTGTGAGCGTTTCCACAGCGGACTGCAGCCTCTCTTCCCTGGTCCGGCATTCCCTCCATCTGCGCCCGGCTTCTCTGAATGTGTTCTCCAGTTCTGTCTTCCGTCCGGTCAGCGCACAGATCTTTTTCTCCACATCCTCTTTCCGCTCCGCGCCGAGCTGACGTATAAGACCGTCGGCCCGCTCATTTCCGGCTTCCGCCTCCATACGTTTCCTCTCCAGCAGAAGTTCCGCTTTGCGGATCTCCGCGGTCAGCCTGTAAAGCCGCGTTTCTTTTTCCGGAATCTGCTCTTCAAGCTGCTGTCTGCGCAGCAGTTCCTCACGGTTGCGCAGCAGCTCCCGCGCAAGTTCGTCCAGCACATTTCCAAGCAATCCCGCCAGGGATTCCGCTGTCCTGGCCAGAAGCGTGTACCTCTCCTCCGCCATTGCTGTTTCCTCCAAAACGCCCGCCTCTTCCGGAATACCTGTCCTCTCTGAGTCTCCCGCCTCCTCCGGCATCCTCTGTCCTTCCGGAAACCGTGGCCATTCCCCGCAGAAGCTTATCAGGGGCTGCGGCAGGCCGCCGCGAATCGTCCCGGACAGACGCGCTGCCTTTTCCCTGCAGCTGGTTCCCGCGCTCTCCAGACGGCGTTCAAGCCCGTGCATCTCCTGCCCGCAGGCAGTCCGCTCCTCCTCCCTGCGCAGCTTCAGCGCCTTTGCGCGCTCTCTCGCCGCAATCTCCTCCTTCAGGCGGCCAGTGAATTCCCCGAGTCCCTCACTGCATGTTTCCAGAGCGGGAAGAAGGACAGAAAATTCAATACATGATTCTTCCCTGTTTTCAGCTTTCCCGGCAGGCGCGTTCGGCACGAAACCGGCTCCCCGCTCACTCCCGCAAAGCTGCTGCGCCTGTTTCAGAAATGCTTCTGCGCGCTCCTGTTCCCGCTCAAGCTGCCTTTTCCGCTCCCGCTCCTGCCCCTCAAGCTCCGCGGTCCGCTCCCTGCTTTCCGCCAGTTCCGTTTTTAACTTCTGCCGGACTGCCTCCTGCTCCACGGCCTCCTGCGCGAGCGCCTGCGCGCGCTCCCGGTCCTTCTGCGCCTGCTTCTGCCGTTTTAAACAGTTTTCCGCCTCCCGCTGAAGGTGTACAAGAACTTCTTCTGCCCCGGTCTGCGGATGGATTCCTGCCTCCGCAAGGCTGTTTTCCCACTGGCGCTGTATTTCCACAAGGCGTCCGCAGGCCGCCGCCAGCTTTTGATCTGCCGCTGCCGCAGAGACCAGGAGCCTGGTCTGCTCCTCCTCGCCGGCCTTTATCAGCTCCCCGAGTTCCGCGCTCCGCCTGTGGTCCTTCCCCGCCTCCTCCATTTCTTCCGCAGACAGCCGCGCCTCTCTTTCTGCCTCAATTCCCGACAGGGCGAGCTGATCCCGCAGTGCTGAAAGCTTATTTCCCTCCGCGGACAATACCGCCAGCTCTGCGTGCGCCGGTCCGAAATGCTTTTCCGCCGCTTCCTCCACGGTCTTCCACTGTGCAGCCAGCAGCTCCCTTATATGACCTGCCTGTGCGCTCAGACGTTCCGTTTCGCGCTCCGCCCGCGAAAGCTGCTTTTTCTTTTCATCCAGTTCCTGGCGCCCCGGCACTTTTACAGGTACCCGGGCGGGAGCGGGGTGATGTGCGGAACCACAGACCGGACAGGGTTCGCCTTCCTTCAGACCGCGGGCGAGCAGTCCCGCCTGCGCGTCAAAATACTGCTGTTCCATCTTCCGGCAGAGCTCCGCGAGACTTTCCTTTTCCCGCGCGGCGGCACAGTACACATCCTGCGCAGCCGCAAGTTCTTCCTGTCTCTTTTCAAGCCGGTCTGTCTGCTCCAGAAGCTCTTCGATCTTCTCCACGCGCTCTTTCCGGCGTTCTTCCCGCTGCTGCAAAAGAATTATGCGGGCGCCGACGTCTCCCAGACCGGCCTGTTCTGCGATATACCGGTTCTGCTGCTGTCTGTGTCCGTCCGCCCGGAGGCGCTCCGCCTCACTGACCGCCCGCAGCGACTCCACCGTCTGTTTTAACTGCTCCAGACTATTGTTTCGTTCCCTGAATTCATCGAGCCTCTCCAGCGCCTCCTGCGTGCGGTGCCGGCAGCTGATCTCCGTCTCACCCGCATTTTTCAGCGCCTCCTGCTCCTTTTCGCGCACCTCTGCCTCTTTTGTTAAAATCTTCCCGCGCTCCAGCAGCTCAGCGCCGCGTGCACGTTCCTCCTCCGCCTCCTTCACAGCCTGCTTCCGCTCTTCCTCTTCCTTTTCCAGAAGAATCCGCTGCGCACGGATTCCCGCGCATAACTCTTCCGCCGCAGACAGCTTTGCCTCCCCGTCCGGACATGCCTCCGCCTGCTCCTTTAACGCAAGTATCTCTTCCGCAAGAAGTTTCTGTCTGCCTCCTGCATCCGCGAGAAGACATTCCGCATCCCGCCGCCTCTCTGTCTCCTTTTCAAGATCCTTTATCTGCTGACGCAGACTCTCCCTCATCTCAGCCGCCTGATTCCTGGCATGCTCAAGGCGCTCCTTCCTGGCGCCGGCAGGCTCAAGCGCGCGGAAAGCTTCCCGGTCAGCCGCAAGCTCTTCCTCCAGCCCCTGCTTTTCGCTCAGAAGTCTGTGACTGTGCCCTGTCTCTTCCAGGATCTCCCGCTCCCTGAGAAGCTGCGCCTTCTGTTCCGCTTCCAGCTTCTCAAACAGCCCCAGGTTCTCCTGCTCTTTCCGGATGCACAGTTCAATCTTTCCGCATTCTTCTGCTTTCTGTTCTGCCAGCCTGTAATCTTCCTCCGCCTCTGCCGTCTCTGGCTGCTGCCGTTTTAACTGCTCCTCTGTTTCCGCCAGCAGGGCACGCTGGTCCTTTATCCTGCGGACTGTTCCAATCAGCTGATCGGCACGCTGAATCCCGTTTTCTGCTTCCACGATCTGAGCTTCATATTTTTCCAGTGCGGCTTTGTCCTCCAGACACATCTGCGCCAGCAGTTTTACTCCCTCTGCGGTTCTGCCCTCAAACTGCTCTTTCCGCAGCAGTTCCATCCGCGCCGCGCAGGAATTATCCTCCACGCAGACAACGCTGTCCAGATACTGCCGGATACTCTGGCGGAGCCCGTCGTACTCCTTTCCCTGAGCCTTCACCGCTATTTTCAGCCTCTCCTGCAGTCTCTGGTAAAGCCCTGTGCCGAAAATCTGCCGGAAAATTCCTCCGCGCTCCTCGGTTCCCGCCAGAAGAAGCTTCTGAAAATCTCCCTGCGCAATCATCGCAATCTGCGTAAACTGCTTTCGGTCAAGTCCGATCAGTTCTGTGACGGCGCGCGTCACCTCCTTTGATCTGGAAACCGGCTCCCGCCCGTCGGGATAATAAAGCTGCGCGCCCGCTCTCTGTAAAGTATAGCCTTTTCCCCTTCCTTTGGGGCGCTGGTACTCCGGATTTCTCTTAACCGTGTAACGCTTCCCGCGATAATCGAATATAAATTCCACGAACGTAGGAGTCTCTTCCCCCGCGTACCTGCTGCGGAACATGTCCGCCTTTCGCACATCGCCGCTCGCCTCCCCGTACAGTGCATAGGCAATCGCATCAAAAATCGTGGTTTTTCCAGATCCCGTATCCCCCGTAATCAGATAGAGCCCCCGGCCGCCCAGGCGCTCAAAATCAATCTCTGTGATATCCGCATATGGTCCGAATGCGCTGATCGTAAGTTTTACCGGTTTCATTTTTCTCCCCCGTCCGTCCCCGGCCGCGCAGGAATTTATTCCCGCCGCAGTTCCTCTATCATTTCTTTTATAAAAGCAGTCTGTTCCTCCCCCATCGGACGGTTATTCTGCAGCTCATAAAACTCTCCGAACAGCTCCAGCTCCGACTTCCTGTGCGCCTCTTCCTCCGTCTCCACCTGCCTGCTCTGCCGCGTGCGGCTGTTGTCATAGACCAGACGCATCAGATTCGGATAAATAATGCGCAGCTTCTGAAATCCGTCCGGAACATCCTCCTCGTCTGTCAGCGTGATCTGCACATAATCTTCCGTATCCGTATTCTGATAAAAAGAGCGCGCTGTCACTTCCGCATATGTCCCTCTGATTTTCCGCATATTGTGAAGCGGAACCAGCGGAACCGTGTAAAGCTCCGTCCGCCCTTTTTCCTTAAGATCCACAATCGTCACCGACTTTTCCTGCCCCGCCTCCTGGAAGGAATAACCCAGCGGCGCCCCGCAATAGCGCACCGTCGCCCGTTTTACCTGCTGAGGCCTGTGAAGATGCCCGAGCGCCACATAATCAAACGCGTCAAACACCTCCGCATCCACATTGTCAAGCCCTCCGACCGCGATTTCTTCTGATTCGCAGCGCACGGCTCCCGTCACAAACTGGTGTGCAATCAGGATATTGCGCGCACGGGGATCCACCTGCATGCGCTCTACCGCCAGTTTCACGGCATCGTGATAAGTTTCCGGCAGACAGGCCTGCGCACCGTCGGCGCCCTCACCGCGCTCCTGCTCCAGCACATGGCGCATCGTCGCCGGTTTCACAAAGGGAAGAAGATAACAGAACAATTCCCCGCAGTCATCCTCCAGCGCTATTTTCTCCGTTTTCCCGTCATACACAGGGGACACATAAACCCCTCTGCCGCTCATCAGCTTCCCGCCAAACGCAATCCTCTCCGGAGAATCATGGTTGCCGCTCACCACAAATACTTTTCTTCCCGCTCCGGCAATCCCTGTTAAAAACCAGTCGAATACCTGAACTGCCTCCGCCGATGGAACCGGTTTGTCATAGAGATCCCCGGCGATCATCACACCGTCCACCCGCTCCTCCTCTGCGATCGCGAGAATCTGCCCCAGAATATATTTCTGATCTTCCACCATGGAAAATTCGTTTACCCGCTTTCCGATATGGAGATCGGAAATGTGAAGAAATTTCATCCCTGTCCTCATTTCTGCGCCGCCTGCACCGCAATCCGCCCTGAAATCTGTGCCGCCGCGCATTCCGGAAGCCTTTGCACAATATCATAATATTTGTGATATATCCTAGCACAGATTCCACGCTATTTCAATCATGGAGACCCTTCCCGCTTTTTAACAGACCTGCACATTCCTGCCGGTTCCTCACAGTTAAAATCATAAAAATATTGACATACTGTCTCAAAATCATCTTTATTTATGGTATACTATCAGAATGCATAACCATTCAATACACATGGAGGTATTTCTAAAATGAAACAAAGACATTTCACAGCCCTGATTTCAGGGATGATCCTTGTATCCGCCTTATCCCTGACCGGCTGCGCCGAAAAGCAGCAGCCCTCACCACAGCCGGAAGTCACAGAGGCTCAGGCCGCTTCCATCGGCCTCTACAGCTTCTCCGCGGAAACACTGGACGGAAGCGCCTTCACTCAGGAGGACCTTTCCGGCAGGGATCTCACAGTGATTAACTTCTGGTCCGTAACCTGCGGTCCCTGTATCGCGGAAATGCCGGACCTCGCGGAATTTGCAGACCGGCTCCCCTCAAATATACAGGTGCTCACTGTCTGCCTGGACGGCAGCCGGTCGCCGGAAGAGGCGCAGGCGATCCTGGACGAATCCGGATTTCACGGGAATACCCTTATTGCCGGGGACGGGGATTTCCTGAAAGTCTGCAGCGAAATCCTCTACACCCCCACCACAATTTTTGCCGATCAGGACGGAAACCTCGTCGGAAGTACCATAATCGGCGGACAGAAAGATCTGGCGCAGGCATACACCGACGCGGTAAACAACGCATTAAAATCAATGGGAAAGGCGGAGATCGTCCTTGAAGAAAAGCAGTGAGAAAAACACAGCGTATATCCGTTCCGGCATCCTTGTGGCCGCCATTGCTTTTACCGGAATCGGCCTGGCGGGCCGGGAACACCTGGAAGTACTTGGAAAGGCGGTGAAAATATGTCTGGAATGCATCGGCATCGGCTGAAACTTAGATTGAAAAAAACACGTATCTCCTTTCAGAGGACCATACAGCTCCTGTCTGCAGCCCTGTTTAACGGCTATGCAGCCGGTTTCCGGAAAGGCAGGATCTTTACGGGCAGCAGCAAAGCAGTGTGTGTTCCCGTCCTCAACTGCTATTCCTGTCCCGGAGCCCTGGGCGCCTGCCCGATCGGCGCCCTCCAGGAAGCCGTGGGCGGCAGGCGGCATTTCCCTTTTTATGCGCTGGGACTCCTGATGCTGTCCGGTATTCTTCTGGGCAGGGCCGTCTGCGGCCTTCTGTGCCCGTTCGGCCTGGTACAGGATCTTATCCACAAACTGCCTGTCCCGAAGCGAAACATTCCGGCAGCGCTGGATCGACCGGCCCGCCTCCTGAAATATCTGATTCTGCTGATCATGGTATTCCTGCTCCCGGCTTTTCTGGTACCTGAGACAAATGTTGCACCGCCCTATTTCTGCAAATACCTCTGTCCGGCCGGAACTCTGGGCGGCGGCATTCCGCTTCTGCTCACAAACCCCGCCCTGCGCCAGGCCGCCGGCGCCCTGTTTCACTGGAAACTCCTGGTGCTGCTGCTCATCCTGGCGGCCTCCGCGCTCATCCAGCGCCCGTTCTGCCGGTATCTGTGCCCTCTGGGCGCGTTCTACGCGCTTTTTAACCGGTTCAGTTTTTACCAGATGCATCTGGACAGCGAAAAATGTACGGACTGCGGGGCATGTGAGCGCGTCTGCCCGATGGCCGTGCCGGTTACACTGAATATCAGCAGCCCGGAATGCATCCGCTGCGGTCAGTGCAGAGGAGTCTGCCCGTCCGGCGCGGTCTCATCCGGATTTTCCCGCACCGGACAAACCGGCAAATAAAAAACATGACCATTTTTGCAGGTACAAAAGCAGACGTAATATCTTCACCGGTAAAGACACCACGCCTGGGAAGCTGAATTTTTTCTCCCTGCAGGTGCCTTTCCGGTATAAAACAAACACTCTCTTATTCCCCGGTCACCAAATGACAGGCGGCTGCCAGAAAAACGATGAATCACGGCTTTTCTCTTTTTTTCCATATATATTTTTTTTGGCATTTTCCGCGGGTCGCGCAATAGATTCCGGTGGGCTTGTCGTTTTTGCAGGCAGGGACTGGATAATATCGTCTGAACGGTCACTATAACACCACGCACATACAACAACCTTATCGCTTTTGATATAATTATCAAACTCCTCCCTGGATATATTTCCGACATTTACAACCTTTACATTTTTATACTCCCGTGCAGTCTTCACATCCTGCCTGTAAAACTTTTCCTCCGTACATACATTTTTTACTATCTCATTATCTGACATTGCACTTTTACCGTCATACGTTCCATGTGTTCCTGAAAGAATCACAACCTCTTTTCCCTGTTCTGAATAATGGTCCAGTGTATTCTTAAAGTCGTCTCCATCAATTGATTTATTCGAAACAACGATTGTCCCTCCTCTGCCATTTTCAACAGAATACATCTTTCTGTCCCCTTTTACCTTTTGCGTTCCTCCATTCACATAATCCGTAACCTTATTATATTTTGCACCATGCCAGAAATCATAATACTTTTTATCACTCTTTCCCGCACTACCGTCAGCCTTCTCCGGCGGGTCACCCCGCAGCAGCTCGCTCCCCGTCCTGCACGCCTTCGTTCCCTCCGGGTCCGCATAGTTCACCGGGTTCCCCGCACAGTAGTCGTACAGGTTCAGCCCGTCCCCACGCCAGGTATCCTCCTGCGTGAACCTTCCCATCACGGGATCATAGTACCTTGACCTCAGATAGTACTGCCCGCTCACCGCGTCGAACTGCTCACCGCCGTACCGGAACCGGTTTCCCGTCCGCCCGCCGCCGGACATGAGGTTCCCCCACGCGTCATACTCATAGCTCTCCAGCAGCCTTCCCGTCCTTCCGTCCACCACATGGGTGATGCTTCCCGTCTCATCCGCCGCATAATAGCGCCGGTTTTCCGCCGGCTCTCCCCCCGGCACCGACGCAAGCAGCCTGTCCGCACGCACATGCCGCACCACTCCCGCCTGCGACTCCTCCGCCACAGTCTCGTCCCCGCGCCAGACAAAGGCGCAGGCACTGCCGTTTTCCTCCAGACCGCAGCGCAGTCCCTCCGCATCATAGTGGCTGACCTGCGCATTCCCACCCGGCGTCTCCGCCCTCACATTCCGCCGGAACGCGTCATACACGTACGCCGCCCTGTCATCCCGCAGCAGGTTCCCTGCCCCGTCATAGGAAAAATCATACGCCCGGCCACCCGTCTCATACCGCACCAGGCGGTTCGCACCGTCATACCGGTAATACTCCTCTCCCAGGAGCCCGCCACGCGGTTCCGTTCCCCCGCGGCCCGCCGCGGTACGGATCCTCGCCGTCCGGTTCCCTGCCCTGTCGTAGCGCAGCTCCTCGGTCCGGTCCGGGTATTCCGCCCGCACCAGGCGGTTCCTGCTGTCATATGTATAGGATGTCAGGCCCTGTGCCTGCCTCTTTTCTGTCCGGTTCCCGTTCCCGTCATAGGCGTAGACGTTGTCGGCAAGCACCTCCTCCCCAAGCAACGTCCTAAGGCCCGACAGGTTGCGGTCCGCGTCATACGCGTATTCCGTGAAAATCGGGCCGCACCGCAGGCTCTTCACCGTTCCGTCCGCATTGTACCCGTACTGTGCGACGCTGACCCCGTCATCCACCACATCCGTAATCCTGTCGCAGACATCATACCGGTACTCCGTGACCTTTCCCGCCATGTCCGTCTGCCTCGCGAGGTTCCCGTTCCCGTCATACTCCAGCTCAAGCAGCATACGCCCGCCGGACTCCTTTCTCACGGGTCTTCCCGCCGCATCCCGGATATAACGGTATCCGCCCGCCCGCTCCAGCAGCCCGTCCGCGGAATACGCGTACCTCTCGCACATCCTTCCCGCCCTGCGTTCAAGCAGGCTCCCGAACATGTTGTAGGCATACTCCGTCACCACACCGTTCCGGTCCGTTTTCCGGCACACCCGCTCCTCGGCGTCATAGGCATATGTCTCCCGTCCTCCCAGGGGATCCGTCAGCGCGGACATCAGTCCCGGGCCGATATACTCGTACACCGTGGTATTGCCCTCCCCGTCGGTGGAACGTGTCATGTTCCCCGCATGGTCGTAGGCATAGTACTCGCCGCTCCCGTCCGGCAGTCCCACCCGCACGGTCCGGCCCCATTTGTCCAGCCCGTATTCCGTCCGGTTCCCGGCTCCGTCCACCATTGCCGTCCGGTTCCCGAACGGATCATACTCATACCGGCGGACAGCCTTTCCCGCCGTCTCCTCCGACGTCCTTCTTCCCCCGATGTCATACCGGTACGTGATTCCGCGGCCGGTACCGTCCAGCGTGCGGACCAGCCGCCCTTCCTCATCATAGACCCTGCTCTCCAGGACCGTTCCGTCCGCACGGACTGCCGTCAGCACCCGCCCCTCCGCGTCGTAGGTGTACTGCTCCCCGCGCCCGGCCTCGCCGGCACGCCCGTACTCCCTGGGCCGGATGGTCCTGACCAGCCGCCCGTTCCGGTCATAGAAATGCGCCGTGACGCTTCCGTCGCATTCCGTTCTCCTCACCACACGGTTCATCAGGTCATACGTGATCCTGGTCTCCCTGCCCCGGTTGTCCGTGATGCGGACCATGTTACCCGCCGCATCATAGGCAAAACGCGTCGTCCGGTCGATGCCTCCCCTTCCGTCCCTGTGGCGCTCCAGCACCAGGCGGTCCGCCGCGTCGTATTCCCGCAGCGTCTCCGCACCCGACGGATACCGCGCCGACGTCTGGTTCCCGTTCCTGTCATAAGTGAACCGCACGGACACCTCGCGCCTCCCGCACCCTGACGGGTCCGCCGTCCGTACCAGCTCCACCATCCGGCCCGCAGCATCATACCGGTAGCGCAGCGTCCGATCCACCGTGTCACTGATTTTCTGCCGCTCCAGCACCCGCCGGTTGCAGCTGTCGTACGCATACCGGATCTCCGCCCCGGTGCAGTCGCTGACCCGGACCAGACGGTCTATGGTGTCATACTCATAGGAAATCGTGTGCACCGCACCCAAGGCGCCGGTCAGCGTCTGGTAATCCAGGTACCTCTGTTCCCGCACAAGATTCCCCGCCTTGTCATACCCGTACCGGGTCAGCTGGTACTTCACGCCGGACCCGTCCTCCGACACCGGAATACGGCGCTCCGTCAGCCACCCGGCCGCATTGTAGGCATACAGGCTCCCCGTCCGCTCCTCGTCCGTGGAGCCCGTGCGCATCCCCGACGCGCTGACCGACTTCACCATGTTCCCGTGCAGGTCGTACACATACCGCCTCCGCACCGTCCCGTCCGGCGCCGTCACCTGCACCAGACGGTCCATGCTGTCATACTCATACGCGAATCCCTCCCCGTCATCCGCGGCTTCATCGTACTGCTCCGGCAGGCACACACGGACCAGATTTCCGGACGCATCGTACCATCTGCGCTCCGTTCCCCCGTCCGGGTAGCGGGTCATGATCCTGCGACCGTACCCGTCATGGACATAAGAGACCCCCTCGCCGTCATCCCTTCCGCAGCCACGGGCATTCGGGCTGATCTCCCGTGTAATGTTCCCCTCCCCGTCCCGCGGCGTCGCGAACACCGCGCCCGTCGCGTCCGTGCGCATGGTCCGGTTGTGGAACGCGTCATAGGCATACGTCTCCCCTCTCCCGTCGTCAGGATCACTGTGATTCGGACGGACCACCGCCGTCAGGTTTGCCGTCGGGTCATACCGGTAACGGGTCGTGTTGCCCATAGGATCCCTTTTCATGCACACAAGGTCAAAGTGGTTGTACGCGTACTCCCGGATCCCGTCCGCCCCCGTCACGGTCACGCACCTGCCGGCACGGTCCAGGCCGTGCTCGTACCGGTCACCCTCGGACGTGACAAACACCGTCGGGTCCCAGTAATCCGTGTCGTACCCGTAGGTGTCCCTTCCCCCGTTCGGCCCCGTCTCCGCCGTCACGCGCCCGTGCCGGTCATACTCATAGGAATATACCCGCACGTTCACCCTGTCCGTGCGCTCCTCCCTCCGGATCAGGTTGCCGTTCCGGTCATAGGAACAGACTGTCTCCGCACCCGCATTATCCCGCATCCTGACACAGTTGCCGTCCCCGTCATACTCACGGGTCACCACAAGGCCCCCCGGCTGCTCCTCCCTCAGGAGACGTCCGTACTCGTCAAACCCACGGCGCGTGACGCCCCCGCGACGGTTCTTCTCCAGAATCCGGTTTCCCCAGCTGTCATATTCCATCTCCTCCGTTGTCCCGTCCTGGTATTCCGTCCGTATGAGCTGCATCTGCCGGTTGTACACGTGGCGGGTTTCCCTGTGGCCTGCGGGCACAAGCCAGGTATTCGTCCGCTCGTCATCCGCATAGTACATCAGGTACTCCTGGCCGTTGCACAGGGTCTGTCTCGTGACCCGTCCCTCCCCGTCATACTCGTTGTGCACATATGTCACCCCGTTCGCGTCCGTCACGTCCGTGATATGTCCCCCGTCATCATAGGTGTAGGATTCCACTCCCCCGTTCGGCATGCACACCTCCGTCAGGAAATCCCCGTCATAGCGGTACGTCACCCTCCGCCCGATGCAGTCCGTGGCGGAGACAATCCGGTTCCCCTTCCAGGAAAAATCAAGGTACTGGCCGCTGGCAAAAACGATTTTCACGAGCGTCTCCCCCTCATACCGGTACTGCGTGCGGTTCCCGTTCCTGTCCGTGACGCACAGCTGCCTCCCGTCCGCACCGTAGCTTCTCGTCAGCCCTGTCTCCGCCTCCCTCAGCAGAAAGCCGTCCCCATCCGCCAGAAACTCCAGACGCCTCCCGCCCCCGCGGCGGCTCCGGTAACCGCCCGCCGTCTTAAGGAACGTCTCCGTGTGACCGTCCGGCAGCACCACCTCCGCACGGCCGTCACAGACCAGCACCCTGCTGAACAGACTCAGCGTCCATCCGCGGCCCACAGGGGAATCCGCCCCCGCCAGCACCGACTCATAAGTCCGCTCCACGGCGCAGACTTCCGTTATGTCATTGATGATGAAGTCGCACTGCCCGATCAGGAAGCTCCCGGTCACCATATCCACGGGGTCGCCGTCCGTGCAGCGGTTCCTGGAATCCTGGTCCAGTCTCCCCCTGCCTCCTCCCCGGCGGGTTTCCGCGGTTCTCGTCTCCGCCGCTTTCTTTCGCGTGTCCGCACCGCGCCCTGCCCGCCTGCGTCTGCCGGACGCACCGAGACGGAGCAGCTGCCCGAGGCCTGCCGCCGCCTCCTGCCCGGAAGGTCCCGCAGCCGGATCCAGTGCCCGGTACGCATCCGTCATTCCCGCTGCACTGCCGGCTGCGCCGGAATACCTGCCGGCTCCCGCCCGCACCGCCGACGCTGACCTTCCCGCCAGCTTCAGACTTTTTCCTCCCGACTTTCCCTGTCCACTCATCCTCACACGCCCCCTGTTCTCCGCGCGTCCCGGCTGCCTGCCGCTTATGAACGCTTTCTAATACTTTCAATAAAATCATTAAGACGGTATTTCTTTCTGTACCCTTCGATCTCCTCAGCTGTAAAAGGACAGGCCGGGCTTTTCCCTTTCTCCGTCTCTCTGCTGATTTCCTCACCCGACACGTCAAAAAAAACAGATTCTATAAACACGTTCCGGATAGCAGTTCCGGCACTTTTCAATACCCCGTTCCTGTAAAATTCTGCCGCAAACCCGCAAATGGTATTATGATCCGTCTCATTTTCCTCCATCAGCTCCCCTGTCTCATAATATACCCACTCTTTTCCGGTCCGGAAGCCGTCCCTCACATCAAATTTCCAGCGAAGCTGCCCTCCGTCATAATCCTCCACCACTCCGTTAAACGGCACCTTACGCTCCTCATCAGCATAAAAAATATCCTCGCCGGAATAATCTGACTCTGTAAACAGTGTCTTATATTCCCTTACTTCAGCCGTCCCGCCTGATCCAGTCTCCTTCATAGGCCATCAGCTCCTTTCTCATCCTGTGTGTCTCAAGATCTGCCAGTCTTGTCGGAAGAGGAATATGGCTTTCCTCCCCTGTCATCCCGCATACGATCTCTGTCGCCGTGTCCAGATCAATATAATTTCCGACGGAAACAAACACTGGTTTTACATTTTTATGTGTGCGCAGGGCACGCCCGTATACTTCCCCGTCTATTACAATATCCGCATACGCATTTCTTTCATTTTCCGGAACCGGATACTCCGCATCGCCTATTTTATAATACTTTTTCGCAACGCCAACCGTCGGCCTGTTCAGATAAAAGGACGCATGCGTTGCGATGCCCATATGACGCGGATGCAGATACCCGTTCCCGTCGAACATATACAGATCCGGCAAAATCTTAAGTTTCGTGACCGTCTGCAAAATCAGCGGCAGTTCCCGGAACGCGAGTGCCCCGGGTATGTACGGAACCTCCACTTTCCCCCATGCATACTCAGATTCCACGACCCCGCCTGTCTTCCGCTCCAGCACCACAATGCAGCTGACTGCGTATTCACTGTTCCCCTCATTCCAGTAGGCAAGATCAACACCCGCAATATAAGAAAATTCTTTCCCGCTGCAGCTATTTTTCTGAACCACTTTACGTCCCAGCTCCGTCTGAATACGGACAGCATCTGAAAAAGAAAGCGCCAGATCCCTTATATCTTCCATAAATCTCCTTCCGCCAGACACTGCCCCCGGTACTTTTCAGCCGTAATTATTTATGATCCGACACATTAATTCCAGTGGTCAGATAAGAACAGTTCGGACATCTGTCTTTCGGCACAAAATCACCCTTACTATACGCCTCTGTCAGGTTCATATTATATAAATATAAATCTGAAAAAGCAGACCTGTCAACCGGAAGTCCCTGTTCCCTCCGGTTTTTCAGGATTGCATCCAGCGCGACAATCTCTGAATGTGCCGCACGTCTGTGATCGACATACTCCGGCAGTTTTATCTCCTGTTCATCTATTTTCTTCTGATATTCTGCCAGGCTTTCCTGCAGCAGCGGATCCATCCCGTTCTTTTCCCACTCCTTATATTTTGCAAATTCGCAGGCGGTCGTTTTAAAATTCTGGCCAAACGCAATCATTCCGGTCGCTGTGTCATAAATCACAGACAAAACCGGTCCTGCTGCCCTCCTGCTCTGCTCCTGAAGAATCTCACGGACCTTTTTCTTAGCCACCTCGCGGAGCATATCAAAAATCCGCTTCTCTATCTCTTCTCCTGCTCCCGTTCCCATCGGCAGCAGACTCTTCGCCATCCCTGGCATGGCGCCGCCAGGCGGAAGAGCACCTCCGCTCCCGGGCGCGCTTCCCATCGGCAGCAGACTCTTCGCCATCCCTGGCATGGCGCCCGATGGCATCTGCAGTGCAGACGGCTCCGCGGCAGCTCCCGTCGGAAGCATGGACACTGCTGCCGCACCTGCCGCAGCCGCCGGGCGGCAAAAGCTCCCTTCCGGAACCCTGATTCCTGTCTTTAAAAATGCCCGTGGATCCATCGACGGAGATGACGGAAGCACTCCTGCAAGATCAGCCAGCAGCTTCCCGGGATCAACAGCCGGTTCCTTCTCAGCCTTTCCGTTTTTCCCCTTCTCCCCCATATCCTCCACGGAAGCCTCCACGTTCTTTACCGGTCCGAAACTCATGGAACGGTTTATCCCGAGCTGCTGAAATATATCCGCTTTGATGTGAATCTTTCCTTTCACAAAAGCCGCGCTGGAGGAACCCGTCTGAAGAATCACTTTTTTCATTCCCATCAGGTTCACTTTTCCATCGCCGCCCGACTGCGGCGCATGATCTGCAACCTCTTTTCTGAGCTTTGTCCAGAACCCCGGATCCACATAACCCGCCATGTTAAAAACGGGGCCAATACCTGCCATCGCCATATGCATCACATTGCCCATCTGATGCATCGCTGCAGAGGCCATGCGCACCCCGTCCGTCCCCGCATAGCTGCGCGGGGCAGACTGAAATGTGATATTTCCGCCCTCTGTTTTCAGCTGGATATCTTTTGTGCTCTGCACCTCCACGCCCTGCTCGCTGTTCAGTATAATCTTTGCCTGTTCCCCGCCTTTTCCGTCGAACTCACTCCGGTTTCCAATCAGATGAAGCGCCTTTTCGCCAAACTTTACCATCCGGTTCTGCGCCGTCAGCATCTTATCCTGATATCTGCCAAAATCCGGATTGTCACCGGCATGCCTGCTCCCAAGACACACCACCCGCTCACCGGCATCCATCTCATAATAGACCTCCACCATATCCCCTGTATCCGGCATACAGTAAAAGTAATTGCTGACCGTATTTGCATATGGAATCCACCTGGGCTGATCTCCCGGCGTCCCAAAATCAACCTGCACATTTGTTCCGTCCACCGCCAGCACTTTTCCCCGCAGAATCCCGGTCTGACGTGCTGCTTCCATGGTCTGCCCTGCCGACGGCAGAAGACCTTCCTTATTAACAAGTGTGATCTCATTCTGCAGAAGACCCTGTTCGCAGGTAATATGGCTTTTTACAACGATCATATCCCGCCCATCAAAACACACGGAATAGCCGGCGCCAATTGTCAGATCACAGACCACCAGAATCGTCTCCTCATGTTCAAACACCGACGCGCCCGGCACCGTGTTTCCCTGTATACCGCGAACCCTGTCCACATCCCGCCTCACACGGCAGCCCAGCACTTTTCCCGCTTCTTTTTTCGCAAACGGCACCGCGCCGGCATGAATCTGGCAGCCTGACGCCTTACTGTTGACAAAGAGCAGTCTTTTCTTCCGGTACGCAAGTCTGCGCCCGAACTCCCAGTCTGTCTCCCGATCCTGAAGAAGCATCTCCGGAACCTTCTCGTCCTTATCCAGCTGAAACAAAGTGTCCTCCCCGATTCCGGCGGCAAACACTTCCGAGAGCATCTTATCCGTCCCCTGATATGATGCCGTCTTCTGCTCCTGATCCTTCAGGACAGACAGCGTCCTGGCCGTCAGCTCCATCTCTGCATACTGATTCTCACGCGACAGATGCAGATTCTCACATTTTCCGCAAAACACAGTCTCCCCGTCCGCCGTCGCAAGGCGCACCATGCTCCCCTGGCCACGCAGGATATCCGGCTCCTCCGGCACCTTTGCCGGAATGAACCGGATATTCATCACCCCGTGTTCACCGGCCGCTTCCCGGATCTCAGCTTCACGGATATACAGCGCTTTCGGCTCTGACTGCAGTCTCAGACATCCGGTATCCATCTGTTCCATTCCCGCTGCCATCCTCACACCTCCCCTCTCACTTCCAGTTTCCGGATCCCGGTACCGCAGAGCATCCTCCGCAGTATACTCTCCGCCACCGGCAGGGAAACAGCCACCCTGTACTCTTTCAGACCTCCAATGCGGAAAATCTGTCTGTCCCCCGTTCTGCTGCCGTCAAGAACCAGCCGCTCCACAGTCCCGTTCTCCCGGATGACCGAATCCGGATGCAGACAATCCACCTCCGCAAACAGCGGTACCCTGTAAAGCGGACACCGACCGGCTGGGGAAGTTCCTCCGTCCCGCTGCAGGCCTCCGGAAACAGCCTTCTCCGGAATCAGCTGCAGCGCCTTAAAACGTATTTCGCGATCATACAGCTCCATCACCATTTTCAAAGCCTCCGAGACCAGAAACACCGGCTCTGTCAGTACATCGCAGAGCTCCTCGGACTCCTGGCCACTGAAAAATGCCATTTTCACCTCGTCAAGCGCCTCAAAACCGGTCTCCCGCACCGCATCATGATACCGCTGTATGCCTAGCCCGTAAATCCGGACCGGATTCTCCACCTTTCTGCTCTGGAACAGTTCATAGTACTCCATCCTGCACCTCCCCGCGAAAGATAACGCCTTCCATATTCCGGAAATCCGAATCCCGGACAACCCCGCCCCTGATTTCCACATTTTCTGCCTCGCAGTTCACCACAACGGCACCGCACAGATCACAGTCCGCAAACGCCACATCTTTAAAACTGCAGCCCGCAAACTCCGCCGGCTCGAAATATTCCAGTCCGGTCTCTTCCGCAGAACCGCCGGCGTCCTCTGTCATCTGCCCTGTTCCTTCCCCGGAACCTGAAGACTCCTCCTCTTCCAGCGGCATCCCCGCCCCGGACATTCTTCCGGAAAATACCGTATCCCGCATCTCGCAGCCCTTAAACAGCACTCCCGCCATCTGCGCGCCCTTAATCGTCACCTGTTCAAACACACAGCAGTCAAAAATGCAGTCGTTCAGAACGCAGTCCTGCATCACCACGCGGGAAAATGTACAGTCCGCAAACACTGCCTGCGTAAAATCCAGCCCCGCAAACGCTGTTTCCCTCCAGCGCACCGCCGGAAAACGCCGGAATCTGAGCACAGTCCCTTTCGCGCAGTCAGAAATATCCACCTCCGGCAGGATCGCAAAGAGCGGCTTCTGCCAGTCCATATATTCCCCGAACCGGATGACAAATACCTCCGCTTTCTCAATCCCTGCCAGATACGCCGGATCCAGAACCTCGCGGATCAGATACTTCATCCGCCCTGCAAAATAGTACAGAAGACACTGAAGCGCACGCCGCTTCATCACTTCACAGGACGCCGGCCGCACGATCCCGCGCATCCCCTCCTCTGCCGCCCGCGCATTCAGACAGGCTTCCATTTCCGCGAGCTCTCCGGTGAGCCAGCCGGCCGGAAGAGACATCGACGCGATACAGGGCTTAAAAATATACCCGCCTTCCCCGTAACTGTCCGCGCGAAACTCCGGCTTTCCCTCCTCCAGAGAGGTATACAGAAATGAAATATTGATCTCCGCCACAGGTTCCGCCCCGTAATCACGCTGCTGCACGGCGATCTGCTCCAGATACCGGTTCCACTCCTTCTTCCACAGCTCCGCAATCCGCCGCTCATGCTCCACAAAATAAAGAATGGTCCTTTCCGCCGCATCCACAAAAATTTCCGGATAATATTTTTCCTCAAACAGCTGTATGCAGGTCTCCGCCATAACGACCCCCTCAATTGATCAGAACCTGATCCGCCGCCAGTGTCGCCGACTTTTTCGTCAGAGTCAGGTATGCTCCCTCCGTGCCGACCGTGATCTGATTTTTCGCCACAACGCTCACTGCATCGGACGCGATAATATTGATATCCTTCCCCGCCGACAGGTTAATCCCCTTATCGCTCAGTATCTCCACGCCCGCCTCGTCGGTGAGATTGATGTAAATTTTTCCGGATTTTCCTATAATATACATCCCCTCCTCCGTCAGCAGAATCTCCTTTCCGCCGGGAGCTCTCCAGCTTTTATGTTTCGGATCCTTCGGCGGACAGGCACAGACCGAAGAAGCCACAAACGCGTCTCCCTCATCCCCGGACGGAAAAATCACCCGCACCTCATCCTTTACCTCCGGCATACAATACCATCCGCTCCCGTCCCCCGACGAATACGCCGTCGAAAATGGAAACCACCAGTCGCCCTTCCGGTCCTCGTCCCCGTCGATATCCACAAGCTGCACCTGCACTTTGTCCTTTGACACCTCAAGAACCCTGCCCCTGAGCATCCGTCCTGCCGCCCTGCTGTCCGACTCCGGCGCAGCGATCCCCGCCATGCGGTCCGCAGCTCCCAGAATCTCATAGCGCATATGCATAATTCCGTCGCGCAGCACCGCGCGCACGCTTCTGATACAGGCCGTCTTTCCGTTCAGCGAAATCGTATCCCCGATACACGCATACTGGTCTGATTCCACCCATTCCCCGGAAAAATCCTGTACCATCGCTCCGGAAACAGCGGAATAGCTGCTGACATCACTCCCGTAGGAAAAAGACCTGCTCTCCACCGGCACGCTCCGCTGCGACGGCGGCATCCCGACATAAATATACGGCTTCGACGAGACAATATCCGCCAGGAGCGGCGCATGAAGCCTGGAAGCCATCCTTTTTGCGAACTCCCATCCGGTTTCGTCATACTGCACCACCAGCTTTCCGATGCTCTCATCCTGCACCTTCACATCCAGTTCAGCGTCAGCGGAGAACACTTCCGAGAGAATTTTTTTGTAAGTATCCGTCGTCTTCTGAAAGCTTTTTTTCTTCCTCGTGACATCCGTGCGCCTGCTCACCGCAGAGAGCTTTAACGTAATGCGGCTGTAATCATTTTCCTGCTCCATCGCAAGGCTCTGCACACAGCCGTAAAACAGCTTTTCCGGCTGCCCCTCCGCCGTCGTCGTAATCTCCACATCCGTCCTTTCATCGACGCGCCGCACAATATCCTGTGCCGTGTCCGGCCTGATTTCACCGACAATCTCCGCCATCCCGTGCTCATTCGGGCGATGCTCTATGGAAAGCGATAAAATCCTCTGAAACGGAAAGCCGCTGACAACAATGTTGGCATATGAAATAACATCCATTTTCTTCCTCCACAGGCACACGTTTTTGTGGATCCCGGATCTGCGCGTGTGCACACAGATCTGTGGCTGAAATCACCATGTATCTGAATTCTTCCAGCCCTCCCCCTCAGCGCTCTTCGACTTCCCCGAACGCCCCTGTCCCTGACTCCTCATCCGTAAAGCGGAAAGACTCCATTATCTCCCTGGCAGCCGGACGCAGCTCTTCCAGAAATTCATAGTCAAAATTGATAAAACCGATCAGCACCCGCTCCTCCAGGGAAGCAAAAAACATCAGATTGTAATAAGTATCCGTGATCGTATGTGAAACCAGCTCCAGTGCAGATACCGTGTGCCTGTCTGTCTCCCTGATCTTCTCTGACAGAATCCGCACGCCGGGTCCCGCCTGCTCCAGCATCAGACGCGCAATTCTGGAAAAATCCCCCATGTACGCATCGGGAATCATCTCCTGTGTGTGATGAAACCCCGCCGAAAAACGGGGAGAGCGTTTTCCAAACACCATATCCGGCCTGTTTCCGAGCAGATATATTTCCGCGATCTCCTCCGGCGAAAATTCCTCAAAATCCTCCGGCAGCCGGATTGCAATCTGGTCCGAAAACAATATTTTCTCCACAAAACTGCCACAGCCCGCGGTAAGCACTTCATCCGGGGATACAAGGGATGCCGGAATGCCCTCCTGCAGCCCGTACTCCCCGTTCCGGCTGTTCATTTTCCCGTCATTCTGCTGTTCCATCTCCCGGGCCGCCTCCCGGAGCCGCAGAATCTCCTCATCCGTCATACGATCACCCCCGCGCTAATCCATCATAACCTTCCATTTTTTCTTCTTCGGCGCCGCCTCCGTCTTCCCTGCGCCATTTTCCTGCCGCAGTATCCGCGCCAGCTCCCGGTAAATCCCCATATTAGAGTCATCTGCAACCTTCTCCCGGTTTCTCCGCTCAAGATATCCCCGCAGCGCTTCCTTCCCGACCGGCCCTGCCCCGCCAAGAATCTGAAGGCAGAACAGCGCGTCAAAATCAGAGATTCCGTCCTTCGCCAGCATCTCCCTGGCAAATCCTTTTGTGATCTCCGGCGCCAGCGTCGCCTCCCCCACCGCAGAATATGGCACGTAAATCGTATTGAGCGTGTCAAACTCCGTATTCCGGTCCTCGAAATCCTGATACCGGCTCCGAAGCACAGCTCCTTCCTGCAGCTTGAACCTGCACAGTTCCAGCTGTCCTCTCTGCACCTTCGTCTGCTCCGTGAGTACCAGATTCAGCTCGCGGTAGATACAGTCCGCATCCCGTATCTCATCTGAAAAGCATAGTTTCAGAACCATCGTCCTGTTCGCCGGCGCATAGGAAACCGCCAGCGGCTCCCTGATCAGATAGATCTGACCGTCGGACAGTACCACGCCCTCCTTTACGAAAAGCCGGTCTGCCGCCGCCTCCACTCTGCATCCCGCCAGAATCCCATCCGCATAACCCGCATGAAGATAGTCCCCTGTCAGAAACGCGGCATCTGCCACCGCTTTCAGCATATGCCTTTTTAAAATCAGTCCATCCTCAAACTGCGGTATCATTTTTACCAGCATCTCTCATCCTCCCTTATCCCTGGATACTGATCACTCCCCCGAGAAGACAGATACATTTGCTCGATGTGGTCAGGGCGGGAGCCCCGTCGATCAGATGATTTGTACTGCAGTTCATCCAGGCCAGCGGCGTCGCCGTCATACACTTGCATCCCTGCAGGTTCAGACAGTTTCCGAATCCCGGCAGATTCACCATAGGAATGTGATCATTCGCATTTAAAAGCGGCTCCCCCTTATAGAGCACTCCGTGCCCCGTACTCGTCGTAATCTTTCCCGGCGCAGACCCCGACGTGCATCTCAGCTGCATCCCCCGCACGACATAATCTTTTCCCATCTTCCGCTTCCTCCCTTTCTCTCCTCAATGTTATTCCCACGCTCCTGCCACACCCGCCGGTCCGGCCCGCTCTTTCACCCCTGACGGACCGGCGTCTGTCACCGGCTTCCGTCGGCTTTCCCGCGGCCGGTCAGAGGCCTACTTTGTCCCGTCAAAGAAATTGGTCAGCCACCCTTCCGTCTCAAACAGGAAAAACCGCTCCTCCCCGAGCATCAGCTGCTCCCCGCTCCGCAGAACAGGAACAACGATAAATCCCCACCGCTCCTCATCCGCCAGCACAAAAAACCGCAGTTCCCTGTCCACAATCGCATCCACATCGTCCTGACGAATCCCGTCCGGATATTTTTCCACGATCTGCTCCGCCTCCGCCTCAAGAAACGTATCCGGACTGGCCGCGCAGTAATACTGGTAGCGCACAGCCCCATCCGTATCCCTTAAATAGAGCTGCAGAGTCAGATCCGCCATGTTCCTGGAGATAAAACCGCCCGTATTCTCCCGGTCCAGCCCCTCAATCAGCACTTTTTCCTCCCCGGTGTGCGTGTACGCTGTCACCGCATAGGGAAACGCCGCGTGCTCATGGATAATCCGGACATCCGCATAGCCGAAACGCCGGTCCCTGATATACTTCACCGCCCCGTCCAGGCACATCAGTTTGAGCTCATACCCCCGCTGACCGCTGCGCTCCCGCCTCGAGGACTCAATGATCTTACCCAGAATAAATTCCTTGAGCGCCTCCCTGAACAGCGCAATCCTGCACGACTGCCCAGTAAGCCTCATAATCGAATATTCCTGCAGATCCCCGCTCTCATATGAAGTCCCGATAAACTTCTTCACAATCCCGTAAATATCCGCCTTCAGCAGCTTATCAAGCGCCGAAATACTAAAATACACCGTCGGGATATCTTTCAGCACCTGAAACCGGTTCCCCTCGAGCACTGAGAGCTTGAACCGGTCCGCCAGCAGACAGCGCGTCGCTGTCTCACGTATCTCCACGCTTGACACCGCAATCCGGAGCGTCTCCCTTTTCCCGTAAAACGCCTTCTTTATCTGCTCGGCCAGCCCGAACAGATAATAGAAATTATTTTTTACCGCATAATACTCGGCATTACTCCTGTGTTCATATTCGCGGAACCGCGTCGGAATCACCGCCTCCGCTTTCGCGTACTCCTCATCCAGCACCCGGTACACACCTTTCACCCCGCAGGTATCCGTTTCCCGGAAAATATCCTCCCCCATGCCCTCCAGGATCTCCTCCGGCATCGGGCCGTCCGTCCCGTCAAGCTGCCTGGCCAGCGATATTTTCAGCATTTCCATAATCCGGAACGTCAGATTATTCCCGCCAAAATCCGTATCCCCGTTTTCGTAGGCCGTGGCAATCTGAATCCTGTATGCCACCCTCTGATTATTGATGATAAAGCAGCAGGAGGACAGATCCGTCGTACCTCCCCCGCAGTCGATAATCAGCGCCCTGCGCGCCTCATTATTCTCATACTTATTCTCCGCAATCAGATCAGAAATGGAATTATAGAGCACCGCGACGCCCTCATCGAGCATATCCTCCTCCTCGATCTCATAATCCGGAAGAATATCCTTAAACAGTCGGACAAACAGCTTTTTCTGCTTGACAGGCGCCGAGATATGAATACTTTTAAACCTGCACTTAAACCGCTGCGTCGCGCAGCTGATCACATACTCCAGAAATGCCCGGATAATCTCTTTGCGCCGGACAAAACAGCGGTGACCACTCTTATCCACCAGCTCCTCCTCCCGCTCTGGGTCGCTGATCCAGCGCTTAATATCATAAAAAACACAGAAACCCTCATCAATATAGCTCATATGAAACAGCCGGTCCGCGCGGTGGCCGAACGCATAATGTACCGTATCCCCCTCGATGTTTGTGACCGCCACAACGGAGGGCAGAATCGGCGTCTCCTCCCCGTCCTCCTCCCCCTGCAGATACGTCACATAATTCACATCATTTTCATGGAGGCTTTCCCTGACCGGATCACCCGAAAGCCTTTCCATATAGCCGGAATCCAGATAAGTTCCCGCCGTCGTGTTCGTCGTGCCAAAATCAATCGCCAGCGGCATATTAATATCCAGCAGATTTCTCACCTTAAAATCCATCACCGGCACCAGATAAAAACTCAGATGCTCCGGAAGCGTGTCATATTCCGTCTCATACAGCCGGTAAATCCACTCCGACTGCGCACGGTCCATGCAGTACAGCCGGTAACTTTTTACCGGAGACTCCACGCAGCGGATCTTTGCAGCCTTCGTCAGATACAGACAGTCCGTCCGCCCTCTGTACTGCTGCACCTGGAAAATCGCACAGACCCTGTTTCCGCTCACCAGCAGCGCGTTTGTCCCCGCAATTTCCGGCTGATATCCGATCGTAAAATGATCAAAATACGTCACAGCCAGCCCTTCATAGGTGACAATCTTTGCACAGCCCTTAATCTGGTGCGGCAGACTGTGAATCTCCGTCATACCCAGAAGCTCCTCAATCCGCGCAACCCCGTCCGCATCCTGCCTGCGGATAAACAAATCCTTCTTCCTTCCGCGAAAGCGCATAATCTGCCGTATCAGTTCATCCTTATCCATCGGCGTCTGCAGCCCGTTTACAATCTGCTCTTTCCAGCAGATATCCCGCAGCTGGAATGTCGTCATCAGCGCAAGCTCTTCCCGCGTATAATACCGGAGCTGTTCCGCTTTTCTGTTTTTCTGATTCAGCGTATAGGTATATCTGTCCATAAACTTTCAAGTCCTTTCAGGTCTGCCGCCGTCCCTGTCAGTAAATTGCAATCTCATCCATCTTCATCGACGCATCCACCCCGACAACACCAAAATGATACTTCCAGAACACGCGCAGCCGGTAGCAGACAGGGAGAAACATATCTTTCGCAAATGCAAGTATCCGCTCGTCACGGACGCTGCGCGCAGCCGGCAGATAAAGCAGCAGCATCCCCGGCTCCTCCCGCAGCTGATAGAGCACGGCGTCTGGAAACAGCACGCGCAGCGCGCGGCGGAACATCACAGACGAAGCTCCCGTCTGCATCTGACTCAGAACAAGCGCAGCAACCCGGCTCCTCTTCTCCGGCACAATCAGCTGAAAATCCTCTGCCATCTCTCTCCAGAATGTCCCGTCCTCCAGCTCCTTTTGCAGACTGCGGATATAGACATCCCGCCGCGTCACCCCGTGGTGCAGATCGGTATCCAGAATCATATGCAGCGCCGCGTCGATCAGATAACGCCGGAACTCCGGATACACATCCCCGTCCTCCGCGAGAAGATACTGAAAAATATCCGCAAACCGGAACAGCAGATTCAGCTCCACCTCTCCACGCTCCACACGCGTCTCATTGAGACACGGAAACGCCTGCTCATAAAACGGGCTGTACGCCTCCGCCTGGCAGAAAAACAGCTCCTCTTCCTTCGTCCCCTGCTGCGACGCCCGCAGCGCGATATCCCACAAAAAATTCAAAGTGTTTCCTCCCTCACACCAGCTCGCCGACACACCGGTATTCCGGAAACATCCACTGTACCTGTGTCACCAGAAAGCTCATAATATCCTCATTCAGGTAATATTGCGGTTCTTCCGGCGAAAAAGAAATCACCAGCACCTGTGGCCGGCCGCCCGCGCGGATCTCATCCCGCACAAAATCATCCATATTATAATTGCAGTCCTCACAGCCCTCCGGGACTTCCTCCGCAATCCTGTATCCGCGAAATACCAGACAGTTTCCAACCGGAAACGACTCCATCAGGCGCGCCATCTCCGCCTTCGTCTTAATACTCCTGCGATACAGCTCCGTGATACTCCCGGAAAAGCTCTCCCTGCACTGATTGGAGAGCACCGGGAAAAGGTAACGGCCCGTCCCGGCTTCCCGGTTTACCTGATAAAGGGACCATTCGATCGGGCGCTCCTGCGGACAGGTAATCAGCAGATCCCCGTTCCGGCGCCGGATATTTGTGATCTCCTCCTCCTGATTCATAACAAGGTACTGACAGCTTCTTTCAAGGCGGTGTGCAAAAATCTGGTGCTCATAATGAATCTTATCGAACGCAGGCTCCGGATAAATGCTTGTCTTTTCCGTAATCTCCTTTAAATTCCAGAGCGGAAACACATCACAGCTCACCACCCCGGCATATTCCTCAAAATCCACCCGGATTTCCCGGATCTCCTCCTCTTTTCCGATGTCTTCCACAAAAACAAGGAAAACATCATACAGCTTCCTCAGATACGCCGCACAGACCGTCGTCCAGGGCTTAAAGTTCGCCGCAAATATCTCATACAGCTTCCCGATCTTCCTCAGATACGTCTCATTCCGCCGCACCACAAATGTTCCGCGGTACTCGCGGTTCTCCGTCTTTATCACACCGCAGAACTTTCTGCCGCCATCCGGGATCCCGTGCAGGGCAGTTACCGTTGTCTGGAAAAACGCGGTAAACAGCCGCAACTCCTCCCCTCTCTCCAGCGCCTCCCTCACATCGTCGCAGCGGATTTCCTTTTTCCGGACATCCTCCTCCTGCATCGGATATAAAAACGTATCCGTCGAATCATAGTGCTTCCTGTCCGTCAGGGCAATCTGCACTGCACAGTCGCCCTGCTCCCCTTTCTCTTCCGCCAGAATGCGCTCATTCAGTTCACGGAACGCTGTCTCATGATACCGGTAGAGCTCCTTAAGCAGATTCCCGACAATCTCCTTATACAGCACACGCTCTCCCGGATCCGTGATCCCGAGCATCCGACTGTCTATATATGCCTCCATATCAAAATCGTCATAACTTCCCATCCGCTGTCCTCTCCTTCAGCTCCAGTGATCCCGCCGTCCCGCCGCTTCTCTGTCACTGCCATCTTCAGGGTTCCGTTTTCCCCTGTCTTTCCCGCCGCTTATCCGGCAGCTTTCGTCCGCTCAGCCAACGCCCTGATCATCTGCATTTCCGCCGTTCCCGCCGCCCTGATCTTCTCCGGCCGGCGGCGCAGCGCCTCCGGCTCCGCCGTTCTCACTGCCCTGTTCTCCGCCGGACGGCGGTGCTGCAGCCCCGGCCCCCTGTTCTCCGCCGGACGGCGGTGCTGCGGCCTCCTGTGCAGCGGCAGCCGCCGCCGCTGCGGCCGCGGCTTCCTTCTGCTCGTTTTCCTTCAGATCCAGAATCTCCATTTTCCGCTTTATCTCATCAAGCTTTTCATCTTCTTTCTGTTCCGCGTAAATATCCATCGCCAGCAGATAATACTTTTTCGCCCCGCTGTAATTTCCGGCGTTCATTGCCTCTTCCGCCTGCTCCTCATACCCTTTTGCCTCCTCTTTCTGACTATTGCCGGCCATCACCTTGCTTCCGGCTGCCTCAAGCTTCTCCGAAACAATATCCTGCTGCATCTCATCTCCCAGATCTTCATACTTCTGTAAAGCTGCGGTATAAAACACGCGCGCCGTCTCAAAATCCCCCTCCGCAAACGCCGCATCGCCCTGTGCCAGAAGATTCGCCGCCGATTCCTCCTTTGCAAGCTGTTCCTGACGCGCTTCATTCTCTGCCTCCGCCTGCGCCTTCTGCCCCTCATACAGCTTGTCCAGCGCCTCTATGGCCGCCTTGCGTCCGTCTTCAAAATAGATTCCGGAAGCTGTCTCTTTCGCTTCAAGGTACTTCTCCTCCGCCCTGTCATACTGCAGGCTCTGTTCCAGCGTATCTCCGAGATGAAGCAGATCATACACGGAGATATAATCCGCCGTCAGTGCAAGCCTGCGCGCGATATAATCAAGTCCCAGGCCATCCACATACCGCGCCCGCTTCTCCGCCTCCTTAAATGCCGCCTGCGCCTCCGAATATTCTCCGCCATCCAGCTGCCCCTGCGCCGCGTTCACCGCCTCTATCAGCTTCTGATAATTTGCAAGCTCAGCCTGCATCTGCCGGTCCCCCAGCGACTCCGCCAGTGAAAGCGCCTCACCGCACCGCTCTCCGGCCTTCGCGTAATTATCCATCTGTATGTACTCGATCGTATCCGTATACCACAGCGCAAGCTTCGCCTTCTTTTTCTGCCAGCCGCGATAAAGGATCGCTGCGACCAGCGCAGTCACAAGCAATACAACGAGAATCATCACCATAATCAGAATCATCATGCGGATTTTCCGTTTCCTTGCCGGGTCGGAAAAAATCTTATTTGCGAATATTACGACAAACGTATATTTTTTCAGATCCTCCGGCTGCCTCGACAGCAGCAGATCCTCAATATTACAGACCGTCTCCTTCGGGTCATCCGATGCCTCCGCAAAAACATCCTCCAGCTCCCCCTCGTCAACGTGCTCCCAGATGCCGCCCGTATAAAGCGCGATGGCGTCCGCGTTCGTCAGCTTTATTTTCCTGGAAATACAGGGCGAAAACCCCTTCTCCTGCCCCAGCCAGGCATACAGATTATTGCGCTCCTCGTGGGCTGCCACCTTATCCTGCGGCTCGTCCTGTTCCGTCACAAGCTCCATGGCAAGCGACTGATCTCTCGTTTTTTCCTTTACAAAACCATTGCGGTATAAACGCAGTCTGATATTGCCTGCCTGTCCATACCGCAATTTCACATAATCCGTGATCACAATCATCACGGAAGCCTTTAATTTCGTTTTGCTCTTTGCTCCAAGCAGTGCCCTGTTCGCCGCATTCAGGCATTTCCTCATCGTCCGCCTGCTCATCGAAGGCGCCTCTGAAAACGCGGCGACCGCCGTCAGAACCGCAAGCTTAGCGCCTGACGCCTCAAGCTGGTCGTCAATCCCGTCCGCAATCACATAACAGGCATAATCATCCAGCTCCACGAAACCGAAATAGTCGGTATTCCTTAAATCATTTCCTGCTTCCGAAGTAAACGCTGTCAGAAACTCCGAATTCTGTTTTCTCATTCCACGACTCCAATCTGTATCCTCCGTCAGCCGGACAACGCTGTGCCGACCAGCACAACACTGGCATTATCTTTATCGGTGGAAGTATCGCTGTTCACCTTCTCGATCACAGCCAGCGCTTTCTGCTGGCAGCTTCCCGTTTTTGCCAGAATATGCTCTATCTCCCGCAGGCTGATCAAATCGTAGACGCCGTCGCTCATCAGCACCACAATATCCTCTTCTTTCAGCCGTACCGGCGCATCAAAATACTCTATATCCTTAAAATCATCTTTTCCAAGATAATTATACAGCCGGTGATTTTCCAGAAGCTGTATCGCATCCTGCCTGGAAATCTTCCCCTCATGAAACTTCTTCTCCGCCAGCACCGACACCGTGTGCCCGGTCGAAACCGGTATCAGGGAACCGTCACGAAACACGCAGATCCGGATATTTCCCGCCAGAGCATAATACAGATACCCTTCCCGCAGCAGCACGCATCCCGCACTGGCTGTTCCGCGGTTCTCATCCCCGACCGCCTTTAGAATCTCCCGGTTAGCACAGTGAAATGCCTTCCGGAAATAGTACTGCGGATTGTTAAACGCATTGTAATCCCGGAAAATATCCGCGCAGGTATCTACCGCAATCCGGCCCGCAATCCGGCCTCCGTAAGTCTTCCCCGCGCCATCCGCGAGAACCGCCATGACACCCGCAGCCGTCGTCATCGTCGCGGCCGCGTCCTCCTGCACATCCCGGCTTCCGACCGTCATACAGGTACCAATATCTGTCACTCTCTTCCCCGAAGGCTTTTTCCGGTACGCCAGTTTCAGCATTTCCAGTATTACAATCACCGTGCCCAGTATGATAACGATGTAATAGGCACTATCCATCTTCGTTTTCCTTTTCTCCCCACATAAAATGATTTCCACAGAACGGCAGAAATGCAAATACAGATCTCCCCATCTCGATTTTATCGTAGGAACTGAGCACCATCGGCGTGTAAACTGCATTTTCATTCAGGTATACCAGCCCGTTCGAATCTCCCGGCAGCAGCACCGTCTCCCGCTTCTTCGGATCAAACACGATCACGGCATGATTCCTTCTGGAAATCTCATTATCTCCGAGAATCTGGATATCCATGTCATCCGCCCGCCCGATAAAATTCTTTCCGCGCACAATCTTGTAGTCCTTCCCCTGTCTTGGGCCGGAAATACAGACCAGCCAGCCGCAGACCGGCATAATATCCTCCCGGAACAATTCCTCCTCTATATCAATCTCAGTCCTCTGTACCTCTTTCTTCTCCGGTGTCGCCGTCTCAATATTACAGTAAGGGCAGACTGTCCCGTATCTCTTTTTGCTGAACAGATGTCCATTTTCACACCGGATCAGATTTGACTCTCCCATTCTCACACCACCCTTATCTTCACTACATGGATCATTCGCGGCTCTCCGCCGCTATTTCACAAAATCTGCAGCCGCGTGAGGGCAATACAGATAATATCCCCCGCCTCAAGCCTGCACGGCTTTCCGTAAGAAAGCTTATATTTTTTCCCATCTCTCTTCTGGATGCTGACGCCGTTTTTCTCTGAAATATCCTCGATATACCAGCTGTCACCCGAATAATTCAGAACGGCATGCTCAATATCAATCATGCCCGCATAGACTGTATTTTCCAGATTGATGGAGACCTGATTCTCTCCGACGTCCCTGCCGATCACAAGCCCGTTTTTCCCGTAAATCTCCCAGGACCCGATCCTGTGATCCGCCTCATCCAGGAGCACCAGTTCCGTCAGCACCTGCTGTCCGTCATCAGAAGTATCCGCATGATCGCGGCGCTCCCTGTATCCCGCCTCGACTGACCACCAGATATGAAGTACCATGCCTGCAACTGCCACCCCAATCCAGACCCACGAGACCCGCCAGTCCGAAAACACCAGAAGCAGCAGCGCCATGACAAAAAACAGCACGGCAATCATTCTGTTTATCTGCTTTCTCATCCCCTACCTCTTTATCCCCATAAACCGCTCGAACAGATCCGTCGTATCCAGCGGATTTCTGGCGCCCGGATTCAGCTTCTGCTCATTCGTGACCGTTTTCGTATCCGGATTGAACCCGAAAAAACGCTCAAACGTCCTGTGTATATTTTCAAAATCAATTCCCGACGCCTGTTCTTTTGCGCTCGCGGCGCCGTGTGCAGTTCCCGCGCCCGACGCACTCCCAGCGCCGTGTGCAGTTCCCGCGCCCGATGCGCTCCCTCTCTCCGCCCTGAACCGCCGATACTCTGCATCATACTTTTTCCGCTTTTCCGGGCTGCTTAAAATACTGTAAGCCTCATTAATTGCCTGAAACCGCTTCTCGCACTCCCGATCTCCCGGATTGGCATCCGGATGATACTTTTTGGCAAGCTTCCGGTATGCCAGTTTTAAATCGTCTTCCGCTGCATCCTCCGGCACCCCCAGCACCCGGTAAAGATTCTCCATCCAGTTCCCCCGCCTTTCTGTCACTTATCCGCAGACTGACCTCTTATCATTTCTGATGTTTTTATGTCTGTTCTGCCGGCTTTCCGGAGACTTTTCCGTCCCCAAAAGTCTCCGGAAAGCTGGCAGTTTTCCAAAAAGGCACGTCTTCACAGACGTGCCTTCTCTTACGGACTGCCTGGAATCAGGCGCCGTATCCGCCTTCCACTGTGACAAGCTCCAGCTTGTCCTTCTTCTGTTTGATCAGAATTTTAAAAATTCCGATTCCGTCCGTATCCCCGTAAACCTCGCGGTAATCCACCACGAACGCGCGCGGAAATGTATATTTGCGCTCCACAAGTCCGCCCTCCGTAATCTCCACGGTCACCTGACGGTAAGCCGTCGCGTCCTCTGCCGGAACCATCGACCACAGGCCAAGCTGCCTTGTGCTGTCAAACGGATCCCCGTCTGTCGCAACCAGAATCTTGCCTTCGATCTCCAGCGCACATCCGACGTCCTTCGTCCTCGCGTTGGAATTGAGCGGAATTTCCGTCTGGAATTTCACTCTCTTCACACATTCCTTCGCAACTTCAAAACTTTCCTGTCCATCCACTTTTACAATTAATGCCATCTGCCATACCTCCCTTTACTGGCTGAATCCGCCTTCAATGGTTGTCTGATCGGTCAGGTCCTTCTTCTGTTTCACATGCAGATAGAACGTGCCCACGCCCGTCTCGTCATCCTGCTCCTCACTGTACTCCATCACGAACGCATTCGGCAGCGTAAACTGGCGCACAACCTGGCCCGCAGCGACAACATCCACCTGAACTTTGCGGTAGCAGTCCGCAGAGTCACTCGATATCACGCTCCATTTTGCAAGATTCAGGGTCGAATCCTCCGCCTCCGCGCCAAGGGAAAACAGCATCCTGCCCCATATCTTCATGGCTGCACCGTTATCCGTCGCTCTTGCATTGGAATCTTCCGGTATCTCGGACCGGAACTCGACATTCGTGATACATCTCTCACTCAGGCTCACCGGACCGGAACCGTCAATCGTCAATCTGAAACCCATACCCATTTCCTCCATTCTGAATTGATCTGTGCTACATTACATGGTTTATCTTGAAGTCAAACGGTTAATCTGAACCTCCAGATTCCTTGGACTGCCATTAAAGGATATCGTCAGCTCACATACGCCGCTTGCATCATCGATGCTGTATTCAATACTGTCACCCTCTGTGATAATCGCGTTGATGCAGTCTTTTTTCGCAAGCCACCGGCTCTTCTGGCTCTGCGGGTTATTGGAAAAGAAATTCTTAATGTTATCTTCCTTGAAATCGCTCGTGACATAGCGCAGAATCCGCTCAATGTAAGTCGTCACCTGTGTCTTGTAAACCGGCTCATACGAGGAATTATCCGGATCGTAGAGCAGGTTGCGCGCCTTGTACACGGTAATATTGGTAATATTTTCACCGCCCAGCGACGCATTCTCCGACGCAAACACCCAGCCAAAATTCTTCTGGTTAATCTGTGCCTTGATATTATTTGTAAAACCGGTAATCTCCTTCGGCATGGTCGTGTACGCCAGGAGGGAATTATTGCCCGCCTCAATGTCAAAGCGCACACCGGGCAGCTCCAGATAAGTAAGCGCCCTGGCCCTTGTAAAATGGTCTTTCAGGAACTCCGGACACTGGCAGGCCGCGCGGAATCCCGCCGCCACATATGCGCCTCCGATATACACGCCCTCAATCCAGAGCCTCATCACATCTTCCTTCGCATCGGAAAGCTCGGCGCCCCTGTCCGAAACCTTCATTCTGCTGTCCAGCGTAACCCCCGACTTGTTCTTCGGGATCACAGTAAAGTTGGGCAGCACCGGAATAGCAAACTCACTGAACGGCTTACCCGACAGCGGCGCGCATTTGTCAATAATCTTCTCAATCCCCTCCGCCGCAATCGCATTAAACGTCGTCTCCTCACGGTTCTCAAATGAGAAAAACGTCTCAACCCTGTAATCTTTCAGCACATCCAGCAGCGTGGCCAGCGCCTCCATGCTGTAAACATCCGTACTGACCTTCTTTACATTGCCCTTAAAGCGCTCCCGCTGTATCTTATTCGTCACATTCTGGCTCCAGGCGACATTTGGATAGATCGCATACCAGATCGTTTCCTTAAAATTATTCTTGCTGTTTGTCGTGTTCAGATAAGTAATAAGCCGCGGCAGATTTGCGCTCTTCGCCAGCATCTCCGGAGAAATATTGGCGATCAGCAGCGTCGGTTTCATCCCTTTCGACTTTGTCTGGTACTGCTCAAAAAACATCCGGATCCCCAGAAGCCGCTCGAGCAGAGGCTTCACCACCTTGATAAAATTATCCTTTGAAGTCCGGTAAAACTCCAGATAGCTGTTGTAGTTTGCCACCTCTGTCTCCACATCAATCGACGACTGCTGCGTCGACGCCAGCGGACAGAATGTTCTCACCACCAGATTCTGCACATAATCATTCGGGTTATCGTTGACCGCCTGATAGTCCTCCCGGATCACCTCCATCAGGCCTGTATTGACATTGTCATCCAGCGTGGCCAGCGCCGTCGTATCCGTCTTCGGCGCCTCCAGCACCTTCAGCTCCCCGCTCTCCCCCAGAGAGAGAATCCCGGGAACCACCGCCGCTTTGCCGCCCTGCTGCTCCCCGGCTCCCAGAAGCAGTCTCGTCTTGATATCCTCAATCGCAAGCGGAAGCATTGCCATTACATTATTATAATTTCTGCTGGCATCCTCAAACAGGAGATTCAGCTTATCGCCCATATCCAGCTTCTGCGGATCCCCCTCTTCCAGCTCCGAAAACTTCTTATAGTTGTACTGAATCTCCTTGCGGACCTGCCGGATATCCTCCATCACCTTCTTCGGAGAAATCATCTCCAGGACTTTCTCGAATTTGAACTCCACGTTCATCAGCCCCTGCGCTTTCCTCGAGCGCATCACCGACAGAATCGCCTGCTGAAAATTCTCGGACTCATTGACAGGTATCGGCGTCAGCATGGCTTCCGGAATCGTCTCCGGCTTCTCCAGCGTGTACTTCACGGACTGTGAAGCCGCATCAAAAAAAGAATAAACCACCGGCGCGAACTTGCGCTCCACCTCCTCATAACTGCGGCATTCCAGATACTGATTGATCTCCTTCATCTTATCGTCATCCAGGCTGTCAAGTCCCTTCACATCTCCCACCAGCGTGAGCAGATCCAGCTGCTGTGGATTGATGACGTCCAGAAGAAGCGTCCGGTTCGTCTGATTGATAATCTCCATTTTTCCCTCCATGTACACATAATTCCGCAGCCACTGTCTGTCCTGTGACTGTCCGCAACGCGGCTGCCGTCTCTGTCTGATAAAAGATACAAAACCTATTCTTTATACTGAAACATCAGCTCGCTGACTTCATCTTCAAACGTAATATCCATTTTCCCGTCGAAAAGCAGCGCGCACTGACGATTTTTCATCAGAATCTCCCTGTTTTTCATTACGGTAGAGTCAGAATTGTTTGTCACAATCAGACTTCTGTCATTCCCCGGCTGAAAGAAAACTGCTTCGGCCCCCGGAAAACGCTCTGTCACACCGCACCGCTCCAGAATCTCCCCCAGCGAAATCATGCTGCCCTCCGGCAGCCGGAGCAGACTGTATGAGAGCGGAGGATAATCATCCCCGGACTGCGCCTGCGTAATATACAGATTCAGCCTTCCCGCAAAGCGGAAACTGTCCTTCTCTGCCCCGCAGGCCGCCTCTTTCGGCTGATTCCCTGCTTCGGCACCTGCCCTCTCCTCCTGTCTCCGGCGCAGCACCCGCATATAACACACTGCAGCTCCCGCCGCCGCGGCGGCCAGCAGTCCCAGTCCCGCAGCAGGAAACACCGCCCGTATATAAGACGGCTCCTCTTCCTCCTCCACCGGCAGCTCAGGCGGCCCTTCCAGTCCGATCCGGACCTCTCTGTCCCCTCTCACATTCACCGGCAGCCCTGAATAATCAAGCTCCGCCAGAATCTCCTCCGTCCGGTACACAGGACGCTCCAGCACAATCCTGCCTCCATGAAGCGACAGAGCTGTCTCCTCCCCGTCCACCGTCACCTTAATCCTGCCGTTCTCAAAAAACGCTTCTTCCCAAAGCAAAGTCCTCTGATTCTCCGGATCTGAAAAAGAAAATGTGATCTCCGCCGTGCGCCGGTATACTCCCGGCAGCTCCTGACCGGTCTTATCCGGCGGCAGAGCAGCGCTCTTTGCAGTATCCGGTTCCGCCGGCCGTTCATCTCTATAGACAACTTCCACCACGGGCACTGCACAGTATTCCGGAATCACATTCACCCGGACCCTGCTGCCTTTCGTACCGGAAAAGCTGATCTCAAGCTTCCGGCCATTCTCTGTATCCTGTCCGTGCAGACGGTTCAGCTCAATCAGGGAATACCGCTCCCCGCTGATCTGTTCTGCACTCTGTGCCTGAAAATTTGCACTCAGATTCTCCACCGGCGCTGTGCCTGTCAGCAGAACCCTCACTTTATCCGCATATGTATAGGGCAGCTGCGCATGAACCGTCTCTATTCCTCCGCCGGCGTCCACAAGCGCCACCGTACTCTGCTTCACGCCGATCTCTTCTGTCAGAATCGAATCAAGCGCTTCCTGAATATCCGTTGCCTGCGGCGCGGCACAGACCCTGCCGCCGGTAAGCTCAGCCGCCGCGGAAACAGAACTTTCCTCATCCTCCGTCCCGGTTCCAAGACTGATCACATGAATCCGGATCCCCTCTTCCGCCGCCTCTCCGGCAGCCTCCCGGTAAGACTTACGCGACTCTGCAGTCGCCTCATCGCTGTCCATCAGAATCTCACCGTCTGACAACAGCACAATCTGCCGCTCCGCCGCGTCCTCTCCCGCCAGTATCTCCACCGCACGCGAAAGGCCGGCTCCTGCATCGCTGTATCCGGTATACTCCACCTCTTCCGCAGCTTCCGGCACAGCTTCCCTCTCTTTGCCGGATACCGGAATCTGTTCCGCCGGAATGCCTGTATTAAAAGCCACAAACCCTGCCCTGCTCCCCGTCGGAAGCGTGTAAACCAGCTGCGCAATACCGTCCGGCGCAAGGCGGTCCGGATCACTCGTCTTCATGCTGCTGCTCGCGTCCAGCACAAACATAACCACGCACTGCGGATTTTCTGCATCCTGCGGCTCCGCCGCACAGACACAGACAGGCACAGAACACTTCAGAAATACAGCCAGAAAAATGCCGGCCAGAAGAAACAAACAACCCGAATTTCCTTTTTTCATCACGATTCCTGTCCCTTTTCCGGTCAATCTGCCTTCTCATCTTCCATCTCTGGTACCAGTGACCTCTGATAAAATATATCAAACTCTATAGACATAGTCTTACATCTTTCGGCAATTTTTACAAGGAACGTATAGTATATTTTGACAGGAATTATAATTCCTGTTTCACACTTTCTCACCGAAACCGGAACAGTTTTCCGTCTGCACCACCAGCCCTGTTTCCTGAGTGCGGAGTGATTCTGTTTCACAGAACACAGTTTTCTGCAAAAACAAATAGAAAGCACACTTCGCGCGCTTTCTATTGTTATGAAAAAAAACGGCATCCTGTCAGGATGCCGTTCACACAGATATCTTTATATACCATATTTCAACGCATTTTTTTACAATTTCGCAGAAATCCTTTTTCACGATCTCATACATGGAAAGATCCCGCAAAATCGCCGGGGGGGGATGGTATGTCGCAGTCAGGGAACAATTTTTCCGGTATGTCCGGGCGCCGTGCCGTCTGGTAATTTTAAAGCCCTCAGTCCCACAGAAAATCATCCGGTATTTCCCGGGAACGCCCGGCAAACGGGAGCCCCTGCCGATCCTCCTGCCATCCCGGCGCCTCCGCGATGAGCATCAGATCAGACTGATGATCTCCTCATCCCATAACGGGCCGGTGCCGGCTCCGGCTCAATGGGCACTGGGTACAGGCGGGAATGTGCCGTTCTATGCCGTCCCATGTGCACCGCATAAAGTCTCCCCTGTGACATATATTCTGACAACATACCAGAGTTATATAAATATTCATTCCCGTTCGTCAGTTTCCTGACTATTTTTACCAGTATTTCTGGTTTTTAAAACTGCAAAAATAACCGCCCCTGCTATCAGCGGAAGATATACAATTGCCAGGAAAATACCCATCGAATAAATTTTATTTTCATACTTTATGATAAGTACCCCCTCTGACGATGGCAGATTAACCTGAACCCCATTACCATTTTGCTGTATATCCGCATCATATCTATCCCCATTATAATCAGTAAAATATGCGTGAAGGTTTTTATTGTACCTGATATTCAGCTTAATCTTTTTACTTTCACCCCCCGTCAGCATCTCAAACTGGTCTAAATCAAGCTTTGTTATATCTATCTGTTTTCCTGTTTCATCTGTAGCCAGAGGCACAACATTTTTAATTTTATAAATTTCAACCTGATTCTGATCATTGTGATAAATTATTTCCGTCAAATAGCCGTACTCTTCCATCTTACGGAATATATCGTCCAGATCGGCATTCCTTGTCATTATATACCCAACTGAATTTTCATCCAGCGCCAGAATAAACTTTCTTAAATTTTCTCTATCCTCATCAAAATAGTTCAGCAGGTCACTTTTCTGGACTGCATTCGAGCCGCTCAATCCTACCCACTCAACGCCTGCGTACAAAGTTTTCATACTTTCCGGCAATTTACCACAGGTGAGTTCAAATCCTCCGATTGTCTGTATGCCTGCGGTAACATTTGCATTTGCATACGGCATGCAGTCAATGATCTCATGATTATCTTCATCTGCTGTCAAAAACAGAACCCTGTAGTTATTCTTTTCAAAACCCTCAATCTCCTGAAGATATTCATAATCATATTCAATATACGGTTCAGCGATTGCCGATTTGCATTCATAAACCTGCTCTGCCAGGCAAATAAAACACACAGCATAAATAGCAATCTTCCATTTTACTTTAAAACCACAAACTTTACTTAAACCTATTGACGCCGGCAAAACCAGCAGTGAAGGTATCACATAAATTGCTTTGTACAGAAACCGGAATCCCTTAATGACTGGAAAATGCGCCAGAATACCAGCCAGAATAAATGATTCACCGCCTATATATAAAATCCAGAAAAAAACTGCCCACAGACATGCAACGCCTGCCATTGAATAAAATCTCTCTTTTTCCTGACCTGTTTCTTTGGATATGGCAACCCGGGTAAGATATACCATCACAAAGATGAGAAAGCCTCCCATAAACAGAAATCTCGTATTATATCCGTCATAATAAATAGCGCCTTTCTGATTCGGCAGAAAAAAGGTATCGAACCATGATTTAATCGTCCCGGTATTAGGCACCAGCACTGAAAATACATACTTAAACGGATGATACGGACAGGATAAAAATGATCTTCCGTCACGGAAATAACTACTGCGCCCCGACGCACTGATCAGACCATACAAATAGGGTATTCCTAAAATCACTGCGCCTGTCAGACTTCCAATGCAAATCCCAATACCCCCCCCCACACGCATTTTTATAATTTTTTACAAATAGTATTAAACAGATCCCTGCCCAGCTGATAAAATGCATAACCGTGTACTGGCTGTTTCCACTCAGTATACTTGCAAGCAGCAATAATGATGGCAGCAAAATATTCATTACTTTTGAAAGTCTGTCTCTCACCATAACCGAAAAAACAAGCATCGGAACAATCCAGTAATTCATCCATACAAAATACCAGTTTCCCGGATTATACAGCGTTGGAACGAACATGTACAGCAGCACAATCAAAAACGAATTGAAATACGACACATCCAGTTCTCTTGTAATAAGATAAACAGCCAGGTTCCCCAGAATAATGCACAAATATATGTAGACCGGCATTGTTTCAGAACAAAGTGCCTTCCCCAGCAGCCATGCAATCCAGATCAAAGGATTGTATAAACCATAATACCCCTCATCAAATATCTCTACCCCGCCATAATTAAAAAAATCATAAAGCGGCATTCCTTTTCCCGAAAAAAAATTGTTCAGGGCTCTGTCCATAATATGAATCCACTGACGCTGATTATCATTCCACATCCCCCATCTATTCCAGTTTTCTTTCAGTATAAAAAACACTAAGATTATAATCGGTATGACGATTACTGAAATCGTCTTTATAACACCGGTTAATCCGGATTTCCAACTCTTTTCAGATATCTTCACAAAAATTCCTCCTCTGCTTTTCCTCCATTCTCCTTGATTTCTCTTACATCGCTTTTCAGCTGTTCTGAAGAAAAATGCTTCTTAAACCTTATCTTTATATAACAACACATAATCAGTATTATCACTGCATAGGTACACATAAGCGACCTGTTAATACCATCAATCCCATCCTTATAAATAAGTACGGCTGCCAGAATTCCCTCCGTCACAACACCTGCCACACTCGCAACAGTCAGTCCCGTGCCAGCCCTGTCAATTGTAAGAATAATAGCCAGCAGCCAGATGACCGCAACCATTGTGGTGCAGATCATCGTTGAATTTAAAAGATAGCAATATGGTCCGATCTCCGGATCATGATACAAAAGCTCCTCCAGCAGGAATCTCCCGCCGACAACAGAACCCGCATAGACAATCCCTCCAAGGCCGGCACAAAATCCCAGCATCTTTCTTACAAGTTTCCAGAACTTCTTATCTTCCCTCTCCACATAATACCCTGTAAAAAGCGGGATAAAGGGAACAAAAATAACATTTGCCAGTGACTGTACAATCACCGCCGGCGTTGCAACACTTGCATAGTATCCAAGCAATTCCTTTCCATACATTTTTTCCATAATTATTCTTGGTATGGAGGCAACAACATTCATCGCTATTCCATATATCAGGAAAGAAAAACATTCCCTGTACAGTCCCTTCCATTTACCCTTTCGAAACAGTATCTCAAACGAAAAGAATGATATTTTCGTCATTCTTATATCATATAATACAACTGCACACAGCGTCATTATCGTCATTATTACAATTGTCATAAAAAGGTTTTTTGTTGTTATCTCCGCAATAACAAAAAAAACAATAACAATTGTCCCACGTATCAGAAAACTTTTTCCAACAATATCCATCCGGTCAGCTTTCTGATTAATTCCATGAAACACATCTGCCAGACTTTCACCCAGCTTAAAAACCATATAAGCAATAATTACAAAAATAGTATACTTGTCCCGGTAAACAAACATAACAAAAACACTGCAGGCCGCCAGTGCCAGAAACATTGTTGTAATTCTATGAAAAATATAATCTTCGTTTTCATACTGATTCCGCACATCTGATACCTGAAAATTACGCACATTATACATCGCAAGGATATAAAATATATTTGTTATTGAGATTGCCAGAGAATACAACCCCGCGTCCACATAATTGTCAGCGATTCTGACAATCAGAACTGTTGTAAGCCACTGTACGCCGAGATAATACAGGGAACCAACCGAATTCCATAAAACACTTTTCCTTAATTCCACTTTTTCACCTATATGTTCATGACTATCTGTCAACAAGCTTCCCTTTAACCAGCGTTTTCCATGCATTTCCGACAGGAACCTCTATCATATGATACGTCAGTACGGCCAGTATAAACGCCACCGGTATTGAAATGAGCGAATTTAAATATGGTGACATTTCCCAGCCGGACCTCTCACAAACAAATTGCTGAACAGGAAATCCCCAGAGATACATGGCATAAGAATAGTCTCCGAGTTTTGAAGCTTTTTCAAAATGCTGTCTGCTTCCAAACCAGAATGTCATCATTGCATACGGAAAGAACAGTATCATTCCCGGATTCAATACCCTGAATATGCTGCAGACTGGAAGAAGTGCAAGCGAAAGCCATGCAATTCTGATATCAGGCACTATTTTTTCCCTGTAAATCCAGTAAATCATTCCGACATAAAAAAGAAGGCACGGCCTGATCACCGCTCTGATAACGCTGATTCTGCTCCCAGCTATGTAAACCAGAATACATCCGGTCACAACAATCGGAAATGTAAATTTAAATGTCTTTTTTTCCAGAAGCCCCAGCTTCATTGCCACAAAACACCCAATATTACATATAAATTCTACCGGCAGTGTCCATAAGGCTCCATTCACGGTAGACGCATATTTCGCCTCTTCAAATACTCCGGGCAGGTCATGCTGTAATATCATAAATCCGTTTAGCAGATACCGGAATGTCATGCTGTCTGTAAAATAATCTTTCGCACTTAAGGTTGAAATAACCCCCCCCGTCAGTACCGAACACACTACGACAAACATGAGCGATGGTATTATTCTTCCAAGTCTGAGTAAAAGATATCTACAGAATCCTGTATACCTGTTCATACTCCTTGCTGTGAGATATCCGCCACACAAAAAAAAGACTGACACTGCCAGCGCTCCCATATCAAGCTGCCCTCCGGTAAGGATCCAGAGCCATTCCTGATCACCATTCCCCTGTGTGAGAGCAAATGAATGCGAAAAAATAACAAGCACCGCAGCGAGAAAGCGCGTAATATGCAGATTCGTACTTTTCCCAGTCATAATACCTCCGTTTAATAATATTTGGCTGATCCCGAGTAAAATATCATAATTATTCTGGCAACCCACGAAGGCCAGAAACGCTTCATTATTTCAAGTTCTTCTTCATACCTGTCGTTTGAATTTTGCAGAAGTACAGCCGTCGCATTCTCCTTGTTCATCCGGTGATACAGAACCACATCTTTAACATAAACAAATTCTCCTTTTTTTCGCGACAGCCTCTCCCACAAATCCCAGTCCATGGATGCACGGAATCTTTCATCAAAACATGTCCGCGGCATCTCTTTCATGACACATACTACCGTCGGATGAGTGATAGGATTTCCAAAACGCTGAAGGAGCCTTTTTGCGAAAACAGTAGATCTGAATTTATTTATCCGTACCGGCCACGTAAGCATTCTTTTTATGCGAACCATCACGGATGGTCTGCGATCCACAACATCATTATGCATTTCAATATAATTGCTGAACGCAAGAATTGGCTTTTCCGCCCTGTTAAGTTCTTTCAGATTCTTTTCCACGAATTCCGGACATAAAATGTCATCCTGATGTGCCAGCATCCCAAGCGGCGTATTGATCTGTCTGAGTGCAAAATTGTAATCTTTTACATGCCCCCCGTCCGGGTTAACACATACCCGGATTCCATATTTATCCGCAAGACCCTGAATATACTCATTCGGTGTGGAAGTGGATATTTTTATCCTGACCCGGACAGTCTGCCCGGCAATCGCCCTGATGCACTCTTCCAGTGATGCGCACTCCTTATAAGCGCATATAACGACAGTTAAATCTTTACCTCTGAATCTGTTCATTCTCTTTGTCCTCCAGCTCTCTCACTCTCTTCTCCAGCAGCGCTATTATCTGGGTCAGCCTGCGATTCCTTTCGCTCAGATTTGACACAATACTTGTCAATGCAAGAAGAATCAAAAGAATAAAAAACACCAGCACGGCAAATAATCCATTTGAAAAAACTTCTATCCCGCACAGGACAAAAAACCACTGCAGCAATTGCGGAAACAGAACCAGTACCACCATAACCCCGCCTGTCAGCAGCCACAATAACGCATATTTCAGATATAACTTTTTCATGCGCAGCAGATAGAGAATCAGAACCATGTAAATAGCAATCACGGCCAATGCAAGTGCATTAAAAAACGTATTCATCTTATACCTCTCAATCAGGTTGTCGTATCCTTCGTTCTATATGCGCAAAAATGCTGCAAAAACTACTGCAATTGTTACTTTTATCATATAATATACAGATCGCATCGGGGATATCGAACTTTCCCCGCCCTGTCTTTCTTTCATAATAACAGGAACCTCTTTAATCCGGAATTTTTTCTTCGCACACATTACTATAGCTTCAGGCTCTGGATAGTCCTGGGCATAATTATGCGCAAAAAACGAAATCCCTTTGTGATTTACTGCTCTGAATCCGCTTGTAACATCTTTTATCTTCACTCCGCACACACATCCGATCACTCCGCTTAAAAATTTTATACCTATTCTGCGAAGTGCTGACGACTGAAACCCGTCCCCGTTTAAAAACCTTGATCCAATCACTACGTCCGCCTCATCTTTTCTGATTGGATCCAAAACATTATCGAGATAAAACGGATCATGCTGACCGTCCCCGTCAATCTGCACTGCAACATCAAAACAGTTCTCCAGTGCATACAGATAACCGCTTTGCACACCCCCTCCGATCCCAAGATTTACAGGAAGCGAAATATAATTCCGCTTCCCTTCCCTCAATATTCCCAGGGTCCCATCCCTGGAGCAGTCGTCCACCACCAGATATTCGATCTCATCTTTCAGGCTGGCAGCCGCATTATTTATGCTATTTATTGCCGCAGTTATATTATTTTGTTCATTATAAGCAGGAACAATCACAAGCACTCTCATCTTTTCAGTCACTTTCCCCGGATCTGTTTTAAGGAACATATTGTTTCATAATTTCACTGATAATCGTATTATCACCATATACGATTCCGGAGTCATAAGGCCGGTCTGGAAATGCCCCGTATTTCAGTGTAATATTCAGCCCCTTCTCCTTTATAAAACTTTCAACTTTTTCTTTCAGTGAAACCGGTTTTCCCGAACATACATTTATAACTCCGGTATATTTATCCTGTACACCTGCCGCAGCAATCTGCCTTGCCAGATCTTTCACATCAATGAAATCATACTGATTCAGACCGGAATTAAAAGGAAATTCCTTTTTCCCATCCTCGGCTGCCGCCAGAAGCTTCGTAAAAACAGAGCAGTTTCTACTGTCATCCCCCACAATATAAAAGGCCCTGAGCCAGTATATATTTACATCCAGATCTTTCGCCGTCATTAACACTGACTGGCGCAATGCATTTTTGGCAATGCCATATTGCGATAAAGGATTACATGGTGTATTTTCATCAATTTTTCCTTCCCAGAAACCCACCTCATGCATTGTACCCATAATTGCAATTTTCCTGCAGCCTTTCTGCATCAGATGTTCCAGAAATATAAAATGATCCGACAAATTTTCCATGTGTCTTGGAGAATTATGAATAAAGCCATCCTGCCAGGCAAGATGAATACATAAATCCGGTTCCTCCAGCTGTCTGTAAATATCTTTATCGCCGCTAAATATAGAAACATCTGACAATTTTGCCCTGCTGTCTACTTCCTTATAGTGAAGATCCACAGCTATAACTTCATGCCCATGATTCAGCAGCTCTTTCACAACATATTTCCCCATATACCCGCTGGCCCCGGTCACAGCAATTTTCATATTATATCTCCTCCTTCCAGATTGTGAAAAATATAATTCTTAACACCAGTATCGCAGCAAAAGAAGCAAAACTGTTACACACGGATTTATCAGAATCCAGAAAAAACTTATGTTTTCAACAGCCGCAAGCAGACCTTTTCGTATCCCCGGATGAATTCTGCTGCCAGCATTGTTAAATATTGTCATACATCCAAAACAAAAAACCGGGATAAAATATCTCCCCTGCATCCCATTTACCGTTCCGCCCATCGGCGCCTCCACGCGCGGTGTCCAGTCCAGATACATTTTTACAAACATACCGGTTATAACAAATATAACCAGAACAAACGCCATTATTCTTAATCTTCTGTTATATTTTACGATAACAGAACTTTCCACCAGCGCAATCAGCAAAAACATCCCCAGGAACAGCAGGATATACGGAATGGGTAAATTCGTATCCAGCGTCCCGATTTTGCCCACAAAGCTGCTGATATAAAAGTTTAAATATACAATAATGGTTCTTCCTATTATTACCGGAATTTCCCACAAATGTCCGAAAACATATTCCTTTTGAATTAACGCATTCACATTTTCTTCCTGATTAATTCCCCTGACCGACATAAAATATAATATCCTGGGCAGTACTCCACCAATAATCCCTGAAATAACCACCAGTCCGATCGAAGTAATATATTGCTTTACCGACCGGAATTTCTTCCCCGGAATCAGGAGGAGAAATAACAGAAACGGAGCATATGCCATCTTAATTGCTATCAGAAAAAAGGCACAGACACCTACGATTACCATATCTTTAATCCCGACAATCTCATCAGCATCGCTCATAAACAGTCTCATCAGCTCCGCAAAAAGCAGAATTGCCACAGGAATCAGTATCGCGTCATACGAAAGTGACGCTCCCAGGTAAAGACTCATTGGCATCGAAAGCAGCATCATCATTGTCTTTTTCAGGCAGGGTGTAATACTTACTGCAATATAGCCAGCCACAACATAAAAAAGAAAATTTCCCATTCTCCCCGCCATAATCAGATTAAAACCATTGTCATAACCATTTCCAAGGATCCTGCCCGCGCCGGACAAAATGCGCATTGCTGTGCCTGAAAAGAGATATGCCCACGGATTGAGCGATACCAGAGCTGATGCAAAAAAAAGCGGTTCCCGCTCTTCTTCGCTCACAATGCTCCAGCTGTCATAAAAGCTTTCTTTAAATGAATACTTTTTTCCCAGTCTGGATGTGTATTTATCTTTCCAGTCCTCAATAAACCCCGCAATATATGCCGGTACATATTTTCCAACCTCTGTTATTCCCTCACCCGTATCCGGATACAGATTCCCTTCGCTAAAACAATATGCATTCAGAAAATGCGCATTTTCATCGGGTACGGTTAATGGCGGGGACAAAAAAATTATCAGCATGCCGGCAACACACAGCAGCCATATAAAGATCCTGATCGTCCTCTTTTCTTCCATGAATTTCTCCTCATCACTTTATTATTCTGTCACCCTGTAAATCCTGTAAGAATCATCCTCACAGGTCGTGTATATCTCAAACGGTCCTGTAATCTTCTCATAATGCCCGCTCCCGACAAGAAGATACGGAATATTCCTGTTTTTCATAATACCCGCAATCTCTTCGGCGCTTTTTTGAAACAAATCTTTTGTCTCAAGATAGCGCTCATACCACTCTTTCATCATCCTTTTTGAAGATGGTACCGCCTTATATACCACATAGCAGTTTCTCCGGGAAATAATCTGAAACCAGCCTGCTCCTATGCCGTCGCCCGGGTCCGCCAGATATGAATCACTGTTTCCGGTCTGTCCCTTAAATGTATTTGCCAACTGGTAAATACCCCCCCCCACGCCGCTTTCTTCAAATGTCGCCAGCATCACCTGTTCAGAAGTAATTACCGATACTTTTCCATCTTTTATCTGATAAAAGCGGCCGTACGCTCCCCCTGCCATCAACAGGATAACCATACCACAGGTGGCCATTTTATACAATCTTTTTCTGGTCGTTCTCCACAGCCATTCCCCGATCAGCACTCCTGCTGTTATTCCAAGTACAAATTTCAGATTTGAAACCATACCATATGCCGGTCCCCAGAAGACCGTGGCCACACAGACACATCCCAGAAGCACCGGATAAGCATGCGAAGCCTGTCCTGTCATCGAATTCTTCTTCACATATATAATTGCGAGAAAACACAAACACAATGCGGTCACATACTGCCATCCCCACACACATGAAAAGTACGGGAACAGAAAAATTATAAAACCCGTTGTATATTCTTTTCTGTCAAAATATGATTTTATGGTTTTCACATACCAGATAATAGCCATCACGGCTACATATTTTAAAAATTTAGTGATATACAATGTAGCAGCTGCAGGTATCTGCAGTCTTTCCACTCCGATATGTGTCGTCAGAATTGCTCCCGCCCATGCCGCAGTAAATAATCCGGCTTCGACTGCAAAGCGCTTTAATTTTTCCCTGTTATAAATGTATAAATATTCTGACAGGAAAAGCACCGGAAAAAGAATGCGCAAAAAAGAATACAATATCTCATTCCGGTTCCATGTCGAAGGTGCCAGATGATGCGGATGACGCACAAGCGCATAAATATATATGAACTCTTCATCCGGAATGTTAATGATATCCGAAATCAGATTGGGGAATGTTACTGCGCACAACACACAGATATATAATATCATTCCACAAAACCCATTCCGCAAAACCTTCTTTTTAAAAAAACAATCAGTTAAAAACAGAAGAAATACTACTGCAAATCCATAAATGCCCTCATGAACATGAAACAGCAATGCAATTGCAAGTATTATCCATCCGGCGTTATAGTTCCGGAACTTTCCCACTGAAAAAGAAATGGCCAGAGCAGAAAACGCATACCCTGTTCCCATTCCGATCGATACAATATCAAAGGTTCCGAAAGCACCCACCTGCCGGCAGACACTATGCGCAAAATATAAAGAGAACATTACAGAATACAAAATCTGTCCACAGTCTGATATGGCAAATGCAAGATTAGCAGAAGCCGCGGACAGTACAGCCACACCCAGATAGACAAAAAAAACTGCTGTCTTCTCCCAGTTTCCTCCATTTATTTTCATACAGAAAGAAAATAGTTTGTCCAGAAAATACCTTGGCGATATCACTTCATCCGCAATATATACATTCCCTTCAAAAACCGTATTATCATACGCATGTATCTGACCGATTCCATAGATCAGATTATTTGAACCAAGCCCCTGTGAAATAAAACACATATAAATAGCCAAAGATACCAGCATGCAAAGAACGTATGTTTTAATCTTTCTGTCAGCATTCTCAGACATTCACCCTATTCCCTCCCATCCTGTCAGAAATTATATTTTTAGCAGTCTTATTTTAGCAGATTTTCCAGGTATTAGCAACTCCAATCTTAGGACGGATGCGCTGAATGACTATATCACGGGAACTATCAGAGCGATTTCATAAAAAAATCCCCGAATTTTCTTACACCTGAATTGTGGCAGCCGCACACGCATCAGGTCAGAAAAAAAGGGGATCCTTCAGTATTGTCAGATTTTTTCAGACTTCCGGCTGACCCGGAAAACAACTCCTGTCTTTTTTATTTTCCAAAGCTGTACGCCAGGCTCCTTCAATGCTTTTTATACAAAACCACAGTCCAGGGAAAACTTTTGCTGCACAAATAAATACCCCCCCCCAAACAGGTTTTTACATATTTTACAAATCTGCGATATGTCCAGTGATTAATATGATCCTCCGGATTTCCTAATCTGCTGACATTTTTCAGCACCGCCAGATTTCCAAGGCAAAACCACGGTTCCTCCGGCACAGTCAGAAGTATTTCATTTTCTGATACCCTGTGCAATTCCCTCAAAGCATCCAGGGGGCTCTCAAGATGTTCCAGAACTTCCGTACAAATTACCATGTCAAAAGAGCTGTCCTCAAAAGGCATTTTATATATATCTCCCTGAAGATAATTAATTTTATTGTTCATACTCCGCGCTATCCTCACAGCCTCAGAAGTATATTCCAGACCTGTAATCTCAACATTGCGGAAATTATTAAAAATCAGATTGGAAATAAACCCTTCACCACACCCTGCATCCAGTATTCTGTATACTTTTTCCGGTTTACTCAAAAGCTTTCCCATAATCCCAATTATCCTGCTATTCAGATTATTCACCATTTTTTTCTTCAGTGGATTTGAGGTCATATATTTATCATAATTTCCTGTATTATATTCCATCCTTCTTTTCCTTTCATCCCATCCCTTTGCAGGCAGATAAATCAGCAGTAAAACGATTTTCAGCAATATCGGTCAGAAATTACCCCGCTAATTCTCTCTCTGGACAAAAACCACTTTTTTTCCAAGAAAGTAATTCAGTATAATAACAATTACAGTAATAACATATTTGGCTATATCATGCCTGACCTGTAATATCTCTACAAGGAAGATCACTCCGGTAAAATCCAGTATCCCGGTAAATCCCCTCGACAGAACATATGCCATAATTTCACGAAACAGATTTTTCCAGCTGCCGCAAAAACTTTTAAATACAAAAAACTTATTCGCAAAATATGAATAAATTTTTGCGGCTGCTATCGCGATTATATTGGCCACCCTGTAGTCAGTAAATTTACACAATATCGTATATATCACAATATTTACTAATGTAGTTGTAAATCCCCAGAATGCATATGCAATCCACTCACATTTTATTATTTTACGTATCCGATCTTTCATGAAATATCCTTTGTCCGTTAATTCCCTTAACACAACCGCGCCTTAAAGTTCATTCTCCCGTTTCAGACCTTTTCTTTGATATGACTATCCGAATATCTGCTCCGGTATGTTGCATCCACAAGCATGTCTCCTATAAGCCCTATTGATGCAAACTGCACTCCCAGCACAATCAGCATCACACCCAGAAGCAACAGCGGACGATTTCCAATCACTGCCCCTGTCAGCCATTCGATTGTCAGTATCAGGCAAAGAACAACCCCGACTGTAAACGATACCAGCCCTATCCGTCCAAAAAAGTACATAGGCCGGTCATAATATTTCGATATGAAAGAAACAGAAATCGAATCAAACAGCCCTCTCAGATATCTCTCCATACCATATTTGGATTTGCCGAATTTTCTCTTATTATGATGAACCGGTATCTCAGTTATCCTGTATCCTTTTCTATAGGCGAGTACCGGAATATACCTGTGGAGCTCTCCATAAATATCCAGACTGTCAGTCACTTCTCTCCGGTATGCTTTAAACCCACAGTTAAAATCATGCAATGACACCCCCGATAACTTTGATGTTACCTTATTAAATAATTTTGAAGGAATTCTTTTTTCCAGCGGATCCAGACGGTTCACCTTCCAGCCACTCACAAGATCGAATCCCTCATCCAGCTTATCAACAAAATTCTTAATCTCTGCCGGGTCATCCTGCAGATCTGCATCCATCGTTACCACTATATCTCCCGTCACGTTCCGGAACGCAGCCTGCAATGCCGCCGCCTTGCCATAATTCTTTCGGAATATAATAAGATGAACCCTGTTGTCCCGTTCATGAATACCACGTATTACGGATGCGGACAAATCAGTAGAGCCATCATCCACAAACATTAGTTCATAGTCTGAAATCACCCCCCCCCGACTCACATTTTTGAACATTTTCCAGAATCAGACGATACAATTCTTCCAGCGACTGCTCCTCATTATATACCGGAACAATAATTGACAACTTTCTCTCCATAACCCTGTTCTCTCCTTTGTAAATCACTTAGTTTTCAGCAATCTTAACTCTGCAACCGACCAGGTATACTGATCATCATTACCCGTCTGATGTATCCGGTAAAACTGATAATCAGATTCATTTTCGAAAACATAATCATTTGCCGATCCGTAATGATAATCTATGTTCTCCCAGCTGCTTCCATCATGTGACCCGTATAACTTAATCTGCCGGGCACTCTCAAATACATCCCTTCCGGCATCCAGATAAAATCCGGCTATACGGCTCTGCGGTTTTAGTTTCAGATCGATATACATATCATGATTCCGGGAACCTCCTGCCGACCATTTACTATCAGGTGCATTATCCAGCATATTCCCCACCAGCTCATTATTATGGCTGGAACAGATATTTTCAATTGTGTCTTTCGTATTTTTATACGTTTTGAAATATACTTCTTCTGTCTCCAGCTTTAATTCATAGATTGTCCACCATACCTTCTCCTGATCAGCGTTATTTATCAATCTGATTTCCGAACAGACGACAGGTTCACAAAAAATATACGTTGTGTTATCATCTGTCATATATGAGATATTCTTATAATCACCTTTCGGATCTTTATACTGAATCACAAGCTCCCTGGAATAATCCCTTAAACCGCTTATGATTTCTATTCCCTTAACCCTTTTCTGTCTGCGCATCTGCAGATCAATCGTCATTCCCGCCCTCTGCGGCGCCCCGCTTGTCCACACAGTCCCCGTGTTCTCATCCATAGCGATTTCAGACAGGTCTGAATTCACCCCGCTCCTCAGTATTATCTCATCCTTCAGATGACCATATACTCTTATCATAATTTCCGGTTCAGACTCCATACCTTCCATCAGCTCATATTTCATCATAAAATACCGGGACAACGGTTTTTCCGTAATCACAGAAAACATACTTTCTCCGACGAATATATTTTTATTTTCATCGTATCCTTTCCAGTGCTTTCCATCCGGAGATGAGTACGCCCTTACATTACAGACATTCTGATTTTGTGAAACCAGAAAATCCATTTCAGATACACTGTATTCCCCGGGAATCTCTGCAACTATCACTCTGTCCGTTTCCTGCACGGAATAATCCCATTTTATCCCTGATCTGTGATTTTCCAATACCCCCCCCTGACACCTTTCCCGTCAACGACATATTTAAACAGACAGTTATCATAATTTATACGTTTACTGATGGCAGATACCCTCCTCCCGTCCACCTCTGTCACCTCTTCCTCTTTATATAGAATTTCCCATCTTTCTGCGCCTTTCATATCGGTTCTCTCAAATTTATATTCTGCGCAATACTGCTCACTACCCGCATGAAAACGCTCCCACCCCTCTTCCCCAAAAAACATCGAAACAGAGCTCCGCGGGTAAACATTGATATCATTATCGTCCACTCTTTTTAGCAAATCATGATCTGAAACTCCCCAGTAATCATGTCTCATATTATCCTCCGTATCCGTCGCAAACAAAGGATTATAATAGGCAAATTCATATGGATGATTTCTGACATTCCAGATCACAGTCAGCATAACGGCAAAACCTGCCCAGGCGGTTATCACAGACCGGTATTTTCCAGCGCTGTCAGCCAGATTCCTGATTCCAATGACAGCAAAGATAACAATAAACAGAAAAATAAAATAAAAGTGCCTCCACATATTATATTTTATAGGTTTCATTACCGCATCATATATCATCACAACCGAAAACTGCACCAGTAAAGTAATCACCAGTATATTCCTGGTCAGATTAATTTTTATATTTCCGGTACATATCTGTTTTACTACCGAAACAATACCTGCCACACAAAATATCAGGTAAAAACCAGGCATCGTAAGCCAGATACATAAAATAGTATAATACCAGGGTAATTTGTCATATGCATATACCGATTTTCCCAGCGTTATCGTTCCCGAATTTGCTTCGTAATTAGAAAAAACGCTCACCGTATTGTGTATGTATCCTGCAGGGTCTGACCATGCTGCAGGCGATATCAGGATATACAGCCCGAATGAAATAACACCCGTCATAAATATGTGTAAAAATCTTTTACTTTCAAATTTACCATCTTTAAACAGATACGCAATACACAGAATAAATAAAGGCAGCGCGCCAACAATTCTGGTATTCAGACAAAACGCAGCCGAAACTGCAAGCCCGGCAGCGTTTTTTACTTTAAACTCTGACATTACAGCCAGCCCATAGTATATCATTATAGTAAATAATGATAAAAATACCGAATCCTTAATATTGTAAAATGAATCCGCCAGTATTCTTGGACATATTATAAACAGTAAAACCAGAAGCACAGAATATTTATATCCGAGTCCAAGTTTTCTGCCTATCTTATATACAAATACTGAAGCTGCGAAAAACAGTAAAAATGTGTACAGATGGTTCATATAATAAATCTGCTGATTCGTCATCTGAAACCCATTTAAATACTCCGTCAGTATTAATGGAATTTTTATTCCTACACCATAATATCTTCCTCCATAATCTCCCAGCTTCTCATAGTCTTTTAAATATTCCGGTGTATTCTCCTCACCGTTTATAAGTTCATATACATATTTAAAATTAACCAGCCCGTGATCTCTTTGCACTTTTTCATCGGTTGAAATGCCGTAATCCTTATACACACAAATTCCCCATACAAAAAAAGTCGCATAAATTATCAGTAATATTATCTTCCGTGCCCTGTCATTTTTAAGATATGTTAATGGCTGCATCTCATCTCCCTCCTGTCAATCCGCTCTTAAGATCCCTAATTCGGCGACTGACCAGGTATAAAAATCATCTCCCTCTGTCTGTATTATCCGGTAAAAAGAATAATCACATTCTTCCTCAAACACATAGTCTGACGCTGATCCGTAATTATACATTATTTCATTCCAGCTGTTTCCATCATCAGAACCCATAAACATGAGATTCCCTGCACATTCAAATACACTGGCGCCCGGCGACAGTCGAAATCCCGCAATTACACTTTCCGGCTCCAGTTCCAGCTCAATATACATATCATGATTCCGTATTTCTCCGGCTGACCATACACTATCCATCGAATTATCCAGCATATTCCACAACATTTCTGAATTATAATTTGAATGTATATCTTTTATCACACTTCTGGTATACGGATAATCACTACGATATACTTCTTCATCATACAATTCCAGTTCATATATAGTCCACCACCAGAGTTCCAGATCGGACTGGTTTACCAGTCTGAGTTCTGAACATCTGACAGGCTGCGAAAACATATAGATCTCATTATCATCTGTTGAATATGGAATGTTTTTGTATTCACCATCTGCATCCTTATACTGTATCTCAAGTTTTCTTGAATAGTCGCGATCGCTTATAATTCTGATACCTCTGATAATCTTTTCTTTTTTCAGCTGCAGATCAATGCTCTGTCCCCTTTTTTGCGGTGCCCCGGTCGTCCAGCAGGTATTCATATCCCTGTCTGTAATACAGTATGCCCTGTCTCCCGCAATCTCACTACCTGCCTTCATATCATTCCTGTCACCGTATACCCTGATCAGAAACCTGCTATCCTCATTTTTTATTTCTCCCATTTCATATTTTATCATCAGAAATCTTCGCATCGGTTCCTGTGTTATAACAGAAAACATTCCCTTTTCGCTAAAAACCTGACGGGTACTATTATAGCGCACCCAGTTTATCCCGTCATCTGAGGCATATGCAATCATACTTTCGGCAAACTGATTTTGCGGATGCAAAAAGTCTATCTCAAAAATATTATAACCTTCCGGTATCTCTGCAGTAATACACCTTTCAGGCCCTGAAACCGTATATTCCCATTTTATATCCTGTCCTCTGTTTTCACCTGCAATCTCACCTGAACTGTTAAGGGCATACTTTAACAGGCAATTATTATAATTGATGCGCTTAACTAATCCGGATATCTTTCTTCTTCCTACTTCAATCCCTTCTTCTTCCCTGTACAATATATTTTTCTCTCCCTGTTTCCAGAATCTGTACTCTGCACCATACGGCTCTTTACTGACAGAATATTTTTCCCACCCTTCTTCTCCGAAGTACGTAGTACAGACATCATTATGCGGATATAAATTGATATCATTATCCTGCAGACCTTTTAAAAGGTTAAAATCTGATAACGCCCAGTAATCATGATGCATTGTATCCTCTGTATTTGTCGGATACAATATATTATAGTATACATATTCATACGGGTGATTAACAATTATCCACCCTATCGTCAATATGACAGATGCTGCCGCCCATCCTGTCACCAGAATACGAAACTTTGGCATATGCTCAGTCATATATTTTATTCCAGATACTGAAAAAATAACAATAAATACAAATAAAAAGTAAAAATGCCTCCACATATTATATTTCACAGGCTTCAGTATCATATCGTACGACATAATAGCGATAAACTGAATCAGCATGGTAACCATCAGCAGATTTTTACTTATATAAATTTTTTTATCTCTGGCACATAATAAACTTTTTATCTCTGTCACAAACCCTGTAGCGCCGGAAATAAGATACAGGTTTGGCATCGTCATACAAATGCACAAAATTGTATAATACCACGGAAGGTTATTACCTGCGTAAGACGTCTTTCCAAGTGTTACTTTATCCATGGGGATATAGTCCGAGAATACCGCCACAACATTATAAATATAATCTGCAAAATTGCTCCACGATGCCGGTGAAACAAGAATGTATATGCCAAAGGACAGCAGTCCCGTCGCTGCAATATGCAGAAAGCGTTTTAATACAAATTTGCCGTCTTTAAAAATATATACAAGACATATAATAAACAGTGGCAATGCGCCAACAATTCTTGTATTCAGACAAAACGCAGCCGAAACTGCAAGCCCCAGTGCATATTTCAACTTAAATTCTGAAATAACAGACAACCCGAAATACATCATTATTGTAAACAGCGACAAAAATACTGAATCTTTAATATTATAAAAAGAATCCGCCAGAATCCTTGGGCAGATCACAAATAAAATGACAGACAAAACTGAATATGAAAATCCCAACTGCAGTCTTTTTGATAATTTGTACATAAATACTGATGCCATAAAAAACAACAAAAATGTATACAAATGATTCATCTGATAAATCTGCTGATTTGTCATCTGAAAATCGTTAAAGTATTCCACTAATATTAACGGGATCTTTATGGCAACCCCGTAATATTTATGATCGTATTCATTCAGCGGCGGATATGCCTGTAAATAATCCGGCATATTATCATTCCCGTTCACCAATTGATAAACATGCTTAAAACTAACCAGTCCGTGATTCCTCTGCAATCTTTCATCAACAGAAATACCATAGTCCTTACAGACACACAGCCCCCAGATTAAAAAAACAGTATATAAAACCAGCAGAATTATCTTTTTCATCTTTTCCCTGTCCGAAAGCACTATTTTTCCTGCCCTGATTTCCCCCATTCCCTATCCTCCATACACAGCTCTTTTTTATTAATCAAATATATATTTTAATAAAGCTGTTTTTTTCACAATAAAAACCATAAAAGATGCAAACAACAGTTTCATTCCTACTATCAGAACGGCGTTCGCTCTTTCATCCGCAAAAAAAGAAAAATATTTCGTCCAGGGCATAAAATCTAATTCAATCAAATGAAAGCACATAATTATCAGACTATTCCTGCCCCAGAACGCAAATATTTTCGCTATCAGATTTTCACGCCGGAAAAGCATCCTCACCAGCACAGCCACATAAAACGAAATGCAGGCAGCCCCGGCAATCGTCAGCCATCCAAATGTATAGGAATTGTTTCCAACAATCGCCATGCTTTGTTTCCATATACAGATTACGCCTATACTGATCATTATATAATGAATCATAAAATGCGGTTTCACTTCCAGCCATTTATTCTCTCTGGCAAGATAACCTGCGTACAAAAACACCAGCATCGTAAGTCCTGATTGCACCCCCCCCGGTAGCCAGATATGCACCCTTGTTTCTATCCCGATATACGCCAGTATCAGAACAGTAACCGGAATCAGATATTCCTTCAGGCAAAGAATTTCATTGAAAATAACCACAGAACAAAAAAGTGCACATAAAAACCAGATTGCACCTATATCATAAATCGGAAATGGCGTCTCATAAGACCAGCAGCTGCCGTATATACCAGCCCAGCCCCAGCGGAAAATAATTCTGCCTGTTTCTTTTAAATTAAATCCATCTGACACAATATAACGAAGCACCGCACAGATCATAAGCATACCAGCCGTGAAGAAGTATGGCTTCATCAGTCTTCGAAATTTATTTTTGAGAAACTGCTTCTTATTTTCATACTTTTTAAAAGTATAACCTGCAATGCAAAAAAACAACGGCATATGAAACGACCATATGAAACCATACAGATGATCACTTATTACAGGACCGTGACCTATTATCACTAATACAATTGCAATCCCCTTCAATACATCCAGCCATAATAACCTGGTTTTATCTTCCATAATCCTCCTTTTATCTATACCGGACAACAGCTTTCTTTCCACAACGGTATATTATATGCTTTAGTACAAATTGCATCAAACTGCATATTATCTGAGTTCAATTTATCCGCATATTCTTTTATCTTTTCCGGCTGGCCCTGCAGTTCAGGTGAAACCAGACACAGCCTGTATCCCAGCTCTTTTATGTGAAGATACTGCTCCCTGTCCAACGGCAATCGGGAAAATGTATCCACCCACACCCAGTCTATTCTGCCAGCCATTTTTTCCAGGGTATCCATTCCTTCATATTCTGAAAAACGCACTGCAATCCTTTTTTCCCCGAGATCAGAAAGAAGCTTTATCATCGGAAAGGAAGAGTCCAGAAAAAAATAATCTGTTATCCGGTACTTTTCAAGTAATTCAAGTATCTTATGCTCAATCCGCTCACTTTTAACATTCAGTATCATCGTACCGTGATGATATCCGCTTAAATAGTTTTCAAACCCCTCCCCGCTCTCAAACGGATTGTGGGATATGTAAATATTCCCGTTTAAATCATCACGTAAGTCTAACTCTGCCCCATATTCAGCCGGCAATGCTCTCAGTTCTTCCAGGCTGTTCACACGATGTGCAATATATTTCATTATCTGATCCCCTCTTTCTTTAATTTTCTGCTAAACTCAAGTGTCCTTTTTATAAATTTCCACTTCGCTGATAAGCCGGTATTCCAGTGAGATTCTCCATAAACTCTTTCAGGAAACTTTACCTCAAACCGCATCACTTTTAATTTCATTTTCTGTGCCATATACAATGCGTATAAGTCCAGCGAAAAATCCTTCGGAGGATTTTTCCATTTCTGGAAAAATTTTCTGCTGAATACATTAGGCTGAGCATTGACATCATATAGCTTTACTCCCAGATAAATAGTCTCAAAAATACTCATACCGGTTGTAAAGAACTGGTCAAACAGCGGCCTCCCCTTTCGGTTCCCCTTTACAAATAATTTTTTACTGTTCCCATTCATCTCAATAATATCCAGCGCTTTTATCAAATCAGCCGGATCTGTCTGCATATCCGCATGTGTCCATCCGATGAACTCACCGGAGCAGACTCTGAGCCCCCGGAGTATTCCATATCCATATCCCTGATTTTTTTCAACACGGACTGTTCCCGCAAAAGGATATCCCGGAAGCAGTTCTTTTATTACCTCCGGCGATTTATCCTGCGAACCATTGTCGACAAGTATGACTTCCACATCGTCACGCTTTATAACCTCCCCGAAACGCTTTAAAATTAAGGGAATATTTTCCGCTTCATTAAAACATGGTATAACAATTGATAATTTGATTTTCTTATCTCCAGCCATTTCAGGTACTCTCCTTCTTCATAAAAACAAAATATTTCTGTCCCAGAAAATTAATAACAGTACTGACTCCTGTAGCCACAAAAAATCCCGCAATCTGCACATTCACTACGGATATGACCAGCTTGTTTACTCCCGCATTAATACATGCGGATATTGCATACAGGATTATATACCTGAGTATTTCCATCCTGCAGAAATTTTTGCTTTCAAATGTCCAGAACTTATTTATAAGAAATCCTGCAATTGCGCCGCATACATAAGATATTCCTTTTGAAAAAGACATTCCTGCCCCCGCCATCAAAAGCACTCTGTATACCATATAGTCAACAATTACAGCACTTCCACCTCCAATAAGAAAACGATACAATTCTTTTTTATGAATCCTGTTTTTCATCTTCTCCCCTTGTAATCATCTCCAGACACTGTTCCAGAACCGATTCTTTCATCTCTTTCCGGAATAAAATTGCATGCATCCCTGCCGCATATGCGCCCAGTATATCTTTCTCATAGCTATCACCAATCATCAGAAGTTCCTCCGGTTCAAATCCGGATTTTTCAATAATCAGGTCAAACATACAACGGTCCGGTTTCTCCTTTCCCGCCTCCTCACTGGTAACAATCACATCTGCATATTCCGCTATTCCCAGCGCCTGCAGCTTCCTGTGCTGAATATGGGCTGTCAGATCTGTGAGAACCCCCGTCTTTATCTGTTTCTCCGACAGATAGTTAAACAAAGGCCTCACATACGGAAATGGTCTCATATCTGCAAGCATGGCATCCCAGTAAACATTATATAATTCCAGCGAATAAAGCGCAGGTTTCTTCCCCGATTTCTCCAGGAAATTCTGCATATACAGCATTCTGTTATGAGATGCCCCCGTATCTTCAATCCTCTTTTTTACAACCTTTTTAGCAAATTCAAAATTCTGCCTGAACCGGATACGGGTCATTGAAAACTTTTGGATACAATACTCTTCCAGCACGTTCATTGCTCTTTCATTGCAGACATCGTAATCGTATATCGTGTTATCCAGATCAAAAATAACTGCACGAATCATCTTCAGCATTCACCTCTCATTTTGCAACTAATCAGCAAAAGCAGAAATAAAACTATAATGCCATCTTTTGCATTATCCGCATCAAGTTTCTCTCTCGTTATTTCTTCCAATTGCGGAACAATCTTATCTACTATTTCTTCCAGCGGAATATCCACCTTTTCAAGATCATCTGCGCTGATATCGACAATCTGCATCTGCAAATCTTCTGAATAATCATAAGCTACTGTCATACCGCAAAAAATAAGTTCATCTACCAGAGGTTCAACATTTATTGCTGCGCTGACTGTAATACGGACGCTGATACGCACTTTATGATTGTCAGTCTTACAATCAGACAGTGTCTTATCATAATATTGTATAATCATATCAGCAAATTTCTTTTGAGGGTAAATATATTTTTCAGCATCTGGCATTCTCTCTTCAATCTGCTGAACAATTTTCTCTTTTGAGTATCCCCGATGGGCAACATCCCTCTGAATCTTCCAGAATCTCCGCAGCGTTTCATCCACATCCATATAAATCTTCAGATCGAGGTATCTTCTCATCTGAGGCAGATACATGGCATGCAGTCCGCAAAGCATGACAAAACGTCTCGGCTTAATTTTTCTTGCTGTCGTAAATTTTCCTGTGTCATGGTCATATTCTACTCTTTTTACGGGATTTCCCACACGCAGCAGTTTTAAATCTGATGCCTGACGATACAGATAATTAGCCTTGGGATTTAAATGAGTAAATTCTTCCCAGTGCTTCTCCCCGCGCTCCCACTTATGATCTCCGTCACCTTCAATGTATAACAGGTTATGTCTGCCGAGACTTTGTTCGACAACACCGATTAATGTACTTTTTCCTGCCCCGCTGTCCCCTGCAATTCCAATCGTAAACGGAAGATTCCTTCTTTTATAAAGAGAATTACTTGCAACCCCGAGCTGATACATTGAAAACACAATGTACACAAGCGTTCCGGAAAGCAGAGTAAAAATAACATTTGCCAGTGAACTGTTATCTGTTTTCAAAAATGACAGATCCGTATAAAAAACATAGAGATCCACCAGGTTTCTGTTGTGCATACATACAAAATAAATAAGATATAACACGTTTAAAAAAACATAGACTGCCAGATTCTTGTATTTCTCTAAATCTACATTGACGAAAAAAATCGTTACATATGGCAGTATCCAGACATACCAGCCCGGCATTGGAGGACAGCATGCCAGAAAGACCGCAAAAACCACACCACACAAACTGATCAGCAAATCCCGATTGATAATGTTCACCCGAAAAGTCATCAGGTAGATCATCAGCACCGCAAAAACGGGTATAAATATTTCAACAGAAACAAATTTCAGTGATACCTGTGTCAGAATATTCTGTTCCTGATTAAGCAAAACCATGGATATAAAGCCCTCTGACAGAAACGGTATCATACCTGCAATACATCCCGCCAGTACCCCGGAACCAAAAGCCGTGGTTTTTTTCAAGCCATCTCTTTTGTAGAGATACATAAAAATAATCGGAAGAGCTGCCAGTATGTGCAGCTTGGATAACAGGGCGGCCACCAGAAACAGCGCACCTATTACTGTTCTGTTTCTTCTCCGCGAAGATATATAATATACTGCGGCAAAAAGCAGAACCGTGGGAATCAGATCTAATTGTCCATGCATATAAACCGCATAAATTATTATCGGCGAGGCAAAATAGATAACCGCAGCATATCTTCTCTTGGCCGGAAAAATTTTGACAAGAAAATATAATCCCACAAAATCAAAAAAGAGACTCGGTATCTTATAGGCAATATTGGTAAAAAATATGGATGTTATACCAGACATTTTCACCAGAAGCGCCCCAACTGACTCGATTAACAGCATAACAGTCGGGTACGGAAATGCATTTATCGCCCCCTGTTCATAAAATGCACTCCACGGGTTTCCCTGCTTTTCCACAAAATATGTTATAAACGGAATAAACAAATTATTCTGGTAGTCTGAAGAAAACATCCCCATTAATATAATTTTAATAACAGTAACGATACAAATGAAAAAATGAAATTTATCAAAACGTATCGCTTTTCCTTTAATCTTTATAATCATTATTTATTCCTTTGGTATAAAACCTTTACTGTGAACAAATTCTTTCCAGTAATTAATTGTAGCAGTATAAGCTTCATAATCCCCCGGCGTACCCCATCCGATATATCTTTCTATTTCAAAAACTCTTGCGTCCATCCCAAGCTCCAATGCATGTTTTATCACTTCATCAACATAAAATTCATGATTCACCCTGTCATTTTCCGCAATCATTTTCTCAGCCGCCCTTACAAAACCGGCTCCATGTCTGAACCAGAATGTAGCTACAATGGCGTGATCTTCCATCGGCGTATCCGAAACAGCTTTTTTAACAGACACTGCTGTAATCTTTCCGTTTTCGTCTGCCTTTACCCAGCCGTAAGCATCAGGATTTGCCAGAACGCTCTGGTTGTGTCTGTAAGTAAATACAATAACGTCACATTCACTGGTCAGATTTTCAAACCGCCCCGCATCCATAACCATTCCGTTATCACACCCGGCGATAAGAAGCGGTTCATCATTATTGATCATATCTTTTGCAAGCAGACATGTACACGCCTGTCCTTCAGTCAGCTGTTCTACTGTAATAAAGGACGCCTTTTTATAATGCTTTAATATCTCTTCTTCCACGCCTCCATTTTTATGGAACGTCCTGTCAATATATATCACATTGCTTCCGTCTTCTTTTACGCCCGGCAGATCCATCGTCGCACATACTACCATCGGATATTCCCTCCCGGTTCTCCTGTCTATCGTCGGAATCGCCGGTTTATGTGTTTTATATCCACAATCCGCAAATCTCTGCCCTGCACCTGCCATGGGAATTACAATATTCATCTCACAAACCTCCTCACGTTTTCTGTCCAGAATATATAGTCCTGCAGGTCTTCCGGCGTTCCCCACTGGCAGAATTTTTCCACATTCGCAGGAACCCAGACTTTCAGACCATCCTGTACCATAAAATTATAAGGAAGGCTCGCATAATATTCGCCGTTTAAAGTCTGATTACTATCAACCAGCTTCCTGCAGTATTTCTTTAAAATCCTCCCTGTTTTAAAATAATAGACCCCAGGGGAATGCTTTGCTCTGGTCTTGTCTTTCTCAAACGAATACTTCTCCCGGATTTCAATAAGATTGTCTTCCTTATCCGTAAGGCATGATGCATAATAATTCTTTTCAATCAGCAAATGCGGATGGAATCCTGTATAACACGGAATACAGCCCTCACAGCCTCTGGCAGACACATCCTCCCTGAACTTTTTATAATCCCAGGTCATATAAAAATCACAATAATTAATAATACACTCAGCATCGTCATCAATATATTCAGACACCCTGAGTACATCATAAACCGGACCTTTTTTTACCCAGTCTTCTATGGGGCATATCGTCGCCGAAGGCGCAATCTCCAGCAGCATCTGCCTCATCCGCGGAATCGTTTCCAGATGCTCCTGTCTGCATACAAACAGTATTTCTTTCTCATCCGGATACATTCCATCAATAATCCACTGCAGCACCGGCCTGCCCTGAACTTTGATAAATGGTTTTAAATCCTGATAACCAGCAGCTACAAATCTCGACCCATACCCCGTCATTGGTATAATTATCTGCATATTCTCACCCCTGTTTTATACTCTTTCTATATTTTTCTGCATCCCAGTTCAGCAAAAAGTTCTGTTCCGACCCGGATAACAGATTGCATTCATATCCCCTGTTGAGCTGCATAACCTGTGCGCTGAAGCTTAAAACGCTCTGAATCTCAAGGGCCTTTCTGACAGACTCCGCATTTATATACAGCGCCCCCCTGAATTCAAAAACAACGGGTTTTCCATAGAGAGCGGTAAATTCTTCCAGATCTTTCCTGCTAAAATCATCTCTGGCAACACATACCTTTTTTCCCAGAAAAACAACGCAGTCCGGGCAGAAGCTATTTTCCCATGCAGTTCCCATCAGCTTATACGCATCGCAGACATTTTTATCTGTCACATTCCACACAATCCCTCCTGTAACATGATATAGCAGAGTTGCATTATGATAATGCCCATAGTCCACAGATAAATATCTCTCCAGCGTTTTTACAATCTGTTCCGTCTTATCCATAACATATCCGGCATCTTCCCCGCTGACCACCATACCGTGGTTCTGCAAAAATACAACCGGCGCTTCCTTACCGTTTTCCATATATTCCTTAAAATATACTTTTGCCAGTTCTATTCCCGGCGTAGCATACGGAACAATCAGTGCATCCGGGAACAACTCTTTCAGAACAGCCATGCCACCTTTTCTGCATGCTAATGCATTCACTGTAACCGGATGCGTGTGCAGTGTATACTTTCCGGAAACAGCATGGAGAAAAGTTTCTATGGATGGCCGTTCTCCCTCAATATATGCTTCTTTTAAGGCTTTCTCTGAATCTTTCTCTGTCATTTTACTTATATCAGCACTCTCAAGAAAAGCTTTTGCAATTATTTCCGGATCAACCACTGCATACCCGTAATCTTCCGTCACATCTGCCAGCTGATACCCTGATGCTTTAATTACCATGCGGTTTTTTTCAGGTTTGCAGGATGAATTACCTCCTCCTGCCTGCACCAGATCCTCGCGCATTCCCGCATACTTTGACATTTCAACAAATCCATCCATAATGACGTCTTTCATTCCGACCACCTCCGGTATCTGATTAGAGTGAATCACTTTTTGTTACCAGTTTATCTTTTGCTTCCGTAACCGCATATATCGCATTCTCAATCACAACTTCCTCTCCCTGCTCATTGTAGATTCTGATCTCATCCGCATGAAAAACCGGCTCTGAAAATGTATATGATATAATTTTCTGGTTATAGGAATTATCCTGAAACTGTTTCCTGATTACATTCCCGTCCTTGTCTTTAATTACAACCATATACCGGCTATTGTTTATCAAATTAGTTTTTGCCGCAAAAATCTGCCAGATTCCACTCTCATTATTTACATAAGTGAGTCCGCTTAAGCGAATGCCTCCATCTGAAACATCCATTTCTATCATTTCTGTATCATTGATTTTCCACCCCAGAATATCCTCACCAAACAGAAAGATATTTGCATTTTTTTTGTACTTCCATCCTCCGGGCTGCATAGGCACCACTCTGCACACCGCCTGCTCAATATCCCTGAGCAAAATACGTTCCGAATAGAAAGAACTCACGTAATATCTGAACGGTTCTTCTTCAGATATCTGCAATCTGTTATTCGCGATTATGACGCATAACAGGAAAACAACGGGAACCACCCAGTCTGAACGCCTTGTCCATACCGTTTTTACAAAATGAGAACAAATGATTAAAATTATAATCACCGGCAAATAGCCAAATATCTCAAACCTTCCACTAATTGCCGCACCATCATATCTCCAGTAAGCACTGCTCAGCACACTATCCCCGCCGGCTCCCCGGATTGTTAATCTGAAGAACAGAAACTGACCCGCGAGAAAAATTATCATCATAAAGAAATTTTTATAATTTTCTTCTATTGCAGTGCCTCTTATCCTGCATGCGGCAACCTTTTTAATAAACAGATAAATAATAACTCCCCAGAAAGCAGCTGTATAAATCAGCACTACGCCGTTAAAAAAAGTTATCTTCCCCTCAAAAACAGACAGGAATGCCTGAGGAATATCCTTAAACAGGGAAAAAATCAACTTAAAGACATAGCTTCCCTCCCCTCCTTTATCTGCTATGCTGTCCAGATTAATAACTTTTTTGCCGGGTGCAAATATGTAATATATCAGCTGAATACCTGCACCCAGTGCGCAGATCGACATAAACCGCCTGTCTCTCTTATTATAGCCTGTATAGAAAAGCAGCATGCAAAACAGCATATAGGGCAATAATATAACGAACTGACCTTTCGACATACATGCAATACCGCAAAAAACGCAAATTCCAATGTACTCCCGTTTGCTCCACTCATAACTGTCTGCCAGAAAATATAGTAAAATGGTAAAGATTCCGTAATTAATAAAGTTAATATATGCCGCCGTGGCATTCGTATAAATCTGCATCATCAGCACGAGACAAAACACAAATCTATATTTTAGCGCCATATAAGACCGAAACGGAAATTTCACAAAAAATGACAATATATAACCACTTACCAGATACGCCGCCATCTGCATTATAAAAACTGCGTGATATGCGTCGATCCGCAACACTTTAATGACAAAGATGGAAATCAGCCTCTGAAACAATGGCAGATATCCCGCGTCCGAATGTAAAAGATTATCCAGAAACCCTTTATTTAATGCAACATGCATAAAATTAGTAATCTGCTCTGCAAAAGTCGGTTCAAAAAAGTACGAGCTGTCGTAGATGTATACAATACAAAAATAGCAGACGATCAGTATAAACTGTGTCAGATTACATAATCTTTTACTTTCTGGTTTAACAGGCAGAATGAATAAAATAAAAAATATCGCAATAACAAATAAGGCATACAGTAAAACCCTGATCAGATATTCTGCATTATTAAAATGGAAATAGTATTTCTGAACCAGTATTTTTCCTGAATCCAGCCCGTTTAAGGTACAATCAGGAAGATTGTATTTATTATCTGTAACATATATTCCGACCGCATTCCGGATCCCATTACCCTTTATTGCGATTGTTGCTTCACCCGGCTGCAGTAGCTGATAATCAAACTTCAGATTAAAATATTGATCCGAAATAAGTTCACTGATGTCCAGCTGATAACTCTGCAGAACCGTCTGATTCTGTATCAGTGAAAATTGTACGTACCCCCCCCCAGTCGCCAAAACGGGAGCAAACTGAAGACTCCACGTTCCCCCGGTCCACCGTGCATTTTTATCAACAATAATATTCTGCAATATCTCATGCGTATCACTCAGTACTATGGTTTCATCGCTAATATCTGTTTCAAAGTAATAAGGTTCTCCCGCTTTTATATACCTTGCGGTTGAACTAACCAGCACAAGAAAAATAATAGCAAACAACCAGTTTTCCTTATTTTTCATCCCTGCCACCTTTCCACAATACGATAACTGTATTTATAAAATCCGTTTCCAAAATTATTGAAGCGGTGTAATGAATATTCTACCTCCACATCTCCCGGAAGTTCTATGGAACTGACTAATTCTAATTTTCTTTCCCCCAGATAATTATCCAGAAAACCAATATATTCATCCTCTATAGCCGCCGCCCTGCTATAAAATATGATTATATCCCCTGCTTCTATTTCCTTATTCTCTTTCCAGATTCCCCCTACTCCCGGCACATAGCCCGGAATATGCATCAGGCTCAGGTCAAATGTATCTTTATAAAAACCAATAAAAACCGGTTCTTCCTCCTCAATCCACTCATTCACGATCTTCTCAGACATTTTATTTTTTCTCAGCGTCCATTCCGGATAAAAATCCACCACAAGTAGTGCAAAGATTGATAAAAATACACCGGCTATGCAGACACTGGAAACACGCTTCGCCTTATCCTGTAAGAAATGTAATCCATATACAATATAATAAATTATAATCGGAACAAAAATAATAGTATGACGGCTTGGGCTGAATGTCAGTTTTCCAAGGAACACTAACAGAAGATTTGCCATTAATGAGGAAATCAAAAACAGGTTCATCTTATTCCATTTTCTAACCGTATATACGAATCCCAGTATTGCCAGTATAATAAGACATACTGTCAAAACATTCGCATACCATGTACTGTCCTTAAATACAAACATACTGCGGAACCAGATCAGTGTATTTTTTGCAAAAAATGAAATCACGTATTTGATTTTTTCAAATCCGGCATATCTGTCCCACTCAAAACAAAACTGCCGGTTTATCCCAACATTCCAGTTGGTTCCCCGTTCCAGCAATCCACTGCTTAAAAAATACTTAATCACTGGAAGATCACATACAAAACATATAATACTGCACAAAAAACTGCGCAGCAGCAATTTTCTATCCTTAATAAATATTATAAACAAAGAAATAAAAAAGCAAAAAACGAACGCAAACAGCTGATACTGCATATATCCTGCAATCGTTCCCGTTATTATAAGTACCGGCATATTGATCTTCTTTCGGGAACATATATCATAAAATACAAGCATTAACATCAATATACCAGTAACACCCACAGAGTATGGCTCACTCTGCGCTGCATAGATTGCCATTTCCCATGAAAAGCTTATCAGAAAAACAGCAATGACTCTTTCAAATAACTGCGCCCTGTCCGGAAATACTTTCGTAAAAAAGTAATATACGAGAAAAATATTCACAATCGAAAAAAGCAGCGATGGGAGTCTCCCAAGAAAAATATTTGCCGCATAAGAATAATCGGCGTGAATCAGCGCCGCTGTCATCCAGCACTGTAATGGCGCATATGTCCATGGTATAACGGAATTATAATGCAACTTTTCCCATAAACTCTCACCACACTGAAGAATCGATACAATCAATCCTGCATCGTCATAATGGGTAAAATGAAATATTGCACATACCACTCTCCAGATTACTGCCACCCCTGCTATTAACGCAACCAGCATTCTTTCAATTGTATTTTTCATGAAATATCTTCCCCTCAATTGTCGTAATTGGCATAAGCAGAATCCTGCGCCCCTCCCTCATTTTTCTCTGGCAGAATCTGCAGGTAAAAGTGAAGCTGATTTAATTCCATTTCAAAGTCCTGACGGTTTTTCTGATGAATCGCCTGCAGCATCATTCCATTAAAAAAAGATAATATCGCTGCAAGCATCGTAAAACCGCAGACAATAAGTGTGGGGAAATTCGGTACCAGCCCTGTCTTCAAATACGTCATCATTACCGGAATAAAAAAACAGACTGAAACTGCCGCAAGCGTGCCTGACAGAATTGAAAAAAAATTCAGCGGCTTATAGATCCTGAAAAGTCTTAAAATTGTTCTTAAAACTTTTATTCCATCTGAATACGTATTTAATTTTGACTCGCTCCCTTCCGGCCTGTCGCGATATTCTATAACCTCATTCACTACACGCATATTTTTATCAGCTGCATGAATACTCATTTCTGTCTCAATCTCAAAACCTTTTGACAATACCGGAAATGTCTTTACAAACTGAAAACTAAACGCCCTGTAGCCGGTCATAATATCTTTTATATTACTTCTGAATAAAAAATTAATGGATTTGCGGACAATTGTATTCCCGAAATTATGAAACGGTCTCTTATTTTCCTCAAAATAAGTTGAAGACAGTCTGTCACCGACCACCATATCCGCCTGAAGTTCCAGCACATCTCTCACCATATCCGGTGCACTCTCAGCCGGATATGTGTCATCCCCGTCGATCATGATATAACATTCGGCATCAATTTCCCGAAACATCCGACGGATCACATTTCCTTTTCCCTGCTCCCTTTCGTACCGGACTACCGCTCCTGCCTCTCTGGCAATCCGGTCTGTACCATCCGAAGAATTATTATCATACACATAGATAACAGCTTCTGGTAATGTTTCCCGAAAATCTCTCACTACCTTTTCAATCGTTTTGCTCTCATTATAGCAGGGAATCAGTACAGCCACCTTTTGCATTTTACTTTATATCCTTTCTAAAACAGCCGCCGCACAGCGGACAAATCTGCAGTATTCAGCCTGCCAGATACTTCACACAGCTAATAATAGCAAATACATTTATATAACCGATAAATGGAAAAATATATTTATCAATATTTTTCCTGTCCAGTGTTACATTTTTACTTTCCAGACAAATACATATTATTAATGCAACCGGAATAAAATATCTTCCCTGAATACCTTCTATCACATCTGCAGCGACTTTTGTCCATTGTACATATTCGCTCGTAAAAATCAGAAGCACCGAACTTATTACCGCGAATAACATGATCATTTTATCTTTTTTCTTAATTGTAATCATATCATACCGTGAAACTGCCAGAATTATAAGCAAAGCCGCACAGAAATAGTACCCGAAACGGTTTACATAGATTGTCAGGGCCCCCAGTCCGTCTCCAAAAAATTCCCAGAATATAATCTCATGCTTTTCCAGAACCGTATTATATATTACATTAAGATAATTAACCGGATCCTTCAGTACATGCGCAACCTGCAGACCACTATCCACCCCTTTTCTGATCTGATACAGATATCCTGATGAAACTGCCAGCCACCCTAAATTGGCAGCACAGGCAGCCGCGAACCCTGTCAAAAGTATTCTCCAGTAGTTACGCACTGAATCAAATTTCTCTGACGGTAAAACAAATGCCAGTAAACACAGTGGAAGAAAAACTATTTTACATAATCCAAGCAAAATCATGCACAGATAAATAACTGCTATCTGGCGCTTTGTGATCTTCTCTTTACTCACATATGCCAGATACAGTACGTATGCGGTAAACACAATCGCAACGCCATTTAAAAACCCATCTGCCGTGATAACTACTGACTGCTGAATGAACATGGGTAATAATGCTATCAGCAACAGGCACTCTCTTTTTACAGGTATAATCTTTAAAGAAAAAAATATAGCTGCCGTGCAAAACCCAAAACC
>CAMSQM010000005.1 GCA_947062675.1 uncultured Roseburia sp.
TGTGGAAAACACCCGGCTGTACCGCGTCGGAACAGGGGTATTGCGCTCAATCAGCCGTGTCGCCACGCCGCCCAGCGTCTCGATCGAGAGCGACAGCGGCGTGACATCCATCAGAATCAGCTCCGCCGCGGCGGAGCCGGCGACAGTCTCTCCGCCAAGCTTACCCCCCTGCACCGCCGCTCCAAGCGCAACACACTCGTCCGGGTTTAAATTCCGCGACGGCTCTTTTCCGGTCAGACGCTTTACTTTTTCTGCCACCGCAGGCATGCGGGTCGAGCCGCCGACCAGCAGTACCATGCCAAGCTCCCCCACCGGTACCTGCGCGTCATTCAGCGCCTGACTGACCGGCCCCATGGTGCGCTCTGTCAGATCTGCCGTCAGCTCCTCAAACAGGGCTCTCGTCAGACTCATCTCAAGATGTTTTGCCTCCCCGCGCACTGTCGTGATAAAGGGAAGATTTATATTTGTGGACGTCGTGGAGGAAAGGGCAATTTTAGCCTTTTCTGCCTCCTCCCTGATCCGCTGCATCGCCGCCGCGTCGCGTGAGAGGTCTGTCTTTTCCCGCTTTTTGTATTCCGAGACAATATAATCCACCAGCCGGCTGTCAAAATCATCGCCGCCGAGATGGTTGTCCCCCGCCGTCGCGAGCACTTCGATCAGGTTATCGCCGATCTCAATCACCGACACGTCGAACGTCCCTCCGCCCAGATCGTATACCAGTATTTTCTGCGGCCCGCCATGATCCAGACCGTACGCCAGCGCCGCAGACGTCGGCTCATTGATGATCCGAAGCACGGATAGTCCTGCGATCCGCCCCGCGTCCCTGGTCGCCTGGCGCTGTGCATCGTTAAAATAAGCGGGCACCGTGATCACGGCCTCCGTCACCGGCCCGCCAAGGTAACTCTCCGCGTCTTTTTTCAGCTTCCGCAGAATCATCGCGGAAAGCTCCTGCGGCGTAAAGCTTCTCCCTTCCTCTTTCACCCGGAACGTGCTTCCCATCTCCCTTTTTATGGAAAAATAGGTACTCTCCGCATTCACTGCCGCCTGCCGCCTGGCGATATCCCCGACCAGCCGCTCTCCGTTCCCCGTAAATGCCACCACAGAGGGCGTCGTGCGCGCACCCTCCGCATTCGGTATCACCACCGGGCTGCCGTTCTCCAGCACTGCCACGCAGCTGTTCGTTGTACCCAGATCAATTCCGATTACCCTGCCCATAGACTCCCTCCGTTTCCCCGGCTCCCTTATCATGTTATCTCTCAACTTTATGCCCCGCAAAATGGAAAGTCAAGGCACCGGGCACGAATTTCACAGATTATTTAGAATTGACAGCCTTATCTCATCACCTTCCGCACAACCGCATCCTTCCATTTCCGGTAAGGATGATATCGCACCGGAAGATCCGGCCACCCGTATTTTTTCACAATACTTTTCCGGTGGCTGAATGTCTCAAACCCCGTTTTTCCGTGGTAGCTTCCCATTCCGCTGCTGCCGACGCCTCCAAAGCCCATTCTGGACGTCGCCAGATGCACAATCGTATCATTGATACAGCCTCCCCCGAACGATAGATGGCGAAGCATCCAGCGTTCCAGCTCCCTGTCTTTCGTAAAAAGATAACAGGCCAGCGGCCTGCCATACCGGCGCAGCACCGCCATAAGCTCCTCCCTTGTCCGGTACGCAAGAACCGGCAGAACCGGCCCGAAAATCTCTTCCTGCATCACCGGGGACTCCGTGGAGACATTTTCCAGAATTGCCGGTGCAATCTGAAGCGTATCGGGATTTCCATAGCCACCCGTGACCACTGACCCTCCTTTCAGCAGATTCATCACCCGCAGATAATGCTTCCGGTTCACCATACGCGGGTACTCCTCCGCCTCAAGCGGTTCCCTGCCCAGCATTCTGACCAGCTCCCGTTTCATCGACGCAACCAGTCTGTCCCTCACCTCCCCGTGCACCAGAATATAATCCGGCGCCACGCATGTCTGCCCGCAGTTTAACAGCTTTCCAAACACAATCCGCCTCGCCGCCAGCCGGATATCTGCCGTTTTATCCACAATACAGGGACTCTTTCCGCCCAGTTCCAGCGTCACAGGCGTTAAAAAGCGGGCTGCCTTCTCCAGCACCACCTTCCCCACCTCCACGCTTCCCGTAAAAAAGATATAATCAAACCGCTGCTCCAGAAGCGCCTCATTTTCCTCCCTGCCCCCTTCGATAACGGCCACATATTTTCGCGGAAAAATATCTGTAATCATCCTGCGGATCACGCCTGAAACCGCGGGCGCATAAGCCGACGGCTTTAAAATCACACAGTTGCCCGCCGCGACGGCGTTGACGAGCGGCGAGAGGCACAGCAGCACCGGATAATTCCACGGCGCCATAATCAGGACTGTCCCGTACGGCTCCGCAACCGTAAAGTTGCGCGCAGGGAAGTTCGCCAGCCCGGTCCTCACATCCGCGGGTTTCATCCAGCTTTTCAGATGCTTCCTGCAATAAGAGATCTCCGCCCTGACCATCGCTATCTCCGCCATATAGCTCTCCGAGGGCGCTTTGTGCAGGTCAAGAAACAGCGCCTCCTTAAGCGCTTCCTCATACTTCTCCAGCGCACACATAAGTTTATCCAGCGCGCGCACCCGCGCCGGATAAGGGCCGGTCGCGCCCGTCAGAAAATATTCCCTCTGCTTTTCTACCAGTTTTTCAATATTCATATCTGTCCCCCCGCTTTCCCTGCTCCGTTCTGTTCTCCCATCCCCCGTCCGTTACCCACGGTTTTCAAAGTCATTATACACTATTTTTCCGGAAGTTAGTAGTGACACTGTGCGTACACACCGTTTTCATGCAAAGCCGCTGAGATTGAAAATTTACAGGATTCATGATAAAATAATATCCATAAAATATCCATAAAAAAGGCTGGAGCCAGTCCCCGGAAAGGAGTCCTTCCATGAACAAAACCGTTCTCATAACCGGCGCCTCACGCGGAATCGGCCGCTCTGTCGCCACAGTATTTGCCAGGGAAGGCTGCCGTCTGATCATCACGTGCTTTCACTCCGAAGCAGCGCTGCTCGCCTTAAAACACTCTCTGGAGGAATCCTTCCACACGGACATTCTGGTGAGTATCGGCGATATCGCGGATTACACTTATGTTACCGGCCTGTTCAGCATGATTACGGCCCGTTTCGGCGGCGTCGACATTCTTGTGAACAACGCCGGCATCTCCCATATCGGCCTGCTGCAGGACATGAGCATTGTGGAATGGAACCGTCTTGTGAATACCAATCTGACCTCCGTCTTTTCCACCTGCAGGCTGGCACTCCCCCACATGATTCATCAGAAAAGCGGAAAAATCATTAATATCTCTTCCGTCTGGGGCTCTGCCGGAGCTTCCTGTGAAGCCGCCTATTCTGCCTGTAAGGGCGGTGTCAACGCGCTGACAAAAGCGCTTGCAAAAGAGGTTGCGCCATCCGGCATCCAGGTCAACGCCATCGCCTGCGGCCTGATTGACACACAGATGAACGCCTGCTTTTCCGCGGAAGAGCGGCAGGCTCTGATCGATGAAATCCCGGCCGGACGCCCCGGCGCGCCGGAGGAAGTGGCCACGCTGGCACTACAGCTTGCCACAGCACCCTCCTATCTGACCGGACAGATTATCGCCCTGGACGGCGGATGGATCTGATCACACTGCATACGAAGAAAGGGCAACCCTCTAATGCATCCCGGAATACGAATTCAGATGCTCCTGGCTGAAAAGGGTATCACCCAGCGGAAAGCGGCCGAGGAGCTGCACATCAATCCCAATACGCTCAACGGATATATCCGTGAACGGCGCGTCCCCGACTGTACCACTTTGGCACTGATTGCGGATTATCTCGGGACGAATGTGGACTATCTGCTCGGCAACACACACATCCGGACCTATCCGGCATGTTCCGTAAGCGAGGAAGAAGGTCTTCTGCTCAGCAATTACCGCGCCATGGACGTCCGGCGGCGGCAGATCCTTCTGCAGATTGCCGCTTCTCTCCACGTGCACAGTCTGGCTGATCAGACAGAGGCGGCTCCGCCAGGCAGCCCCCGCAGATAAAACCTTAAAAGGATTGCCGCCCCGCACGCAGCAATCCTTTTTGTATATCTCTTTTTCCTCCGGACTCTTTCTATTCGCCCTGTGTATTTTCTTCTCCCTGCACCGGCTCTGCCGCTTTTTCTTCCTCATCCTCATGGTGCACAGCCCGTTCCGCCACCAGCACCACAACCGTGCGCGGCGGTATCCGGATCGCGCGCTTGTAGGAGAACTCGGTGAGCGCCTCCACATCCATGCCATCCTCATATTCCAGGAAAGTATTGACACAGATCTTCCACTGCAGAGCTCCCGGAAGCTCCGGCAGCTGCATAGTGAGCACCTCCCAGTATGCGTTCATTCCATAGAATACTATATCGTCCGCCGTATCCTCCTCATTTCTGCCCGCATACATCACGCCGATCAGCCTGCTGTTGTGGTCTGTCCCTGCATTCCACGGATAACCGTTGTGAATGCTGACCTCGGGAAGCCCGCAGTGCGATGCCTTCGTCGGTCTGCGGACACTGGTGTGCTTTTTGCGGAATGCAATCATATAGCGGAAAAATGCGTGAATCTCCTGATATTCCTCAAGGCGCGTCCAGTCCAGCCAGGAAATACGGTTATCCTGACAGTATGCATTGTTATTTCCATACTGGGTATTGCAGAACTCATCCCCTGCATAAAACATTGCAGGGCCCCGGCTGCACATCAGTGTCGCAAACGCATTCTTTACCATGCGCCGGCGCAGCCCTTCAATCTGAGGATCATCCGTGTCGCCCTCCACTCCGCAGTTCCAGCTGTTTCCATTATTATCCCCGTCCGTGTTATTCCAGCCATTTTTCTCATTATGCTTGTTATTGTATGAATACAGATCATACAGGGTAAAACCGTCGTGACAGGTCAGGAAATTGACGGATCCGTTCATGCCCCGCTTTTTCGGATCGTAGATATCCTTCGAACCGGTGATCCTGCTGATCGCCGTGCCCGCCATTCCGCCGTCCCCTTTTAAAAACCTGCGCATATCATCGCGGTATCTCCCGTTCCACTCCGACCACCGGTGAAACGCCGGGAAATTTCCGACCTGATAAAGTCCCGCCGCGTCCCACGCCTCCGCGATCAGCTTCACCTTTCCCAGAATGGCATCACAGGCAATGCACTGCAGAATCGGCGGTTCCGCCATCGGCGCGCCGTTCTGGTCACGTGTTAAAATGGATGCCAGATCAAAACGGAACCCGTCCACGCGGTACTCCGTCACCCAGTAGCGCAGACAGTCAATAATAAACCGCTGTGTCATCGGATGGTTACAGTTTAACACATTTCCACAGCCGCTGAAATTGTAATAATATCCGTCCGGCGTCAGAATATAATAAATATTGTTATCTATCCCCTTGAAAGAAAAACACGGACCGTTCTCATTGCCCTCCGCCGTGTGATTAAACACGACATCGAGAATCACTTCAATCCCGTTCTCCTTCAGCTCGTATATCAGCTGTTTCAGCTCATCTCCCTCATGATTATGTTCCACCACCGACGAGTAGCTCGTGTTTGGCGCAAAAAAGCAGACCGTATTATAACCCCAGTAATTGTAGAGCTGTTCCCCGTCCACAACCCTGGCGCTCTCCATCTCGTCAAATTCAAAGATCGGCATCAGCTCCACAGCATTGATCCCGAGGTCTTTCAGATACGGGATCTTCTGACGGAGTCCCTCATAAGTCCCCTTCGCCGTCACACCGGACGACTCGTCCCTGGTAAAGCCCCGCACATGCATCTCATAGATGACCAGATCCTCCAGCGGGAGCTCAAGCTGCTTCATATTTCCCCAGTCAAAATTATTCTCCACAACCCTCGCATGATAGACAAACCCCTCGTCATCCTCCGGCCGCTCGCCCCAGTTCCTCTGCCCCGTCACCGCCTTCGCGTACGGGTCCAGAAGGACATGATTCTTATCAAACAACAACCCCTTCTCCCGGTCATACGGACCGTCCATCTGAAAAGCATACTCAAATTCCTCGATCTTCAGGCCAAACACCAGCATTGAATACGTGTTTCCGATGTGGTACGACTCCGGAAACTGCAGTTTCGCGTACGGTTCTTTCTCCTGCGGATAAAAAAGTAAAAGTGTACAGCTTGTCGCCCCCATTGAATGAATCGTAAAACTGACCCCGTTTGATGCCGCCGTGGCGCCATCCCTGTTATAAAAACCCGGTCTGACCTCAAATCCTTCTATCACATCCAGCGGCTGCAGCTTTACTCCACGCTGCGGTTTATGCTGAACAAATGCCATTTCGTCTACCTCCTGCTGCCCCTGTTCTGTCCGGTTCTCCTGATCCTCCGGAGGTGCCGGCTCCTCCGGAGCTTTCGGAATACCCTCTTCCGCCAGGGCCCCCGGTTTCTCCGGTACTTCCGGAATGTCCGGCTCCTCCGGGGGTTCCGGAATATTCAGCTCCTCCGGGGCTTCCGATACTTCCGCTCTCTCCGGGGGTTCCGGAACATCCGCTCTCTCCGGGGCTTCCGGAATATCCGCTTCCTCCGGGGCTTCCGGTTCCTCCGGTACTTCCGGAATATCCGCTTCCTCCGGGGCTTCCGATACTTCTTTTTGCCTGTCTGCCGGCGCTACATCTTTATCGAAGGTATTTCCCCTGTTTTTGTCAACGATGGAGCCAAGCCTCTCCCACAGTTTTTTCATTGTAATCATGCGCGTGCCTCATCCTCTGTGCCCTGTTTTTTCTGGTGTCTTTTCTGATTCTAACACAGAATCCGGAAATTTAAAAGCTTTTCACACTTTTAAAATAGCCGATCAGAATTTCCTTAATATACTGGTATCTTCTCGCATAGGAATTTTCGATCCGGATCAGCTCAAATCCGTGGCTCCTGCAGATCTCCCGCTTTTTTCTGTCCCGCTCACAGACAATATCATCGTCAAAATGCTCTTTTCCCTCCAGCTCGATCGCCAGGAGCGGCACTTCCGACCTCCGGTACCCCTGTTCATACACCACAAAATCAAAATGTCCGCTGTAAAACAGCTCCTGATACTGCGCGCCGTCCTCAAAAACCTGCCGGATACCGACTTCCTTTCTGACCGTGCACTTCTGTCCTGTATAGAGAACATTGCCCAGCGCATGGTTCAGATTCGTAAAAAATGCCTCTTCCGTGGCTGAACTATACGGTTTGATGCCAAGCGCCCTCGACACGCCCGCCCGCGCCGTAATCTGCGCCGTGCCTTTTGTCCCGACATACTTCATCAGCTCATACATGTCATCGTCCCCCTCTCTGTGGAGGCGCTCAACTTCCCTGCTGCTTGCGACCAGTATCAGCTGCTCCTTCGCGCGGGAAGTCGCGACATTGATCAGCTCTTTATTGTTTTTCAGCCACTCATAAGTCCCCGGTCCCGTCTTATCCGTCAGCGCCAGGGAAAACAGTACAATATCCTTCTCATCGCCCTGAAAAGCGTGTACCGTCCCGCAGGAGACATTCTCCACGCCGTTCTGTTTCAGTGTGCTGCGGATACATTCTCTCTGATTCGCAAAAGGCGTTATGACACCGATGCTTTTATCCGGATGATTCTTTGCAAAAACCGCGATCTCCTCCGCCTCCTGCGGCGCAGTATTCCGGAACTGCGTCGTGTTCTCCGGAATATCCATAAAAACGAGGGGCCGCGGTTCCATACTCCTGCTGTCGATAATCAGCTTATTATTGTAATATTTCTGATTGTTAAACTCAATAATTTTCCGGTTGCAGCGGTAATGATGGCTTAAAAGGATTTCACCGCTGATCGCATCGCAGGCCAGAAATGTCTTGTAAATGGAATTCTTCAAATAATCGTACTCGTCCGGAATACCATAGGCCTTTCGCAGTTTTGCATTGTCCTTCGGATCCAGAAGAATCACGGGATTCAGCTGCTGCGGATCCCCCACCAGCATCAGATTTTTTCCGCGCAGCACCGGCACAAGGGAGACGGCAATATTTCCCTGACTGGCCTCGTCCATAATTGTCATATCAAAATACGGCTCTGGTTTCCCGATTTTGTGGGAGGAGATGGATGTTGTCGCGACAATCGGAAAAATCCGCAGAAACTTTTTTACATTCTCCGGCTTACCGAGATATTCGTTAAAATATTTCACCCGCTCTTCCCGGTTTCCATGGCAGATTATTTTCAGCAGATCCTCATTTTTCGGCTCTCCCAGGCGCCTGATATACTTCGCGGAAGTATAATACAGATATTTCTGAAATTCTTCCTCGTCGGCGAGCACCAGTTTTTTTGCCTCCTCATCGGTAATCTCACCGATCTGCGCCAGCCTGCGGTCAATCTCTTCCCTCTGCACGCCGGCAAGCTGTGTCTGAAAATTCAGATACTGGCGGTTCTCCTCCCAGAGTTTTTCCAGCGCCTCTCTCCGCTCCAGCAGATCAAGCTTCTCCTCGTGGCGCTTCAACAGCGCGGTCAGTTTCCTGGTGCGGTCGATCCGCTCCCCTTTATTGCGCTCCAGCGTCCGGTCAAAAATCCGGAGTTCCAGAGTCTTCTCATACAGCCGCCGCATCTCATCAAGCGCCAGATCTGTCCTTCCATTGTCCCCCAGGCGGATCACCGGAAACGGGATACATTTCTCCTGATAAAATATCTGCTGCAGTTTCCGGCATACCCCGTCGATCGGGTGATTATTGTATGACGCAAAAAGAACCGTTTTTTCGTTAAAAAAAGCGGTTATAATCGTGTTCACAATCGTATTGGTTTTTCCGGTCCCCGGCGGCCCCTGAATATAGGCGAGCGGGTATTTCACGGCATTGTGGATGGCAAGCAGCTGGTCCAGATTAATCTGGCGGTTCAGCAGCGCGATCGGATAATCTTTTCTCCGGCCCGGCACACGCAGCAGCTCTCCGAAAAAGGCCCGCACCGGAACCGTGACCCGGTCCTCCTCAAACATTTTTACAATCCCCGCATACTCGCCCTGCAGATCCAGAATCACATCGCGCCCGATGGCGATCAGGTATGGCATATCGTCCACACCGTCCTCCCTGCACCCCGCCTGCGTAATCCGGTCTTTAATCTGCTCCAGATTTGCCTCCGGATCATCCAGCAGCGCATAATCATCCGCGTCAAGAAAGCGCCGGATACTCTGACGGTTCCCCTTGATTGTGAATTCCGTGCAGATCGTGATATCGTCATCCTGCAGAAGCATCCTGTTTTTTACATCCAGTTTTAATTTCCTGTATGCGAGCACATATAATCCCTGACTCGTGTGAATACTTATGACATTGATCGCGAGCTGGCGGATTTTTTTCCCCAGCAGGCGGCTTTTGCTCTGAAACTGGAACTGCGAGACGATCTCCCGGAACTGTTCCGGCGAAAGCGCCATGGCGCCGTTTCTCATGGCGTCCCCGTCCAGTTTTTCTATCAGCGCATAGTCCGTTTTGTACGGCGTGGTGTCCAGCCGGTTGCAGTCAGCCAGATAATTGAGAATTTTCAGATTCGCGGCATTGTGAAACAGAGACCTGTACCGGCCGGGATTGCGGCGCAGATCTTCCTTAAGATCAGCCGGTACCGCAAAACAGGATCCCTCCACGACGGAAGAAGACTGAATGGAAGCAATAAATATCTTCAGTTCCTGTGTCACATACCTGGCAAGATGGAGCCCCTCCACCAGCATGGATTCGTCCTCCATGCAGATTTCCTGGATCCCGATCCAGTATCTGGTGAAGTCACCCTCTCTGTTTCTGTATTCAATACTAAGCCATTTATCCTCGTAAATGGCCCTGAAAATATCGCGGTGAATCGTATTCATGGATCTTCCTCGTCACTGCTCCCTGTAATCATCATTCATCATATAATCAAAAACCGCTTCCTCCACGGCCCTGACGCACTCATCCAGATGCCTGCGGATATCTTCCCCCCAGAACCGGAGAACGGTCCAGCCCTCAAACTGCAGCCTCTTATTCACCTCTTCATCCCGCTCTCTGTTTCTCCCGATTTTGTGGATCCAGAATTCGCTGTTGCTGCTCTTCTCCAGCTTCGGCTTTAAGACTTCCCAGTCCTTCCCGTGAAAAAATTCCCCGTCGCAGAAAATAGCGATCTTATATTTTGTGAGCACGATATCCGGACGCCCCGGCAGATTTCTGCAGTTCTTCCGGTAGCGAAACCCCTTCTTCCAGAGCGCCTTGCGCAGCCGCACTTCTATTTTGGTATCCTTCGCGCGGATATGCTGCATATTTTTTCTTCGCTGCTCTTTTGTCAGAACATCCATCCGGAATCACCCTCCTCTCTGCCCGTTGTCGTCCGTTTCATTATATAATGTTTTCCACAGCGTGTAAATACTTACCGTCATTCCCGGTCTGCACCGGCAGACGCAAACAAATCCGCCTGTCTCAGCCCTGCGCCTTAAAATTATAAACAGGCTTTAATATCTCTGTAACCGTCACTGTCTCACCGGTTACGTCAAGGATATCTCCCAGCGCTTTATAAGCCATCGGGGCCTCGTCCAGCGTCTCACAGCTTATGGATGTCGTATATATTCCTTCCATTTCCCTTCTGTACTCATCCATATCAAGTATTTCTTTCGCCTTTTTTCGCGACATCAGCCGTCCGGCGCCGTGCGGCGCAGAATAATTCCACTCCGGATTCCCCCGCCCGACGGCAAGCACGCTCCCGTCGCGCATATTGACCGGAATCAGAACCTTCTCCCCCGCATGCGCCGCGATCGCCCCCTTGCGCAGAATCATTTCATTTGTATCGATATAATTGTGGATCGTGTGAAAGGCCTCCCCTCCGGCAAGGCCGGTGCGCTCCAGCAGCACCTCCGCTATTTTCTCCCGGTTCCTCCGGGCAAACTGCTGGCAGATCTCCACATCGTGCAGATAATCCCCAAGCCAGGTCCCGTACAGATAACACAGGTCCTCCGGCATATCCGCCTCATGTTTTTCCCACGCAATCTTTTTTAATGCGGCCTGAATCTCTCTGCGTCTCCCCGTCGCCTTATACTCCGCGATAAGCGCATCGCGCTCACGAAAATAATTCTCCCTGCCCATGTGCAGCTCCACGGCAAGCTTCTGATAGATCTCCGCCACCTGTTTTCCCAGATTACGGCTTCCCGTATGGATTATCAGGTAATGCGTGCCGTCCACAGCGCGGTCCACCTCAATAAAATGATTGCCTCCGCCCAGCGTCCCAAGGCTGCGCTCCAGCCTCCTGCTGTCCTTTAAGCTCCGGTAGCAGCGCAGTCTCTGAAGATCAAACTTCTCCTGCCGCCCTTCCCACACTTCTTTTCCGGACGGAACATAGTGCGCGGCCTCATCCAGCCTTTCCAGCTCCGGCAGTTCCTTCCCCAGAGCAATGGTATACATCCCGCATCCAATGTCCACGCCCACAATGTTGGGAACCACCCTGTCCGTGACCGTCATGGTGGTTCCGATCGTGCAGCCCGCTCCCGCGTGCACATCCGGCATAATGCGTATTCTGCTCCCCTCTGTGAAATCATAATCGCACATCCGGCGTATCTGCTCCACCGCCTCATCCTCCACTACTTTTGCATAGCAGATCGCAGTGCTGATCTTTCCTCTGATTTCCATCACCTGTCTCATCTCTCCCCTCTGTCTCATACCCTCGCAGGACTTTTCCTGCAGGGCAGACAAAAACGGCACCTGATGCCCGCCAGGGTATCAGATGCCGTTTCCCCGCATGCCTTGTTCTGTGCATGCTTATTTGAGTGTAACTTTCGCGCCTTCTGCCTCAAGTTTTGCCTTGATATCATCAGCCGTCGCCTTGTCAGCCGCCTCTTTCACGATCTTCGGAGCGCCGTCAACCACGTCTTTTGCTTCTTTTAAGCCAAGACCGGTTACTTCACGTACCACTTTGATGACCTTAACCTTGTTCGGGCCAACCTCTGTCAGCTCAACATCGAACTCTGTCTTCTCCTCTTCCTGAGGTGCGTCGCCGCCTGCCGCCGCAACCACAACGCCTGCCGCTGCCGATACGCCGAACTCTTCCTCGCATGCTTTTACCAGTTCATTTAACTCCAGTACACTCAGCTCTTTGAGTGCTTCAATAAATTCCGCTGTCGTTAATTTTGCCATTTGATTTCCCTCCATTTAATTTAAATTATCGTCACCGGTCTGCAGACAACGCCCCAGACCGCCTGAAAAACCGCGCGCCGACTTTCTACGCCTCTGCCGGAGCCTCGTCTGCTGCCGGTGAGCCGTCTTTTTCCGCGATCTGTCTGACCACACGCGCAAAGTTTGCAATCGGGGACTGCATGCTGCCAAACAGTCTTCCGAGCAGCTCTTCCCGCGACGGAATCGCCGCGATGGCTTTCATGCCGTTCTCGTCGAAATAATTGCCCTCGACCACACCTGCCCGGATCTCGAGCTTCGGAGCAGTCTTTGCAAACTTCGCAAGGATTCTCGCCGGAGCAGTCGCATCTGTCTTTGAAACCGCAAACGCATTCGGTCCCTCGAGAATATCCTTCAGGCTCTCGAATTCCGTTCCCTCAACGGCGCGGGTCACAAGCGTATTCTTGTACACTTTGTAAATGATACCGGCTTCCCTTAAGGTCTTGCGCAGCTGGGTATCTTCCGCAACGGTAAGTCCGCGGTAATCCACAACCACTACGGCCTGCGCATCTTTAAAATTATCTGCGATCTCCTGTACAACAGGCTGTTTCAACTCTACTTTTGCCACGAATCGTGCACCTCCTTTTTTTATTTTCCTGCATAAAAGCCATGAGGTACTTATATACCATACGAAAACCTCCCCGCGCGAAGCACAGGGAGGTCACAGATTCATATCTGAATAACGGAACCGTTACGATCCGTCAATCGATTCCCTCGGCAGGCCGTCTCCGTTACGCCTCACGGCACCTGCTGTCTTCGGCAATATGCAAAGTATTGCGCCGGGCTGCAACAGCCCCATACGACGCTTTTGTATTATAACATTGTATATTACGGTCGTCAACAAAAATTTTCATCCACCTGATGGATTCCACTCGCTGTTTCTACTGGTTCATAAGCTTTGAGACATTTAATCTCACGCCCGGCCCCATCGTGGAAGAAATCGTCACGCTTCTGAGAAACTGGCCTTTTACGCTGGAAGGCCGCGCTTTGATGACTGCACCCATAAGAGTCTGGAAGTTGTCGCTTAACTGTTCATCTGTAAAAGAAGCTTTTCCTAATGGCACATGGATAATATTTGTTTTGTCCAACCGATACTCAATCTTACCGGCTTTGATGTCATTGATTGCCTTTGTGACATCCATTGTGACGGTTCCCGCCTTCGGGTTCGGCATCAGTCCTTTCGGGCCGAGCACACGGCCAAGACGTCCGACAACACCCATCATGTCCGGTGTCGCAACGACAACGTCGAAATCCAGCCAGCCGTCGTTCTGAATCTTCGGGATCAGCTCCTCGCCGCCGACATAGTCCGCGCCCGCCGCCTGCGCCTCGTCAAGTTTGGTCCCTTTTGCAAATACAAGGACCTTCACGCTCTTACCTGTTCCGTGCGGCAGTACGACTGCGCCGCGGATCTGCTGCTCCGCATGGCGTCCGTCACAGCCTGTCCTGATATGAAGCTCGATTGTCTCGTCGAATTTTGCTGTCGCATTCTTTTTGACAAGGGGAATCGCCTCAGCAACATCGTACTGGACTGTCCTGTCAAAAGTCTTCACAGCTTCCTGATATTTCTTTCCTCTTTTCATTCCAAAAACCTCCTGGTGGTTGTATCGGGAGAGGACCCTCCCACTAATTTCCGTGAATGCTTACTCTTCGATGGTCACGCCCATACTGCGCGCAGTTCCCGCAACCATACTCATCGCAGCTTCCAGAGACGCTGCGTTTAAATCCGGCATCTTTAACTCGGCGATCTCCTGCAGCTTTGCTTTGGGAAGTACCGCCACCTTTTCCGAGTTCGGCTTTCCGGAACCGGATTTGATATTGCAGGCCTTCTTAATCAGCACCGGTGCGGGCGGCGTCTTCGTGATGAAGCTGAAGCTTCTGTCCGCATACACGGTAATCACGACCGGGATGATCAGATCCCCCTGGTCTGCTGTTCTGGCGTTGAACTGCTTGGTAAATTCCACAATATTCACGCCGTGCTGTCCGAGCGCAGGTCCTACCGGCGGGGCCGGAGTCGCCTTTCCGGCAGGAATCTGCAATTTAATATATCCTGTTACTTTCTTTGCCATCTGGAATTGCCTCCTTCATACTTAATCGCTTAACTTATCTGTTCAGCTTAACATCTGCGAAACTTATTTCTACCGGTGTTTCGCGGCCGAAAAGCTCCACATTGATGGTCACACTCTGCTTATTGTGGTTCATGCTCTGGATCACTCCGATGGTGTCCTTCCACACGCCCGCGGTCACAACCACGGTATCCCCCTCGTCAAAGTCAACCTCAACACGCTCTGCCCTGGTGATTCCTAATGGTTTCATCTCCATATCGGTAAGTGGTACCGGCTTGCTTCCCGGACCGACAAATCCGGTGACACCACGGGTATTTCTGACAACGTACCACGTGTCATCATTCATAACCATATTGATAAGAACGTATCCCGGAAACATCTTCTTTGATACGGATTTTCTGGCACCGTTTTTCATCTCGACAACTTCCTGCATCGGAACCCGGACCTCAAGGATCTGATCTTCCAGATGCCTGTTCTCGATCGTCTTGTCAATGTTCGCTTTTACCTTATTCTCATATCCCGAATAGGTATGAACTACATACCAGTGTGTCTCTGCCATAAATCACAACGCCTCCGTCAAAAACTTAACCCTACGAGAAAATCAATCCCGTACTGAATCAGAAAATCCATGATCGCGATGATCAGACCCAGCACCACGGAAACAGCGACCACCGCCGTCGTCTGCCGTGCAAGTGATTTTCTGTCCGGCCAGATGATCTTGTGAAATTCAGCTGAAAGACCGGCAAACCAGCTTTCTTTGCGGGCTTTGTTCTCGGTTTCTCCCATTTTCCCACTCCTTTTCTCACCACAGTGCACTGCGGGGGGCTATTTCGTCTCCTTATGCGGCGTGTGTTTCCTGCAGAACCTGCAGTACTTCCGAAGCTCCATCCGGTCCGGATGCGTCTTCTTGTCCTTGGTCAGATGATAATTACGGTTCTTGCACTCCGTACATGCCAGCGTTATCTTTGTGCGCACAACTTCCACCTCCATTAAAATTTCTCTGCTTTTTTCCGCCTAAAAAAAGGCATAAAAAAAAGACCTGCTTCCATTCACCAGTCCACTATATCATAACCGTCCCCGGCAGTCAATTACTTTCACATATTTTTCACTTAATTTCCGTCTGTCGGTTAATTTCCCATATTTCCACGCCGATATAAATAACAGGTATTTCTATATTTTTCATAGAATTTGTCGATAGATAAAAGGATTTATCAGCCCGCGCATGACTGTCACTGATTACGACGGCATGCGATTTCAAGGAAGAAAGGAGGGGTTTCTGATGGCGGTTATTGACAACGCTTATCAGTACTATCTTAAAACTTACGCTGCTTCCGGTGCGTCCCGCTACGACACGCATAAGAAGAGCCAGCTTCGCGCCGTTTACAACAATATAGTCAAAACAAACAAAGAATCTCCCCTGTACAAAATCAGGTACTCAGGAGATGTTCAGAGGTTTGCCATCGATATCAAGGAAAAAACGCGTTCCATCCAGAATATCGCGGCTTCTCTCTCGGACACCACAGGCAGTATGAGCAGCGCGTTTTCCAGAAAAATTGCCGAGACCTCCGATGAGGAGACCATAAAGGCGCAGTATGTAGGGTATGACCAGGATGTGGATCCCTCCACCCATTATGATGTGGAAGTGCTCCGTCTTGCCACCCCGCAGATCAACCGCGGTTCTTATCTCACCGGAGAGCGTGCCGGATTTAAGCCCGGCACTTACAGTTTTGACCTGAACACGAACTTAAGCTCCTATGAGTTTCAGTACAGCGTCAGCGCAAAAGATACCAACCGCAGCGTCCAGGATAAGCTGGTACGTCTGATCAACAACGCCAATGTCGGTCTCTCTGCCAGCCTTGCCACCAATGACCGCGGGCAGGCAGCGCTCCAGATCACATCCGCGCAGACAGGCCTCAGTGAAAATGAGCGTTTTCTGTTTGAAATCATTCCTGCGCCCGACACGGGATCCATGAAAGCAATGCACACGCTTGGAATCGATCAGGTCGCGGAGATGGCACAGAGTTCTTCTTTCCGTCTGAACGGCAGAGAACACTCCTCCCTGTCCAACACATTCACCCTGAACAATATGTTTGAGCTCACCTTAAAGAAGCCGGGCAGAAAAGGCCAGCCTGTCAGGATTGGCTTTAAGGGGAATGCGGACGCGATCGCCGACAATGTGGAATCCCTTGTGACCGCATACAACGATATCATCAAACTGGGGCACAGCTACAAAGCGACCCAGCCTTCCAGCAAACTGCTCCACGACATGGAGAGTGTCGCGAAGCTCTACTACAGCGAGCTGGAATCGGTCGGCCTGAATCTGGAGAGCGACAGCTATATCTCGGTTGACCGCAGCCTTCTGACAAAGTCCGTTTCCGGCGAAGACGCGGAAGAGAATCTTGATATGCTCAACCGCTTTAAGGAAGCCCTGAACAAAAAAGCCCAGGCCGCTTCCATCGACCCGATGAACTATGTCAGCAAGACGCTGATTGCCTACAAGAATCCAAACGGACGTAATTTTGCCACGCCGTACATCACATCTGTTTACTCGGGGATGATGCTTGATCAGACCTGCTGACCGGCACCCCGTCTGCAGACGCACTGTAATGCAGCGTTATGCCGTATTACAGCATAAAAACCCGGAAATGCAGCTTCTTTTCTGTATGTCTGCATTTCTGGGTTTTTTGCGGCTTCCTGCCCTTCCCCGCTGCGCCCGTATCCTGCGCCCGATGAAGCAGGCCGGAATCCTTTCCTCACCCGTTTTCAGCAATTATCTGAAGCATCTGCCGTATTCTCTCTCTATAATTATGACAGGCACGTACTTTTTTATAACCATTTTCAGCAATCTGTCTGCGCTCCTCCTCGTGCGCAAGATAATATCCCGCTTTCTCCCGCAGATCCTCAAGCCCGTCAAAACACACCAGATCCTCCCCCTCTTTAAAATAGCAGGGAATCTCCGCCTGATAATTGGTCAGCAGAAATCCCCCCGCTCCCAGAACATCCCAGACGCGTAGCGGAATCCCGCTTTTGATATTCGGAATCGTAAAATTAAGATTGATCCGGGATGCGCGAAACACTTTCGGCATCTCGCTCCAGTAATCCACCGAACCGCAATACTGTATGCGCAGCAGATCACTGACATTGCTGTTGCTGTATACATGAACCCTGAAGTATTTAGAGAGCTCAATCAGCGCCCGTCTCCGCTCCTTTTCCGCAATCTTAAAGCCGAGAACGGTTGTCTGAAAAATCAGCCCAAGGTCCGAAAACGACCCCTCCGACTTTTCCAGCTCGAAGTATTCCTCAAGCCGCTCCAGAATGTCCGTTGTCAGCATCGGCTCCACAATATTGGCACCGCTGATATTTAACTGTGCCTCCATCACCGCGTCAAAATAACCGCGCAGATATTCCGGCAACCGTCCTTTTAATTTATCATAGGAATTCCTCTCATAAAGGCTGCCGACAAACGCCACGTCCGCGCGGTAGCGGTACAGATCCTGCGCCCTCTCAAGAACCAGATCCATCCGGTCCGTATCCACCGCCAGGGGCAGATGCCAGATATGCTCCACGCCCATCCCCCGGAATTCGAGATAATTAGTCCGGTCGAATGTAAAAATATAATTACAGGAATGAAACACGGATTCATGATACATGCTGATCAGCGGATTGTCGCAGGTCCAGGAAACATACTTCACCCCGAGACGATCACAGACATTCGATATCAGTGCAAAATAATTTACGGTGAATACCATATCATAGCGCACCTGACGTATTTTTTCCCCGATCACACGCTCAAATTCCGGACTGACGTCATAGCTTCCCAGATCCTGCTCGATATTATCCACCGTGTGGCCGAGCAGCCGGAACGTCTGCTCGATGTCCCTGTAATTGTACGCCTTCCAGCGGTACATTAAAATATGCATCCTGTTATCCCCTTCCCGTATATTGCCGCATCCCGCCGGAATGTGCCTCCGTGACAGCATCCGCCCCCGGGCGCAGAACGGCCCTGACCAGACCGGTATGATCCGCGGTCCCCTCCCCGGGAGGAATCCGCCTCACAGATACGTCTCTGCCAGATACTCCGCGCGGCTCCTCCAGGTATGCCCCTCTTTCGCCGCCTGATATCCCTGCTCAGCCATCTGCTGCGCCCTCCCGGGATGTCCGAAAAGGTCTGAAACACGGTCCGGCAGATTCCGGACTTCTCTGAGGGAAAACATGACGAGCTCTCTGCCGTCCCGGAATTCACGGCGCAGATACGTGGAATCATCCGTGACGACCGCTGCCCCCGCCAGCATTCCGTTAAAAACACGGTCATGCGCCCCCGCCTTAAACCAGGTCATCGTGTTCAGCACGATTTTGCTGTCATTCATCAGCGGCAGAATCTGCGGCGCCAGTACTTTTCCGCCATAATGCAGACAAGGATTTGTGCTCCAGTCACACTGATCCCACCCCGTTCCGTATACTGTCACATGAATTCCGCTCTCCACCAGAATCCGCACGGCCTGCTCCCGGAAAAACGACGTCGCGTAAGAATCCACAAACCTCATTTTCACCGTGATCTCATGAATCCGCTGTTCCGTAATCCCACCGCAGACCGTCTTCAGGTACTCCTCCATCACATCCTCCGTCGTCCGTTCCGGATGGCTGACCAGCTCCCGCAGCACCTCCTGCGCCATAATCTGTCCGTCTGTCTCCGGGATGGAATCCAGATCCGGTATCATATCTTCCACCGTATAGATAGGAAGGGCGCCCGCGTAGAGCACATCGATTCCGCGCTCCGCCAGCGGCTTGTGGCGATGCCCCAGCTCCACCCCCGCATGCGGCAGAAAATCAGTCTGGCGGATGTTCTTAAAAAAGCGGCGGAGATAGCGCACATGATTCCGGTCAGTGCCAAAAACAACAGAAGTCGACGGCGCATTCCGGAGCGGCTTTTCATAATGGAACGGATGATCCATCAGAATATTGATATACGGGATGCCGTACGCCTCCCAGAGATTCCTGCCGTCAGGCCGATCCAGGTTATAGCCAAGGTTATTAAACGTAATACAGGCTGCCACGGCGGAAAACGCCCCGGGACCGCCTGTTCCCCGCGCTGTGACCGACCGGTCCAGAAGTTCCAGCAGGCGCTTCTTACTCTCCTCTTCACGGCACGCGTCATAGACAAAAGAGGAATACCCCAGCGCCTCAAACGCCCGTTTCAGTTCTTCCGTAAACAGATCCAGGGTGTCATATACCCCTGTGACATAAATAATCGTTCCGCTCTCAGCTATTTTCATATATTTCATTCCTCTGTTTCAAAGGCCTGTTCCCATACGTTCATTGTCCGGGACATAACAGCTGTCTGGGTGAATCAGCATTATTTTATTATGATATTCCTCACGCCCGCGCGCAATCAGAAGCCCGCGCAGCAGCTCCCCGGGCGGCAGCCGGTGTGTAATTAATTCCGCAGGCTTTAGTTCTCCGCTTTCAATTTCAGTCATCACCCTGTGCCAGTCATCCTCCGGCGTATGGTCAAACGTCGAATTCCACGTCCCCGTCAGCCGTATCTGACGGCGCAGCAGCTTCCAGTATACCGCCTGTTCCAGCCGCATTTCCCCTTTCGGATTGCCGACGGCCAGCACCTGCCCCCCGGCTCTCACGCAATTAATACAGTCTGTCAGCGTCTCCGGCGTCCCTGCACAGTCGATCGCGATATCTGCCCCTCTTCCTCCCGTGGATGCAAGAATCCATGCCACAGTATCGCAGGCGTCCTCCATTCCCGCGGCGTTTCTGTACTCATAAGCTTCCAACGACGTCCTTCGCATCAGTTCCCCGTGTCCCAGGTTATGCCCGACCGCGAAAACATGCCCGACGCCACAGATCCGCAGCCACTGCGTTATCAGAATCCCGATCGTCCCCAGCCCGTACAGCGCGACCGTATCTCCAGCCTGCACGGCAAGCCTGCGCACTGCATGCAGTGCGACCGCAGCCGGTTCAGCCATCGCCGCCTCCTCCATGGAAACGGCATCCGGCAGCTCAATCAGATTCCACGAGGGAACCGCCACAAATTCCGCAAACCCGCCGTCGCTGCGCGATCCCAGATAATCATAGCTCTGGCACATCTCGTAATGCCGTTCCCTGCACGCAAAGCACTCCCCGCAGGGAATCAGCGGAAAAACACCCGCCCGCTTTCCAATCCAGCGCCGGTCCTCCCGGCTGTACGCGTCCACAACCGTGCCCGCAAACTCGTGTCCGGGAATGGTGGGAAAATGATACGTCCCTGTCTCAAATATTCTTGGAATATCAGAACCGCAGATACCCGCCGCTCCCACCGAGAGCAGGACCTGCCCGGGTCTTAACTCCGGTGCCGGCACTTCGATATATTCAGGCTGCCCGACTGCCTTTAAAACCCAGGCTTTCATCTGTCGTCCTCCATGATTCTCTCAAATCTCCGCAGGTCCTCCGCCGTGGTGATCTTGAAATTCCTCTCGTCCCCCTCTACCAGCGCGATCTGCATTCCCGCCCGCACCGCAGGCTCCGTACTTCCATTAATCCCAAGAATCTCCTCTTCCGTCAGAGCCTCGTTCGCCCGCAGATATTTCCCGAACACATATGCCTCCGGCGCCTGGCCGGCCAGGATCTTCTCCCTCGCAAGAAGCGCGTCAACCCGCGTTCCGTCCTCGCTGTAATACACGGTATCCCGCATCGGCAGCACCGGCATCGCACCGTCCGCCCCCTTCGCCGCCTCCATACACGCCCCGATCTGCCGGAGCGGGGTGCACGGCCTGGCCGCGTCCTGAATCATCACAATATCCGGCTCCTCTGCCCTGTCCTGCAGCGCACGCAGACCGTGCAGTATGGAAAGCTGCCTGTTTTTCCCGGGCTTTGCAAATCCCAGAAACTTTCTGCCGTCCTCCGATACCATCCCCGCGCGCGCCAGCATCCTGATCTCATCCAGAACCGCCTGCTGCCAGTCTGTATCCGCGACAACAAGCCACGCGTCCACCGCCTCACACTGATCCACGCGCTCGATGCAGTAACTCAGAATGGTTCTTCCTCCGACTTTATAATACTGTTTCGGCCGGTCAATTCCCCTGAGCCTGCTCCCCGTTCCGCCGGAAAGAATAATTACATAATTCAACGCCGTCCCCCCATCGCAAAACAGAATTCAGATACAGTCATTCCGGACTTCGCTGAGAATCTCACCATAAGGCCGTCCCTTCCCGAACAGCACGGTCGTGCCCAGCACAAATCCTTTCACACCTTTCGGCGCATAAGTTCTGATCTTATCTTCGGAGCACGCGCCGTCCCAGTACACCTCTATATCGCGTTTTTCCCGGGCTTCAAGAAATTTATCCAGTTTTTGTCCTATGTAAGGCAGAAACACCTGTCCCGCGTTCCCCGGATTCACGCTCATGACAAGCACACGCTTTGCCAGAAAAAGCAGTTCGCTGACCGACTCAAAAGAGGTTCCCGGATTCACCGCAATCCCCGGCGTAACCCCGGCGCTGATGATCGCCTGCAGCGTGGTTGCCGGCTGGTAATCTGCCTCAGGGTGCACATATATCACATCCGCCCCCGCCTCAATAAACACATTCAGGTAACTTAACGGCCTCTTAATCATCAGATGCACCTCCACCGGCCTGTCCGTCAGCCTGCGGATGCATTTCAGATCCTGAATTCCCATACAGAAATTAGGTACAAACTGCCCGTCCATAATATCAACGTGAAAGGAATCAATCCCGCCCTCTTCCAGCATCCGGATCTCCTGTTCCAGATTTTCAAAACCGGCGCACATCATGGATGCCGATAATTGTGTATACATATTTTACTCCATTTCTGCGCTGCTCTTTGCACATGACGGATTTGTGACAAGCCATTTATGACTTTGCAGCGCGGCCACGAATCCCGTTTCCATCCCCGTGCTTTCTGCTCCTGTTCCCCGCAGACAGATCGCTGAAAACAGTTCGTCCTCTATTCCCTGCGCTTTCTGCGCCTATAACAACATATTTCTCCCGGCATGCGCTATGTGAAGGTCATTTCTGTGATACAGGAAATATAGTGTCATAAGGTTCTCACCGAGATAACCGATATACCGGTCCGACCTCTCTTCCCCCCGCGGGACACTCAGTTCCCCGGTGCGCTCCAGCACCGGAAACAGCCACCCGCAGTAATCCGCAAGAACAGATCGCTTTGCGACCAGCATATTATAATTATACAGATATGGCTGCGCGAGAATCCGCGGAAATGCCCTGGCGTAAGCCGGATGAAGCTCCGCCAGCGCCCTCAACATTGCCTGCCAGTCCGCTTCATTCATATACCTGGAATGATGTTCACTGATATCCGGCTCGTGAATCGTCGGATACGACAAAACCACGTCAATATCATTCGCGGTAAGTCTCCCGGAATCGTCATCACCGATATCCAGAATCCTGCGATAATGAAACAGACCGTAATAATCCTCCGGCCCTTTGGCCGGAATCGCTTTGCACAGTATATTTTTCCAGATCCAGTACAATGCCGTGAGCTCACAGTAGTTGCCATTCTTCCCTGATATGTGATCCCCGGTATCATCTCTCACCATCCCCGGTTCACAGACGTCTGCGTTACTCCCCGCAGACTCCCCGGCAAGGGCAGCTCCCGCCAGAATCGGCGTCACCCACTCCGGCCTCCGGTACTCTCTCTGCAGCGGACGGTCTTTCCTGGATCTCACCATATATACCTTAAGCCCAGCCTCCGGTACTCCGCCTGAAAGGCGATGAACAGACGGAAACTTACCGATGGCCGCATAGTACCTCCCCATAAGTTCCGCCTCTTTTACCGAGTCAACGCAGGTGTATGAATAGAAACCGTGCCGCTCCAGATCCGCAGCAATCTCTCCGTGCAGATCTTCCGGCGTCCCGATCAGAACATGCACATTTTTATCCTCTGCGCTGCCCAGCCCGTACACAGGCAGTCCCGCAAGAACAGACGGATTATCCCTCAGCGATTTCACAAGAAATCCCCTGACCGGATGCTCCGGATATAATCTTTTTACAGCATGACAGATACCGAGCGCCAGGGCTTTGGCGCCGTAGATGTAAAGACTGGACAATTGCGGTTTTCCCCCGTTTCTATTCAGGTATTCTTATGTTATTATACTTAAAAATCCTGTAATATCAAGTAAAAAACCGCATGGATATCCTGCCATCATATGGATAGCAGAAATTCAGACACTCTGCCGGTGAAGACACTGTTTCAGTAAAACTTTCCCTTGTCTGTAGTATATCTGTATAAAAAAATCCTGCAAAGCAGGATTCCGCGCCTGCAAAGGGGCGCTTGTTCCGCCACAGCGCACCCTCCGCAAAGCGCCTTTTTAAACATATTCTGAACTATAAAAAACCACAGACTAATTCAGTATCTGCTCCGGCAGGTACTTTTTCGTCAGCGCGCGTTCATTCAGCCAGATTATTTCTTTCCCTCCGATCCTTTTCTCCAGCGCTCGCGCAACCTGATTTTTCACATCCTTATTCAGCACAGCCACAACAACGGCATCAAAATTCAGCTCCATCGCATCTTCCGGGGATATCACAGGATAACCCTGGCCCTGAAGCTTTTCATAATTCCTGTCACACCACCCGGCAATCTGATCATTTTTCCGCTGTTTCCAGAAACGGTACACTTCTTTCCCGAAAGTTCCGGCCCCGTAAATCAGAATTCTGCCGTCAGGCTTACTCTTTTCAAATACTGACTCATTTTTTTCCTGCATCTTTGCCTCGGCATATGCAGGCACGCGTACCAGCAGATGATGCACAATATAGCGTTCCAGCTGACGCAGCAGACAGTCTGCATGTCTGCTTTTTTCAAATGCCTTTTTTAATTCAGAATACTGGATCCTGATATTCCTGATTTCATCTTCTTCGCTTCGATGGGTTCGCATCGCCGACTCCTGGCGGAACCGGTAATGATAAAACCCCTCATTCATAATTGATACAGCTTTTGCCTGAAGAATCGCCGGAAATATGCATAACACATCCTCCCCGACTGCCACCCTTTCATCCAGAGACATAATGTGTGGTTCTATGATCTCCCGTTTATATAATTTGTTCCACAGAAACGGCTGAATCCCCATTTCGAAAAAATCAGCTGCGCACAGCATTCGCGGAAACACGCTCACTTCCAGTTGTTTTTCCCTGTACACACCCGCCTCCAGCCGGTTCCTGATTACTTTTTCTTCTCCGGCACCTGATTCAATATAGCCGGATATCACAATATCCACCTGTTCCCGCGTTATTTCTTTCCACAGCCTCTCTATCATATCTGCTTCAATCCAGTCATCACTGTCCACAAATACAATATACTTCCCCGCTGAATGGGCCATAGCCGTCCTGCGTGCCGCCGCCGCTCCTTTATTTTCTGTCTGAATCAGTCTGATACGTCTGTCCTTTTCCGCAAAGTCTCTGCAAATCTCATAAGAATCATCTGCAGAACCATCATCCACCAGAATAATTTCCAGATCAGAAAAAGTCTGACCTGTCACGCTTCCAAGGCATTTCCTCAGATATTTTCCCGTATTATAAACCGGTATAATCACACTCACCAGATCCAGCCCGTCTTCCTTCTTTCTCACATCTGAACCCAGTCTTTCGGCACAATTGAAGGCATCCAGTGTTTTGGCGCAATCACAATTTTATTTTTGTTCTGATTCAGCCATCCGGCCCAGAAACTAAATGTACTATTTGCAATAATATTATTTTTACATTCAGACATAATCATCAGCTCCTCATAATCCTCCAGCCCCATATCGCTTATATAAAAATGCTTATACACACACGGGAAATTTTCTTTTACCCATTCAATATCATCTGAAAAAAACAGGATAACAGGATGGCTGATCTTTTCTGCCATATAACGGACTGCTCTCTCATAGTACTTTCCCTGCCGCATCTCTTTGCTGATCACCTGTGCACATTCAGCATAGAGATAATCCCCACGCCTTATGTGTATACTGACCGTCTCTTCATTTCCGAGGACTTTTTCTATATCGGGCGGCAGCGCGGGCCTTTTCTTTAAGCTGAATTCTCTCAGTAAAATATCCCTGACCGGTTCAAAATATTTCCTGTTCAGAAAATGCCCCATTACATATGTGTGATCCCTGACACCCAGAAATCGTTCCTGATAAGAAAAAATATCATCTGCATCTGTCAGAAAAAGATATTTTCCAACTCCCCGCTGCGCCAGTCTGTACCGCAGCCTCTGATAAATATTCTTCCCCGCAAGCCAGGACCACCCTGCCAGATACTCTGGTTTTATAAAACGCAACGATAAATTATAATGATAGATCCCACATTTTCTCTCCACAGACAAATCTTCCTGTGGCAGGCTCTCCCGGAAAATTCTCCTGCCCTCCAGACAGACGTCTTTCCCGGTTCTCTCCCTCAGCAGCCTTGCATAAGCATATTGAAACATCTGATTTCCAAGGCCTTCCCACACTCTCACTACAATCATCGGCTTCCCCTTTTCCAGAACATATTTTTCTGTCCTGCCTCAGACACATCTGCCCGCAAAATGTCCGATGCACTTTCCAATCCCAAGAATCATGATTCCGTAACGCCAGTATAACAGCTCCCCCGTACCATGATACATGCTGTTCCACGGCTTATCTTTCGTATTATAATGTATAATCCTGGCTCTTCGCAGTCTCCTCCGCTCATCAGGCAGTTCCCACACTCTTAGCAATTGAAGATTGTAAATACCGGCATTCGCCCATACCAGCCGGTGCTTAAAACAATTATTGAGAACACTCTGATCCTGGTAAATCAGCTTTTCAGGATTAGCGTGCATCCATCCCGTAAAATCGTCTTCTCTGAATATTTTTCTGATATTATTCAGATATAAAAGCATCACACCCGCGTTGAAATATCTGTCCCCATGGCACATCCCGCTCTTTTTCAGAACATAGCTTCGCTCACTTTTCGGAAACATATCATCGCACACAACGGCACACTGCCCCTTGTCCGGATACTCATAAAGCCTGCGCAGGTTTCCTTTTACGATAATATCCACATCCAGCCATAATATCCTGTCTGTCTCCTGTGGCAGCATTTTAAGCATCAGCAGCCTGAGATTTGTCTCATATTTATAGCGCTGATCTTCCGCAATGCCCGAAAATATTTCCTTTTCAGCTCTTAAGAAACAAATGTTAATTTTTCTGTTTCCACGTTTCCGAAACTGTTCCCGGAACTGTCTCTGCCTTTCGGGCGATATCTCAAAGTGGAGAATATATATATTCAGCTCTGTTTTATTCCAGCGGATAAATGAATACAGCATTACCGCAAGAGGATCTAAATACGCTTCATTAACAGCGGTCAGCAGATTTACTGCCCTGCGCGCCTCACATTTCATAAAGAATATCCTCTAAAGAAGAGATTCTGCAGGCAGTAACTTTTTCCAGATCTTTCTCTATCTCATCATAAAAAAATACCGCAGTTACAATAATCAGATCGACCTCTGGCAAATCCTCTTTCGGACCAAGCACATCAACTTCTGCATAAATACCATCTGCATTCTTATCTATCACGTATTTTACAGAAATCCCTGAATCCTTTAATTCATCATACAAGCGCTCTCCAACATAACTCATTCCATAAATGGCAACCGTTCTGATACCGCTTTTCTGCAAATATTCGGCAATCGATTTTCCTTCCTGTTTTGTAACCATCCACTGGTTAAAAAGCTGCAGAATAGCAAGATGCTTTCCTGCGTACAACTTTTCTTTTGCCGCTGTCTGTTTCATCATCCTTCTGCCTGCCACAATGCCCAGTCCCACGCCAGCACATGCCGGCACTACAGCCAGCATCCCTTTTAGTAATTTGTTCCAGTACAATTGATCTTTCATAAATCAGCACCTCTGTCATCTCTGGCTATTTTCTGCTCCATAATTAAATGCCTTGTTTCCCGCCATACCTGGCCATTATACTCATCTTTCCACACGACAATTTTTTCTTTCGGTATCATCCGGCTCAGCTGCTGATAAATTTCATCTTCATATAACTCAGTAACCACCATAACTTTATCATATGCCTTCTGATCCTTAAGTATCTCCGTTCCATGCACCTTTAATCCCGCCAGCTCCATACCGCAAATAGCCGGGTTATTGTCCACAAATCCTTTTACCTCAATCTCCCTCGCAACCTCGCGGTATTTACCAATCCACTCCTGCGCAATACGGCCTGCCGGAAATAAAAACACTCTTCCTTCTATCATCCGCCGCTCCCAGATGAGCCGTGGATTCTCTTCAAACAATACGCTGCAGAGGCATAGCCGTGCCGGACGCAGCCTGACAGTCTCACCATTTCTGACCTCTCCGCATGCTGTTCTGCGATACATTGCCAGTGGTTCTATACTCTGATTAAAATGTTTCAGCATCCTTTCTCCACAATTATCTTCTAAAAGTATGCCTGTTATATTTCCACGCAAATAAACATACGTCTGTACTGCGCTGATTTGATAGCTCTCCATTATCCACAAAAGCGCAGATACGAATACACTGCTCATGCGAATCTGGTACGGAATCCGGATCAGATAATCATATTTCTCTATCTCCATCTCTTCCCCGCATGTATATGTAATATTCACATGTGTCTGCTGTTCAGATACAATCCGGGTTCCGTTAATATCCTTCCTGCTTCCCATAATCAGTACCTGCTTTTGTCTTATGTCTTCCGGGACATAACAAACTCTTTTAACATCGGAAATAATATGAAAAAATCTATCTTTCAGATATTTTACAGCACGGTCATCGCTCACTTCTGCATAATATTTCCTGCAGATACTGCAGGATATTTCCTGTAATATTTCGTTACTCCACTGCGATTGATGTCTCACATGAAATGTTACCGGATTGATCAGCTCTGCAATGTTCACCCCATGTTCCCAGAGCATCATGGGAAACCAGTAATCCCACATCGCCTGCCCCAGAATCAGGCCGTCATCTTCAATAAAATCTATTACCTTCTTAGGGAAAAAAAACGTATCCACTCCGCCAAAAAACATGGCAGAATTCATTTTATCAATATCTTCTTTCTTCTCCACTTCCTGGCGTCTTGCAAATACAAGGCCACTTTCTGCCAGTCTTTCAACATAATCGTACAAGTCCTTTGAAAACTTTTTCAGATAAATATCCGAATTAATGATTCCGCAGACAGCCCCGGCCTTTTCTTTTAATACCTGAAGCATATCATATATATATGGACACGGTTTTCCAGTAACCTTCTCTGCCCCACGTGCCATTTCCTGAAATTCCACATCCGGAAAATATCTCTCGATGTCTGCAAGCTCTTCCCTGACATTACATGATACCACTCTGAATCCACTTTCGATCCATGTAGTAATAGCTGCCTGCTGATTCTCTATATTTCGAGGCGATATAGATGTCACCAGGACTATCTTTTTTTTCATTTTTTTACCTTTCTTCTGAATACAAATTCTAATAATAAAAAAAACTAAAATAACTTTTGTTTTTTTCAAATCCCATCTGTTCCAGAGCCTCTGCAATCTCTGCGTAATTCTCATTGTTTGCTATCAGCACAATATCTTCTAACGGTTTTAGCATACCCGGCGAAAAAATCGGAATTCCAAGGTATTCCCCCCGCTTATGAGAGTCAATAAACCCGCTGATAAATACTTCCGGCATAAAAGTTCCCAGCAGTTTTCGTATTTTTTCTCCCCAGTAGCCCGCTCCCCACAGGTATACTTTTTTCGTCCTGCCCTTTCCCATCCGTATCAGCATTTTCTTCACATGATAGATCCACCATATCCGGGTGCGGTAAAACTCCCTGTCATCATCACTGTATACCCCAGCATTCCAGGGCGCCTCACAAACCCACATAAACTCCGTCCAGATCTCCCGGAATTCTTTCTCAGTAATTTTATCTGCACAGATTCCGGTCCTGTTATCCTGACAAATCCAGGCATAGTAATTCATCAGCTTTTTCGTAATTTTTCGCACAGAAAAATGATCCTCAAAAGTTTGCGTTGCATTTTTTATCACTTCCTGCAGCTTTCCTGTTTCCCGATCCCTCAGATACCGTTCAAAGGCCTCTGAAAAATCCTCCTGCTTCATACCTTTAGTCAGATAACCATTCACCCCGTCCCTGATTATCTCAGGGATTCCCCCCACCGGAGTGGCAATCACGGCCACACGACTCTGCAGCGCCTCCACAATTACTGTTGGAAATGATTCTTCAAAACTACAGGATAATAACACATCTGCATTGCGCATTTCCTCTTCTATATTGGAAGTAAACCCCTTCATATGAACATGCTTCTGTAAATGATGCTCCCTGATATAAGAAACACAATCAGATACATATTCGGTATCTGTATGTTTTCCCCATAAATCCAGCTGCACTTCAACCCCCGCGTCCAGTAATCGTTCTGTCAGCTGTATCGCAGCAAGCTGATTTTTTATTCTGTATACCACCCCTGCACAAATCAGATTTATTGAATCGTTCTTTACACTGCGTTCCAGGTCTAATACATGGTATCCCTGACGGATGCATCTGGATGATATCCCAAGTCCTGTCTTCCATGATTCACTATACATTACCGAATCTGCATGATGATAGGAAGGATAAACCTTCATATAGTTTACAAAAAATGTATTTTTTTTCACCTGAAATACGCTCATCAAATGTGGAATACCGTATTTGCGGGCAACAAGCTCGACAGCTGTATTCACTTGCACACTGTGCATAATATCCGGTCGGAATTCTGTTACACATTTCTCTATACCGGGAACTGAATCCATCGTATCCCAGACATTCACATATGGCATCTCTACAGCAGTACTGATAAAAGCATAGCCGCATGGCAGTCTGAATTTTTTGCATCTTCTATCATACTCAGAGTCATATTCACCTTTTCTGTCAATTGGGATTATTACTTTTACTACACAGCCTGCATTCTGCATCATGGCCGCATAATTTACCAGCAGATTACCGGAACCACCAAAATTATACGATAAATCCAGAAAATACAATATTCTCAAATCTCTCATCTCATTTCTTCTCTTCTGATTTTCTGAAAGCATTCATCAACCTTCCATAATAATTTCCTGTAATATCGCTGTCTTTCATGAATATTCTCAAATAACAGTCTGCTCTCAAACCTGAAAGGCTTTAAAAACATATCCTGCAATTGTCTTCTGGTAAAATCCATGCAACTCACATATGAATATCCCCATCGTTTCTGCAGACTGCTAAATATCATGCCGATCCGTAACCGGTCAAATTCAGAAAAATATTCCTCATATAAATTGTGCACAGGCTTTAAGTCAAAGTCCTTTATCCTGTCATTTACGGAGTCGAATTTAACCCCGGATATGCGGAAGAAGAAAGCATATCCTTATAATAATGTTCCAGCTGCATCCTCACCACATTTTTAGAAAAATTCTCTTTCCATGTAACAGCCGCATTTTCATGAATCTTCCGGATATCGCCATTTTCATAATCAGCAAAACATTCCGGAAGACTCGCTGCAACATCTGACGCCTCATATCCCTGGCATATATATATAAATTATATTTATCTGACAGCAGCTCAGGAACTCCCGCAACCGGTGTGGATATGATTGTAAGATCATATGTCAGCGCTTCCACAATCGAGCCTGGAAATGACTCATCTGTACTCGCACATAAATAGCAGTCATTTTCTCTTAAAAGCGGAGAAATATCACTATGAAAACCAGCAATATGGATGAACTCTGACAACCCTTTCTCCAGAATATATCTCCGGCACTCCTGCGCATAGACAGAACCATCTCCTTCTGCGATTGTGAGCATGACCCTGCGTCCCCGGGTATGGCAGTATTCCACAGCGCGGATTGCTGTCATCTGATTTTTTCTCTCACACACGCTCCCCAGCATCACAATCCTGAGCACCTCTCCATTCCATACAGCCTTTTTGCTTCACGGGCAGCCAGCTCTGCCGCAATGTTCATCTGAACCGGGTGGAACACCTCTGCTTTTCCTCACGCGCATAATCCCGAATTGCTGCGGCTGACTCCAATGCCGTCAAAAAGTCAATACTTTAGCCTGTTCCAGCAGCACATTGCCTGCACCTCCAAGCCCTCTTGGAATATCCAGAAAATATATGATTCGCATAAATCCATCCCTCTTATCAATCCCCGGCTCTGAAAGCATAAATCAGACCCATATCCTCGCTTTTGTCGTTACACCAGTATGAAAAACCTGCACGCCCAAGATACTCTGACACCGTCTCCCGTCCCCTGTAATGCCATTCGATCATCAGAAAAGCAAACCTGCCCAGCAGCCCGGTTTCTGACAGATCCTTCAGTATGCCATATTCTTCCCCTTCACAATCCAGTTTCAGTACGATGTTATGCTGTGAATATCTATCCAGAACAGGCGCAAAGACCTCTGACGCCCTTCTGACCTCAATCCTCTCTGTCCGCTCATTCTCCTCTTTTACAAGGTGCCTGTCCAGATAAGTCCTGTACACTTCTTCCCGAACGCTCCCCAGTGTACTCTGCCCGCAGGTCATATCCTCATTAAATCCGACAATTCTCCACTCGTTTCTGTCACTTATCCCGAACTGAAAAACTTCCAGTCTTTCTTTATCTTCCAGATAACCTGCCAGATTTCCCCGTGCCGACTCAAACGTCTTACGGAAAGGTTCAAACGCATATACTTTCTCCGTGCGCGGGTTATTCAGAAAATACAGAACCGCATCCCCTACATTCATCCCCACATCCAGAATAACATCTTTTCTCTGATTATTTAAAAAATAATTGTAATTCTGCTGAACAAGCACCTCATACACATTATAAAACTCATCCAGCGATCCCACTGCAGCCTCTGTCCCGTTTATTCCCATCTTCAGTCTGCCGTCCGGCAGTACCTTTAAAAAATCCAGCTCTTTACTAAATCTCCCATAAAGCATGTGTCCGAGAATAATATTGTCATACCCTGTATGAAATTTTTCCATCAGTACTTTTCCAATATTTATGCACTCCTGTATATCCTGCACCATAACAATTATTTTATCAAAGGTATATCCCGGAATCTGTGCCGGCTTAATAATCTCCCTGCCCGCATAAAAACCCTTTCGATTAACATCGACAAACGCAGCGATATCATATTTACTGTTCAGATCTTTCTCATTCTGAAAATAGAAATTTCCCAGCCCGTAAATCAGCACTCTTTTTTTCACTCCGGCCATACTGTTTACTGCCGTGTAGCTCCCGTAAAATCCGGCAAATGCATCTCTTGTTGCGCTCCGGATCCCGGTTCTTTCCGGAAGGCGGAAAGATTCCGGGTTCTGCTCCGCGCTCTTTACCCGGAACCTGTCCGTCTTTTTGCAATGTACCCCGGTCCCATCCAGCCCGATGTTCTGTATCAGAGAATGATACGGGTTCAGACAGAGGCCCCCGCACGCAATTGCATTCAAAGCCCAGAAAACCGCCCACGAATTATTTTTCCCTGTCACGTTTCCGATCAGCATTTGTTCCAGATCACATCCCCACGTCGCCAGCTCCCCGGACATGGCCGCATCATTTTTCATTCCGCGCAATATCGTATAATCTTCTGCGTATGAGGCCCACCGGTCTTTCCACGTTCCCCAGCCCCATGAAGAGATCCTGCCACAAAAATATGCATCATAGCCATCCTCCTTCAGATCAATCGGCCAGCTGTAACCGCTCACGGAATGAACCTCCTTTTTTAATGCATACTTTTCCAGGCACTGATTCATAAAAGTAACAAATGACGGCTGCGGCACACAGTCATCTTCCAGCACAATAATCGCGTCATTCTCACGCAGGACAGCATGAACTCCACTGACGATGGAATCAGCCAGTCCCTTATTGACTTCTGAATAATACACGTGTGTATGGCACCAGTTAATATTTTCAATCACTTCCCTTGTCCTGATCCATCCCGGCCTGTCGGCTTCACATTTCAGCCCGTCCTGAAATATGTATAAATCATTCACTCCACGGTTTCTCTTTAAACCGTCCAGAACCTGTGTCAGATGAGCGTCCCTGCAGTATGCAAATACTGCGATTCCTGTTTTCATGGCCTCTCCCCTTCTTCAAAACAGCTTCTTTAAGCAAAATCTCAGTTCAGCTCCACATAACAAATCCACGTGTATGCATCTGCTTCTTCTTTTACCTGTCTGTATTTTTCGATATCCTTATTCGAAAAAACGGGCGCTGGCGTCGGATAATTTACATCATCCCAGCTATCGCCCCATCTTGTTTTTTCATTCTTAAAAAGCGGCGGAAATGTTGTATACGTTTTAATATTTTCTGCAAAATAATCTGAGTGGGCATCATTCGCTTCTATGATTACATTACCGTCTACTGTCAGCCCGCATCCTGAAATTACTTTTTTACAGGAATAGCAGTCTCCCTGTAATACCGGGTAATTATCTTCAAACATTGCTTTTTTAAACCCCATCCACTTCATCTGCATCAGGCGCAGATAAGCATCCTGATGATCGTCAAAAAAACAAAATGTATTTTCGGGCTTAAGGATTTTCTTCCAGTTTATATAATAAAAATCTTTTGAAAAATAAGTTACATTCTCATCAATATATACCCTTTGTGAAAGCTTCACATCAATTGAATAGATTTTTGCTTTCGGACAGGCTCTGGACATAAGCCATGTTCCCTGTCCTTTATAAACTCCGCTTTCAATAATATTCTCCGGATTCATTTTTTTCAGCACATACCATGTCCAGAACAAATGCGTTGACGACATACCCCCCCCATTGTTCTTAAGAGGCCTCTCACCGTAAAGTTCCAGAAATTCATCCAGCATATATTTCGCTTCGCTGATGTCCCAGGACTGTACACCCCACTTTAAATCATTCATGCCCCATCCCCCTTTCACATTCGCAAATAATTCCTTCAATAGAAACAATCGGGCAGATCACCTTTTGTTCAAGTACTATTTTGATATCATTATAATACGCAATCGGTGTCACAACAATAATATCCACATCCGGCAGGGCTTCGTCCGGCGGGATAATCTTTACTTCGCTCTTTAAATCTGCTGCATTTTTATCTATCGCATATTCAACATGCACCTCACTGTTCTCCAATTCTTTTAACAAAGTATGGCCCACATAGTTCATTCCGTATATAGCAATTTTTCTATATCCCCTCTCAGCAAAATACGAAGTCAGAGCCCGTCCCTGCTGTTTTAGCTGAACCCACTGATTCATCATAAGATACAATTTCAGATGTTTTTCTGCAATGAATCGTTCCTTCCTGAGACTTCCCAACGTCCTTTTCAGAGTCGCAAGTACCCCTGCCGTTCCCCCCGCCGCCAGCAGCATCAGTATACCTGCCATCTTCAGCAACCTTTTTTTCATTCTTCCATTCCTCAGTATTCTTCAATATTTCCCAGCAGTTCTTTTATCTGTTTCACAGACAGCCAGTCTGTATTGGTTCCTGAACAGTATTCGAATTCCTGCTTCACCTTTTTTCCGCCATCATGCCTTCGATCACAATCCCACCACTCTGAGTGTGGATATATGATATAGTATTTGTCGTATTCATACGTATACAGAGAGTCCTCCCTTGTTATCATTATTTCATGCAGTTTCTCTCCTGCGCGAATACCCACTTCGGGCATATTACATCCGGGAAGAATCGCCTGCGCCAGGTCTGTAATCCTGAAGGATGGTATTTTAGAAATGAATGTTTCCCCTCCCTGCGCCTCAGACAGGGCTTTTAACACCAGCTGTACCCCTTCGTCCAGACTAATCCAGAATCTTGTCATTCTGTAATCCGTAATTGGAAGTTCATTTCCGCCACTGGCAATAATATTGCGGAAAAACGGAATTACTGAGCCCCTGCTTCCTGCCACATTTCCATACCTTACAATAGAAAAACTCACATTCTTTTTCCCGGAATATGCATTTGCCGCTAAAAACAATTTATCTGATACCAGTTTTGTCCCGCCATATAAATTGATTGGATTGACGGCTTTATCTGTAGAGAGTGCAACCACTTTCTTTACTCCACAATCCAATGCCGCATCCACCACATTCATAGCACCGTTAATATTCGTTTTAACTGCCTCCATCGGATTATATTCACAGGATGGAACCTGTTTCAGCGCTGCAGCATGAACCACGTAATCCACATCCTCAAATGCCCGGTACAGACGGTCCCGGTCCCTGACATCCCCCACAAAGAAACGCAGCTTATCTGCCTGCCAGTGATTTTTATATTTATTCCGCATTATAAATTGTTTATATTCATCCCTGGAATAAATCACCACTTTCCCAAGCCTGTAATTGTCAAGAATATAGGACACAAACTGGTGTCCAAACGAACCGGTCCCGCCAGTGATCAATATTGTCTTTCCATTCAGCATACAGATATACTCTCCTTATATTATCTTTTTATGTCACAGCCCGATTATACTTATTACCCGTTTTTTACCCTCTCTGTCCAGGAAGTGCAGCTTCCCTGCTTTTTATCCCTGCTGCAATAGAAACTTTCGCTCAGCCGGCCGCCTGCCTTACACTGTCAATAACATATTTCTGATCTTCAAACGATAAAGACGGATACAGAGGCAGACTTAGCATATGCTTATACAGCTTTTCAGCATTCACACAATGCGTATCTTTATATCCATGTTCCCGATAATACGGATGTCTGTAAACCGGAATATAGTGCACATTTACCCCTATTCCTTTTTCACGCATTTTTTCAAAAAACTCTCTCCTGTCATGTCTGAGCACCTGAATAATATACAAATGCCACCCGCTATCCACTTCTTCAGACTGGTACGGCACAATAATATCTCCGCAATCAGATAATGCCTCATGATATCTTCGGGCGAGCTCACGTCTTTTTGCCAGAAACAGGTCGAGTTTTCTCATCTGACTGATTCCCAGCGCGCACTGGATATCTGTAATCCTGTAATTATACCCCAGGCACTGTTGTTCATAATACCACGGACCCTGGTCTTCCTTCAGAAAATCTGCATCCCTTGTAATTCCATGACTCCGAAACAAAAGCAGTTTCTGATACAGTTGCTCAGAATCTGTCAAGATCATTCCACCCTCGCCAGTCGTCACAGGCTTAACAGGATGAAAACTGAACGTAGTCATATCGGATAGAGCGCCAATCTTTTTCCCTTTATATCCGGCACCAAGGGCATGCGCCCCGTCTTCAATTACAATCAGATGATTTTCTTCCGCAATCCTGTGAATTTCATCCATATCGCATGGCTGTCCTGCCAGATGAACCGGAATAATCGCTTTTGTCCGGCATGTGATTTTTCTCCTGATATCCTCCGGATCTATGTTATAAGTACGCGCATCAATGTCTGCAAATACCGGCGTACCACCGCAATACAACACACAGTTTGAAGAGGCTGCAAATGTTACGGGCGAAGTAATTACTTCATCTCCTCTCCCGATTCCTGCTGCAAAACATGCCGCATGCAGCGCGGCCGTGCCATTTGAAACTGCCACCGCATATTTTGCACCCACATATTCTGCAACGGTATGCTCAAATTCTTCAATTTTAGGACCGGTTGTAAGATAATCACTGCGAAGCACCTGTACAACCTCCCGGATATCATCTTCATCTACTGACTGTTTTGCATAAGGAATATAAGCTTTTTCACCCATCTGTCTTCCCACTTTCTATTGTAGTCCGGATCCGGTCCCTGAAATTTTCACAAGCTCTTTTGCAATCCTTACCGCGCCAGCCCCGTCAACCAGCTTCTGCATTCTCACTGACCTCTCTTTCCTTTCTTCCGGATGACTGTAATAGCGCATCAAAATCCGGTTAATCTTTTCAAATATATCCGTATCACGGAGATCCCCGGCATAATCAATTATCCTTTCATCCTGAAACTGCCTTACATTATTGAGCTGATTATCTGCAAACGAATACGCAATCGCCGGTGTTCCACAGGCACAAAGTTCATATAATGTTATCCCTCCCGCAGAAAGCGCCATGTCTGCCTGCATCATAAATTTTTCAATTCTTCCGGCTGTTTTGTGAAAATGAATATTTTCATACCGCCTGTACCGGTTACATAATTGTTCATAACCTGTATAGTAAGTTCCGCATATAACATCTATATTTTTGAACTTTTCTTTTTCAATCACTTCCAGTATACCACTTAAAGCATTAAAACGGTCAGTTCCCCCAGAGAGCAAAAGGAGATTTTCAATTGTTTTTTTTATTTCTTTTCTCCCGCAATTCCGAAATTCTTTCCTCAAAGGTGCATAACGCGGGCCTGTAAGCAGCCTTGTTTGCCTGTACCTCTGGCCGTAACAAAACTTTTCCCAATAGTTTGCATAACATATAAGCATGTATACCGGATAATGAAACAGATTCAGATCATCAACATAAACAACATGTGTACGCTCAGACAGCATTTCCAGATACTTTTTCGTCACCATATAACTGTCAATCAGCAGTACCTTTGCCGACCGCTCAGATATCAGGTCACATATCGCATCTGACTCTGAGTCCATATCATCCCATGCAGTATGAAGAACAACCGTACGATACCCACGTTCCTGAATAAATCCGGCAGCCTTATCATCTGCAAGTATAAACGTAGTATCTTCGCCCAGATCTGCCGCAGCATCCGCAATCGCAAGACAGCGCATAATATGACCTGTGGCAATTATATTATTCATATCCGCCCTTACATACAGCACTTGTACTTTTACTCCTCTCCTGCATCCATTTCCATTTCATAAGTAATATATTTTTCTGTATACCCGGTAATCAGAAAGATACTCCTCGATATCACATTGTCCATTTTAACTTTTGCGACCAGTTTCTTTACTTTCGGAAAATCATGTCTGATCTTTTCGGTTAGCAGAGAAATCATGTCTTTTCCATACCCCATACCTCTCTTCTCCGCGGCAATACTATAACTTATCTCCGCCTCATCGCCACGGACCACAACCCTTGCCTGTCCCGTCTCTTCATCATCCCGCACATAGATATATTGTCCGGCATCAGAAGATTCCAGAAGCTTCTTATACCAGCTCACATGTTCCTCATACGTAATCTTTCTGCCAGAAAATGAATTTTTTCTGACTGCACTCTCATTCGCCCAGTAATATAGTAAATCTACATCCTGTTCCGATCCTCTTCTTAAATATTCCAACTGTTTCTGCCCTTCAGGTAAATTTTTTAATCTAATCCGTACAGCCACACATATCCATTCTCAGCGGCGTTCCTTTTTGAATATCGCGCAATGCTTTCTGTCCCAGTATTTCATGGTATAATCCGGGTGCCAGTCCGTACCCCGGCCGGATCACTCTTACATTCTCTTCCGTCAGCGTTTCGCCTTTCTTTATGTCCCGTACGCAGAAAACAGATCTCCTGAATATCAGACCGGATTCTTCCTGATCTGTTTGTCCATACCAAACTTCCCCAAGTGCTTTTTCCGCCTGTCTGATATCGTCCACCATCCGTTTAAATTCTTCAGGTTCCATTGAAAAAGAAGAATCCGGAGTTTTAATATCTCTTCCGGCACAAAGATGCTTCTCAATGACACAGGCTCCTAACGCTACCGCTGCCACTGCCGCTGCAGAACCCATGGAATGATCCGACAGACCAACCGGTACACGGAACACATCCCGCATATTCACCATCGTCCTCAGATTCATTCCATCTGCCACCGCAGGATAAGCGCTGGCACATCGAAGCAGCACAATCTGGTCATTCCCCTTTCTGCGTGCTGCACATACTGCGTCCTCGATTTCTGCCAGAGTCGCCATTCCCGTTGACAGAATTAAAGGCTTGTTTTTCGATGCGGCATATTCAATCAGCGGGATATCTACCAGCTCAAAAGATGCAATTTTATATAACTCTACTCCGATTTCTTCCAGAAAATCAACCGATGACCGGTCAAATGCCGTGGAAAAAAAATCAATTCCTGCCTTATGTGCCTCTTCTTTTAATTCAGCATGCCACTCCCACGGTGTATATGCTTTTCTGTACAGATCATAAAGATTCTCTCCTTTCCATGTCCCGTCCTCTATCCGGAAGAATTCTTTATTACAGTCGATTGTCATTGTGTCTGGTGTATACGTCTGAAGTTTAACACAGTCAGCCCCGGCTTCTCTGGCAGCATGAACAATCTCCCTGGCTCTGTCTATACTGCCTGCATGATTCGCTGACATCTCGGCAATAATATATACCCGTTTTTGTATTTTCTTATAGAAATCCATGATACCTCCCCGGTAAAAACATCGGTGCCACAGTCCTGTTATTCCGCACTTTTTCCTTTTTTCTTTATTCCGGAAAATAGTCCCCCCAGAATTTCAAAAAAATAAACCCGCAGAATCCTTCGTCCTCTCCGGATGCTGTCATGCCAGCTGTCATCGCCCAGGTGATCAAGCCAGTTATCTGTCAGCATCTTTTTTAACCTCATCCCCTCCGCACTTCTCAATGCGTTATACACCTCTGTGTCAGAGCCACAAAGCCTCTGGGCTTTTTTTATCCGCAGGATATATGCCGCTATTTTCTCAACCGGCATGTATTTCTCCCCGCTTTTCCAATTAAAATATTCGTACAAATCCTTTTCTATCCTGGGATTACGTTTATACTGCGGGCCTTCTTCCAGGCATTTTTTTAAGTTTACATAATCGTTTATATGAAATGTGTACGCAGACTCACTAATCCGGCTCCATACCTGCCAGATGGAAACTCCATGATCTGTATTATAACGCTGTATCGTCGGAACATGGCAAATATATGCTTCCATATTACTGGTCGAATTATAATGAACCATAGAATCAGACAAATTCAGAATCCCGCCAATGGGAATAACATCCTTAACAAGGTATATATTTTTAAATTTCTGCAGAAAATCATAATAAGTGATCCCTAAACTTAATTCTGCGGGATGCAGTTTTACAATAATCCCTGTATCCGGCATTTCTTCTGCAATCCTTATAATATCTTCCACATATTTCTGTCGGAACATCCACTCTTCCGCAGCAATTCTTCTGGCATACTCACACTCTTCCTCCGTCAGTTCCCCGACTGAATTTCTTTCCGGAAATGCTCCCTGATAAAAAAAATCCTCAACCCTCATATCTGCACACGTAAAACCTGTAACGAACAAAATAATCTTTTTGTAACCTGAGGCCCACTTTTCCAGTTTGATAAATTTAGGATTTTTTCTGACAAGCGGCAATGTATGCCCAGCCTCATAAGCTGCATACCCTGCCACTTTTATCCGCCTGAGATCAGACACTTTTCCTGTCTCATGCAGAGCTCTCCCCAGTATTTTCGCAGTCCCCGGCCCCCACATTATATATAAATCCACAAGCCTTTCAGAATGTGTATTCGTACCAATTGTAATGTCTACATCTTCTTTCCCTAAAGAATGATATCCCTCCGTCGTCATACTGATGACAACCGCCCGCGTTATGAGTTTTAATACAGTCAGATAATTTGAAGAATAACTATCTCTTGGGGGGATTGAAACAATCACGTCCGGCATAAATTCTATCACCGTCTTCATGCTGCTATAAAACTCAGCAATCTTAATATCCACATCATCCTGCCCCGCACATTTTTCTATCTGCTCCCTGATCATTGAAAGAATCCAGTACTCACGCTCCCTGATATGATACAGAAACATAATTTTTTTCATCACTGCTCTCCTCTCAGTACAGCCCTCAGTATCCGCTCTCCTGCAGTATCTCCCGTATCTTCTCCGGCTTTCTGTTTCGGTGCCCCGTATCCTTCTTTCAGATAATCAAACAATTCTTCAAGAAAGAGTCCGCTTTTTCTTTCAGTCAAAACGGTTTCCACACCTGTCAGATACTTATCCACCATGTTACACCATGCTGATTGCGGGCAGTAGTTTTCACATATCTCCCACTTTTCCCTGAGAAAATCAAAGTCCCATAGTTCTTCATTTTTTGCAAGCGTCCAGTGCCCCTGTCCTATTTTACTGACAAAATTATCTGTTTTGACAATCTTAAAAGATCCTATATCAGGTTTCCCTTTCAGACAGGGTATGTTTATTAACCAGTCTCCCACACACGGAGCAATTGTCATCATTTCACCCCTGAACAGAAAGTCGGTGCAGATATCCTCTCCGCCTGTCGCAGAATCAATCAGTTCTGTTATATCATATGTCTCTTCATGCAGAAACCTCTCACTGTACCGATGCAGGAATCTCCCCCGGTCATCCAGTATCCAGAATACACCATCATTAGAGCACAGTGACTGTATCTTTCTCACATGACTGCTCAAATCGATTTTGTCTATTTCCCCGGTATTCAGATTCATCTTCATTATAAACCCGGTATCCGCCATCGGAAAATAAATGTTATCCCCATCCATAACTGACCCGGCATCCGAAAAATAACCATCTTCATTTCTACCTGCATCATAAACTGACAGCTTGAATAGCTTTGTTATTTTCTCCGTTTCCATATTGATCCTGACAATTTGTTCATACCTTCCAGGCATCAGATAAAGATATTCATCTTTTTTGATTCCTTTCACAAACTTTCCCCTGACCTGCCCTTGCGGTAATCTGACAGTGCGCATCTCTTTTTCCGCAATATCATACACAGACACATGGCTGCCGTTAAATGGTATAAAAAATAATTTCATTTTATATTCGACAATATCAAAATGCATTTCATAAATATTCAGGTCTTCTTCCGGAAACCCTCCCATAAACGATAGTCTGCCATTCATCCGGTTAAGGCAATAAAGCCCATTATAATTCATTGCGGAAAACCAGCACATGTCGCCTTTGATCAAAAATGCGCATGGTGTATAATATCCCTCTCGTCTTCCATGAAGAATATCCGGATTCTGTAACAGCACCATTTTCTTCCGTTCATTTATCAGCTGGACAACACTGCTGGGATCCCCGTAGTACGCATCACACAAAGAGACTGCACAATGCACATCAGGTGTATCATCGTAAATTCCCCACGATTCTTCCCGGTATCTCTCAACTATTTTATTATACCTCTTCCAGAGCTGCGGCCGCATCCCCTCAAGCGTCGCTCTTACCAGCGGATGCGGTCTCCAAAGCAATACCATATCAGCACTGTGTGCTTTAAAAATCTGAAAAACCCACTCTATCTTTTTTACTATTTTCTCATCATCTTCCAGCAACGCCTTTACGCTTGTATTGTAAAATACAATTTTTTTTATCTTTCCATCCGGCTTGCGTATAAGCCGAAGCCAGCTCTCTGGTACTTTCTGCATGTAGCCGGAACATTCTTCTGTTTTATCAAATTTGGGCGATCCCAGCCCCAGTATTTTTTTCTTTAAATATTTCCGATCAACCTTAATATCATGCTCCCCAGCCATTTTCAGAAATTCATTAATATATATCAGCCGCATATTTTCTGACTGAACAATCACTTTGTCTGCATAAATAATCCCCGGCAGAAAACAAAAACTTTTCATTCCATCGATCTTCTCCTGCTCTGAAGGGTCTATTTCTTCCAGCACAAAATAAGGTACATATACCAATTGCTCTGTAAACTGTTTTAAATTTTTACAATAAAAGCGAGGAAAAACAGATGTTACATGATTCCAGTTATCATATGGATTGTGAATAAAAATAATATCCGGATGGCGGATTTCAGGATCATACTCATTATAATCGGTAATTGGAACATAATCCGGATATTCCATACCCTCATAATGCTCTTCTCTCGGACTCCCGTCCGGATTTTTGTCAAAGTAAGGAATCGGAACCACATAAACTTCGCATGAATCCGTACGGGTCGCTGCAAACCAGATGCTCTCCAGCGCGTCCCACATGGAAACTTTATATGGAAAAAATGCAATCTCCAGCCTGTCCGGGATATCATTCTCCATACCTTTTTCCACTTTCCGCAGCTGCTCTGTCAGCGCTTCATATCTCCTGACATGTTTTTCATAATCACCCGTTTCTTCGGCCAGCTGAAATGCCCTCTCACAGTATTCCTCCAGACAACGGATGCTCTCCGCATCTCCCCTGCAAAGCTGTTCTATTTTATTTCCAATTGCAATGGCCTGTTGCTGACAGTCTGCCAGCTGATTTATAACTTCCTGATATTCTTCATTCCGCAAAAGTCCCGCAATTTTCCGGTTCGCTTCCTGCATGGAACCCAGTTCCTGAAATAACTGCTGCCTCACTACCCTGCTCATTTTCATCCCTCTATCTGAACTAATATAAATTTTTACAAAAAAAATTCATGAAGCTATTATCCTCATGAATTCCATATCAGATCTATTCCTATACTTCCCTGTATCCAACCTTATCATCCATGATAATAGAATAGCTATTTAGTGTATCGGCTACCCGGTATAAATTCTTTAGGCCGGATCTTACAGATACTCCCGGGCATTATCAGTCAGATTTTTTTCTGTATCCCAAACATACATCATAGCTTGTTTCCGGCAAACAGCTTTTTATGTGCTCCCACCTCCCGCTTTCCATACATCTTCTGACATAAGACGCACTGATCTCTCTTCCGCCGCACTGCATTCTTGGGATTTCTTCCACCTGAACTCCAAAATCCCCCAGAACTTTATGCATTTGTCTGTTATACTGTTCCGTAATCTTATCAAACGGTTCCTCCCCGATAAATCGCTTTTGAATTCGCAGAAATGCAGCAATATAGCGTGCAAAAATTTCAAGATCCATTCCGGCATCCAGTACAATATCCTGCCGGCATTCTTTGTGAAAATATGCCGGCATTGTGCTGTACGACAGCACCCATCTGCCGCTTGGTACTACAGCCACATTTTCAGAATGACCGATTCCCCGCCTTACCATATCAAATCTGTCACTGAACGTAAACAAAGAGCGGTTTTCTTCCACTACAAAAACATACAAAAAATCCACTTTTTTCAATGCATATTCGATGAGATGCCTGTGCCCACAGGTAAACGGATTGCAGTTCATCACAACTGCACCAGCTATTCCTGAATGATTCACCCGTATTTTATCCGTAAACTCTCTGATCTCAGCAATCGCCCCGTCATTCAATAACTCTCCTTTCTGCAGAAATCCGGCATTCTTCTTCTCACCAGATCGTTTGATACTGTTTTTGAGATAACCTTTATAGATTTCTTCTGCAATAACGCGGTTTCCTTCCTGATTTGTATGAATAGGAATGCTGCAAAAATATGTATTCCGGTTTTCTCTGTCATAAATATCTGCAAACTCCAGCCTGGCACATTTTCTTTTACCATTTGGAAACCACCATTCATCATTTACCATTAAAATTATATCATTCTCACGGACCGGGATTTTTTCTAAATTCCCATACCATCTGTCATATCTGTGAGCCTCAATACTAATCGAAACAACCTTATACTGATGTCTGAGTACCCGTTTCTGAATCTGCCCGGCCAGAGAATCTTCTGCCAGACATCCATATCCGTCTGCCACGCAGGGGCCTATAAGATAAATCGTATTCTCACACGGCTCCTCCCGCATAACCTGTCCGCTGAAATTTCCGACCGGAATTATTTTTCCTTTTACCCCCCTGTCATTATTCAGTACAGCCTTTACACTCTGTTCCCCATATATGTGCATAATACATTTTTTCATTTCTTCCGTGTAAAAGCCGGAATCCATCTCGCAAATATCCAGCGAAAATCCTGACTGCATACTCTGTTTTTCAAGCTCCGTTTTTTTCTTAATTCTGCTGATTCTGGGAAACCGGCATTCACACACCCTGATTCCCTTATTCAGCAATTTATTTAACTCGGATTCATACACTATCTTCATGCAGCTGAGCATGATGCAGTTTACCCACTCAAATGCTTCTCTTACATCTTTGTACCGGCTTTTTCCATATTCTTTTTCTTCCCTTACCATCTCCGTTCCCTCTGCATAAACATAAAATTTTGCATAATCCGGACAGTTCTCATACCCGGCTCCACTTACCAGACCAAACCATTCCCATCTGTCTCCTATTACACATATTTCATATCCCCATTTTTTGAAGATCCTATAACAGCGCCATGCAAGTTCATTTATATCTGTAATTAAAATCATACGAATCCCTGAATACATTCCCTCAGAAAACGCTGGTATCCCTCCATTTTCCATCGACACAAGGTACGATTCGATAACACTATAATCATTGGCGTCATTATATGCAAATCCCCTCATATGATTATCCGTGTCAAAAACCGGCAGCAGCAGGTCAGGAAACTTTTTAAAAATTTCCTGTGCTTCCACCCAGAAATTATCAGAAAGCACAATTATATGTGTATTCAGATAAGCTTCCATATCCGAATGCTTTATCAGATCCTGATAAGTTATGATCCCTTTATACCGCCCATCTTCTCCGTAAACGGCAATCACTGCTAATCTGTTTTCCCCCCCCCCAAGGAAAAACGCCAGCATCTGCGTTCTGGTCATTTCTCCTTCTGTTACCGCATATACTTCTTTATCACAAAAACGTATCATCTTCCTGCCCTCCCCCACTGTCAGTGGCTTTATCTCTTTTCCATTTCTTTAGTAATTATCGTCCATTAACAAAACATTCTTAAAAAATAATTGAAAAAATAAAAATCCTATGCTAAATTAGTGTTCAGAACTTCTAAACAATAACCATTTCGAAAGTATGTGATCCTATGGAATTATGTCTGGGAACTGTCCAGTTTGGACTGGATTATGGAATTCGCGGTCAGAAGAAACCCTCTCCGGAATATTGTATCAGCTGTCTGGATTATGCCACACAAAACGGCATTCTGGCACTTGACACTGCGCCGGCATATGGAACGGCAGAAGAAATTACAGGCTGTTTTCTTCGGAAAAAGACAATACCGCGCCATAAACTTTTTATCAGCACAAAATTACCACCCAATATTCTGGATGATATACCTGCCCGTGCCTATGAATGCACAATCCGGAAATATCTTCAGAAATCACTGTCTGTGCTGGGCACGGATTATATTGACGCATATCTTCTGCACACTTCAGGATATGCATTTAATCCGGAAATTCTCGCTGCCCTGGGTACAATGCGGAAAGAAGGCCTGGCCATAAAGACCGGAGTCTCTGTATACGAGCCTGAAGAAGCCATGACCGCCATCGGACATCCTGCGGTGAATTTTATTCAGGCACCCTACAGCATTTTCGACCACCGCATGAAGGAAAGCAGGATTCTGGATCAGGCAGAAAATGCAGAATGCCAGCTCCATGCCAGAAGTGCTTTCCTTCAGGGGCTGATAACAATGGAAGAACAGAAGATTCCCGCGTATCTGGATCAGGCAAAGCCTCTGATCCGCAAAATCAGTCGCATATGCACCGAAACAGGGCTAAGCAGAGTTGAACTCGCGATGGCTTATGTGAAAAGAGAAAGGGCTGTTTCACACCTTGTATTTGGCGTAGATTCATTGGAACAGCTGAAAGAAGACATCACTCTTTTTCAGAAAAACGTATCGCAGGACCTGCTATGCATAATGGAATATGAATTCAGACATTCTGATTCTGCTATCATAATGCCCAGTCTGTGGAAGAAATAAGGGATACAGCATATGAAATATTTAGCATTAATTCAGGCAAGATGTAATTCAGCCAGGCTTCCGGGAAAAGTCCTGAAAGATCTGTGCGGAAAACCGGTTCTTTCGCGAATGGCAGAGCGTGTCCGGAAGAGCAGACTGCTTGACGAAGTCATTGTTATTACATCTATAAGCAAAAGCAATCTTCCCGTTCTCAGTCTCTGCTCCGGAACAGGTATCCGGGTAGGAATCGGTTCGGAAGAAGATGTTCTGGACCGCTATTACCAGACCGCAAAACTGCTCAGACCAGAATATATTGTGCGTCTGACGGCAGACTGCCCCTGTTTTGATGCCGAACTGCTCGACGATGCCATTACCCGGCTGAATCCGGATACCGATTACTGTGCCATGATAAGTGAAACCTACCCGGATGGTCTGGACTTTGAAATTATAAAGTTCTCCGCGCTTGAAAAATCATGGAAAGAAGCTGTCCATTCTTATGAGCGGGAGCATGTGACACAATATATTCTCCGTCATCCCGACCTTTTCAGTCTGCAGGATTATGTCTGTCCCATCGGAAATCTTGGCAGTCACAGATGGACCGTCGACGAGCCTGAGGACTTCGAACTTGTCTTCAGAATTTTTCAGCATTTCCTGTATGAGGAAAATAAAGAGGACTTTCATTATCAGGATATCCTCCGTTTTCTTGAACAGAATCCTGAAATAGCCAGAATAAATCAGCATTACCGGCGCAACGAGGGACTGCAGAAATCAATTGCGGAAGACAGAATTGTTATCCCAGGTGATTCTTTTTATACTCCGGAGGAATAAAAACATGAGTAAAATCATTACCGGCAAAGGACAAAAACTATATCTGAAAGCAAAAAAAATAATTCCCGGGGGCACGCAATTACTCAGCAAACGCCCCGAAATGTTTCTGCCGGATTTATGGCCCGCTTACTATTCAAAGGCAAAAGGCTGCAAAATCCGGGATCTGGATGACAGGGAATATACAGATGTAAGCTATATGGGCATCGGCGCAAATGTTCTCGGATATGCCCACGATGAAGTAGACGCCGCTGCAAAGAAGGCTATCGAAAATGGCGGAATGTGCACTCTCAATTCACCGGAAGAAGTGTATCTTGCAGAAGAACTGCTCAGACTTCACCCATGGGCCGGCGGGGTCCGTTATGCAAAAGCCGGCGGAGAGGCTATGGCGCTTGCTGCGCGAATTGCCAGAGCATACACCGGAAAAGATATTATCCTGTTCTGCGGATACCATGGGTGGCATGACTGGTATCTGTCCGCAAATTTGTCAGACAAAAACGCTTTAAATGACCAGCATATTGCTGGTCTTGCTCCCCTTGGTGTTCCATCCGGACTTGCCGGAACAAACCTTCCTTTTCACTATAACAATTTTGAAGAATTCCACGCCCTGACTGAAATGCACAGAGGAAAAATTGCTGCTATAATCATGGAACCCATCCGGAATGATCTGCCGGAAAATGATTTTCTGCAGAAAATCAGGCAGACTGCCAGCATGGCAGGCATTGTTCTGGTGTTCGACGAAATCACTTCAGGATTCCGGCTCTGCGCCGGAGGCAGCCACAAAGTACTTGGTGTGGAGCCAGATATTGCTGTATTTGCAAAAGGACTGACGAACGGATATCCACTGGCAGCCATTATCGGTCGCGGGGATGTAATGGAAGCCTCCCAGGACACCTTTATCAGCAGTACTTTTTACACCGAACGCATCGCTCTCGCTGCCACATTAAAAAACGTGGAACTTTATCAGAAATACAGAGTCTGGGAAAAACAGACAGAATATGGCCGGATGGTTCAGGAGGGATGGAAAGAAAAGGCGGAACAGTATGGACTGAAAATTGAAACTGGCGGCATTCTGCCACTCGGGCATTTTACCATGAAGGGCAAAGAGGATCCTCTGGTCTACAAAACATTTTTCACCCAGGAAATGCTCAAACGCGGTTATATAGCATCAACTTCGTTTTATGCAAGCTATTCTCATTCCCCCGAAATCATCAATGATTATATCGAAAATACAGGTGCAGTATTTAAAGAAATCGCTTCCATAAATGCCAACGGCCATACGGTAGAATCAAATCTGGAGGGAACGGTCTGCCACTCGGGATTCGGAAGGCTGATCTGATAAAAATCTCCATTCCACAATATCAGGAAAAGTGTGCATTCCAGCAAAAATAAATCCTGGCTGCACACTTTTTTGTCAGGACTGTGTATTCCGTTTATTGGTCAGAAATAATTTTCCCCCGTATTTTGATGTTTTGTATCACATCATTTCTAAAAATTTTTATTTCTTAACCACCTCAAATACAATAAACTCAAATTTTTCTGTTAAAAAATCATATGTTCTGGTCACAGTTTCCAGATACTCTGTTTTAAATCTCTTGTCATCAAAAAATTTGCCGACATCTTCCGCGCTCATAAACCGGAAAGGATAAAAGTTTCCGTAAAACGGCGAATTTTGTCGTCGTATTCCGTCCAGTGTGCTCCCATCCAGTTTTTTAGCCGGCTTATAGTTGCGAAATGCATCCGATTGTTTGGACGGTGTATAAGAAAAATACCTTCCACCACTTTTCAGCGTCCTGTAAATTTCATCTGCAAACACAGAAAAATCTGTTTCGCAAAGACAAAAAGAAGAAAATACGTCTGCAATTGCATCAAAATATCCGTCTTCCCAGGGCAGCTCCGTCATACTTCCACATCGCACATCGCAGTTCGCTCCCTGAAGGAGAAACGGGATCAGTTCAACTGCCTTTTCCGACAGCTCTATCCCATACGTATCATATCCCTCATCTGACAGAAGGCGTAAGTTCGCACCTGCACCACAGCCAACTTCCAGAATCTTTGTCCTGCCCCGTTCGAGGCGGGATTTTGAAAAATACCTCCTTCCCATAAATCTGCAAAATTCTTCATTCGGCCACCTGCGTTGTGCATACAGCCCGGACTCACCGTATTCTTTTTCAAAATATTCACCTGCTTCTGACAACATTCAGTCCTCCCTTCACTGAAACCACATACTACCTCTCAATGGTCCCGGATCCTGCCCGTATCTGTATTCAAGAATCACACCGGGATAAATGCTGGTGGCAAATCCCTCTTTAAAGAAACCTATCGCAATCTCTTTTTCATCAGGATGATTCCAGTCCCCGGCATAAGCCCGCGTTCCAATATAGTAGCGGCGCATTCCTGAAGCTTTCATATGCTTTATCGCCAGCCACTGACTAATATGCGATACCGGCTGATCATACAACTCTCTTCTATACGCTCCCACACTGTAAGAGCAGGCACTGCCTGTTGTGCTGAACAAAGCCCCCCCTATCAGCCTGTACTCTGAATTGTATAGCATTACCAGAAAATCTTTCGTATTAAGAACCGCCTCTTTCTGTATATTCCACGTTCTTTCACTTCTGGTGATTTTTCCGCTTACTTCCCTGTGCAATTCACGAAACTGCTCAAAACATTCTTCCACTTTTTTTCTGCCATCACATTTTGTAATAATCGCATGATTCCACAACCGGTATGCTTTCTTAATTTCATACTTATTAGTCCTTCTTATCCCTGACAGGATATCCTGTTCACTCAGCGATAAATCTACAAAACATTCAAAATTTATTCCACGGCATACTGCCCCTTTTTCCAGAAACATCTGCATCCATAAAGAGATTCTCCCTCCGTCTGACAGAATACTTTTTATTTTAAATGTCATTATATTAAACCTGCTGCAAATCTCCTCCAGGACATCCATACATTTCTGCAGCAGCTTTCTTTTCGACTTTACCGTGCCGCCGCTCTCTGTCAGTAACGGAGATATTATCCCTCCCCTGCCGGTCATCGATGTTATCTGGTATCCCGAATCATCCTGAAAGATACCCAGAGGCCATATCCCCGCTGCCATCCCTCCATTGTATATCACAAGAGATATGTCTGTCAGACTGTTATAGACATCGGAAAAATATGCATTCTGATACACCACATAATTGTGTGCATATTCAACCGGAACACACATCTTATCATTATTCTCCATCAGGCACCATGTCCCGATATCTTCTTCCATTAGTTTAAAATCAAAATGTTTTTTATAAATCTGTTTACAAATCTCTTTTATTTCCATACGACCTCCAGATGAGATCACGATCACATTCAAAATCATACAGATTCCTGCACATATTATTGACCGCATCCTCATAGATAACCGGATAACTCTCTGACAGTGACACTTTTCTTACTGGAATTCCATTTATCTGAAAGTATTCTGCAATCCCCGCTTCCTCCAGTTTTTTCCCAATACGGTTAAACTGCTCCTCGCTTCCAAGTTCCAGATATCTGGCCGGGTAGTCATAAGTTCTGACTGTTTCGCTCCCGTTTCCATCCACATAAATTCCTGTAAACTGCTTATAGAACCGATAAGGAACATGTGCCATATTTTCTACATAATGTACAAACGTCATACTGCGCTGATAATCTGTGCCAAGCATAATCTGTATTACATTTTCCCGATGCATATAAGCAAACGGGGAATCTTTTCCGAAAGAATCCCTGTTCTGCATCGCACACAACAATTCCTTATCCTTCCCCCACACACAAAACGAATGCATAGGATGAGCTGTGCGCCTGAAGTCATTTCTTTTAAGTGCAGCGTTTCCCAGCGCCCCTGCCAGTGAAGGCGTTTTTCGATAATCATACATTCCTCTGTCACTAAAGCTAAAATTAAATGCCGGTATCAGAAGCGTACCCCTGGGTGTAAGCTGTCTCTGAAAACTATTCAGCAATTCATCCGCAGAAAATTTTTCCCCGTTCTCTCCTGCAATAAAAGCAATCGCCAGTATGTCTGAGGAAAGGCAGAGTTTATCCCCGGGCCTCACGCCTGCGGCGGCAGCGATTTCCCTGTAAGAAATATACTTATCTTTCATTCTTCGCCCCGCTCCTGCCCGGTCCTGCTTTTAACATATCTGAATATCTTTTCCGGAGACTCAAAATTGTCCGGAATCAGATCCTGAGGATGTATTTTTATCCCGTAACTTTCCTCAAGTTCCGGCAGCAGCCGCTCAAATATGATCAGGGAATCCAGATACCCGCACTCAAATAGCAATGTATCGGCTTCCAGATCTCCCGAAGCCTGAATCGTTTTTAAAAAACTAATTATTTTTTCTACCGAAACTTCTTTCATGATTTCCCCTCCAGATAAGTATCCTGTAAAAGCCTGCGGTCAATCTTCCCATTGGGATTCAACGGCATAGCGCGAATCCGGTATATCTCATCCGGTATCATATACCAGGGAAGAAGCTCTTTTAAAAACATTACAATATCTTCCTTTTCCGCCGCCCCCTGGAACAGCAGAATAATATGATCTCTGACAGGATCAAATATGCAGACAGCCTGATCCAGTTTTTCACAGGCCCCTGCCGCGCTTTCAATCTCTCCCAGCTCAACCCTGCACCCCCGGTGTTTTATCTGAAAGTCCCTCCGTCCCACATATACATATTCATTATATTCGTTTATTTTTACCAGATCTCCGGTCCGGTACACTATATCCGGATATGAAGAATGTAACGGATTCTGTACAAACGCTTCCCTGGTCTGTTCCACATCATTGTAATATCCACACCCCACAAAGGCTCCTCTGAAATATAGCTCTCCCGTCTCACCTTTCCCCGCCTGATTTCCCTCTTCTGTAACTGCAAAAGCATCCATATTCCCGCAGGGACGGCCAATCGGAACCGGTTCACCGTTCTGAAACTCCCTGTCAAGAATATAATACAAACCAATATCCGTAATTTCAGTCGGACCAAAAAGATTCGCATAAACTGCATCCGGCAAATGACTCCGCCAGATATTCAGCTGCTTTGCCGGCATAACCTCACCCGCAAAAAGGATGGTCCGCAGTCCCGGTACCTCAACATAGTCCAGCGCTTTCCAGTCCGCTACAATTGAAAGAGCGGAGGGCACCCAGTAAATGGTATTCACATTTTTTTCATTCAGATATTCCAGAAGTTTTATTGGAAATGAAAATAATTTTTTAGGAATAATTTGCAGAAGTGCCGCATTGCGAACCGTCGAAAAAATATCCATCACAGACATACTGAAATAAAACGGTGTCTGACTCCCAAAAACGGCTGACTCGTCAAAGTGAAATGTACGGCTGGCCCACTCCGCATACGCAATCACAGACCGGTGACTTATAATACTTCCTTTCGGAACACCGGTAGAACCAGATGTATATAGCACATACAGCGGGTCCATATCTATCATTTTTCCACGAATCGCCTGAAGCCGGCCTGCAATCTCCGCCTCGTCCGTATCCGTGGAAAAGCATTCCTCATAATCCAGCATCTGACATTTGTCATATGTTATAATCTTCCCCGCTTCATTTCCTCCTTTGCGGATAATCGCAGCAGGATGCAGGTTATCCAGAATCTTCCGTATGCGCTCCTGTGCCATCTCTGTGTCAATGCATACGTAAAAGTTTCCACTTGAAGCTATGCCAAAAAAAGCTGTCAGACATTCCACACACTTCTCCATCAGAACAACAACAGGCTGTCTTATGCCGGAAATCATTTGAGAAATATGATATCCGATTTTTTCTGCCCTCCACAGCAATTCCCGGTAAGTAATTTCGGAATTATCATCCCGGAATGCAATATGCTCCGGATATTTCTGCGCGGCATTTTCAATATATTCCATCACATGACGTACTGCAACCGTATCCATAATACATGTTTATCCTCTCATCTACCTGTTCTCTGCGACAAAATTATAGAACGCAGCCGTATCTTTCTTCGGAATCTGCCACATATTTACTTTCTCATAAAGCTCAGCTATCTCAAATTCACAGAACAGCCGCCTGATATGATCTGCGTCCGAAAAATGTACATTTCCCAGCCCCGCAAAATATCCTGTATGAAAGTACCGCGTATTCTCATCAATTACATCAAAACATTCCTTTTCATCCGTAAATGCTGTGTGATGAACAGAAAACCAGTCTACCCCGAAAAAGAACCCGCCCTTTTTTAATTTTTTCTTTATAAGAGTAATTGCATTCTTAATTCCCTGCGTCGGGTTATGAGTAAGCGCTGATCTGTCAAGAATCAGATCATACTCCCCCTCAAATGGAATCTCCTTCGTAAAATCTCCCTTCGCAATCGTCACATTTTTCCCAGCAAAACGCCGATTAAGCTTCTCAACCTGTGTTTCGCTGCCTTCAAGACCGAAATAATTCATTTTTTCCGAAACAAAAAAAGGTATATTTGCGCCTGCACCACATCCCAGCTCCAGAACACGTATTCCCTCCCGATCATGAAAATAATGTTTTGTATATGATATAACCTCCGGCCATGGCCACACACTATTATGCGCGCCCTCCCGATATATTTCCTCCCATTCTTTTGAAAATCCCATTCCTTTCATCCCCTTTCAGAATATATCTTTCACTTATTTTCCTGCCCGTATTTCGCAGCAAAATTGAAACCTGCTTCACACCTTTTCTCCGGAATCTCCCAGATACTGACTTTTTCATATAATTGCTTCAGCTCAAAATCGCAGAACAAATCCCTGATATATGCTTCATCTGAAAAGTGGATATTTCCCATACCTGAAAAACACCCTGTCCGGAATTTCCTGGTATAATCATCAACTACATTGTACTCCTGCGAACCTTCGGTATACGCATAATGTTTTGTGGAAAGCCAGTCCACTCCGAAGTAATACCCGCCCGGCTTCAGCTTTTTTTCTGCCAGCATAATCCCTGCCCTGATATCCGCTGATGTATTACAGGTCATTGCACCCCTGTCAAAAATAATATCAAATTGTCCTTCAAACGGAATTTCTTTCGTAAAATCCCCTTCAACTACTGTGACATCTTCACCTGCAAAACGCCTGCCAATTTCCGCCACTTTGGTTCTGCTGCCCTCTATTCCGCAATAACATATCTTTTCAGCAAGAAAAAACGGAATATTTGCACCTGCGCCGCACCCTAATTCCAGAACCCGTATACCCCCCCACACACTCTCTTAAATCTGAACAGCCTTTTATAAAAGATATGACATCCGGCCATGGCCATATACTGTTTTGCGCCCCCAACTGATATATTTCTTCCCATTCTTTTGAAAATCCCATTTTCCTTCCTCCTCAGCTTTTTCTATACATCCTCTATAATCAACCCATTCTCATAGAGTTTCTTTACGACAGGAATCAGTTCTATTGCTCTTACCTTAATTTTTTCACTGATATCAAACAAGTCATTTGTACCATCCGCATAAGCAATAAAATTAAACATCTTCCTCACCTCATTTTCATCACTGCTTTTCTGACTGACAGATGGGTACAGTCCCCGTCTGCCAAGCTGTGGCTCGCATAGAACGGTTGTTCTGTATTTTGCATTATGCTCCATTACCTGTATCCACTGTGTCATAACCTCATAACTGCCCTGTAGTCCCTCAGGAGAAATCAGGTCCATATTATCAGCGGACGTATGATATTCCGGATACATTCCATATTTTGTTCTGCAGAATCCGATCACAGGAAGATCCACCCCCGGAGCATTATACTGCCTTTCATCTGACCCTCTCTCCAAAAATGAATACTCTGTAAATCGTCTGCAAAACCTCAGTATATTCGTCATTCCTTTATCCGCCAGGGTGTCTGCACTCCTTGTATGAATAATAGAATAATCTCTGTCATCACCCACACAGGACAGCACTACACCTGCCACCATTTTTTCCTTCAGGTAAGTGTAATTTCTGCTGATATAAGCAATAGAGCCAATTGTCTCCGGATTGAGAACAAAACGGTACGTATACTTTCGCTTTCTGAGTGACCGCACATATTTTACCAGTTCCGCAAGCAGCGCCGGACCAGAACACTCATTATTGGCCATAGAAGGATGGCAGATATAACTGGAAATCAGAATTTCCTGATCAGATTCTCCCGGCAGAATAATATCTGCATATGTCAGATGACCGTCTGTCAGCTCACTATCAATAAACATATGATATCTTCCCTCTTTCAGGGAATCAAGCTGCTGTCTGCTCATACAAAAGCCATAGATTTCTTTATAATACGATGTAACATAGGGCACAAGTTCAGGCTGGTCAGGCTGCGTATAAATATATTCCTTCAGTTCTTCCAATGTAACCCATCTGTCTACAGGAGCTGAATAACTCACGATATGGAGATTATTCTCTTTCATATCAATAATACGCATCCCGTGTTCATCTTCAATATACGCATCACGAATAATCCATTCCTTCGGTATCTTCCAGTCATAAACTTTCATCCCGGTAGGAATTTCATAGATCGTCATCCCTCCCCCGTCCTGACCAATATACTGCGAAACTGCCTTCAGCGTTTTTCTGACACCTTCTCCTGTAATACTCCTGCAAATATGAAAAATAGATGCAGCAAAACCGTAGATTTCCGCGCCCTTATTATCTGTTATACTGTTGTCCTGATATCCGGCATTGATCTTTTCCTGTGCCTCCAGACCGGCAATCTGCTCTGCCAGCTCTTCCGGCCTCATTTCCCCGTCATTCAGCAATATCAGATCCGGACGTTTCGGCTCCTCAAAATCCATCTGTACGCCAACCACATCTTTCTCCTTCTCATTTGTATTCCCACTGTAAAGCCCTTTCTGGTCACGGGCACGGAGCGTTTTCATGGACACCTTCACATAAATCTCTGTATAATTATGAATATTTGTCCTGTTCCACTCCCTCACACTGTCAAACATGGAAATCGTACAGCAGATTACATTTATCCCCTGTCCTCCAAGAAGTGCGCACAGCCTGGAATACCGCATTGCACATTTTCTGCGGTCTTCCCTGGTGTATCCCAGATCATCTCCGAATACTTTCCGCAACACATCTCCGTCCAGAAACACCGTATCAGGATACTCTTTTTTTAGTTTTTCGTAAAAAATTTTTCCGATTGTCGTTTTACCTGCACCGGAAAGTCCTGTAATCCAGTATACCCTGCCCATAACCGCTCCTCCAGATTATTTTTTACCCCAGCTGTGATTCAGCAATTTTTAAATCCGAAATATCATCTATTTCATACCATCCTCTTGTTATGTGTACCGCCCTCAGTTTACAGCCTTCATCAATCAGACCCTGAAGCAGGTCTGTCATATACATCTTTTTGTAGCTTCCGGCAGTCCTCCACAATGCCAGGCCCTGTCTGCTCCTTTCCTCTGCCTCCCCGCAAATCCTTAGCAGCTCCTTCAGGCCTTCTCCACGAAACCGCATCAGCCCGATATACTGAGACTGTACTTTTCGCACACATGAGGGAATACACCATATTCGTCGTCTCATATTCCTCATTGACAACAAAGCGAATCTCTGTATCCTTATATTTCTCTTTTAACACAGAGCTGCGGTATCCCGCTATGACAATGATATCCGCATCACTGATTCCACAGGCACGTATTTCCCATCAGCGCCCAGTGCACGCTGTTATCCGCAAGCCCGGTCTCTTCCGCTGTCCCTGCAGACCATATAACTCCTTCCCATGAATTTCTGCACGCTTCCGTGCGCATCGCATCATTCGGCTCTACCGCATACCCTCCAGGTCCCGCTTCCGTAAGATTTTCTGTCAGCTTTCCTGTTCCGGCGCCGATATCTGCCACTACCCCTCGCCTATGCTGTTAAAAATAGATTTCTCAGACACTGCAATAACACCCTTGAATATCCGGGTCTGTTTCCGTAAAATTTTGCCAGCTCCGTAAAGTCTCCATGTTTCATGTTTATACCTCTTTTCTACGATGTTTTACTTTAAAATCCTTATCAGCTTACCCATTGCATCAATCTCCAGCATTTTTGCACTCTTATATTTTAAAAATGCCTTTTCCCCCACCCCGACTACTGCCGGCACTAAAAGCTCTCCTGCCCGGATCGCCATGTGTGAATTGGCTTATACTGAACCAGCACGCCATACTCCCCTGCAAGGGCATATCCATTGTCAATACACCCCACTCCTTACTTCCCCTGAATCCTCTTCTATTTCAAATAAATAATTAATATTTCCATCGGGTATCCATACACTTTTACCTACTTTCTGGCTGCAAAATATCCGGTAATCTGATATCCGTCTCCTGTCATCTTATCCACATCCAATTCAGCACTATTCAGTTCCTCTGGTTTCCAGTATTTCCATTCTCCGGGTCATTTGTAATCTGTACCTTATCAGTTCCCTGACCCGTTTCCTTATTTCTGCTTTTTCTTCTTCACTGTGGTAAATCAGTTTCTTTTCAAACCGAAAACTTTTTGAAAACATCTCCTGCAGTTCTCTTCTGTTGAATTGAAGGCTGCTTACCCAGGGATATCCATAGCGTTTCTGCCACGGCCCTGTAATCAGGGATATACGAAATCTGTCATATTCCGAAAAATATTCCTCATACGTATTGTACACCGGCTTCAAATTAAATCCTTCATTGCAATCATACACCTGCTCTCCGTGCTGAGTAATCCTGGACAGACTGTCTGACCATTCTATCCCCAGTTTATCACAAAACGCATAAAGCTCCTTCTCCGGTCTGCATTTCAAATCTTCAAACCTGGCACTGATTCTTCTCCATCCTCTGTACTCCTTCTCCAGGCACCCGGGTTCCTCCAGTACTGATGAAAAAACAGCCATTTTTCCATTCGAAAAATAATCTATCGCCTCATAGTTCTTTAAACCGGAGCCTGCTCTTATACATGCATTTCGCACAACATTAATAATCATCCCCGTCATACATGCCTTCTCAAGCCAGATCGCATAGCTCTCACAAATATTTCTCGGCACAAAATGCGGTTCCCAGTATATCACCATGTCAGAAACATCCTTTATTTCCTTTCCCCACATCCTGCTGTATGCGATATGTATTATCACAAACAGCTCTTGGGATGTAAACGTCTCCTTTTTCGCCAGCATATTTTTCATGCAGTCATTAAATTTTTCTTTATCCGGATAATTATCTTCCCAGTCACTGTTCCGCTCTGCCTCTTCATCCTCATGCATTTTCCAGAACAGCGGCAGAATATCCCGGCTCTTTATTTCTGACAGTCTTAAACAGATTGAGTATAAATTATCATTCAGATAACCATAATCAATTATCAGAATGTCCGGATGTGCGTCCAGCAATTGTCGAAAAAGCATATTCCCGCTGGACGCCTGGATCGACCCGATCAATATTTTTCCCACCCTGAACCCTGATTTTATGTCATTCTCCACCCAGGCGGTCTCCTCCATAAATGCTCTGTTCTCCAGCGGATAATCTATGACCTCTGTTATATCCCGGTTTTTTAGTTCTGACAAATATTTTCTTTTAATTGATTTATAAGAATCGCTCCCCCGTTCCCCGCTTTTCATCATTCCATAATACTCCGGACAGATCAGCAGACATACATCCTGCTTCGCTATCTCCTTCTCTCCAGCCTCGGATATATCTGCCCCCTCCCGCTCTCTGTGCTCTTTCAGCACATCTGCATATCTGATTTTTCGGGAATATATGCCAGATTCTCTCTCAAGTATTTTTTCCATTTTTAAACATAACTGTGAATCACCAGTCAGCACAACCTGTTTCCCTGTTTTCGTCAGCACATGTCGCAATATGTTCACATATCCCGCTCCGGAAATCTCAATATAATCTTCCATCAGAAAAAATCTGTGATTTCTTTTGTATCCCCAGTAATGAAATATATCAGTTGCGCCAGACCCCCACGCACTGTATCTGCATCCCGCCTCCAGAAAAATAATATCTTCTACACTTTTTATCGCTTCTTTTCTTTTTAAAATTCTTTTTCCAAACAGATATCTTCCCGCGTCATTTGCTCTGTCTGAAATAAAACAGCATATATCCAGTCCATACTTCAGCAGCATATCATATGCATCCAGCGCCGCTGTTTCTGAGCCAAGAATCGCAATCTGTCTGCCTGATATTCTGGCAACAATATCTTCAAAGCATCCATCTGAATCGCCAATAACACCTTTACAGATATTTTCTTCATATATCCGGTCGATACACTCAAATTCCACCGACACGCTTTTCCGCCACTCAGTTGCCTTCTCTTTTATTCCTATGCCCTCTGCGTAAATTGTAAGCGTCCTGTATTCAGGCGCCTCCTCTTTTTTCAGAACCTGCAGCTCTTCCCACAACGGCCCTGTCACTTTGACAGGCACTCCGATCATCTCAAGATACTTTACAAATAAATATGCCAGTTCGTTACATTCATGTACCGTCACACAATCGAACTGCGGGTACACGTCCCTGAAATTCAATACATTACAGCCTCGCAGCTGTAACTGCGTCAGCTCATCCAGCATCCTGCATTCACGGTCGGCATCGTCATCCTCCCATGCAAAACACAAAAGCCGGTGCTCCCTGTCCAAAACGGGAAGTATCAGCATTTCTCCAAATACCCTTTCACAGTCCCGGAAATATCGTCTTCCTTTTTCCCATATACTCCCGTCCAGGATAACATATTCGGTTTTAACGGCTTCCTTAATATCTTTTCCCAGCAATGATGCATATGTAACCATTCCCACAAATTCGCCGGACTGTTCCATCACGCAAACCAGATCATGCCTGTGCCCATTCATAAAATATGTTAGCAGCTCTTGTCTGTTAAGTTCATTTTCCGGCACACAGCACACTTCTTTATCACAAAATCTTATCATTTTCCCCTCCACATTATCAGTTCCGGGGATTCCGGTCAGAGCAATTTCGTTCCAGAATCTCTTTCCTGTGAGTTACCTGCAAATTAGCATCTGCTAACTTCTGAACCCATTTCCGAAATCTTATTTTATCTTCCGGACTCCGAAATGCAATGTTTTTCTCAAAATGAAACTCTTTTAAAAACATATCTTTCAATTCCCGCCTGGAGAAATCCAGACTACTGACATACGGATATCCATACCGTTTCTGCCATGGCGCTGTAATCAGAGAAATACTGATCATGCGTACGAGATACCGGCACCGGATCAAACCCTGTAATTTTGTCATAGTATGACGGCTGTCCGTGAAGTGTTGTTTCAAGTAATGTATCAGACCACGTTATATCCAGCAGCCTGCGAAATAACTCAAATTTATAATAAGAAATATCCTCTCTAAAGAGAGCCTCTGCCCATGAACCTGCTCTCACACACGCATTCCTTACAATATTAATCAGGTATCTGTCATAGCAGGCATCCCCCATTAACACCATTCTTCTTCCGCAATGCTCCAGGACATTCAGCAGACCGCTCTCAGGAATTTCCGTATAATCTTTCACTAAAAAATATTGCTGATTCCTCTTATAACCAAAATAATGATAATTATCTACCGACCCGGAACCCCACGCGCTGTTTTCCGATTGTAGTTTTACCTGCACCGGAAAGCCCCGTTATCCAGTACACTGTGCCCATAAGTTTACTCCGTATCCTGTTCGTTTATTTCAGCTCTGATTCCACAATCTTCAGATCCTCACCGTCATCTATTTCAAACCATCCTCTCCGTATGTGGACTGTTTTCAGTTTCGCACCCTCGTCGATCAGTCCCTGGAGCAGATCTGTCATATACATTTTTTCATAGCTTCTCTCTGTCCGCCAGAGTGACCGTCCCTGTTCACTCCTCTTTTTTGCCTCTGCGGCAAGTCCCAGCACTGCCCTCAGCCCTTCTCCCTTAAACCGCATAAGCCCGATATACTGGGATTGTATTTTTGCAGATTCTGATGTTTTCTGACCGATTTCCGTCAGACAGCCATTCGCATCATACATCAGGGTTTCCGCATCGTCCAGCGGGTTATCAAATCTTCTCGACCAGTATTCATACCATCCGTCATCCACAACGACCGATATCTCATCTTTCGCCTCCAGAATCTTCCGGAAAACCTGCTCCCCGAAAATAATATCGCCATAAGAGATAATAATATCCTCCTCTGATTCCATAAGCTTTTTTGCACACATCAGGGAATATACCATATTGGTCGTCTCATACTGATCATTTACAAGAAAATGTATCCCTGTATGCTTATACATATCCTTCAGGACATCATTCCTGTAACCAGCTATAATTGTAATATCTTTATCCGCAATCCCGCACCCACGGATAGCGGATAACTGGCGTTCGATCATACTCTTTCCATTCACCTGCACCATGCATTTGGGCCTGTCATCCGTCAGGGGCCGCAGTCTGGTTCCCTGACCTGCTGCCAGTATGATTACTTTCATTTAATGCCTCCTTTCGCCCTGTTTCCGTCAGCCAGCCAGAGCCCTTATTCTATATTTCAGGACCGCGGCATGATCATCGAAACAATGTCCTCACCTGCTGTATATCTGACACCGCGTAAGGCTTCTCTCGTTCCGGGTGCCACATAGTGGCCACAATCTGTCTTTCTCTGCAGCAGACTGCTTCAATTACGCCATCCACAGCCCGGGCCAGTACCTCCAGGGGGGCTTTTATCTGAAAGCACCCCTGATTATGATAACTGTTTACTTCCAGTGGCCCCGACACCCCTGAAACGGTGTGACGGACAGCCACATGACCTTTCACATCCTTAAGCTCACATCCGAAATAGTCCAGTATAGACTGCATGCCCCGGCAGAACCCATATACCGGAATCGCGTCACGCTCTGCGATTTCAAGCAATACCCGGTCTGTTCTGTCTCGTTCCGGTGCATTCCCACCATATTTTACCAGCGAATTACCTCCTGTCAGAAGAATTCCGGCCGGCCGGATGGCTGCAGCAAATTCCCCGGGGTTTTTAAGCATATTGGGAACCGGAACCGGCAGATATCCACATTCCTCCAGGAACATTGGAATATTCTGGTCTGCGCAGTCCCTTCGCTCCCCATAGCTTTCCACGATTTCCACTCTCTGTGTATACAGTATCGTCTTCATTTTCTGCCGCCTTATGCTTTTACCTGCGCCATCCAGATCCTCGTTGTATAAGGCACCCTGATTATTTTTTCTCCCTTCGCCTCAACAATCTTTTGAATTTCAGTGTTAATCAGATCAAATCTGTCCCTCGACTGGCGCTGGAGAGTACCGTGTGATTTCCATCCTTCTATAAAATCTTCCGTGGGAATGTCATGCAGAACCGTTCCCTCCACATATACAACTTCCCTGAACAATCCGCTTTTGTTAATTACCTCCGTCTGGTCCTCCCGTCTGGTCCCATAACTGTACCCTTCGATCTGAGCCTTTAATACATCTTCAATCTCTTTCTGGAGCGGATCATTCAGATCACGATGATTCCACATACACGCAAACCACCCGCCGCTTTTGAGAATTCTTCCTGATTCCTGAAGCGCTTCCTGCCGGTCACACACATTAAAAGAAGAGCCAAACGTGACAAGATCAAATTTCCCCGATTCCATTCCCGTGTGTTCTCCGACTCCCTCAAACCACTGCACATTCTGGTAATCTGCAGTTCTTTTGATTCCATTCTCCCGCATCGCATCATTCGGCTCAACAGCGCAGACATTCAGGCCATACTCCGCCAGCCTTAAAGTCAGATGTGCCGCCCCTGCACCGACATCGCAGGCTGCGTCCCCGCTTTTCACTCCCGCTGTCGCAAGCATTTTATCAATCGCACTCTGAGCATAATCCGGTCTTTTCAGATACGCCTGTGCCAGTTCCGTGTAATCCCATTCTGTTTTCATAATATTAATCCCTTTCTTTTATTTTAAAACTCTGATCAGTTTTCCTGATGCATCAATCTCCAGCATCCGTGCCTGCTTATAGGCCGCGAATGCCTTCGTCCCAACTCCCACAGCCGCGGGAACGGACAGTTCTCCCGCACGGATTGCCATATGTGAATTGGCACCGCCATACATTGTAATAAACCCGCTTATCCCGTGTGAAAATATCCAGTCATATCCCGGATCCGCACTCGGTATCAGCAGAATCTTACCTTTCAGGTCCTCCCGGCGCAGTTCTCCCTCCATAAGGCAGACTTTACCGGATACACGGCCGGATGTGATAAAATTAGGTTCAGAATCCGGATAAAAAAATCCCATTACCTCCTCCGGCCGGATAATGAGCGGCGGCAATGTAAGAGTCTTCGTAATCTCATAAGACTCTTTTCCCCGCTTTACAGACTCCTCAAGGCATGTCCTCCTCTCTTTCGTGGAGACATACATTGCTCTGATGTCCTGAACATTGACATACGCGCAGTCTTCGACCGGTATCCCTTCCTGCCTGCCAAGTTCCGCAATCATCTGAAGCGCCTTGCTTAAATTTCTTGTAAATGCAAATTTTCCATATTCGCGCCCTTCAATTACTGTCCGTATAAATTCCAGCAGCTCCAGTATATCATTGGTAAGCCTGTTCTCATCCAGTTTTTGTTTCAGCTGCTTTAGCTGTGGCAGAGACAGCCGGAACGCCTCCTTTTCCCCGGACACATCCGGATCTGTCTGCATATTCCAGTCAAAATACAATTCCGGAGCCTCATCATACCGGAGTGAACTGATGTCATACGTTCCCGGCCGCAGATGGCCATACTTATCCAGAAACGCCTTCCTGGACATCTCCCTGAAATCCGCATTCATACCGGAGCTCACTGTACTGACTCCGTTCATAAACGCTTCATAATCTTTTTTCGTCAGAATCCCGCAGGTGACAAGTGACTGAAGAATCTGGACCGCAATAAATGCCGCTCTCGCCAGTCCCGCAAACGGCAGTGTCCCGTATCTCTTACAGTCCTCGATCAGCCAGTATATCTTTTCTGTATCTTCCATGTCTGCCGCCATTATCTGAGCATAGCGCTCATTCAGCAGTTTTATTTTCTCATAATCCTTACGCCACAAGCCATCTTTATGATCGATGATATGATTTGTCACACTTCGCAGTGAATCCGTAATCTGCCGGATCTCCTCCTGTGAGAACCCGTACTTTGCCAGTATCTGTATTCTTTCCGGCAGATCCAGGGTATAACAGGAAAACACAATCTCAAATTCTGCCTTATCGTGCTTCTGGGGTTTTTCCTCCAGACGGTCCAGATAGTAATTGACAAGCTTTTCGCTGATCTCCTCAGCAAGCACTGCCGGAACAAATGAATTAAAACTTACCCGGATATCGATATAGGGCAGTCCCCCGAAATCTACCATAAGCGGAAAACTTCTCAAATTCCTGTATCCGTAATTGTCTCTCTGATAGGCCCAGATATTATCTGTGATTACCTCACGATACAGAGACATCGCCAACGGTTTTGGACGGATTCCTATCATCTCTGCCGGATTCCAGTCTGTCATTACCCCGTATATCGTCTTTCTTCCACACAGAAACGGTCTGGGTGACTGTGAACGGTGGATCCTGTCCTGAATTCGTTTCAGCTCACACTCCTGTTTCCTCAGATCCACAGGGCTCTCCCGCAGACACAGCGTTCTCACCTGCAATATACAGAGCTGGTCTTCCTCTGTGAGTGCAAATTCGACATCCAGATGATCCTTTGAAAAAAAATCTTCCAGCTCCCTGAGTGCACGGCAGAGTCTTTTTATCTCCGCAGAACCACTCACGTTTTCGCTCCCTTTAAACTGGTAATAAAGATAATTCTCCGGGCCGTTTCCCGACGTAACAGCTGATGTTGAACCAGTGCTGTCATAATTTATCACATAATAATTACCCCCTGTGTTCGGATCAATGGTAAATGCGACCCCGCACATCTTCACATTTTTAAGCATCGGCTGAACGAGCACCTGATTCTGTGGATTCATATCATCGTAAGAACGGAGAACTCTCTCAACCGCCTGCATAAACTCTGTTTTTCCTGATACATTCAGCACAGATTCATACTTCCCCGCTGATGACTCCGTCTGTGTATCCTCCGCCAGAGAGCTGCTCCGCACCACAACGGATTCCCTCCAGTCCTGAGCCTCATACTCTGCAAGAATATCATTTCTGTCTGTATTCCAGTCCTGTACGGTAAAACACATCTGCGGTAAAATCAGAGCATACTTTAATTTTCCATATAGCATTTGCAGTGTTTCCGCTTTTGTCCCTAATTTATTCATAATGCCGCCCCTCATGTTCTGTACAATACAGCTATTTCCACATAAAAATAGTTCATGAAGTTATTATCCCTCATGAACCCTGACATGACACCACATTTTCCCATATCCATACGTCCATGTATTTTAATCTATCATCCATGATAAAAGAAATAACTGTTATAGATATCGGCTTCTTTTCTTCTCTTCATTAGTCCGAAACAATCTCCACATCCTGTATCAGCACCGGCTTCCCCGCCACCCTGTACAGCTCCGCCAGCGAACTTTTATCCCCGTAATATGCATCCGAAATCGCAATCGCCCTGTCAACATCCGGAGAATCGTCAAAAATTCCCCAGTCCTCCATATAATTCTTTAATTCCCTCGCATAAAATGACGGGTGAACAGTGGTCACACGGTTTGTGCCGTCGTAAGGGTTGTGAATGAAAATCATATCGGGATGCCTCGCGGCGATATCATATTCCTGCCAGTCTGTCACAGGGACATACTCCGGAAAATCCCCACCCTCATAATGCATCTCCCCCAGACTTCCGTCGGCGTTCCTGTCAAAATAAGGGACTGGTATCACATAACTGTCGCATTCCCCGTCCTGGTCTGCCGACATCCAGACACTTTCCAGGCTGTCCCACATGGATGCCTTATAGGGAAGAAAGACAGCCTCCACGCGTTCCGGAATATCTTTGCGAATTCTTTCCTCCGCCTCACGTATAAAGAAGTCCAGACTGCTGCGCTGCCTCCCTCTGCTCTGCAGATCTGTGGTTTCCTGCATGTTCAGGCTGGCCTGATACAGAGCCTCACAGTATGCCTCGAGAATTTTCACGATCCGGGAAGCCGGCATGTGTTTCTTCCCCTCCAGGCCGTCCAGCTCGTTGCCTGTCCTGATCGCAAGCTCCTGGCATTGTGCAGGCTGCCGCAAAAGCTTGTCCTGATTCCCTGCCGGCAATGATTTTTCAAACTCTTTATGCAGCTGATAGATCTCTTCCAGATTTTCCAGCAGAAGCTTCTTTTTGTATTTTCGCACGCTTACCCCTTCTTCCTGCTTTCCGCCTTTTTACGAACGATTTTCCTGCCCCGCTCCCTGCTCATTTCCTCCCCGGATCTCCCGGAGCCTGGCCTGCGCCTGCGGATAATTCTTACATTTCCGGTACCATTCCGCCGCCTTTTCTTTCTGTCCCAGACATTCATGGATAACGCCGATATTATAATAGGCCAGCCAGTCGTTGACGCCGATTGTCCTGCATTCTTTCTGGCATGAGGCTTTCTGAAACTCGTGCACTGCGTCGTCAAACCGCATATTGTTCATATAAATCAGACCCATCAGAAACTGAAAATCCGCGCTGCGTCCGAATTCCTCATAGATGTTTTCAAAGAACAGCGCTTCCTGCGCCCTCCCGCCGTTGATCAGCGCGTAGCCGTATGTCTCAACCATGTCGATAACATATTCCAGGCCGGGATTAAGTTCATAGGAAAGCCCCTGGGAAAAATAATCGCATGCCTTCCCATAATCCTCCGACAGATAATAGCTTTTTCCCAGCTGATACAGTATATAGGGTATCAGCACCTCCGCCTCTTCCTTCGCCTCCGTCATGGCGTCGTCGGTCTGTCCGCGCTTTTGCAGCTCCAGAAGTTCCCGCTCCAGCAGCCGGATATTCCGCTGCGCCTTTGCCAGCTTCTCCTCCGGGCTTAAATCATATCCGGTATGATAAAGCACCACCGGCGTCTTCCAGGTCTGATACGGCGCGCCGTCCAGCGAGGTCAGCTGCTCGTGAATTCTGCCGGCATAGTGAAACTGTCTGCGTGAAAATACGCGGTTAATCCATTCCTGATTTTCCCGCTTTCCGTCCTTCGCCGGAAATACGTTTCTCCGGCGGACGCGGCCGACCTGGTCCGGATGGAGCAGGATATGCTGCTCCAGAAGATCAGCGTCTGCCTTCTCTATTTTTTCCAGAAACTCATCGCTGTCCACGACCATCACCGCGTCATTCGACGCTTTGCTCACCGCGAAATTCTTTGCCAGCGCAAAATCATCCTCCCATGGACACTCATACAGGCACTCCGTGTATTTTGCCGCGATCTCGCGCGTCCGGTCGGTGGAACCTGTGTCCACGACCACAATCTCCCATCCATAGCCGCAGAGGGCCCTTAAACTATTCTCAATCGTTTTTTCTGCATTTTTTACAATCATACATACGGATAACATCGTCCGCCTCGCTTCCTGTCAGTTCCGTCCCGCTGAGCGCGCCGCTTCCCTGCACCGCGCATCCCTCCGGTGTGCCTGTCGAAATACAATTCACAGATTCCGCGCATAGTAAGAATCAGTGTTCCAGCATCTGTCTGATGCGCAGCTCAAAAGATGCTTCCGCTTTTACTTTTTCATATCCGTTCCGGGCAATCTGTCTGCGCTCTTCCTCATGTTCCAGATAATAGGAGATTTTATCCAGCAGTTCGTCCTCGCTGGCAAATGTTTCCAGTTCTTTTCCGGGCTCAAAATACTCCGTGATCTCCGTCTGATAATTGGTCAGGACAAATCCTCCGGCCCCGAGAATATCCCAGACGCGCAGCGGCAGCCCGGTCCGGATCGGCTTTGATGTAAAATTCAGATTGATCCGCGATAAATGGAATATTCTGGGCATCTCCGTCGCAGTTTTCGCCAGCCCTCTCGCGTGAGCGTCCGGAAGACCGGAAACATCGCTTCCCGTATACAGGTCCAGCGGAAAGCGCCGGGAGACTGCCGCCAGAAGCCGCAGCCGCTCCTGCTCCGTCACCTTGTTGCCGAGATACAGATGCGCCATCGCGGCCTTTTCATTCTGATTCGAGCGTTCCGGAAAACGGTAAAACGGCACCCGCTGTTTAAAATCCCCCAAAAGACTCTCCGTGATGCATTCCTCAAGAAAATTGTACCCGTACACTTTAAGCTGCGCTTCAATAAGCCCGTCCAGATACCCTTTCAGATAACTGCCGTCATCCTTTAAGCGGTTGTAGGGACATTTTTCCGTGTAGAGAGAGCCGACGAACGACACATCCGCTGAATACCGTCTCCGGTCCTCCGGCGTGATCGAGCCTGTCACTTCATCCACGCGCACGGTATTCACGCCCAGCGGAAGATAAAAGATATGTTCCGGATTCTCCGGTGCAAATTCCTCATACAATGCGTAGTCAAACAGAAAAATCCGGTTCCAGCTGTTCCTGACGGAGTGGGAATAAAGCTCCATAACCGGGCTGTCCACGATCCAGCAGAAATAGGGAACATGAAAGATATTACAGACCTCGGATACCACCGGGAAAAAATTAATGCTGAATACCAGATCATAGCGTCCATTTTTCAGGGCCCCGCTGACCAGGTTCAGACACTGTTTCGGGGAAATATCTTTGTTCGTCATCTCCTCCGTGATTTCGTCCGTCGTGTGCCCCAGTCTGGCAAAAGTGTCGATGATATCCGGCTCACAGATACTGTTGTAGCGGTACAGCAATATATTCATTCTCGATATCCTTTCATGATTTCCGGCAGCAGATTTTCTTCAGCTGTTCTGCCACATACACAATCTGCTCTTCCGTGATCTGCGCGCTGCACGGAAGATTCAGGATACAGCCGCTGTAATACGGAGCCCGCTCCATCTCATAAGCGATCGCTCCCCTGTACGGAAGCTGTTCATGAATCAGCCCCCAGACCGCCCTGGTCTGTATCCCTGCCTCCTGCATGGCGGTGATAATCTCCCGCAGGGACATCTGAATCCGGTCCATGGCCAGTTCCACGGCGTAAAACCACCTGTTGGAATATGTCCCCTCCCTGAACCCCGGCAGTCTTCCCAGCTCAAAATCTGCCAGCTGTTCCCGGTACACTGCATAATTGCGGTTCTTTCTGGCGACAAACTCCGGCAGTTCCTCCATCTGCGCGACTCCGAGCGCCGCCTGCAGATTGGTCATCCGGTAATTATACCCCGTTTCATTGTGAATATAAAACTGCGGGTCATCCTTCGCCTGCGTGGAGAGATACTGCATATGACATACTTCCTGTTCATCTCTCCCGGTCACCGCACCGCCGCCGCCCGTGGTGATAATCTTATTTCCGTTAAAAGAAAATGCGCCAAAATCCCCGATCGTGCCCGCGAATCTGCCCGCGTAGCGCCCCTGTGTATAGCGCGTGCCCAGCGCCTCCGTGGCGTCCTCGATGACGCGCAGACCATATGTTTCCGCCACATCCATAATCGCTTCCATGTCTGCGAAATTTCCAAACACATGGACCACAATCACCGCTTTCACCGTCTTCCCGCTGGCGGTATGAACCAGCCTGCCGTCCTCCAGGCTGCACTCCCGCTCACAGAACCCGCGCAGTTTCACGGGGTCCATACACAGACTTTCGTCGCAGTCCATAAATACCGGCTCCGCATACTGATAGCGGACCGGATTGACCGCCGCGATAAAAGTCAGCGTCGGCACAATCACCAGATCCCCCGGCTGCACTCCGCACTCCAGCAGCGCCAGGTGCAGGGCGGCCGTCCCGCTCTGACAGGCCGCGGCTTTTTTCACATTTAAGTATGCGGCCAGCTGCTCTTCCAGCCTGGTGATATACGCGCCGCCGGTCGATACCCAGCCCTGCGCAAGCGCGTCATTGACATATTTCTTTTCATTTCCCTCAAAACAGGGAACTGATAACGGTATATACTCTTTTTCGTTTCCCGGCATGAAAACTCTCCCGTCTTTCTCTCAGAATTTTTCTTTATAAACCCTCAGAAATCATGCTGATACACTATTTTTTCAATCGACAGTCTGAATCAGAGCCTCAGATATTCCCTGATTCAGTATACTGTTCTGACATGAGGTATTATACTCCCGTCCGGCGAAATCAGCAAGGACAACATAAACCTTTTCCCCGCTTACGATTTCCCGTCAGTCCGTATATAATATACTATACGAGGGTAAAAAATGGCGGGAGCCGGGCGCGGAAAATTGAGAAATAATTGAGATTTATACGGGATAATATAATCTTATGAAAGGCGGACAGAACATGAGCAGAAAATTAATGATTGTTGATGATGAGCCGGGCATTGTCGCGGTAATACAAAGCTATTTTGAAGCGGAGGGCTATCAGGTGATCACTGCCTGCAGCGGAAACGACGCAATGAAAAAAATAATACAGATCCCCGATATTATATTACTGGATATCAATATGCCGGATACAGACGGCCTTTCGGTCTGTCAGAAGATTCGTGAACACATTACCTGTCCGATCCTTTTTCTGACTGCCCGGATTGAGACCGCAGACAAAATCAAAGGCTTTTCCGCCGGTGCGGACGATTATATTGTAAAACCTTTTGATCTCGACGAACTGGGAGCGAGAGTATCCGCCCATTTAAGACGCGAAAACCGCAGACAGGAACAATCTTTTCTGCGCTTTTCCGGCGATATGGTGATCAACTATACAAAAAGAGAACTGACGATTAGTCAGAACCGCATTGCCCTGTCAAAAAAAGAGTTCGAAATTGTAGAATTACTATCCACCTACGCCGGACAGGTATTTGACAGGGAACGGATTTATGAAATAATCTGGGGACTGGAGAGCGACGGAAACAGCGATACCATAATGGAGCATATCCGCAAAATCCGCCGGAAATTTGCAGAACATACTCTGCACAACTATATAGAAACTGTCTGGGGGGCAGGCTACAAATGGAACGGATAAAACAGATGAATTTAAAAAAAGCATTATTTACCATCTCACTGATCAGTATTACAATTGCATCTATTTTGTCACTTTTTATGATCTGGCTGTGCGCGGAACTTCGCTCACATATTTCCCCGGCAGGGATCTCCATTCGCATCGGTTTTCCGGATCCCGCCCCGATTACCCAGGCACAGGAGACGTCTTCCCGGGCCGTCTTAATCTATGAGATGATTTCCATTGCCCAGCTTCTTATTCCGGTCCTGCTCTACATCCTTGCGCTGACCGCCACCGCTTCCGGCTTCTATCGTCTGAAATTAAAAGAGCCTCTGGCCGTTCTCACGAGAGGAGCCGCCTGTATCATCGATAATAACCTCGATTTTTCAATTGAGACAGAATCACAGGATGAACTGGGGCAGCTCTGCACCGCCTTTGAAACCATGCGCCGGGCTCTGCTGAATAATAACCGGGAGTTGTGGCGGCAGGCAGAGGAGCGCAAAAGATTAAACGCCGCATTTTCGCATAATTTACGAAATCCCGTCACTGTCCTGAAAGGTTCTGTAAAATTAGCCCGAAAGAGTGTTGAAAACAGTGCGGGATACACAACGCAGCTCACTGACAATCTGTCGCGGATAGAAAGCTATACCGACAGAATTGAGCGGTATGTGGAAACAATGAGCAGCATTCAGAAATTAGAAGACATAACTGTTCACAGAGAACTCACCAGATGGGATCGCCTTACTTCCGAACTTAAAAATTTAATCTGCTTCGTTGACCCGGATCATCAGAAACAGATACAGTTTACTGCCGCCGGCTATTTTAACAATATTCTGATTGACAAATCTGTTCTGTTTCAGATTACCGAAAACCTCGTGTCAAACGCGCTCCGCTTCGCCTCCTCCGGCATCGATATTTTCTGCTGTATCACCGACGGTAAATTGTCGCTATCCGTGACAGACGACGGCTGCGGATTTCCGGACAAACTGATGAAAAACGGGATTCAGCCGTTTCAGAAAGGAAAGGAGGATCACCGGCATTTCGGAATGGGGCTGTATACCTGTCAGCTTCTCTGTAAAAAGCATGGCGGTGACATAACCCTGGAGAATCGTCCGGCAGGCGCGACGGTTACCGCTACTTTAACAATCGAACAGAATCTGAGGGATTTTTGAGATTTTCCCTATATACTCTCCTTATCATCAGACGATTGAGGAAAGAAGGGAGATTCTTATGCAGATTCAGGTAAACGAAATTTCAAAAGTCTATGGCGCAGGAGATAATAAGGTTGTCGCGCTCAGTCATACGTCCATGGCAATATCCGACGGCGATTTTATTTCGATCATGGGACCGTCCGGAAGCGGAAAAAGCACTCTGCTTCACATCATAAGCGGCCTGGATAAACCTGCCTCCGGCAGCGTACTTTACGGCGACACAGATATTCACCACGGCCCGGATAAAAAGCTTTCGGCTTTTCGCCGCCGGAAAATCGGGTTTATTTTCCAGCAGTTTAATCTGCTTCCGGTTTTAACCGCCCGCGAAAACATCATTATGCCGCTGCTTCTGGATAAAAAGCAGCCCGACGAAGCTTATCTACAGGAACTATCTTCTTTTCTGGGACTGGAAAACCGTCTGTCGCACCTGCCCTGCGAGCTCTCCGGCGGTCAGCAGCAGCGCGTGGCGATTGCGCGGGCGCTGATCGCAAAACCTGATATTATTTTTGCCGATGAGCCCACGGGAAATCTTGACAGCAAAAGCGGCGGCGAAGTAATGAAAATGCTCTGTGATATCCGGAAAAAGACGAACAGGACGCTTGTCATAATTACTCATGACCCGCGCATTGCAGAGATGGCGGACCGCCGTTTTTCAATTATTGACGGGGAACTTTCGGAGGTGGGTGTACAATGAAATCTTATTTATCTCTCTCCTTCAAAGAATTAAAGGCACAAAAAGTAATGGCGGTTCTCATTCTGACTGCCGTTATCCTCTCATGTATTATGACGACTGCGATCGGTCAGTCTCTCGGCATTCTGCAGACCATGAGAATAGAACAGGCTTCCTCATTAAACGGAGACCGTTATGCCACATTTCATCAAATCAGCGAAGCTCAAAGGCTGCAATTAGAAAACGATCCGCGCCTTTATGATGTGGGAAGTCTGATTAACGTCGGAATTACTGAACTCGGCAATAGCAGTCTGTCCCTGTTTATACGCGAATATTCAGGAAACGCTTTAGACGCATACCCCTCGGTCGGAAAAATAAAAGAGGGCAGATTGCCCGCTTTACCGTTCGAGATTGCAATACCTGAAAACGCTCTGCCGTATTTAGATAAACAGCCCGGTATCGGCGATACCTTAACTTTGCGGGCACGCATATCCCGCATGGACGGAACATTGCCGGAATATTCCTACTCCGCCGGCTATACTGTCTGCGGCATACTGGAAAGCAACTATATCGGTTATTCCACGGGAACCCTGGATGCGGTTGCAGGCGCCGGAACGGCGGCTCTGGTTCTGCCGGAAGAATATCTGCTCTATTCGACCGATGTCAAGACAAAGAATACTGCACAGTTTCAGGCCATTATCGATGAGCTCGCAGACAGCCTCGATATCAAAGATTCCAGTATACAGTACAACTGGATTTTATTAGACACACTGGGGATTTCTTATGATGAAGCGGACACTGATACAAATACAGGTTTTTCTTTTATGACATTTGCGTGCATAATGACCGGCCTGCTTGTTCTTTTTGCCGCAGGCCTGGTGATCTATAATATTCTGAAGATAGCTGTGACAAAACGGATCAGGGAATATGGAACACTGCGGGCCATCGGGAGTGAGCGCGGACAGCTTTACCGCCTTGTTTCCCTGCAGCTGCTGATTTTGTGCGGCATCGGTATCCCCATCGGACTTATTGCCGGCGCATACTCCGCAAAGGAAATTTTAATAGCTGCCACAGGTATTCTCAACCCTGATTTATTTATGGCGGACAGTACAACAGAACTTAATCAGATGATTAACGCGACAGACGCTGATCATTTTCTTTTATACTTTGTAAGCGTTGCCGTAACTCTCATTTTTGCAATGTCAGCGGCATTTCCGGCAGCGCGGTATGCCTCCCGCGTTTCCCCTGCCGTCGCAATGTCGGGCCGGAATGTGCAAATAAAACGCCGCAGACGGCAGACAAAAGCGATCCGCAATTTTGAAGCCTGCTATGCGTGGCTGAATCTGAAACGCGGACGCAGCAGAACGGTTATCACGATTCTTTCACTGGTTATGAGTATTACGGTTTTTGTATCTTTGCAGAGTTTTACAGCACTTCTTGATACAGGAAAAAGCGTACAGGACATGACTTTGGGCGACTATGCGGTTACAAACGAGACCACGGGAATTTCCCCGGACAGCCTGTCCGAAATACGGGATCATGAACTGGTGGAAAATCTGGCAACGACAAAATTATCGGTCTACTCCCAGGAAGGGAATGGAAATATTCCGGTTGAGCTTAATTTTACGCTTCAGGCAGCGGAAACTTTTCAAATTGCAGGCATAGACAATAACCGCCTGACTTCTTATGCAGACGGTCTGTCGGAACAGGATAAGACCGATTTGTTATCGGGAGCCGCATGCATTGTTAAAAATCCGGTTCCATTCGCTTTTGAGGGACAGACCTTTGAAAACACTGCCTTTGAATATAATGATACGATACTGGTCAACGGGCATAAGCTGCGTGTTGCCGGTATTGCCGATAATCCCATTACAATTAACAATGAAGGGTTTATAAACGGTGTACAGATCATCGTCAGCGATAAAATCTGTGACCTGCTGACAGGAAATAACAGTTATTCAGAAGTTTATCCAGCCTTAAAGCAGAATGCAGATAACCGTCAGTTTGAGACATGGCTGGATAACTGGTGTAAAGAAAACGCGGGCAGTCACTGGCTTTCCTACCTGCAGACCGCCGCGCAGCTGGAAGAAAGCTTCAGACAAATCAGTCTGCTGTGCCGGGGTCTTATCTTCTTTATCGGTCTTATCGGCATACTTAATATAGTGAATACTGTTTACAGTAATATCCACACCCGTATTGCTGAAATTGGTATGCAGCGTGCAATCGGAATGAGTACAGAGAGCCTCTATAAGACTTTTTTATGGGAGGGAGCTTACTATGGAATGATTGCGTCCGTAATCGGAAGTGTGCTGGGCTATATCTGCACCCTGTTTATAAACGCTGCTTCAACCGACTGTTTACAGTTCGTTGCCATTCCATACTCATCCATTATGGAGGCAGCACTGGTCTCCATTGCAGCCTGCCTGCTGGCGACGGCGGTTCCCTTGCGCCCGATTGCAAAAATGAATATCGTTGAATCGATTGAAGCAGCTGAATAATCATCAGGGAAAGCGGCGGCCATACCTGAATATACTCTGAATACAGGCGGCAGGGGCCGGTAAATAAATTTATTATATATTATATATATCGGCCTTATATGCCCCCATGTGGCCTCGGATCCAGCGAATGGTCTCCGCAATCCCCTGCGCAAATGAATAGCGCGGCTCCCAGTCCGTCAGCTCCCGGATCTTTGCATTGCTTCCAAGAAGCCGGTTCACCTCGCTCTTTTCCGGGCGAAGTCTCTGCTCATCGCAGACGATCGCGGCCTGCGGATTGATCTGGGCGATAATCTCTGCCGCGAGGTCGCCGATCGAAATCTCCCGCTGCGTCGCGATATTGATCTCCTCCCCGACCGTCCGGTCAGACTCCGCGATCGCGATAAATCCGGCGGCTGTGTCCTTCACATAATTAAAATCCCGCGTGGGCGTCAGCGATCCCAGCTTAATCGTTTCATTTCCCGCCAGAAGCTGTGTGATAATCGTCGGTATCACCGCCCGCGCCGACTGCCTGGGGCCGTATGTATTAAACGGGCGCACAATCGATACCGGAAGCTGAAAACTCCGGTAAAAACTCTCCGCCAGGCGGTCCGCGCCGATTTTTGTCGCCGAATACGGGGACTGTCCCTGAAACGGATGCGCTTCATCGATCGGGACATACTGCGCGGTCCCGTATACCTCCGAGGTGGAGGTGACCAGAACCCGCTCCGTGCCAAGATCCCGCGCCGCCTGGAGAACATTCAGCGTCCCCTTAATATTGGTATCCACGTAGGAATCCGGCGAGTGGTAGCTGAACGGAATAGCGATCAGCGCTGCAAGGTGGAAAACCCCGTCCACCCCCTTCATCGCCCCGCGCACCCCGTTCGGATCCCTGATATCGCCTGTAAACACCTCAATCTGTTCCAGTTTTTCTTTCGGCAATGTGTCCAGCCAGCCCCAGGTATTGAAAGAATTGTAAAAGGCAAACGCTTTTACCTCATACCCCTTTTCCAGCAGGCTTTCCGTTAGGTGGCTCCCGATAAACCCGTCCGCCCCCGTTACCAGTACTTTTTTCATGGCGCTCTCCTTTCCCACGCATATTACTCTGATTTCAGATTCAGTTTTTCCTCCATCCGCCGCATTTCCTCGAATTCTCCCATATCCAGGAATGAATCCTCACTGATCGGATACATCCCCACTTTTCTGTTTTGCTTTAAAAGGAGATTCATCAGATCTGTCATATGGAAAAATGTGTCCGGCGGAATATCCCGCCGCAGTTCGGGATTCAGGATATACATTCCCGTATTCACAAAATAAGAGAGCTTTGGTTTCTCTTCCATGCTCTCGATCGCTCCGTTTTCCCTGGAATGAATCACCCCGTAAGGCACCACGATATTCTTCAGAGCCGTCACAATCGTCAGCTCGTTACCGGATTCCCCGTGATAGCGGTAGATATCCCCGTAATCGGCATGGATCAGAATGTCGCAGTTTGTGACTATATACGGCCCCCAAAGCTCCTCCCTGATCAGTCCGAGACTTCCGGCTGTCCCGAGCGGTTTGTCCTCTTCCACATACCAGATCGTATAATCAGCGGCCAGATCAGAAAAATAAGATCTGATCATACTCTTCCGGTAATTCACGGTGGCATAAAAATCGGTGACCCCGAAATCATAAAATCTGTTGATAATGCGCTCCATAATCGGAATATCGCCGATCGGGATCAGGGGCTTGGGGAGGATTTTAGTGTATGGATATAGTCTTGTCCCCTTTCCGCCGGCCATGATCACAACCGGAACCCCGGACAAAGCCTTCTTTCTCTCCGTGCACGCAGTCCTTTCCCCTCCGCCTTTGCGGAAAATAATGTCGGTAATTATATTTTCCGTGCTGATAACCGGCAGTGCTGTGAGCGAGTGCTTTCTCATATATTCGCCGGCACTACCGATTTCCTTCTGATATATCGCCTTTGGACTGGGATTCATTATCTGTCTGACACTTCCCTGCAGTTCTCCTGTCCTGATCAGCCATCTGCGGATATCTCCGTCCGTGATCACTCCGATCAGTCTTCTCCCATCATTTTTTACAAAAAGAATTCCCTGCGCATTGCTGTCGATCTTCTGCATTGCCTCCACAACCGAACTTTCTGCGGAGATCAGAAACGGTATCAGCTGCTCCGTTTTCATCAGAAACCCTCCCTGTCTTCTTCCTGTATTCACACTTTATTCGATAGACTTTATCAGTTTAAAAGCTTCCGCATAGCGGACACCCGCCATGCCTCCCCTGATCGTTCCCAGTGCTTTTACTGCCTCCACACTTCTCGGAAACGGCGGATCACAGATTTCCGTATCATAGATCAGGAGAGCATTTATCTTCTCCTCCATACAGGAAGAAATATCAATCAGACAGTTTGGCACAAACATACCATCCGGCCTGCCAAAATCTGTTTCGGAGAGGATTTCCATTGTTGTTATTTTTCTGATATGCGGATACCGGAATACTTTCGAACAGGCCATGCAGCTTTCAAATACAATTCTGTGATCAGAGTGCGCGTCGTTTGCGTCGGGCAGAATAATCCAGTCCGGCTGTATTTCCCGGAAGCACCCGCCGATCCGGTCTATCAGCAGCCTTTTATCCATCTGCTCCAGCGTGCCGGGCTGAAACCGCAGATTATAAAATCCATCAAACTGATAGAACTGACAGATTCGCCGGATCTGTTCTCTTCTTTTTGAGACAAATGTATCGTCCCATCCCCGGCCTTTTTCCACATCCGTGACATTTATCCAGTATATTCTGTTTCCCTGCGCCTTATAGCGCAGCAAAGTTCCTCCCGCTCCCAGCGTTTCATCATCAGGATGCGGGGAAATTACAGCAATTTTCATTATTTCAGATCTCACAGATAATCCCCCTCATGTATCGTCACAGGATCACACTCCAGAATCCGGATCACATAATCTCCTGCTTTTACGTCTATGAAGCCATCCGGGCTGACTGAAAGCACCTTACCCGGCTCCGCATTCCGGAAGGCGTCTGAAATTACTTCTGCCGCGCGCCACACTTTTATTTTCCTGCCCTGACAGATAAAGTGAGCGCCCGCATACGGCCTTGTCAGCCCTCTGACAAGGTTATAAATGTTTTTTGAAGACATTCTCCAGTCGATCTCCCCATCCTTTTCTGACCGTTTTCTCCACGTATTTCCCTCGCCCGGCAGCTGTTTTCTGCGCACAACCGTATTTTTCTCAAATTGCTCCAGCAATTCAGTAATCTGTCCCTCCGCGGTTTCCATAATTTTATCGTAAAGTTTCTGCGCATCATCTTCATACGCAATTTTTACCGGCCTCTGCGAAATGATATCGCCGGTATCCGCCATGCTGTCAATCATAAAAAAAGTGGATGCCGTCTCTGTAAGTCCCAGAGCAAGCGCCCATATAATTGGATGTCTCCCACGGTTCCGTGGCAGTGCCGCCGGATGAAATCCTGCCACACCGCGGGGAATCCTGCTCAGAAAATCCTCTTTTATCAGCTGCGACCATCCGAAGCAGAAACCGATATCCGGCGCGCATTCCATCACAAACCGGATGCTGTCGTCATCGTTGATATTCCGGACACACAGATATCTGATCCCATGCTCCTCGCACAGCGGAATCAGGCTTACAAAATCTGAATTATACGGCGACTCCTTTTTTGTGATAACTCCGGCAATCTCCGCTTTTCGTTCCAGGAGTTTCAGAAGCAGCCTGCGGGAAGAATTCACACATCCGATAAACAGGATTCTCATTTTTGCACCTCCAGATCATAGAATTTTTTCTTTTTCCCCCCATACCCGTCCAGAAACTTCTTTATTTCTTTTACTATTGTCTGCGCCACGTTTTTCCCTTCGTATGGATTCCCGTATTCTCTGCACTTCAGCCGGAATGCGGTATCCGTCACCTTTGCAAATCCTGTTTCAATTTCCTGCGTGGAATACCCGCAATCGACAACCGTCTGCGCCCTGACCCTTCCCCGCTGCCTGTCTCCTATATTCAGCGTCGGCACGTGAAAAGACGGGGCCTCGATTATTCCGCTGGACGAATTTCCCATCACAAACTCACAATGCTTTACCGCACTTAAATACCCCTTCTGCCCCATAGACACAAATGAATCTGCATTCTGACTGCATTTTACGTACTGTTCTATCAATTCATTGATACTTCTGCCATCCGGATCCGCATTGGCCCCGGTAAAAATATAGTGATATTCCCTATGCTGACTGATCACTTTCAGCAGATTTTCAAACTGTCCTTTTGCCGTATGATTTTCAAGCGTCACAGGATGGTAAGTCACCATAACGTAAGGTTTTCCAAATACAGCGCCAAACGTATCGCAGAGCTCTTTTCTGTCATAGAGTTCCATGTTCTTAATATTTTCCACTCCGGGTGCACCTGCGCAGAATACCCGGTCCGGCTGCTCCCCCATCTGTATCACCCTGTCTGCATATGTTCTGGTGCTGGTAAAATGAAGTTCACTCATTTTTGTTATGGAATGGCGGATCGCATCGTCGATCAGCCCTTCCGTCAGCTCTCCTCCGTGAATATGTGCAATCGGAATGCAGAAAATCATTGCCGCGACTGCCGCCATCTGTATCTCATACCGGTCGCCCAGGAGCACCAGAATATCCGGCTTCTGTTTTGAGAAGAGTTCCGCAAATCCCTTTAGCTCCGTACCCATGGAAGCACATACACTGCCAGCGGTATCCGACGTCAGCTGCATATCTATTTTATGATCAATCCGGAATCCATCTTTAACAATTTCACGCCATGTGCACCCATACTGCGCCGACAGGTGCATTCCCGTCACAATCAGGCATAATTCTGCTTCCGGATCATCACGGATTTCTTCCATAACCGGCCGGAGCAGCCCGTATTCAGCGCGCGTTCCCGTGACAACACCTATTTTTTTCATCTGTCTGTCTCCTCTTTACTTTGCACTGATTTGTCTGTAATAAAGATTTTATCTCATATTATTAAAAGATTATACTTAAAGACATCATTTCCATGAAAAAGAAGTTATTAATCAGCACAAAACTTACCTGAAAATATAGATAAGTACCTTATATTATGATAAAGTAAATATAGTCTTTAAAGATTTCTTTAAAACCGATTCATGGAGGAAAACAGAACGATGAAAATACTAATGGTCGTGTATGACAATGACTCTTATATCTCATGGTTTCCACAAGGCCTTGCATATCTCGCCTCAGCGGCGCGGAATGCGGGACATGAGGTCAGTGTTTACCAGCAGGATATTTATCACTGGCCGGACAGTCATCTGACAGACTATCTGGACTCGAACGCTTTTGATGTGGTTGAAGTGAGCACCATCGGAGGTTACTATCAATACCACAAGCTGCTGAGCCTGTCTGAGGCAATCAATGCCTCCCGCCGCCGCTCACATTTCCGGTACACCATCGGCGGACATGGGCCGGCCTCAGATCCCAGGTACTTTCTCAGCATAACAGGCGCAGATGTGGTGGGAATCGGCGAGGGCGAGATTACATTCGTTGAACTCATGGATGCTTTTGCGGGGAAGCGCTCTCTTGAGTCAGTCGATGGAATCGCTTTTTTTGATGCCGGCGGAAATTACGTGAGAACAAGAGCACGCGAATTAATAAAAAATATTGACGATATTGCCTGGCCGGCGTACGATCTGTTTGACATGACTCATTATTCCCTGCTCCGGCTCCCTAACATAAAAGGAAATGAGCGCTGTATCCCCATGCTTTCCGGGCGGGGCTGCATTTTTTCATGTAATTTCTGTTACCGGCTGGACAAAGGGTTCCGTCCCAGAAGTGCGCAGAGCATTATCGATGAAATACAGTTCCTGAAAAAGACTTACAACATCAGGTATATTGCTTTTTCCGATGAATTATTGATGAGCTCAAAAGAGCGCACACTGGAACTCTGCCGGGCATTTATCGAGGCGAGGCTGGACATTAAGTGGGACTGCAATGGACGACTTAATTTCGCAGACATGGATGTGCTGGAAAAAATGAAGGAAGCCGGCTGCGTATTTATAAATTATGGAATTGAGTCGCTGGATAACGACACACTGCGCGTCATGCACAAAGGTCTGACGCGGGATATGATTATCCGCGGTGTTGAAAATACGCTGAAAGCAGGTATCAGTCCCGGACTTAATATTATATTCGGAAACATTAACGAGCCGCTCAGCGCGCTCGACGATGCGGTGGAATTTCTGCTGAAATATGATGATCACGCACAGCTCCGCACAATCCGGCCCGTCACGCCTTATCCCGGAAGTGAATTATTTGATTACGCCGTGGAGCAGGGACTTATAAAAGATACCGCCGATTTCTATGAAAACAAACATACTAATTCCGATCTGCTTTCCGTCAACTTTACAAAGTACACGGATGAAGAAGTATATGATGCACTCTGCCGGGCTAATATGAAACTGATCCGGCAGTACCAGAAAGTTCAGCAGCGCCGTTTTGAACAGGTCTGTTGCGATCTCTACCAGAACCGGAATTCTGATTTTCGCGGTTTCCGCCAGAGCTGAAAGAAAAACGTCCTCTACCAAATACTTTTGTTTTGTCGTATAATAGATGGAGCGGTATGCCACAGCATCCCGGAAAGGAGAGACATGCATTTTAATCACTCATTACAAATCGATGAAAAAGTAATTACCGATACCTCCCCCGTCTATATCATTGGAGAGGCGGGTGTCAACCACAATGGAAATATGGAGAGTGCAGTAAAGCTGATCGACGCAGCCTGCGATGCGGGCGTGGATGCAGTTAAATTCCAGATGTTCCGGACTCAGGATATTATCCTGAAAAATATCGACAAAGCTCCCTACCAGAAACAGACCACCGACGCGTCGCAGTCCCAGTACGACATGCTCAGAAGTCTTGAGCTTGGCTTACAGGAGCACCGGTATTTACAGCAGTACTGCCGGAATAAGGGGATCACATTCCTGTCAACCCCCTTTGAAAAAAAGAGTCTTGAGGATCTCGCGGCGTTAGATGTTCCCGCAGTCAAAGTCGCTGCGACCGATGTCACAAATATTCAGTATTTAAGGCAGATTGCGGCACTGGGAAAACCTGTGATCCTGTCCGCCGGTATGTGTTATCTGGAAGAAATCCGCAAAGCACTGGAAGCCATTTATCCGATTAACAGAAATGTCATCCTGCTGCAGTGCACCGCAAATTACCCGCTGGATGACGGGGAAGTGAATTTAAACGTGATAGATTCGCTGAAACAGGAATTTGATATCTTAGTCGGATATTCCGATCACTCCAGAGGCATCGGAGCCGCCCCGTACGCGGTCGCAAAAGGCGCAAGATTAATCGAAAAACATTTCACACTTGATCAAAACGCCGATGGACCGGATCACAAAGCCTCCGTAACACCGGAAGAGCTGAAAAACCTGGTAAATACTATCAGACAGGTTGAATGTTATCTCGGTTCTTCTGTAAAAGTACCGACGTTTTCCGAACAGTTCACACGCCGTTCTCTGCAGAAATGCTTCGTCGCCGCAAAGCCGATCAGGAAAGGCGATATTTTTACAAAAGAAAATATTGTTGCAAAGAGAACGAACGGGCGCGGCATTTCGGCACTGTACTATGATGATCTTCTTGGAAGACATTCCGGAAAAGATTTCGCAGTGGACGATGTCATTGAGCTATAAGCGGTATCTGAACATAAAAAAGCTGCCAGAAGCCATTTTCATGCTCTGGCAGCCCTTTTTTTCCTGATCAGTCAGTTCTTTACCGCACACATCAGCAGCGTATCACACATTCCTGCTGCTTCAAGAAGTCTCTGATATTCTTCCCTCATTGTTCCGGAATTCAGTTCCTCCCATTTCCGGTGTCCTCCCGGCTTCCCTTCCGTCAGCCAGTACAGGTGGTTGGACAACGGATATCTCTGTATCTGCCTGTTCCACACAATCTGAAATCCGGCCTCCTTCATCAACAGCTCAAGACTGCGGGAAGTATATAAAAACACATGGCAGCTCCAGTATGTAAAATCCGCAAATGCCCTGCAGCCATATTTTTTCAGAAGAATATCCGCGGCATTTGGTGTTTCTATTATCAGTTTTCCTCCCGGAACAAGTTTTTCCCGTATCTTTTCGAGAATCTCCAGCGGCTCCGTCAGATGTTCTATAACGTGAAACATCGTGACCATGTCAAACGGCCCTTCCTGTTCCTCGATATGAGCTTTCATACAGATACTTTCTTTTTCAAGAAAGTTCCGGGCCGCTGCCTCCAGCTCAACGCCGGACACCGATTTTGCATAGTTCTTTGCCAGCCTTAAAAAACCTCCCCAGCCACATCCGAAATCCAGTAAGTTCTTCTCTCTGTAGTCTTCTGAAAAGAACTGTGCGCGGCGGATGTCATCTGTCATCGCAGTCGCATCGCTCAGCACCCGGATATCTGCACTCTGGTGCATTCCTGAATTTTCATAAAATCCGTCTGCAATCTGCGAAAAATCCGAAAGCTGTGCCCCGCCACAGTTTTCACACTCCAGCACATCAATATCCGCCCTGTCCCTTGTTCCATGATGAATCAGCCGAAACTGTTCATTTCCACACACAATACATCTCATTTTATCAGCTTATCCTCTCCGGGCAGTCTATACAACCTGCCGCAATGCCCGCACTACCCTGTCCACCTCTTCCTCGTTTATCATGTAGGAAGTGGGAAGATTAAATCCTCTCTCTGCCAGCTCTGTACTGACCCTGTTGGAAAATGTATATTTCCGGTATATCTCCATTTCACTGAGGGGAATAAAAAATGGTCTCGCGTCAATGTTCATTTCTGTCATCGCATTCATGCATGCATCCCGCTTTTCTTTTTCTACACAGACCGTGACAAGCCATGTAACTTTTTCCCGCTTCCTCAGGTCATTCCGCTGCATCTCAATACCATCAATCCCCGCAATTTTTTTCCGATAGCTCTCCTCCAGATTACTCCGCCATGCAAGCGTCTGATCGATATTTTCCAGCTGTGCGACGCCGATCGCAGCCTGCAGATTGGTCATCCGGTAATTGTATCCGATTACTTCATGATAATATTTTCTCGCTTTGCTCATTCCATGATCACGGTAAAGGCGTAACTTTTCTTCCAGCTCCTTATTCCGCGTCAGGCACATTCCACCCTCACCGGTTGTGATAATCTTATTGCCAAAAAAAGAAAAACAGCTGATATCTCCGAAACTTCCCACTTTTCTGCCGTCATATCTGGCTCCATGCGCCTCCGCGCAATCCTCAACCACATACAGTCCGTACTTCCCGGCTATCTCCATAATGCGTTCCATATCACAGGGCTGACCATAAATATGTACGGGTATAACAGCTTTTGTTCTCTCTGTAACTGCTTTTTCAATTTCATCCGGACTGATACACCATCCGTCTTCTTCTATATCTACAATTACCGGTGTCGCGCCGGTATAAAGTACCGCGTTGATCGTTGCCGCAAATGTGATATCCGGAACAATCACCTCATCCCCCTCACCGACACCGAGCGCTGTCAGCGCCAGATGAAGCGCCGTCGTACCGTTCGATACCGCCACGCCGCATGGCATTCCGCACCACCTGGCAAAACTTGACTCAAATTCTGTCACATATCTGCCTGTACTGGAAATCCAGGTTGATAAAAATGCATCCAGCAGATATTCCATTTCCTTTCCATTCAGCTGGGGCTGTGCAATCGGCAGTCTCATATTACTCTTATATTCGCTGAAATCTACCACTCTGCAGTCCTGATCCACAATCGGAAGAATCCTGATATCCTCATTAAATTTTTCAAAGATTTCTTTTATGCTCTCGCCCTGGTGTGCATAGACAAACTCTTTCCGGCTGACTCCGGTGATCCCGGAATCCAGCGTCAGCCCGGACAGCAGACCGCGACGGATATCCCCGTCTGTCGCGATTCCGCAGAGCTTATCATTTTCGTCCACAATAAAAACAGTTCCTTTTACATTCAGATTAATCTTTTCCAGAGCTTCCCTGATGGTCGCCGTTTTACTGCACAAAATATTTCTATCCATATTCTTACATGTTCCTCCTGATAAGTGTCTCAGCGATAAGAAAATCCAGGGGACTGTCGATATCAACAGACTCCTCCTGTCCCATTACATACGCGTAACAGCCTTTTCCCAGAAAACTTTTTTCCCGCACGAAACACTCTGTCTTACCCATATAAATCGCGCCGTTCAGACGATAATACGGCTTCATCTGCTGTCTGCATGCACGTTTATATTTTTCATCCATAAAATCATCCATGCATCCGTCCTCCCGCAGAGTCCCGGACCACAGCGGTGAATGCTCACATTCACACACACTCACAACAAAATCGTAATTGTTCTCCTTAAAAAACCGGTATGCTTCCGCAATATGCCCGGCATTCCGCAACGGCGATGTGGGCTGCAGCTTACATACTTCCCCGAATTCCATACCTTCCTTCCTGAAATATTCCAGCGCATGGAGTATTGCATCGTCCGAGGAAGCCTGATCCCCCGAAAGATCATCCGGTCTGATAAACGGCACTTCCGCACCGTACTCCCGGGCGATCCCCGCAATCTCGTCACTGTCTGTTGAAACGATCACCTTCTGAAAAACACCGGCGTCCCGCGCCGCCTCTATTGTGTATGCCAGCAGAGGTTTTTCCAGCAATTGCCTGATATTTTTCTTTGGCACTCCCTTCGATCCTCCCCTGGCCGGAATAACAGCAATCATATTATTTCCTCCTCTAAAAGTCTTCTGCTGGCAAGAATCTCCTCCAGACTGCCGCCTGTCTCCAGCGTAACCGGCAGATGCCTGTCAAAAATCTTCCTGTATGCATACAGTGTCGCACTATCCTCACACAGCGGTCTGTGCTGATCCGCAATTCCATCATTATGACTGATATGCAGCCATCTCACATGCGGCTCCAGCTTTCTGCACTGCTCCTGAAAATCCAGCTCCAGCGTGTACGATGTCACATGAAGATGCCCCAGATCCAGCAGGAAACGGAATGACAGCTTTTCCCGCAGCTGCAAAAATGCTTCGTAGTCTGTCAGCATAAATAAATTCTTTTTCCCGAATGCATCATAATTTTTCCGGTTAAGTACATTATTTTCCAGATACAGTTTTATCCCGTTCTCCGTACACAGTCTGTCAAGATATGTATATGCCGCACAAAACCTCTCAACAGCCTCCTCTCTCTCATAAATCACTCTGCCTGACAGTTCTCTTCCAACTTCATGCGGGAGGATCTCGGTAAAAAAACCTGCATGCACCGACAATACGGGACATCCGGCTCTTTTTAAAAAATGTATACATTTTTCATAATGCTTTATGGATGCTTCGTATATTTCATCATTGCAGGATGCAAGGTTGATAACAATATCTTTTTCCTGTGGCGGGAAATATGCATGGCATATATAGTTCAGATTATATTCCTGTTTCATTTGAAGCATATCATCTTCCAGCTCCGGATAAAACTCTGTTCCACCGGACAGCTCAATGTCCCGGATTCCTGCCTCCGCATACTTTTTCAGAATATTTTTCATCCACTTTTCTCTTGTACATGCCGTTGATATACAGATCATGTTAATCTCCATTCCGGAGCGTTAACGCGACGGGGCAGCTGCCATCATTCGGATTTGTGACGCTCCGGCACAGATCCGCGTGCGAAACACCCTCACATTCGTGTGATGTTTCACACTATACCCCCTTATCCTGATGCAGGGATAAGATTTATTATATACTTTACGCGAAGCCGCATCAAGGAAAATATAAACATTCTGCTTTCCAGTTTTTGTAATAGTCAGTACCTTATTTTTTTATACATGCATTATGTCACGCACCGGAACCCCGGCGACTCTGCTGTCTGCTTCAACATCCCGGATAATCACGCTTCCCGCCCCTGTGACAACATTTTCACCGATATGGATTCCCTGAATCACTTTTGATCCTATGCCGATATCCGCACCGGAGGCAACATGTACGCCTCCTGCCAGCTTTACATCCGGACTCAGCGTCACAAAATCGCCTATCCTCCCGTCATGACAGACCATGCTCCCCGTATTCATAAAAACAAAATTCCCTATGATCACATTTGTAGATATTCTGGCATCCATACTGATAATACAGCCTTCTCCCATTCTCACATCCGCGCAGACCGCTGTGTTCCCAAGAATCAGGTTCGGAAAACATACATTCGGATTCCGGGCATATTTTTTCGCGAGCTTCCTTCTAAGTACAGGCGAACCAACACAGATCGCAACATTTACTGTTTCTTTTACTGCCAGAAGATAATCATCATCTCCAAGATAAGCAATCTCTTCCCCGCCGACAGATATTCCCACTTCGTTTTCCGGCCTGACACAATCCACGTAACCCAGTACGTGAAATCCCTCCTGCTTTTTTCTCTGTTCCTGCAGCTGCCAGAAGATCTCCCGCATGCAGCCGCCGGAACCAGCCAAAATAATATTATCCATTCTGTTTTTCATCCTTTCCACTGCATACCGGCAGTATATGGTGTAAAATCTGGTGTAAAATAATGATTCCGCGCGCCTGGTCTTTATCCCAGCAGACTCATCTCCACAGCCTTCATATCTTCGGATACATGTGTGTACACTCCAAGCGTCATCTGCATCCCGGCATGACCGAGAATCTCAGAAATCACTTTCGGATTCATGCCCTTTTCAAAGCAGCGCGTGGTAAAAGTATGCCGGATTTCATGCGGTGAAAAATTCTCCAGCAACTCCGGCTCCCTCTCTTCCCTGACCGCTTCTTCTATTTCCTTCTCATTCATCTTCCCCACAATCCGGCGCAGCATTGTGTAAACAGATCTTGGCTTTAAGACATTCCCCTCCCGGTCACTGCGAAACACAAAATCGCTGATCCCGTCTATCTCAGGCGCTCCTATATGCTGCGTATTCTCCCTCTGCTGTTTCAGCACATTTTTCACAACCGGCAGCATGGGAATATTCCTGTCTGACTTCCTGGTTTTGGGCGAATTCAGCACAACCTTCTGTCCCCCGTTGATTCTGTCCTCCCTCGACATCAGCGTTTTATTTACATGAATAGTCGCACGTTCAAAATCCACATTGTCCCATGTGAGCCCGCAAAGCTCTCCCACCCGCATTCCGGTATGAAATGCCACTACATAGAAGCTGTAATATTTCTGATAGTAACTATCCCCCTTTACAAATCGCAGGAAACGCTCCTGCTGATCCTCTGAGAGCGCTTTTTTCACTTTTCTGCTGGTTTTTTTTATGCTTTTCATTGCCCCAGCCGCAGGATTTTTTTCTACCAGCTCATTTGCAACTGCATCCCGGAACATTGCGCTGATCACACTGTCCGCTTTGCAGATAGTATTATATGACAGCCCCTTTGCAGATAAAGAATGAAATAACTCCACCACATGAATCTGTCTCACATCCGACAGTTTCATACCGCCTATATATTCTTTCACATAATAGTCATAACTCGCCAGCTGTGTCTGCAGGGTTGCAAATTTATATTCCCCGTTTGTGCGGTATAGTTTCATCCATTTCCGGAACCACTGATCAACCGTCAGATCACTGTAACTTTTTTCCATCAGGCCATTTTCCAGCTCATATCTCTTTTTATTTACCTTTCGTTTCAGCTCGCTCAGCTGCATATCATACAGTGTGTACCGCTTCCCCTGAAACGTAAATCTCGCCATATACCGTCCATCCGGACGCTGGCTGACCCCATCGGGCAGTTTCCTGCCGTTTTTATCCAGTCTTTTTCCCGCCATACAATCATCCCTTCTGGCAACAGAGTACTACGAATAACGTAAAACGTCAATACCCGTTCTATTTTTTATCCACTGTCATTTTTCTTCTATTGACTTTTTACTACCTTTATCGCATTATAGCATTTAATAAAACCACTTATGCACATTCCTGCCACAAGGAGGATCGCTCATGCTTAAATCCCGTTTAAAAATACTGCTTGCTGAACACCATATGACACAGTCAAAGCTCTCTCAGCTGACCAGCATACGCCCCGGTACAATCACAAATATCGTCAATGATTCCATCCGGCAGATTCCGGTAGAAGCTGTGTGCAGAATCTGTGAACTGTTCCACTGTGACATCGGCGATATTTTTGAGTATATACCCGAAGAAAAAGAATAAGTTATGCCAGCCACTGCCATTCCAGGTGCGGTGGCTGATTTTCTTTCACGAAATATTATTCTGTTTCGGTGTAAAATTGGTGTAAAAAATTATCTGCAGTGATAAAACCCAGCGATTTTAAGCCATTTTCCCGTACTTTTGTATACATATAATACAAGTAAGCGGAAAGCTACTTGGAACATCCCGCAGCGGAACAGTC
>CAMSQM010000006.1 GCA_947062675.1 uncultured Roseburia sp.
CGGGACGGGAGCTTATGGAAATATGCCGGAGTCGTCGGGAGCGGGTATGCATGCGGGGCCGTCCGGAATCCCCGGAGCCGGAATGTACGGGGGATACCCTGAGAACGCCGGGGAAGCCGGAATGTATGAAAATGCGGCCGGAGTGTCCGGAGCCGGAATGTACGGGAGTGTGCCGGATGAGTCCGGGAAAGCAGGGATGTATGGGAATCCGTCGGATCTGCCTAGCATGGGAATGCAGGAAATGTACGGGCAGGAAGCGTACATGGAAACGGATCAGGGTTCAGGAGGACAGCAGGGGATGTATGATCCGGCCGGATATGATGCCGGCGCCCAGGGATATGAGGACTCCGGATACCGTCGTGCCGGCGGCGCCTGGAACGGGGAGGAAGAAGACATGTCCGGTCAGGAAATGTACGGGAACCGTCCGGAAGGCTCCGACGCATCCCGGTACAGGGAGGAAGCCGGCATTGTGAGAGAGCCTGAGCCGGTTCCGGACCTGGAAGCGGCTCTCCTGAAGGAGGCGGCAGCGGAGCTGCCGGAAGATGTCCGGAGAAAAGCTCTGATAAAGGGGTATACGAAAGAGATTCTGCCGGAGATTCCGCTTCCGGATGACATTGGACTGTCGGAAGATGTGATATCCGGCGCGGGAACCGGCATGAAATCAGGGCCGGAGAAGCTGCCTGATATCCGTGAACCTGAGGATGTCGACGAGGATTATCCGGCGATCACGAGGCTTTCCCGGGAACAGAGGGAGATTTTTACATATTTTGTTCCGATCCGGGGGATGGAACAGCAGCTCTGTCAGGCGCTGACCGGCGCGGCCAGGCACCTGATGCGGGGGAAAACTGCCGCCACGGGAAATATGGTGATTCAGGGAGGCCAGGGAAGCGGGAAGACCGTGCTGGCGACGGGGATGATCAAAGCGCTCCAGCTGGAGACCGGAAGACCGGCAGGAAAAGTCGGCAGGATTGAGGCATCCGTGCTAAATGGAAAAGATCTGGTTGCCCTGCTCAGAAAGGTTGCGGGAGGCTGTCTGATTGTCGAGAAAGCAGGCGACATTACCAGAGAGACGGCAATCAGGCTTTCACAGCTGCTGGGAACTGACGAAAGCGGCCTGTTCGTGATTCTGGAGGACACACACAAAGGGATAGAGAAGGCGCTGTCCAGGGATGCAGGATTTGCGGCCGGGTTTACCGAGAAGATTAATATACCGATTTTTACGAGCGATGAGCTGGTGTCATTTGCCAGGGCGTACGCGAATGAACTTGGCTATACGATAGATGAGATGGGAATACTGGCGCTCTACAACAGCATCAGCAATATCCAGAAGCTTGACCGGGCGACCACGCTTACAGAGGTAAAGGAGATTGTGGATGAAGCGATCGTCAGGGTAGAGCGCGGCGGATTGAAAAAGGCGTTCAGTATTATCACATCGAGGAGATACGATGAGGAGGATTATGTGATTCTCCATGAGAAGGATTTCGTATTCTGAGGACAACTAATTTTTTAAGAGAAATAGAAAAAGGAGTAACATGCCATGGCAAATTTTACAGACCTGGACCGCTATTTATTCGGCCAGGCAACACACTACGACATCTACCGTAAATTCGGGGCACATCTGACGGAGGAGGATGGCAGAAAGGGCACATGCTTTGACCTGTGGGCGCCGAACGCAGAAAAAGTCTGGGTTATGGGTTCTTTTAATGACTGGAAGGAGACTGGGTACGAGATGAAACGCCTTGAGCCGGAGACGATGGGGGTCTACGAGCTTTTCATTCCGGGAGTGGAAGAGGGCGCACAGTATAAGTATCTGATCGAGACGAAACAGGGAAAGCGTCTTTACAAGGCGGATCCGTTCGCGAATTTCTGTGAGCTCCGGCCGGGCACGGCATCGGTGGTGGCGGATATTGACCATTTTAAGTGGAGCGATACCAAATGGATGACGGCGCGCGCAAAGGTGGAGGATATGTTTGCACAGCCGATGGCTATTTATGAGGTTCACCCGGGCTCCTGGATGCGTCATCCGAACCGTGAGGACGAGGGATTTTATACCTACCGTGAGCTGGCGGAGAAGCTGATTCCGTATGTCGTTGAGATGGGGTACACGCATGTGGAGCTGATGGGGATTTCAGAGTACCCGTTTGACGGTTCCTGGGGATATCAGGTGACCGGTTACTATGCTCCGACTTCCAGGTACGGGACGCCGAAAGACTTTGCCTATTTTGTAAATGAATGCCATAAGCATAAAATCGGTGTTATTTTAGACTGGGTACCGGCTCATTTCCCGCGGGACGCGCACGGGCTGGCGGAGTTTGACGGAACCTGCCTGTACGAGTATGCGGATCCGAGAAAGGGAGAGCATCCGGACTGGGGCACCAAGATTTTTGACTACGGAAAGAATGAAGTCCGCAACTTCCTGATCGGAAGCGCTCTTTTGTGGATTGAGCATTATCATATCGACGGTCTGCGTGTGGACGCGGTGGCTTCGATGCTTTATCTTGATTACGGAAAACAGGACGGACAGTGGGTCGCAAACAAATACGGCGACAATAAAAATCTCGAGGCGATCGAGCTTTTCAAGCACATTAATACGCTGATTCTGGGAAGAAATCCCGGCGCGATGATGATCGCGGAGGAATCCACCGCGTGGCCGAAGGTGACTGGCCCCGTGGAGGAGGACGGCCTCAATTTCAGCTATAAGTGGAATATGGGATGGATGCACGATTTTCTGGATTACATGAAGCTTGATCCCTATTTCCGCAAAAATAATCACCATAAGATGACATTTGCGATGAGCTACAATGAGTATGAGAAATATATCCTGGTGCTCTCGCACGATGAGGTGGTGCACTTAAAATGTTCCATGCTCAACAAGATGCCGGGACTCGGGATCGACAAGTTCCGCAATCTGATGGTAGCGTACGCGTTTATGATGGGCCATCCCGGAAAGAAGCTGCTTTTTATGGGGCAGGAGTTTGCGCAGCTTCAGGAGTGGAGTGAGGAGCGTGAGCTGGACTGGTATCTCCTGGAGAATCCGGACCATCTGCACGTGCAGAACTGGATGAAGGAGCTGCTCCATATTTATCAGAAAAACCCTGCTCTCTATGAGCTGGACAGCAGCTGGGACGGCTTTGAGTGGATGAACGCCAACGATGCGGACCGCAGCATATTCAGCTTTGTGCGCAAGAGTAAGGACGGGAAAAATAATCTGCTTTTCGTCTGCAATTTCACGCCGGTGGAGCGCGCTGACTACAGGGTGGGAGTGCCGAAGCGCAAGGCTTACAAACTGATTTTAAACAACGATGATGAGCAGTTTGGCGGGAGCGGCCAGGAGAGACCGTTAAGTTACCGCGCGGTGAAAAAAGAATGTGACGGAAAGATGTATTCGTTTGCATATCCCCTGACACCTTACGGGGTGGCGGTATTCCGGTTTTAGCCGTGGCCGGGGCGTGCGGCTGCTAAATTATCGCGCGCATCTGACCGATATATAATACAGCGAGAGGTTGCTGCAGAGGGTGATTTCCTTTTGCAGCAGCTTTTTTTTATTTCTCTTTGTCTGAGCGGAAAACGGTGCCCGGAAATATGTATGGAGAGTGCGGTGTATTTTTCGTACGGGAGTTTTCCGCGAATATCATAAAAGAACAGGAGATTTCAGAAGATGATCAGAGTGGAGCAGCAGAACACCAGCATTCTGGAAACATTGCAGCAGAGTATCGGTCCGCAGGAAAAGGAGAACACCATCCTGTTTCAGGAGAAGCTGGTTTCCAGGGAGACAGAGCTGACGGAAGCGCAGACGGTCAACATGAAGGATGTCACTTACATGAAGCCCGCAGCGGGGGAGGAGACGGAGCAGTCCGTCGCGGAAGAGATTGAAAGCGCTGCGGTGGTCGATGCAGGGGAACGGAAAGACCAGATGGCGGTGCTGGCGAATACGACTTCCGCGGAGGATTATGCGAAGATGCAGGAGGACGGCTTTGTTCCCGGGGAGACGACGACCAATACGATTGTCACGGAAACAGATAAGATCAAGGCACAGCTGGCGAAAGCGGGAGCCGATATCTCTTATTTCGGGGATGACCTTGATATGGATCAGCTGGCAGAGATTACAGGGAGCGTGGAGCTCGCCACACAGCTGGCGAAGGCGTTCAGGGAAGCGGATATACCGCTGACTGAGGAAAACGTCAGGGACGCGGCGGAGGCGCTTAAGCTGGCAGGAACGCTCGGCGCTCCGGCAGACGGTGCCATCCGGTATCTGATCGGCAACGGGCTTACGCCGTCCGTGGCCTGTCTGTATAAAGCGCAGGTATGCGGGGGGAGCTATCCGGCAGGCGGCGGGGCGCCCATCGATATCTCTTCATTTTCAGCGCAGATTGAGCGGGTAATCCGGCAGGCCGGATTCGGGGTAAACGATCAGACGATGGCGGACAGCCGCTGGCTGCTGGAACATGATATACCGCTGACAGAGGAAAACCTGAGCTATTATGAGGAGTTGAAGGGAAGCTCCCTGCCGCCTGATCCGGGAGAGCTGGTGAAGAAAATAGCCACTGCAGTTGCTGAGGGAGGCCGGCCGCAGGACGCCGTTCTGCTCGACGGATATGACCGCATGTCGAAGGCGCAGCATGCGATGGATATCGTAAACAGTGCCGCGGACGGGGATCTGGCGTATCTTGTGGATAACGGGATGGAGCTGAATATCCGCAATCTCGGGTATGCGATTGCAGCCCGCCCGGAGGCCGGCGCGGCAGGTACTGCCAGCGCGCCGGTGCCGGCGGGGGCGCAGGCTGGTATGCGGCAGATCGCGCCGGGCGCACAGGCCGCCGCAGCGGCAGAGCAGATTTCAGGCGCACAGGCTGTCGCAGCGGCAGAGCAGATTTCAGGCGCGCGGGAGGGCGGCGCGGTGCGGGAGACGTCCGGCACAGCGGCGGACGCCGCCCCGCAGCAGATCTCTGGCGCACAGGAGAGCGGCGCGGTGCAGCAGGCGTCCGGCTCGTCTGCGGGTGAATCCGCGGGTGATTTTTCAGGAGACGGAAGCAGACGCAGCTATACACAGCACGGGCTGGCGCTGCTGACGGCGCGACGGCAGCTGGAGGAGATTCGTCTTGCGATGACGGTGGAGGCGAATTACCGGCTGCTTAAGCGCGGTGTCCTGATCGACACGGAGCCGATCGTGAAGCTTGTGGAGAAGCTGCGCGCCAGCGAGGATTCCTACTATGAGAATCTGCTGAGGGCGCAGGGAGTGGAATCGGACGAGGAAAATACCGCAATTTTCCGCGAGACGACGGAGAAAGTATCGGAGATCAGATATGTGCCCGCCTGTGTCCTCGGGCTTGAGGAGGAGACCGGCACGATCAACGCGATTCACAGGGCCGGAACCGCATTAAAAGAGAATTTCGACCGCGCAAACGAGCGCTATGAGACGCTGATGACCGCGCCGCGGGCCGATCTGGGAGATTCGATCCAGAAGGCATTCAGGAATGTGGATGTGATTCTTAAAGATATCGGGCTGGAAGCCAGCGAGGCGAACCGCAGGGCAGTCCGGATTCTCGGCTATAACGGACTTGCGATCACGGAAGAATCGGTGGCGCAGATGAAGCAGGCTGACGAGGAAGTGCAGCGTGTGTTCCGGAATATGACGCCCGCAGTTGTGACACAGCTGATCAAGAGGGGGATCAACCCGCTGGATATGGATTTCGCCAGCCTGAACGCGGCGGCGGAGCAGATACGCAGAGAGGCGGACGGAGCGGATACGCAGAGGTTTGCGGAGTACCTCTGGAAGCTGGAAAAGAGCGACGCCATCACAGAGGACGAGAGAAATACCTATATCGGAATATACCGTCTGATTCACCAGGTGGAACAGACAGACGGGGCCGCAGTCGGGGCGGTGATGAACCGGGGAGCAGATATCACAATGCGGAATCTGATCACGGCTGTGCGCTCGGAGCGCCGCAGCGGAAAGATGGATTATGCGGTGGACGGCTCTTTTGAACCGGCGGCAGGGGGGTACTGGGAAGGCTCCATCACTGACCAGATCGGGGCATCCTATCACACAAACTGTGTGAAGGATATCATGGATGTGCTGACGCCGGAAAAAGTCAGAATGGTGCTCAGCAAGGTTCCGGACTGGGAAAATATGACGCCTGAGCAGCTGAAAGAGGCGCTCGGGGAGGCGCAGACCGACGAAATGGGTCTGGACTACGCGTATGCGAAAGAACAGCTCGCAGAGCTGGAGGAAAGTGCGAAGGCATCGCAGGATATTTACAGGGTTCTCGAGAAGTATGATATCCCGAACACCGCGGCCAATGTGCTGGCAGTGGAGGCCATGATGAAAAACCGCAATCAGATGTACCGGAAGATTTTCGGAACAGGTCCGAAGGCGCCGGGAGAGGAAATCGGCACGGAGGATCTTGCGGCGATCAGGGAGGAGCTGATTGAGGAATTCGGGGAAGCTGTCAAAACGCCGGAAGAAATGGGCAGGGCACAGGAAAAGCTTGCAAATGTCGCGGAAAACGTGATGAAGACGATGATTGAGAGCGATCCGGTGACCAGTCTGGATGTCCGCGAAATGCGCATGCTTTCCAGTCAGCTGTCGGTCAGCAGTATGCTGGCGAAGGAAGAGCAGTATTCGATCCCGGTGATGGTGAGCGACGGTGTGGTGAATGTGACGCTGAAAATTGTGAACGGTGTGGACAAAAAGGGAACCGTTGATATTATGATGGAAAGTGAACTGCGCGGAAAGATTGCGGCGACTTTTTCACTGTACCGGGATAAGGTGAACGGTCTGATCGCCACAGACCGTGAAGAGACCAGGGAGCTTCTGGAACAGAATGGAGGTCCGCTTGCGGACGATCTCGGAAAGATCGGGGAACTGACACTTCACTATGCGGAGATTCCGGATCTGGATCTGAATCATTTTTCGATGGGAATGTTTGGCGTGGATGCCGGGGAGAGCGCGCCGCAGACACAGGAGGAAGCTCCGGTTCAGACGGTTCTGCTTTACCAGGTCGGAGAGCGGTTTATCCGGATGGCACGCGGGGTGCTGTAGGAAGAGATGTCCTGCTTACGCGGGGGGAGACGGGCAATGTGCCGGTTTTCCCCCGCGTAAAGGTTTTGTAACAGGCATTTCCGGCTGCTGCTGAGGAAACTGTGCCGGAGGGGCCGGGGAGGAGACATTTTATAGAAGGCGCTCCTCTTTCATATAAGTAAGAATGCCCTCACAGATAGCGTTTGCAAGTTTATCCTGATATTCGGGATCGAGAAGCAGGGCGGCCTCCGTGGGGCTGCTGAGGAAACCGCACTCCACAATCACTGTCGGAGACGGGGTTTTTTTCAGCAGATAATAACTGCTGTTTGATTTGGCAGTCCGGGTATTCTCCGGATCGGCCTGTGCGATCAGGCTGCTCTGAATAGCTTCTGCCAGGGCTTTTCCCTGCTTTGACTGTTCATAGTAAAAGACCTGTGCGCCTTTCACCTCGGGGGAGGGATAGCTGTTCTGATGGATGCTGACTGTAAAAAGCGGGCTGGCATCGGTGATAATCCGGCAGCGCTCCTGCATGTCGGCAGCTTTTTTGTTCGTGGCATTGTCAGGATACAGACCGGCATCGGAATCTCTTGTCAGGACGACGGAGATTCCTTCTTTTTTTAACAGCTTTTTCAGACGTTTTGCCAGTTCCAGATTGATGTCCTTTTCTTTTGCATTGTTGACACCGACCTTGCCGGGATCGCTGCCTCCGTGGCCGGCATCGATAACAATACAGGGTTCTTTCGGGGAGGCCTCGTCGCTTAAGACCAGCACGGCGCCATGTCTTGCCAGCACAAAAGCGGCCAGAATCAGACAGACCGCCATCGCCAGTTCCACTTTCTTTTTCATAAAAAACTCCGGGGCATTCGTTCGTATAAAGATATTCCTGAATCCGGAGAATATGCGTCTTTTCACGCAGATTCTCCGGAGAGATAAGACAGAGAAGCTGTTAATTGATATATTTGATAATCGTATCCCAGACGGCGCTGTTTTCAAGACCCAGCTTCCAGAAAGCGCCTCCGGCCAGATTGTTTCCCTGAAGGACTTTGAGCTTTTCTTCCAGAGAGGCGGCGTCTTCCACCCAGATTTTGCAGGTGACCCCGTTGTTTACATACTGTACATAATACTGCCCTGTCTCGGCGGACCAGACAGGCTCGGCTCCGTTTGCGCTGATCAGGTTCTGAATTTCGTTCATGCCGGCAGCGTAGGAGCTCAGCTGAAAGAGGGTGTAACTGTCTCCGGTATCCTGCCCGGCCTCTCCCTCTGCGGGGGCCGCAGCCCCGTCGGCGCCAACGGGCGTTTCGCTCCACACGCGGGTGTAGAATGGCATTCCCAGAATGATCTGTTCCGCGGGGACTTCTTTGAGGGTGTTGGCCACACCTTCCGTGACGAAACCGATGGAGGAGACTGAACCGGCAATATCCGAACCGGCATAATGTTCATCATAAGCCATAATCATAATATAATCCGCAAAGACAGCCTGTTCTGCGCGGTTGTAGAAAGCAGTGTAGTCGGTCGGCACATAGTTGTCAACAGAGAGGACGATGCCATTCTTTCTGCATTTCAGGGATAATTCCCGGATAAACTGGACGTAGGATTCCCCTGCCTCAGGGAGCAGCGATTCAAAATCCACATTGATTCCGTCAAAATTGTACTGTATGGCGGCGGAAATCAGGTTGTTGACCAGGGTCTCGCGCCTGGAAGTGTGCGTCAGCACCTCGGTCGTATCCACGTCTTTATTTTCCAGATTGCTCACAAGCGCCCAGACTTCCACACCGTTCTGGTGGCAGTAATTTACATAGTCGGCGCTGGCCAGGGAAGCGATGCCGCCCTCGTTGTCGTTCAGATAAAACCAGGTGGGGGAAACCACATTCAGCCCTTTGGTGCCGGAGAGGACCGTGCTGATACTGTTGTTGGCCTCAGGGTTGGTCACCTGGTGCCAGCCAAGGCTGATCGCAAAATCTTTGCGGATATGGGTAAATTCTTCCGGCACATAATCGCTGACAAGGGTTTCCGCTGTGACGTCGCCCAGCGCTTTGGAGCGGATGTATCCGATAATCCCGTCGGCTGTGGCCACTTTTGTCCAGGTCTCATCCGGCGCGAGAACAGTGAGCTTCGTCTCTTTTGGCGTGTCGGCGAGAATCGGACTTTTGATCCCGCCCTGAAAGCGGATTTCCGTATTTTTTTTCACGGTGGCAGAGGAGTATTCTCCCCACTGGTTTGTCATTACAATGCGGTCTGGATTGTCAAATATTTCGTAGGAAAAGTCGGAATACTGTTTTACAAAATCAATTGCGATGTAGGCGGTCTCACTGCCTGTTTTCACAATAATGTGATCCATGGAACGGGCTTCTTTTGTCACATAGTAGCCGGTGCTTTCAGCGTCCACGGTAATCAGGTCGCCGGATGTCGTATAGAGCAGTTTGTTTTCGCGCGAATCCCAGTAAAACCGGCTGTTTAACCGGTCGTGAACCAGGTTGTAATCCAGATAGACGTGTCCGTCGATCAGCCGGCCGCGGGATTCCAGCACTTCGTTATTTAAGATGATCGCGGCCTCCCCGTCGGAAGTGAGTCCGTAATATTCGGAGAGATCCAGCCGTTCTTTGGTGGGAGTGTATTTTTCAATCAGATTCCCGAGCAGCATAAAGAGAATCACAACAATGATCAGTACGCCTGCGGCGATAAACGGAATTACTTTTTTCTTCATCGAAAAACCCTTTCTTCATTTGATAAGTCTGATATCCGGGAGACGTGGTTATTGTAGCATATCCGGCGCTAAAGTAAAAGGTGTGTTCGTGAAATTAATGTGGCGGGAAGGAGCAGAGCGCCGCCGCTTTACAGAGGGTATGAACCGGGAGCGGACTGCGCATACTAAGGAACAGCTGCGAAACAGCCGTGTGGTCAGTCTCATTTATACTATTTTCAGAAAGGTCTGGTGATAATATGGCGTCTTATGTATCTCCCGAAATCCGGGAAAAATTTGATACACTTTCGGTGGACTTAAAGAAATGCATTCTGGACAGAAATGTGCATCTGAACAATATCCAGGATCTGATCCGTGTTCTCGAGGAGATTGTGGCGGAAGGAGAGGCGGAATAGGGATGACACTTCCCGGACGGCTGTGATACGGTCGTCCGGGACAAATGTCCTGCGATGAAATGTCCTGCGGGCAAAATGTTTCAGGAAATACCCGTCACTTCATAGCCCGCGTCTGTCACGGTTTTTGTGAGCAGGCTGTCCGTCACACTTTCCTCCGCCGTCACGACGGCGTTTCCTGCCTCCAGGCTGACGGTCACTTCCGACACCCCGGCGAGTTCGCTCAGGGCTTTTTCCACGCGCCCGGTGCAGTGTCCACACATCATTCCACTGATACTGATTGTTTTTTTCATGACTAATGATTCCTTTCTTTCCAGATTACATAAATTGCAGGCCTCCGCGCCCGTTCCGCAGACCTCCTCGCCGGTGTGGGCCAGCTTAAGGGCTTTCAGGCGCAGTGCGTTGCTTACGACACAGATACTGCTCAGGCTCATGGCGGCCGCCCCGAACATCGGGTTTAAGCGGATCCCCAGAGACGGGTAAAGTACGCCCGCCGCCAGCGGAATGCCTATGATATTGTAGAAAAATGCCCAGAACAGATTTTCTTTTATATTGCGGATGACAGCTTTGCTCAGGCGGACTGCGCCGACGGCGTCCAGCAGGTCGTTTTTCATCAGTACAATGTCTGCGCTCTCGATCGCCACATCGGTTCCGGCGCCGATGGCAATGCCGACGTCCGCCGAGGCCAGCGCAGGTGCGTCGTTGATGCCGTCCCCGACCATGGCAACCCTGTGTCCGGAGGCTTTTAGCGCAGAGATTTTTTCTTCTTTCTGTGTCGGCAGCACCCCGGCAATCACTTCGTCGATTCCGACCTGATCCCGGATTGCCTGTGCGGTGACTTCATTATCCCCTGTCAGCATAATAACGTGGATTCCGTATTCACGGAATTTCTGTACGGCCTCCCGGCTGGTCGGTTTCACAACGTCCGCGACGCCGATCAGTCCGATGATTGTTTCTTCATTTGCAAACAGCAGCGGCGTCCGGCCCGCTTCTGCGAGATCCCTGATGCGCTTTTGAACCTGCGCGGAAACCCGGATGTTTTTTTCCTCCATCAGCTTCCCGTTTCCGGCATAGTACACGGCCCCGCCGATTTTTCCCTCAACACCTTTTCCAAAGACCGCCGTAAAATCTGTCACCGGTGAGAGTGCGATCTGTTCCTGAGCGCAGTGCTGTACAATGGCATCCGCCAGCGGATGTTCGCTGCCCTTTTCCAGGCTTCCCGCGATCTGAAGAAGGTCCTGTCTGGAAATTCCGCCGAAGCAGTCTGTTTCTGTCACCACAGGCTTTCCCTGCGTGATGGTTCCTGTCTTATCCAGCACGACGGTGTCGATCAGGTGAGCCGTCTCCAGAGCCTCGCCGGATTTGATCAGAATCCCGTTTTCTGCACCTTTTCCGGTTCCGACCATAATTGCCACCGGCGTCGCCAGCCCAAGAGCGCAGGGACAGGAGATTACCAGAACTGCAATTGCGCCCGACATCGCAAATTCAAATGCCGCTCCCGCCAGAAGCCATACGGCAAATGTGACCGCCGCGATTCCGATCACCGCCGGCACAAAGATGCCTGCAGTCTTATCCGCAAGCCTTGCGATCGGAGCCTTGCTCGAGGAAGCTTCCTCCACAAGCCGGATAATCTGTGCGATCGTGGTATCTTCCCCGACTTTTACCGCCCTGGCGCGGATCAGCCCGGCTTTGTTGATGGAAGCGGATACTATTTTATCTCCTTCCTGTTTTAAAACAGGGATGCTTTCCCCTGTGATCGCAGCTTCGTCAAAGGAAGATTTTCCCTCGGTGATCACGCCGTCCACCGCGACGGCTTCTCCGGGTTTTATGATGAAAATATCCCCGACCATGACATCGGCCACGTCCAGCACTGTCTCCACTCCGTCCCGCACCACAGTGACAGTCTTCGGCGCAAGATTCATCAGCTTTGTGATCGCTTCGCTGGTCCTGCCTTTGGACCGTGTTTCCAGATATTTTCCCACAGTGATCAGCGTCAGAATCGTGCCTGCCGATTCAAAATACAGGTCGTGGCGGTACTGTTCCACCAGCGCGATATCTCCGTGGCCAAGCCCGTAACCGATCCGGTATATGGCAAAAATGCCGTAAACGATGGAGGCACCTGCGCCGATGGCGATCAGACTGTCCATATTCGGACTCTTTTTTGCCAGTGTTTTAAAACCGTTCCGGAAATACTTCTGATTTGCGGTCAGAATGGGCACAAGCAGAAGCAGCTGGGTAAACGAGTAAGTGAGGGCGTTTTCATTTCCGTTAAAAAGACGCATGCTCAGCGGCGGCATGGGAAGCCCAAGGCTGTCAAAAATCATATGTCCCATCGACACGTACATCAGTGGGATCAGAAACACGACCGAAATAACCAGCCGCTTTTTCATGTTCAGGATCTGCTGCTGCTGCGCGGAGACGGTGTCTTCCCCGCGTGCAGCTGTCCTTTCGTCAGCCGCGCCGCTTCCGGTATGTTTTCCTGCGGCGCGCTTTACTGACGCTCCGTATCCCGCGTCCGCGACTGCCTGTATAATCTGCGCGTCGCTCATCTGCTCTTCCTCGTATTCGACCTGCATGCTGTTTGTCAGCAGATTCACGCTGACATGCTCCACACCGCTCAGCTTTGAGACGCATTTTTCCACATGGGAGGAGCATGCGGAACAGGTCATTCCTGTCACATCGTATCGCTCTTTCCTCATAATATACCTCCATGTTCTTCTATTTCATCAGTTTTTTTAACAGATCGCACAGTTCATCGACCGCATCCTCCCTGCCGTCCCGGATATCCTCCGACACGCAGGTTCTGATATGGCGGGCCAGAAGCTCTTTGTTAAAGCTGCTGAGTGCGGCCCGGACTGCGGACACCTGTGTCATAATGTCCACGCAGTACCGGTCTTCCTCCACCATTGCCCGTATTCCGCGCACCTGTCCCTCGATGCGGCTCAGACGGTCGGTCAGATCTTTCCGTTCGTCTGCGCCGCGCTGTCTGCGCCTGATTTCAGGCTGGCTGCAATTGCAGGACATATGGTCTCCTCCGTTTCTGAAATACCGTAGGCGAATCATTCTGCCCGGTATTTCCGGTATATTTCCGGTTTGATTATAGTGTTTCCTGTTTTTTCCTTTTTCATGCGCCTGATACCCCCAGGGGGTATAATGAATATAGCACACGGACGCACATCTGTCAAGAGGAGATTCGGAGAAGGGGAGATTCAGGGAAATGCGCGGTATTTGCCAACGGATGCAGGCGGAGCCGGAGGATGAACGGGAGCGCATGCGTCGGTTCGCGGAGAAACAGGTGGAATCTGCGCTCTGTTTTGAGACGGGACAGTATTATGAGGCTCACTTTACAAAAATTTTAGATTATTTTACATAAAATAAATGGGAATCATACGCTTTCATGATATAATAAATGCCAGGGAAGGAAACGCGTATGAAGTTCAAAAATAAGATTATTATATCATTCTGCATCATTATTTTTGTCCCGCTTCTGCTGGCGCTGATCGTGCTGTGCAGTATCCAGCATTTTCAGCTGCGGGCGATTGAGCAGACCTATGGTGTGTCCGGGAGTTACAGCTATTTTTCCAATCCCATGCAGCTTCTGAGCCGTTTTACAAAAGGATCATTCGAGGAGCTCTCGGAGACGGCGTCTGTACGGCCGGAAAAGTTTCAGGACAGGGAATATCTCGATAAAATCAACGCAGAGCTCGGGGAGAAGAGCTCCTATCTGATTGTGCGCAGGGACAGGGAGCTGGTGTATATCGGGGAGGACGCCGGTGTGACCATGCTCACCGGACTGCCGGAATACGGGGGCGAGGCCTCGGACGCCAATTCCGGGATGTATGTGGATGGAAAGGAACAGGCGCTGATCAAGCAGATTGATTTCCGGTATCCGGACGGGGCCGAGGGAAGCGCATTTATCGTGACGATTCTGGAGGAGACGGTTCCCGAGGTGAAGCGGCTTCTCGCCGATGTGCTGATTTCTGTTATACTGATTCTTCTGCTGACGGCCTGCATGCTGACGGTCTGGATCTACACGAGCCTGATCAATCCGATCCAAAAGCTTCAGACGGCTGTTTTGAATATTAAAGAGGGCAATCTGGACTTTACGGTCGAGGCGGAGAGCAGCGACGAGATCGGGGAGCTGTGTAAAAGCTTTGAGGAGATGCGCCAGCGCCTGAAGGATAATATCGAGGAGACAATGACGGTGGAGAAGGAGAACCGGACGCTGATCAGCAATATCGCCCATGATCTCAAGACGCCGATTACTGCGCTCAAAGGTTACGCGGAAGGGTTGATAGACGGCGTGGCTGATACGCCTGAAAAGCATGAGCGCTACATCCGGACGATTTACAGCAAGGCGAATGAGATGGACACGCTGATTAATGAGCTCACGCTCTACGCCAAGATCGATACGAACCGCATTCCGTATAACTTCGCGCGGCTGAATGTCGCAGACTATTTTGGCGATTGTGTCGAGGAAATCGGTCTGGACCTTGAGGAAAAGAATATCGGGCTGACTTATTTTAATTATGTGGATGAGGCGGTGCAGATTATCGCGGACCCGGAACAGCTGAGGCGGGTAATTAATAATATTATTGGCAATTCGGTCAAATATCTGGATAAACAGCGGGGACTGATCAATATCCGGATCAAGGATGTCGGGGATTTTATTCAGGTGGAGCTGGAGGACAACGGCCGGGGGATCGCGGCGAGGGATCTGCCTTATGTGTTTGACAGGTTTTACCGCGCGGACTCCTCGAGAAATTCCGCGACGGGCGGCAGCGGGATCGGTCTCTCGATTGTGAAGAAGATTATCGAGGATCACGGCGGAAAAATCTGGGCGACCAGCAGGGAGTCGATCGGAACAGTGATGTATTTTGTGATACGCAAATATCAGGAGGTGCCAAATGAGCAGAGTGCTGATCATTGAGGATGAGGATGCAATTGCGGAGCTGGAAAAGGATTATCTGGAGCTGAGCGGATTTGAGGTGGAGACGGAAAACGACGGGATGACGGGGTTAAAGAGAGCCCTGTCCGAGGATTTTGACATGTATATCCTGGATCTGATGCTTCCGGGGGTCGATGGCTTTGAAATCTGCAGAAGGATACGCGGGGAAAAAAACACGCCGGTCCTGATGGTGTCAGCCAGGAAAGATGATATCGACAAGATCCGCGGTCTGGGGCTGGGGGCGGACGACTATATCACAAAGCCTTTTTCCCCAAGCGAACTTGTGGCGCGGGTAAAAGCCCATCTGGCCCGCTATGAGCGGCTGATCGGCAGTAATATGCCGGAAAATGACATCGTCGAGATCCGTGGAATCCGGATTGACAAGACGGCCAGACGTGTGTGGATAAACGGGGAGGAAAAGCAGTTTACGACGAAGGAGTTTGACCTGCTGACTTTCCTGGCGGAAAATCCGAATCATGTGTTTACCAAGGAGGAGCTGTTCCGGAAAATCTGGGACATGGAGTCCATCGGGGATATCGCCACAGTCACGGTTCATATCAAGAAAATCCGCGAAAAAATAGAAATGACCAATAAAGCCCAGTATATAGAGACCATCTGGGGGGTCGGATACCGCTTTAAATTATAACACAGGCCGGATGCTCTCCGGCAATGCGGGCCGAGGGATACCCTCCCGGGGGTATGGGATCCGGCAGAGAGGGGAAGGAGATGTGAGCGGAAGAGGCTGTGGAGCTGTCATTGCCGTGGGTATGCTTTTTCTGACGGGATGCCGCGGAATGGTGACGGCGGAGGGAGATGCGCCGGGGACGGAGATATCTGATATTGTGCCGGCGGAGATGACCGCTGGCGCTTCCGGGCAGGAGAATTCCGGCTTTCCGGCGGAGACAGAGAGGAGGACGCCGGAGGAGATTCCGGGAACAGAGCGCGCGGATGACGGTCTGCGGGGGGCCGGTGGGGAGACGTTTCGTTTTGTGGATGTGCACGGGCAGAAATACGAGACGCGGATTCTGCCGGACGCTGCGCGGCATCCCTACCGGAAAGATGCCTTTGTGCGAAGCGGGAACAGACTTACGTATACCGGAGACGGGCGATTTACCTGCCGGTACGGTGTGGATGTCTCCTACCATCAGGGGGAGATTGACTGGCAGGCGGTGAAAGCGGATGGCATCGACTTTGCGTTTCTGCGGATCGGATACCGTGGATACGGGGAAGGGACGCTGAATACGGACGCGCAGTTTTTCCGGAATATCGAGGGCGCGCAGGCCGCGGGACTGGACGTCGGGGTTTACTTTTTTTCCCAGGCGGTGAGCGGTGAGGAGGCGCGCGGGGAGGCGGAGTTTGTCCTGGACAACCTTGCGGGGTATGCGCTGCAGCTTCCCGTCGTGTACGATCCGGAACAGATTGAGGGCGTGCGGACGCGCGCGGATGATCTGACAGGCAGTCAGGTTACGGAGAATACAATCTGTTTTTGTGAGAGAATCCGGGAGGCCGGATATGAGGCCATGGTATACAGCAATATGCTCTGGGAGGCGTTTGTGTTTGACATGGCGAGGCTCTCAGAGTATCCGTTCTGGTATGCGGATTATGAAGAGCAGCCGCAGACACCGTACCGGTTTGAATTCTGGCAGTACAGTAATGAGGGAAGCATTGCCGGGATTGACGGTCCGGTGGATCTGAATGTGTGGATGGTTCCGGCGGACGGATATGGCGCGGCGGACGGCGGGTGAACGGCGTGGCGGTACACTTCCGGTCGTGTGCCGGCAGCGTGCACACCGGAACGGAAAAAGGGAGAACAGCGATGAAGATGGACATTTTATATGAGGATGATGTCATTCTTGTCTGCCGCAAACCGGCGGGAACTGCCGTGCAGACGAGAAGCCTGACGCAGCCGGACATGGAAAGCCTGCTGAAGAATTATTGTAAAAGCAGAGGCGCGGACGGCGGACCGTCCGGGATTTTTGTGGTGCACCGCCTGGACCAGCCGGTGGAAGGGGTGATGGTGTTTGCGAGGACAAAAGAAGCGGCGGCATCGCTCAGCCGCCAGTTTTCCGACAGACGCGCGGACAAGTTTTATTATGCCATGACAGACGGTATTCCGCAGGTGCGCAAAGGGAGACTTGAGGATGAACTTCTGCGGGATGCGGCGGCGAATCTGTCCCGTGTCGTTCCGCGGGGAACGGCGGGCGCGAAACGTGCGGAGCTGTTCTATGAGGTTGTCGAGACGGGGAATGGCCGCGCCGTTCTGAGAATCCGCCTGGAAACCGGCCGCCATCATCAGATACGCGTGCAGCTGGCCCACGCCGGCTGGCCCGTTGCCGGCGACCGGAAGTATAATTTTAAGGAACATATCAGCCCGTCGCTCCCGCACCTGGCACTGTGCTCTTACAAAATCGGGATACGCCATCCGGTCACGCACCGGAAACTGGAGTTTGAAATTGACAAGCCCTTTACATTGTCATAAAATGAAGGAAACTTTTGGATCACAATAGGGAAGACGAGGAGACAGATTATGGCAAAGGAAAAGAAACTTGTGGAGGCGGTCACTTCGATGGAAGAAGATTTCACGCAGTGGTACACCGATGTAGTTAAAAAGGCGGAACTGATGGATTATTCCTCGATCAAAGGCTGTATGATTTTCAAGCCGAACGGCTATGCGATCTGGGAAAATATCCAGAAGCAGATGGACGCACGGTTTAAGGCGATCGGGGTGGAGAATGTCTATATGCCGATGTTTATCCCGGAGAGCCTTCTGGATAAGGAGAAGGATCATGTCGAGGGATTTGCGCCCGAGGTGGCATGGGTGACACAGGGCGGCGCTGAGACGCTTCCGGAGAGGCTCTGCGTCAGGCCGACCTCTGAGACACTGTTCTGCGATCTGTATGCGAATATTGTCCAGTCCTACCGCGATCTGCCGAAGGTATATAATCAGTGGTGTTCCGTCGTGCGCTGGGAGAAAACCACGCGGCCGTTTCTGCGCTCCTCGGAATTTCTGTGGCAGGAAGGGCACACCGCCCATGCGACGGCGGAGGAGGCGGAGGAATGGACGGTGCGGATGTTAAACGTCTATGCGGATTTCTGCGAGGAGGTTCTGGCGATACCGATGGTGAAGGGCCGCAAGACGGATAAAGAGAAGTTTGCGGGCGCGATGGCGACTTACTCGATCGAGGCCCTGATGCATGACGGAAAGGCACTGCAGTCCGGTACGAGCCACAATTTCGGCGACGGGTTTGCGCGTGCGTTTGAGATTCAGTACACAGACAAAGAGAACAGGCTGCAGTATGTGCATCAGACTTCCTGGGGAGTCTCGACCCGTCTGATTGGCGCAATTATTATGGTGCACGGCGATGATTCCGGCCTGGTTCTGCCCCCGCGGATCGCACCGGTCCAGGTGATGGTAATTCCCATCCAGCAGCAGAAGGAAGGAGTCCTTGATCAGGCTCTTAAGGTGCGGGATACGCTTGCGGAGGCGTTCCGGGTAAAAATTGACGACTCGGCAAAAACGCCCGGCTGGAAGTTCGCGGAGCAGGAGATCCGCGGTATACCGGTGCGCGTGGAGCTGGGGCCGAAAGATATTGAAAAAGGCGAGTGCGTGGTGGTGCGGCGCGATACGAGGGAGAAGATTGTGGTGCCGCTGTCGGAGCTGAATACCAGAATGGCAGAGATTCTTGAGACCATGCAGGCGGACATGCTGGGCCGGGCAAAAGCCTTTCTGGCGTCCCATATCTCGGATGCACATGATTACGCGGAATTCCGGCAGGCCGCGGCGGAGAAGCCCGGATTTATCCGCGCAATGTGGTGCGGGGAGGAGGCGTGCGAGCTGAAGATCAAGGAAGATACCACGGTGACTTCCCGCTGCATGCCGTTCGGCGATCAGGAGCAGATTGCACAGACGTGCGTCTGCTGCGGAAAGCCTGCGCATAAGCTTGTGTACTGGGGGAAGGCATATTGAGTGTGACGATCCGGATGCCGGAGGCGGTAAAGGCGATTATCGGCCGTCTTGCGGAAGCGGGGTTTGAAGCCTTCGCGGTCGGCGGCTGTGTGCGGGATTCGCTTCTCGGGAGACAGCCGCAGGACTGGGATATCACCACGGCGGCGGAGCCGGGACAGGTGAAAGCGCTTTTTTCCCGCACGATCGACACGGGGATCCGGCACGGCACTGTCACCGTAATGGCAGGACGTGAACGGTATGAGGTGACGACATACCGCGTCGACGGGGAATACGAGGATTCCAGGCACCCGAAAAACGTGCAGTTTACGAGAAGTCTGGAGGAAGACTTAAAGCGGCGCGATTTTACAATTAACGCGATGGCGTACAACGATCAGAGAGGGCTTGTGGATATCTACGGCGGGATCAGGGACCTGGAGAGCGGCCTGATCCGCTGTGTCGGAAACGCGGGGGAGCGTTTTGCGGAAGATGCGCTCCGGATGCTGCGGGCTGTCCGCTTTTCCGCGCAGCTCGGGTTTCCCGTGGAGGAAGCGACCATCGCGGCGATGAAAGAGCGCTCGGCAAGTCTCGCCAAAGTCAGCGCGGAGCGGATTCAGGCGGAGCTGATAAAGCTTCTCGTGGCAGATCACCCGAAAGAGCTTCTCACTGCCTTCCGGACAGGGCTTACCGCCGTTTTTCTCCCGGAATTTGATGTGATGATGGAGACGCCGCAGAACAATCCGCACCACTGTCACAGCGTGGGGATGCACGCGCTGGAGGCGGCGGGGCACGCGCCGGCGGAGAAGGTGCTGCGCCTGACCATGCTGTTGCACGATGTGGCCAAGCCGGTCTGCCGGGTGACGGACGCGGACGGGACTGATCATTTTTACGGTCATCCCGCGGAGGGAAGCCGGATGGCGGAAGTGATTCTCAGACGGTTAAAATGCGATAATGACACGACGGAGGCGGTGTGCCGCCTGATCCGGTGGCACGACGACAATCCGCCTGTTACAGGGAGAAATATCCGGCGCGCGGTCAGCCGCATCGGCACGGATCTGTATCCGGGGCTGTTTGCCGTCAAACGCGCCGATATTCTGGCGCAGAGCAGTTACCGCAGGGCGGAGAAGCTGGCGTATGTCGATGAATATGAGCGGTGCTACGGGGAGATACTGCGCAACGGGGAGTGCCTGACGGTGAAGGACCTTGCGGTCAGCGGCAGGGACCTGACAGAGGCCGGTATGAAGCCGGGAAAAGAGCTCGGCGATATGTTAAGGTATCTGCTGGAGATTGTCCTGGAAGATCCGGAGCGGAATCAGAAAGAACAGCTTCTCGCGGAGTTCCACCGCAAACTTCAGGTGAATGAAAACATCCTGTCATGAATTGGAAATCCCTTTCATATGATGAACAGACACGGTAGAGAAACCGTAAATGAATCATATGGAGGGATTTTTGTGTATAATCGACCGGAACAGGTACTGGAGCAATATGAGCTGGAAATAAAATCCGTCTCCAAAGGACGGGAAAGTTACATCTGCGATACCAGTCAGGGGCAGAAACTGTTAAAGGAGTACAGGGGTTCCGCGCAGCGGGCGGAATTTCTGGCTGATATGCTTGCACATCTTAAGAATGAGGGACTGTCGGTGGAGACGGTACTCTGTACAAAAGAAGGATGCCCCATCGCAGTCGGCGAAGACGAGGTGAAATATATTGTGCTGGATACCGTTTCCGGGTCGGAGTGCGATACCAGAAACAGGGATCATATGCTTGCGGCAGTCAGAAAGCTTGCGGAACTTCACAATGCGGCGTCAGCTTATGCGGGAACCGCGCCGGAATTTCTGAGAGCCGATCCGGACGCCCTGCTTTCGCTTTACCGCAAACACAACCGGGAGCTGAATAAAGTAAAGAATTACATACGCGCCAAAAAGAAGAAAAATGCATTTGAAATGATATTCGCAGGACAGTATGCTGCATTTACGCAGAAGGCGGAGAAGGTGACGGACCTTCTTGCGGCCGAGGAGCCGGATGAGAAACTGTCCGGCTTCTGTCACGGGGATTACAATCAGCACAATGTCCTGTTTTCAGGGAAGCGCGTGTCGGTGGCGCATTTTGACAGCTTTTCCTTCCAGATGCAGGTCAGCGATCTCGCCAATTTTATGCGCAAGATGCTTGAAAAAAATAACTGGAACACCGGTCTTGGATCGGATTTTATCGGGACATACGATAAGGTCCGCAGATTATCCGCGCAGGAGCTGCGGTATCTGTACTACTATCTCGCATATCCGGAGAAATTCTGGAAGATCGCGAATCATTATTATAACGCCCACAAGGCATGGCTGTCCGGACGCAATATCGAAAAGCTCGAAAAACTGATTGCGCAGGAACGGGTGCGGGAGGAATTTCTGGTGATGATGGGAAATTTCGTCGGCATCTGAGACGCACATATAATGCAGGGGCGGCAGCGGTTCGTAAAGTTTGTGATGACCGCAGAGGGAAATTGCATAATTTCTACAGCTTATACACGAAGGAGAAAATGGTATGAACTATGATTTTTCGAATCTTGGCGCGGAACAGTTTGAAAATATGGTCAGAAGCCTGAACGAAAAGAAATTCGGGATCGCATGTGAGCAGTATGGACGTGGACCGGACGGACAGAGAGAATTTGTCTATGAGGGGGAGTTTGCAGACGGCGACGGAACACTTGTCAGCGGACGTGTGATCGGGCAGGTAAAATATAAATACAGCACGACGAAAACGGACGATTATGCCTGGCTGACGCGGGAAATCGACCGTGAACTTGCGGGATTTCAGGAGAAAGAAGAGGCCTACCGGCCGGACTATTATCTGTTTTACACAAATATAGTGCTCACGGCGGTAAAGGATAAGGGGCTGAGGGATAAAGTGTGCGCGTACGTGGAAAGGAAGAATAAGATCATTCCGCATTTTATTCTGCTTGGTTACGATGAAATCTGCGCGATGCTGGACAACAACCGCGACGTCGCGACAGCTTATGGTCTGGTCCTGCCGGGCGATGTGCTCTCGCAGCTGCTGCCGGAGAAGGGCGCTGATCCCGCGCAGTGGCTGAAGAAGTATCTGTACAGCGAATTCAGGGAGGAACTGTACACACGCATGGAACAGGCCGGTTCGGCAACGGAGCAGAAGATTTCCCTGGAAAAGGTGTGTGTGGATCTGAATGTGCTTGACCGGGAGAGCGGAAACACATTTAAGATTGCAGAATATGTATTTCAGATGGGCGGCGGCAGACTTGGCTATCAGAAAAAAGGTCACCGGGAAGAGCCGGACCGGGAGGAAAATATGGTTCTGATCGGCGGGCCGGGGAAGGGCAAGAGCACGATCTGCCAGTTTATGGCGCAGGTTTACCGGGCCCGGACTCTTTCGAAAATGGGATGCAGAGAGCGGACGCTGGATGAATTTGCCGGGGGTCCCGGAGAAAACGGAAAAGACCTGCCGGGCCGTGTCAGACTGCCCTTTGAAGTGGTGCTGCGCGATTACGCTGCGTGGATAAGCCGCAGGGAGGAGATGGAAGATATCTCCGTACTGCAGTATATGAGGGAGCGGATCAGAAGAATTGCGGGGGAAAATGTCCCGGCGCGCGTGCTGCGCGAGCTGCTGCGGAACATCCCGTGGATTTTTTTCTTTGACGGCCTGGACGAGGTGCCGGAATCCTCAAACCGGCGGGAAGTGCTGAGAGCGATACACCTGTTTATCGCAATGGAGCTCAGGGAACTGGCGTGTGACTATATGGTGATCGCGACGACCAGGGCGCAGGGCTATAATCATGAATTTGACGAGGAGCGGTACCGTCATCTGGAGGTCGCAGAGTTTTCGGAAGAGGACTGCTGCCGGTATGTAGAAAAGCTTTTTGCAGTGATGGAAGAGCAGAGCGTGCGGCGGGAGGAGTATGTCCGCATTATGAAAGAGGCGCTTTCAGACAGTATCACGGGCAGACTCATGAAGACGCCGCTGCAGGTGACGATTATCGCGATTCTGGTAAAACGCGGCGGAAAACCCCCGCATGACCGCTATTCTTTGTTCCGGGAATACTATGAGACGGTTGTAAGCAGAGAGAAACAGAAGGAAATCGTGGAGATGCTGAATGAAAATACGGACTGGCTGGAGGAGCTTCATTATCTGACCGGTCTGGGTCTGCAGTGCGGGTCGCAGCAGCAGGAAAATGCCGCCGCGGAGATCTCACTGGAGGAGCTGCGCAGCGTGATCCGGACATATGTGGAGGAGAACAGGGATGATTTTTATGAGGATAAGGCGGACTGCGAGCGGAAAGCGGAAGAGTTTCTGCGGACAATGACACAGAGAATCTGCTTCCTGTGCGAAAACCGCAGTGGATTTTACAGCTTTCAGATCCGGTCGGTGCAGGAATTTTTTGCCGGTACCTGTCTGGTAAAAGGGAAAAGCGACGGGGAAATCATGGAGAATATACGCCGGATCGCGTACAGCGCTTACTGGAGGAACGTGCTCCTGTTCGCGCTGGGATATATGGAGCGGGAGCGGAAAAGTCTGGAGCCCTGGGTCGGTGCGCTCTGTGAGCAGATGAACGGAAAGGAAAATTTTCTGCAGGAGGACTACACGCCGGAAAATCTGTGTCTGTTCGGTTCATGGCTGGCTCTGGATATTCTCACGGAGGACCTTTTCCGTGGAAAGCAGCAGGAGAAGTATATTGTGCTTGCGTCCGGGGCGGCGGCGTTTGCGGGCCATGCGGATTATCAGAAGTTCAGCCTGCTCACAGGTGTCCGGCGGGACAGGCTGCTGCGCTATCTGCAGCAGAATGCCTGCCGTGATGCGGCGCTTCAGGAGTCGTCGCTGAACGTGTACCTGAAGATGCACGAAAATGAGAAAAATAATCTGGAGGAGGAAATCATACAGCTCTGCGGACAGCTTCCGCCGGAGCGCCGGACTGCAGCCTGTGTCCTGATTCTGGAAAATCTTGTGGGAGACGGGGGCCGTCTCGCGGAATATGCCGGAAGTAAGCTGGAGACGGCGCTGGAACAGGGGGAGGTCCGGCAGCTTCTTCCCTGCCGCATACTGGGATATCTGCTGTACCGGAAAGGGAGGGAGCGGAGTGCGGAGCTAAAGAAAAATCTGTTCCTGCAGTGTCTCTACTGTGAGGACTGGAGTGTGAGTGCCGCATGGAAGTGGCAGGCGCTGGGAGTGCAGTGCGACATTGCTCTGCTGCGCAGATATCTGACACCCTGGGGGCGTGGGACATTATCACAGAACATGATTCTGAACCTGACAGATTCTTTTGAGATTATGGTAAAAGACCAGGCTCTGCGGCGGGAGACGCTGACAGAGATACAGGCTGAAGTGCAGAAGCTGAATGCCGGTTTTCTGGCAGAATTCTGCGCGTTTCTTCTGGAACCATCCCTGGAAAAATACCGGGAGCTGTGCAGTCTGGCGGACAGCGGGGAGGATTATCTGACTGGAAAGTACAGGGCGCTCGTGAGATATTATGCACCTTATGATCAGGTGGAGACGGAGGAAGCGTTTCAGGCGGCGTGGCGGAGACGGGAAGAGGATCTGGGCAGATTTGTCCGGAGAGAGTTCGGGGAACTGTATTTCAGGGAGACGGATGTCAGGTTTTATTCGTCTGTGGGATGCAGATCCGACGCCTTCGATGAACTGACGGAACAGGGGATTATTCCTGTGGAAAGGATAGAAGAGCTCAGCGACGGTTTTCTGCAGCAGTTTCTGTTTGCGGCGGGCGTTCAGCTGGAGTGTGTGCGCCGGATAGCGGATATCAGTGAAAGCACGGCGGAATATTTTGGCAGAATGGTCGCGGAGGCGTCCCGCAGAAATCTGTACGCGTACCATATGACAGATATTCTGGCGGTGCTTATGAGTCCTAAGTTCCGTAAGCGCTTCTGGGAGCAGTGTCCGGATTTCGGCCCTGTGGAGAGGATTGCAGAGGAAGAGCTGCGTGAGCGGAAGTGGAGGCGGCACAGGGTGCCATGTATCAGCGCGGAGGAAGCTGAAACGATTATCGGAAATATCATTCACAAAGTGATATATGAGGCGGAGGAGAGCAGCTATCTGGCGCTGATTCCCTGGCTGATTGACGATAAGACTGATCTGAAAAGGTGCATTTCGGGAAATGATTTAAAACAGCTCTGCCAGACAGACTGCAGGAGTGAGAGCAACCGTCTGACCGTGAAGCTTTTGAGGATGTGTCTGGAAGAAAACAGAGAGCCCAGCCGGGTGGTGGAGGAGATTCTTCAGACCGGTGTGCCGCGGGCGGTAATTTTTACGGAGCTGGAAAATATGCTCCATTTCTGCGAGGCGGAGAATAAGGAAAAGCTCTGGGTGAGGACATATCTGGAACTGACGGACGAGACGTTTGCGGGTAGCGGGGAACTGCGGGGGAGGATTCTCGGCGATATGGCGGAACTGCGCTCCGCCAGCAGCATGCCGGACTATTTTATGTATGCCTTGTCCACCCGCAGTACCACGTAATAGCAGTTCCCAAGACGGGTCCTTACTTTTTCGCGAATGATCCGCTCCAGTTCCTCGTCGCTGATATAGAACCGGTAGGGCACCATCACATCAAAGATCAGGCTGGTGTGGGTCGGTCCCGTGACGGCGCGGAAATCGTGAATTGTCATGACCTCGTCGATCCCGCGGATAATGGAAATGACTGTGCTGCGCAGCTCACGGATATGTTCGTCTGAGGTCACAATGGGATCCATGTGGATGGTCGCGTCGCATCCGAGCTGTGCGCGCAGTTCATTTTCCACATTGTCGATGGCGTCATGAATTTCAAGAATATTTCCCTCTGAGGGAACTTCAGCGTGGAGAGAGATCATCTGTCGCCCCGGACCGTAGTCATGCACAATCAGGTCGTGAATGCCGCAGATTTCGTCGTGTGCCATCACGATCCGGTTGATCTGACTGACAAATTCGGCATCCGGCGGCTGTCCGAGCAGTGGATTTAAGGTCTCCCGCGCCGCGCTGAACCCCGCGTACAGGATAAAAAGTCCCACCAGCGCACCGCAGTACCCGTCAATATGCAGACCGGTGTAGTGGCCGGTCAGCGTGGAAATCAGAACCACGGTCGTCGCACAGACGTCACTCAGGCTGTCCGTCGCTGTGGCGCGCATGGCCGCGGAGTCCAGTCTTTTTCCAATACTGTTGTTGTAAAAACACATGTATAGTTTTACAAGGATGGAAATCACGAGAATCACCACCGCGAGACCGGAAAATTCTGTTTCCGCCGGATGGATGATTTTTGCGACGGAGTCTTTGAGCAGCTCGTAAGCCATCAGAAGGATGGCTGCCGATACGGCAAGCCCGGAGATGTATTCAATTCTGCCATGACCAAACGGGTGCTCCGGGTCCGGTCTGGCGCCGGCCAGCTTAAAACCCACCAGCGTCACAAAGGAGGAGCCGGCGTCTGAGAGATTGTTGAACGCATCGGCGGTGATTGCGATCGAATGGCTTATGGTGCCCGCCAGAAACTTTCCTGCAAACAGCAGGATATTGAGAAAAATCCCGACAGTTCCACACAGGATCCCGTACTGCTGTCTTACCTTCCGCCTGTCGTCCGTTTCACGGATAAAAAATTTTGCGAGAAGCGCTATCATACATTCTCCTCCTGTCCCTTAAATGCTCAGTCCAGTTTTCCAAAATCCTGGAACGGCCAGTAGATAATAACGGCTTTGCCCAGAATCTTATCGGACGTCACATAGGTATTTTCCCAGTAACGGGCATCCCACGAATCATTGCGGTTGTCGCCCAGCATCAGATATGCGTCGTCAGGTATCTCAAACCGGAAGGGGCCTGTCGCCACGAACCAGTTCTCCTTGAGATAGGGCTCTGCGAGGGGGGTAGCGGAATCATTGATATATATGCTGCCGTCCTCGATGGTGACGGTCTCGCCGGGCAGACCGACCACGCGCTTGACATAGAGCTCCTCTTCGTTGTCCGGATAGCGGAAAATCACGACGTCGCCCCGCTTTGGCGGGTCTTTTAAGTACGCCAGCCGGCTGCCGATCAGCCGGTTGCCCGGCATGATCGTATTTTCCATGGAGCCGGTCGGGACATCGGCGTTGATAATCACATAATTTTTCAGCAGCAGCGCCACCAGCAGCGCGATCACAAAAGTCAGCACCCAGCTTACGACTTCACGTAATATGGATTCCGTCTGCTGCTTTGCCGCCCCTTTTGCCGGTTTTGTGTTTTGTACATTCATATATCGTTCACTCTCTTTCCTCATGCGGGCATTGCGCCGGGCAGATACGTCTGTCTCTATATTCTAACACAAATATATGAAAATAGGAACCATAAGAAAAATGCGGACAACTGAGGTGAGCACGGTGTATTTATACGGCGGGAATACGTGGCGCTGCAGCTGCAGGAAAAATCTGCCGGCTGAGAGGCGGGTACGGCGATTTATACGGCAGGATGAATCTGCCGGCTGAAATGAAACGCCTCCGGCCGCAGAGACAGGGCCGGAGGCGTTTTTGCCGCCATTGCTTTTAATAATCTTCCTCCACATCCTCTTCTTTTTCGCCGATATCGCTTACAGGCCGCGACAGCCCTTCGATTGTGATGTGGTTCTTTTCCGCGTAATCCCACAGCGCCGCATGAATTGCCTCCTCGGCGAGGAGGGAACAATGAACTTTTACCGGCGGCAGACCGTCCAGGGCCTCCATCACGGCTTTGTTGGTGACGGCGAGGGCTTCCTGCACGGTTTTTCCTTTTACGAGCTCAGTGGCCATACTGCTGGTCGCAACGGCTGCGCCGCAGCCGAAAGTCTTAAACTTTACATCCTGTATCCGGCCGCTGTCGTCTATATCCAGATACATGCGCATAATATCCCCGCATTTTGCGTTGCCGACGGTTCCGACACCGCTGGCGTCCTCGATCTCTCCCATGTTTCTGGGATTGTTAAAATGATCCATTACTTTTTCACTGTACATGTATAGCCTCCCCGGAACTTTATTTTTGTTCCCTGATAAAATCCTCGTAAAGCGGGGACATCTCCCGCAGTCCGCTTACAATCTTTTTCAGTTCATCGACCGTGTAGTCGATTTCCTCCGGCGTGTTTGCCTCCGAGAGCGTCAGACGCAGTGAGCCGTGTGCAATTTCGTGCGGCAGACCGATGGCGAGCAGCACGTGGGAGGGATCGAGCGAGCCTGAGGTGCAGGCGGAACCGCTGGAGCCGCAGATACCTGCCTGGTCAAGACGGATCAGAAGGCTCTCCCCCTCGATAAAACGAAAACAGAAATTCGCGTTGTTGGGAAGGCGTTCCTGCGCGGGACCATTCAGGCGGGTATAGGGAATCTCATTTAGCACGCGCGCGATCAGGTGATCGCGGAGCTCACATTCCCTGCGTCTGCGGTCTTCCATCGTTTCATGGGCGAGACGCGCGGCTGTGCCGAATCCCACGATTCCAGGGACATTCAGCGTACCTGCGCGGCGCCTGCGCTCCTGTGCGCCTCCGTGGAGAAAGGAACGGATTTTCACACCCTTGCGGATGTAGAGCATCCCGACTCCCTTGGGACCGTTTAATTTATGCCCGCTTGCGCTCAGCATGTCGATCTTCAGATCATCCACATCCAGCGGAATATGTCCGAAAGCCTGGACTGCGTCCGTGTGGAATAAAACGCCGTGTTTTTGTGCGATCGCACCGATTTCGCGCAAGGGTTCGATGGTCCCGATCTCATTGTTCGCCGCCATGACGGAGATCAGAATGGTGTCGGGCCGGATTGCCGCCTCAAGCTCGTCCGGGCTGACGCGTCCTTCCCCGTCCACGCCAAGATAAGTGACCTCGCAGCCGTTTTTTTCCAGCCATTCACAGGTGTGAAGCACGGCGTGATGCTCGATGGCGCTTGTGATAATATGTTTTCCTTTTCCGGCATATGCCTCCGCCGCGGCTTTGAGCGCCCAGTTGTCCGATTCGCTGCCGCCGGCAGTGAAGTATATTTCTTCGGGTCTGGCGCCGATGAGTTCAGCCACGGCAGCTCTTGCCCCGCTTACCGCTTTTGCGCCCTCGCCCGCGAAAGAATAGACTGCATTCGGGTTGCCGTATATTTCCGTAAAATAAGGCAGCATCGCGTCGAGCACCACGGGGCTCACCTGCGTTGTCGCCGCATTGTCCAGATAAACTGGTGTTTTCATGATTTCCTCCATTTCTGCCATTCTGTCTATTTCCTGGCAATTTGATAGGACATGTATATTATACACGTTTCACGCGGATTGTCAAGAGGCGTGCCGATTCCTCCTTGTAAAATCTTCCTCAAGGCGTTAGAATAGAGAGAAATACGTAAAAGGATGGTTACGCTATGAAAATCAGAAAGTCACCTGACAGAAATATTTTGTCCTCGCTTGTACTTGTACTGATTATCACAGGCTGTCTGATTGCAAGTACTGTTCTGGTGAACCGCATTTCTCCCGGTCATCACGATGACGGAACCGGGGAGGGTGCTCTCACGGAGGAGGAGAACGCCGCCTATGAGCAGGCCGTACACACACGGAGGGTGCTCCACGGGATCGGCGTGGCTGAGCTTGCCGTGCTTCTGGTGTATTTCACAGGGGTACTGACAAGAGTGCGCAAACGGACGGCACAGCAGGAGCATCAGCTCGCGCAGACGCTTTATATGTATGATGTCCAGCAGACTCTGTTTGATGCACACAGAATGCCCTCGCTGATTACCAGCGCGCTGCGGAAGGTTGCGGAAAATCTGACTGCCGAGACGGCTTTTCTGTTTCATTTCAGCGGAAACACCGTTCAGGAACTTTATATATGGCCGGAACCGGAGCGGGAATACAAAAATCTTCCCAAAATGAACGAGTTCCGCCGTATTCTCCCGCAGATTACGGGGCGCCTTCAGGAAGGAAAGAGCAGTCTGATCTATCCCGCCGACCGGCGTGATATGCTGGATGAGAAGGAGCGCGGCGTGCTGGCGCGGCAGTCCATCGGAAGCCTGATGCTCGTGCCTGTACTGGATTCTAACGGAAGAATTACCTGTGTGCTGGGCGGCATCAATTTAAAGCACCGCTGGACGGGCGCGGAACCTCTTGAGTGTGTCGCAAGGGATTTTCAGATGGCCCTGACCAATATAAGCTATTACCGTCTGATACATGAGATGGGCATGCTGGACGCCCTGACAGGTCTGAAAAACAGGAACTGTTACGAGCATTCGCTGAAAAGATATGATGAGCTGGAAAATACGGCCCTCTGCTGCCTGTACGTAGATGCCAACGGACTGCATGAACTGAACAACCATCTGGGCCATGCGGCCGGGGATGAAATGCTGATGTATGTCAGCAATGCGCTGCGGACGACATTCGGCGATGATGATACCTACCGCATCGGCGGAGACGAGTTTGTGGCATTCTGCTGCGGCTGCCCGCCCGACGCGGTGGAAGAGCGCGTCAGAAGGTTTCAGGAAGTGCTGGAGAGCAGAACGTATCACGTCTCCATCGGGCAGGCGTGGAGAGAAGGGGCGGAACCTGTCGCAGCCGTGATATCCGGTGCGGAGAGGGAGATGTACAGTGAAAAGCAGCGTTACTATCAGGAAAAGGGGGACGTATCCAAGGCAAGGCAGATGAATCAGAAGCTGGAACAGATTCTGCTGGAGAAGAAGGACGCCGATACATTCCTTTCCATTATATCGAGTTATTTTGCGGGGGCCTATGTTGTGGATTTTTCCACGGACCAGACAAGAGCGCTCTGCAAGACGCCGTGTTTTATGGAATATCTGGAACAGAATCATTACCGGTTCAGCGGGTCCATGGAACAGTACATTGATGCTTATGTGTCCCCCGGGGACAGAGAGAGGCTGCGGGCTTTCCTGGATTACGGGACGATCGAGCGGGAGCTGCTCGACGGGAAAGTTCCGGAGTGCCGCTATCGGAAGAAGGACGGTACAGTGCTTACGCTTCGCATTTATCCGTCTGAAGGTTATGACGGAAAGCAGAGAGAGACTTTCTGGCTTCTGGAGAACAGCTGCCTCTGACCGGCCGGGTGCGGATCCTTATCCCGGGTGCGGTAAAAAGCGCCTGTACATAGAAAAAACATCCCCTTCACCCAGACAGGTGAAGGGGATGTTTTTATTCTGTTTTGAAGACGGAGATTTCCGACTTTAAACCGTTCATATTGTCCCCGAGATTTTCGGCGGTTCCGTTCAGACTCTCCACGTTCTGCTGGAGATTTTCCGCGACATTTTTTACCACTGACGCGCTCGACGCGGTCTGTTCGATAATGAGTGAAATATTGCGCACAGCTTCGAGTGTGTCCTCACGCTCCCGGTCGGCACGTTCCGTGCTGACCAGGATCTCTTTGAGGCCGTCAAAGAGGGCTTCCATCGATGCGTTCATGCTCTGGAAGACTTCCGTCACTTCCTTCACGGCTTCCGTCTGCAGGGCAACCATGGAACCTGCCTGTTTTGCATTGTTCACACTGACACCTGTCTGGGAACTGATATGCTCGACGTTGTTGCGGATCTCCCCGGCCGCCTGTGCGGAATTATCCGCCAGCTTGCGGATTTCCTCGGCTACCACCGCGAATCCGCGCCCTGCCTCTCCGGCTCTTGCCGCCTCAATCGAGGCGTTCAGGGACAGGAGATTCGTCTGTTCAGAGATATCGGTGATGGTGGCGACAAACTGGTTGATGATCTCGGACTCTTTTTTCAGCTCCTCGATGCTCTCCTCCACTCTGGCAGTCACAGCCGTTGTCTCGCTCGCCCGCTCGCCCAGAAGGCGCACCAGCTCCATACCGCGGTGTATCATTTTTTCTGAATCTGTCACCAGCGCCTCGACACTCTGTGCGACGCGGCTGACTTCCCGGATTTCCTCCGAAAGGGTATCTGTCCTGCGCACGCATTCCTGCGCGTGGACGGACTGCTGTTCCATTCCGTCATTGATCTCGCTGATGGCCTGCGCGATATCTCGTGAATATTCGTGAATCACCCCGGAACTTTCCGTCACCTCTCCGGCGGAAATCTCGAGCTTATCCGTGGCCTGGCTGACCTTGCGGACAAGCTTTTTATTGTTGGCGATCATATTGTTCGCCGCGGACGCAAGGCCACGGAATTCATCACGGCCCTTTACATATACCTGCGTGGCCAGGTTGCCGCCGGCGACCACTTCCAGGCTGCCGGAAATGCGCTTCATATTACGGCGTATGCCAAGCGTGATGCCCATACCGATGAAAACAGCGATAATACTGCAGATAATGACGCCCAGAAAGGTGATCTGCTTGATGGTTTCCGCCTGTGCGGTGACGATTTCCATCGGTACCAGCGCGCAGAGCACCGCGCCGGTGCTTTCGCTTGTGTTGTGGAAGAAAAGGTAGCGCTTTCCGAGAAAGTCCACTTCCCCGGATCCGCTCTCCGCGTCAGCCGGGAAGAACGCCTGTCCGGCAAATACCGGCTCCCCCTCCGGAAGGCCTGAAGAGGCCCCCTCCGCCGTCTTTTCCGCGACGAGTTCCCTGCCGCTTCTGGTGATAAATCCCACGATGCTGCCCGCGCCGAAATCGAGTCCGTTCAGAAATTCCTGAATCGCGTCTGCTTTTACATCGACGACGATCAGCGCTTTGCTGTTTTTGGCGGAAAGCTGGCAGGAGAGGATGGAGTCTTCCGGATCCAGGTTCAGGGCTTCATCCAGAACCGTATGGTGATCGGTCCATTTGGCGACGGATGTGCCGTCTCCGCCGCTCTCCTCCATCTCTTTCATGTACTCCTCATACACGCCGTAGGTGGATGTGCCGCCTTTGGTGCTGATCATCTGCATACTGCTCCCCGGCACCAGATGAATATGGCTGATAAAGGGATTGCCGATCTGGGAGGCGAGTATTCTGGTCCGTGTGGAGTCGATCAGGGTCAGCTTTTTGGAGATGTCATCCTGGTAGAGACCCATAAAATATCTGCCCAGGTCAGCGTCCACGACATATTTGAGCGCCTCCGCCTCTATGTAGGAATTACTCATGTCAATATAGTCCGCCGCCATCTCAACGGTCTGACGGGCGGACTCGCGAAAGGCGGCGCTCATGCCCTCTGCCGCTTTCCGGTAGGAGAGAATCCCGAGAATAATCATGCACAGAATCGGTACCAGAAAGCAGACCATGATTTTGTTGCGGATGCCGAAAAGTAAAAATTTGCTTTGCTTCATAATAATACTTCCTATCTACTTTGATAGAATCATTATACAGGAAATGCTGGGGAATTTCCACAAAAACCGTGTTTATTTCCGGAAAAAATTCTCTGTTTATGCCAGTGATTCCGGAAGCCTTCCGTTATCCTGCGGCATGCAGAAGGCCCCGGATACCCTGTCGCCGGAAGAGATCCCTGTAATAGCCGATTTCATCGCGTATCAGCTGATCGATGACGTGCATGCCCAGTACCTCCACCGGGGCTCTGTCGTCGGTGAGGACGCGTCCGCCGCTCCCGCAGGCAGTCAGACTGCTGTGTACATCCGTGAGGATCCGGGTCAGCGCGGCGTCCCCCGACAGTGCGGTGTATTCTGCGAGGCGGTCCGGAGCGCCGGCGTCCCGGGAGGCAAAGAGCTCCCGGTTTGTCGCATTCGGAACATCGACTGTCCAGGCATACTCAAATACGTTTGTAATTGTGTTGGAGAGCCAGGAGTTGATGCCGTCTTCCCCGTCAGATTTCATATTCATATTCACGACCATAATGCCGTCATCTTTCAGATGGTCTCTGACAAGCGAAAAGAATTCCACCGAGGACATCTGGAACGGGATCGTGATATCCTGATAGGCGTCCACCATGATCACGTCATATTTCCTTCCGGATGCCTGCAGATAGGCTCTTCCGTCGTAAGTCGTCACCTGCACGGAGTCCGGGAGCGCAAAATATTTCAGAGCAAGATCTGTGATTCTGCGGTCAATTTCCACGCCTTCCACGGTCGCATTGTCAAAATATTTTATACACTGCTTCGCGTAGGTCCCGGTTCCCATGCCGAGTACAAGGATTTCTGCCGCATTTTTTTCCGGGACGCCGGCCATGAGCGGAGCGGCCAGCGCGTAATCATAGTACATACCGGTCAGGGAATCGTCTTTTGTCATGATGGACTGCACGCCGAAGAGAACATTGGTGGAGAGAATCACGCTGCGGTCTGTTTCCCGGACCTGCAGATAATTGTAAATTGATTCACCCTCATAGACAAGATCCTTCTCCCAGAACGCAAAACTGCCTGTGCGGCCCGCCAGACTGCAGACGACGAAGAGGGCCGCGGAGACAACGCAGGCACGTCTGCCTGTACGGCTGCTGAGAAAATAGACGATACCGAGCAGAAGAAGGATTCCGGAAAAAATCAGAAAAGTGACGGAGGTACCGACTGCCGGGATTGTGACAAAGGTGGGAAGAAAGGTCCCGAGAATACTCCCCACTGTGTTGAAGGCCCCAAGGGTTCCCACGATTTTTCCGTTGTCGGAAAGGCTGTCCACGGTATATTTTGCCAGGGACGGCGTCACCGTGCCGAGCAGAAACAGTGGAAACACGAAGACCAGCATACAGGAGCAGAATGCGGCCAGTATCAGGAAACTGTTGCTGATGGTGAGCACCAGCAGCGCGGAAACGCCGAGAATAATGTATTTTCCGGCAAAGGGGATGGCTGCGATCCAGACTGCAGCGATAAGAAGACGCAGGTAAAGCCGGTCAGGGTCCGGATTTTTGTCCGCGCGCCGGCCGCCCCAGATATTGCCGAGAGCCATCGCGATCATGATGGTGCCGATTATAATGGTCCACACGATCTGGGAGGAACTGAAATAGGGAGCGAGAAGACGGCTGGCGCCGAGCTCGACGGCCATGACGGACATGCCCGCAAAAAATTCGGTCAGGTAGAGATAATATTTGTTTTTCAGGATAGTTCTTGTATTCATACTGCCTCCGTACGGGTAAAATATTTTTTTTTAAGAATAGCATTTCCGGGGGAGAATGTACAGTGTTATTGCAGGGGCAGCGGATATCCGGAGCGATTGCGGCATACTGCCCCTTTGGACGGGCATAAAAAAAGTGCTAAAACTTTTGCCGTGCCATTTGCAAAAAATTAAAAAACGCAGGAGAATCTCCTGCGTTTTTTGATTTTTTGTTATACTCATTTCCGGAACATTCCCTCACAGATGAAAGGAGAACAGATTATGAGTACAGTCGAATATATCATAGCGTTTCTTGGGGCCATTGTTGTGATCGGCGGCTTTATCTATGGGATATATGACACATATTCCCGAAGGAAAGATTCAGACCATAAAACGGAGAATCCGGAATCGGAACGTGCGTGGCATTAAATGCTTTCAGCCTGCACGCGGTCAGATCATCAGAGCCTGGCTTTCCGGCATGCGGTAACCGACCCGCGGAATTGTGATGATATATTCCGGCTCTGCCGGAGCCCTCCCGAGCTTTTTGCGGATATTTGTCATGTTTACGCGCAGAATGCGGCTGCCGCTGCCCGCGTACGGTCCCCAGATTTTTTCGAGCAGCATCTGATATGTAACGACGGCGCCGGAATTCGAGGCAAGGCATTCCAGAATCCGGTATTCCACTGGAGAAAAATGGACTTCCCGGCCGGAGAGTATGACCTGGCGTCTGTCGAAATCAATTTTCAGCGCGCCTGACTGATAGCAGGTATTCGGGTGGTTTAAGGTTCTGCGCCTTAAGGCGGTGTAGATGCGCGCCGCCAGTTCCTCCTCGTGAAACGGTTTGACGATATAGTCGTCGGCGCCGTCGTAGAGAGCCCGGACCTTGTCGCTGTAGCTGTTCTGCGCGGAGATCACGAGCAGAGGGCAGTCTGTCCAGCCGCGGAACCACCGGATCAGTCCGAACCCGTCCAGATCATGCAGATCGGTATCCATCAGAATCAGATCCGGACAGATACTGGTGCCCGTTTCCATACCTTCCCTGCCGGATTTGGCACTGTAAATGCGGTATTTATCCCGTTCCATTGTTTTGCGGAGCAGATAAGAGATATTCTCATCTTCGTCGATCAGCAGAAGTCTTGCTCTGTCTGTCGTTCTGTTTTTTTTCATGAAAAACGCCTCCTGTGCGATGCGGATAATTATGCATGGTTTCTCTTATGCACAGAAGAGCCTTCTTTTTTGCCGTCTTTCCGGTGAATATAGAAAAGGTTCCGCCAAAGGGTGATCCCCGGACTATCGGAATGGCGCAGGATTTCCCGCGCGGCGATGCGCGGGAGCGGCAGCGTGGAAAGCGCCGGAAGGAGAGTCTCCCGCTGCGCCATTTCCCCGCGGAGCAGACGACTGAAAAGAACCTTCACAGTATTCTCGGGCGGCCGGTAATCCTGCGCCGTATTCTGCAGCGGAGCGGTAAACTGCTGGCAGCGGACGCCGGAGGCGGCAAAATCACATGCAGCCTGTTCCGCCAGGGGGGCGGACTGCACAAGTGACAGGCATATAAGCGCTGTCATAAACCAGAGCAGTTTTTTTTGTTTTCTGATTCCGGGCATTTTTCACATCCCCCCCTTTCTCTTTTCAGACCCTGTGGTTTTTACATGCCGGATACATTAACCGGCCTGCGCACGCCGTTCTTTCAGGATAGAGACATTCTCCGCCACTTTCTGCCGGTTCAGCGGATAGACAAACCAGAGCAGTAAGGCGACGATAAAAAAACCGGCGGCCGGAACAAGTGTCGCTGTTGCGAACAGGCCTTCGATGACCGCATCCGTCTGAACGGCCGACGCGGGTTCATATCCGATGATATCCAGGGCCCATCCCCCGACACCGCCGGCGAGTGCCTGTCCGGCTTTGCGCGCGAAAGAATAGACTGCGTAGACGGTGCCGTCCTCGCGCTGTCCGGTCCGCACTTCCTGATCGTCGATAACGTCTGTGATATTGGCCCAGATAACGGTATTAAAAAATCCCAGCCCCAGATAGCCGACTGCGGACAGAAGCAGAAAAGCCCACAGATTTTTAATGTGGAGAAAATACATCAGGGCATAGGAACAGCCGGCGAGAAGCATTCCGGCCACGGAACCTTCTTTTTTCCCCACCTTTCTGGAAAGGGGAACGCTTATGGGCGCGACAATAAACAGCATCACAGCCGTGGAGATCATTGTAAAAAGGGAGATTCCCTCCGCGCTTTTAAAATATTCCGGATAAACGAAATTGTTCATGGAGCTGATCAGAAGCTGGCTGAGCAGCAGGAAGATTGCCGCGCCGATGATCCCGAGCAGAGCACGGCTCTGAAATACGGCCGCCAGTGTTTCGGCCAGAGTGATACGTCTGCCGCCCGCCGCCTTTTCCACGTGCACGCGCTCAGTGGTCAGCCGGTAACAGAGCAGGTAGCAGATAACGGCCAGAAGCGAAAAGAGCCCCGCTACAATCGTAAAAGCCCCGCCTCCGCGCACGATCTGGTTGCCGTCGGCGTCAGTGGTATAAATAAACAGCGGCGTGCCGACACCGATAAAGAGCCCCGCCAGCGTTGCACCGATGGAGCGGAAGGTTGAGAGGGCTGTCCGCTCTCCGGGATCTGCCGTGATCGCCGATGCCATGGAACCGTAGGGGATGTTGATTGAGGTGTAGAAAATGCTTCCCCACAGCAGATAGGTTCCATACATATAGATAATCTTCACCCACATGGCGGCATCTGCCAGAGCGCTCTGGTACATAAGAAAACTGGAAAGCGCCACCGGGCCGCACATCCGGCGGATCCAGCAGCGGAATTTTCCGTCCCCCGCGGGCTTCGCGGAATCGACGATCCTCCCCATTGTGACATCCGTGAAGGCGTCCGCAAAACGGGCCACGAGAAAGAGGGTTCCGACCATTCCGCCGCTGATGCCGAGTACTTTGGTGTAAAACACCATAAGAAAAGAGCTCGCGAAAATGAATGTAAAATCATTGCCGAAATCACCGAACATATAACCGAGTTTGTCCCGCATGCCAAATGGTCTGGCGGGAGTCTGTTCTGTCTGCATTGTCATATCCTCCTGTCTGTAATCGTCACACCGTACTATTATATCCGTTTCCGGTACGGGGAATACAGAGGCAGGAATCCATGTCTCCGGTTATTTTGTGCGTTTTTTTTCCTGATACATCCGTTTATCAGCCAGCGCCACGGCGTCCCTTGTACTTTTCATGCTGTCAGCATTATATTTTACACAGCCGGCGCTGATGGTGATTTCCCATGGCTTTCCGCCGCCCCAGCGGATTCCGGCAACCGACTCCTGAAGACGTCTGATGGTATCCATGGCTTCTTCAGGCGTATTGCTTTTGAGAATTATGACAAATTCGTCTCCGCCGTATCTTGCGAGAAATGCCTGTTCTGCCCCGAACACGATTTTGATCCGATCGGAAACTTCCCGAAGCACTTCATCTCCGGTCACATGACCGTATGCATCGTTGATGCTTTTGAATTTATTGATATCCATCAGGATAAAGTACCAGTTCTCCTTATCCTCCAGGCGTTCATCCATAATCTGCAGGTACTGGTCCAGGCGCCTCCGGTTGTTTAAGCCTGTCAGGCTGTCCCTTGTGACCTGCTCACGCTGGACATTGGTGTAGATCAGCAGCAGGGACGCCGCCGTAAAGGGCCAGATAAGGTCTGTCCCGAAGAAAGCGAGCTGCAGAATACTGCCGAGGACCGGCAGCAGAATAAAGGCGGCAAGCATCTGGAACTCTTTTTTCTTTTCAGGAAGATATTCCAGACGGATCTGACGGTGGGCCAGCGCGGAAGCGGCGGTCAGATAGCCGACTGGAATCAGCACCTGAAGCACAAAGTATGGCCCGCGCACGTAGTGGTTGTGAGAGTCCATGTAAAACAGCAGCCGGTGCCAGGGATTCGATGCGAGGACCGCAAGCAGCACAAGCAGTGGAACAGACCAGACAGCCGCTTTTCTGCCGGTCTGCCCGACTCCGTTGACAACCATATCATACACGTACAGATACCACAGAAATGCGGCAAAACATACGGAGCCGGAATACAGGGTATTTGTGAACCACAGGAGAGCGGAGGCATATGGCTTTATACTGCCGTCCAGAACCCAGGTGCACATGTTGATCACGATAATGCCGGCAAGCAGCACGATAATAAAACGCAGCACGCGGCTCCGCCAGGTATAGGTGAAAATTTTTGGCGTATTGAGCCGCATAATAATAAGTACTATGATCGGTATAATATTGATCTGCACATATATCGCCGCACTCACACAGAATCCTCCTTTTTTGCGCATATCGCCGGTTCCGGCTGCCTGTGCAGCCGCGCCGCCCGTGTGCTTTCTTTTTTGTCTGTTTTCTGCCGGTACATCCGCTCGTCTGCTTTTGCGATCAGACCTGCGGTGGTCTGGTCTGCTATCTCGCTCCACATGGCATAGCCGATACTCAGGGAAAGGCTGTAAGGTTTGCCTGTTCTCTGCCGGAAGAGTTCAGCCTCACTGTGAATACGCTGCATCATGTGCCGGGCGTCTTCCGGCGTCTCCCATTCGCCAATTACCGAGAACTCATCCCCGCCGTACCGGGCCAGGAAGACAGGCTCCCCTGAGGCTGCGCGCCGCAGAATCCCGGCAGTCGCCCAGAGAGCCTCGTCGCCGACAGAATGACCGTGTCTGTCGTTGATCAGTTTGAAATCATCCACATCAATCATCAGGATTCCCCAGTCGGTCCTGTCCTGTTCCGTTTTTTTGCGCAGATAGCGGTCAAACTCCCTGCGGTTGTTAAGACCGGTCAGTCCGTCCGTTGTGATCTGCTGGTTCTGCGTTTTAATGTAGAGAAACAGGATCCCGACGGACATACACGGAGCGGTAATGCACCAGTCGGCCCGGATGGTGTCCGCGAGGATGCCGGCCAGCGGAAACAGGGCGGACTGCATCAGAAACCGGTATTCCTGCCGCAATGCGCTGCGGGAGGCCCGTTTTAAGGCAGCGTATGCCAGAAACGAGCTGGCCAGAAAAACGATGCCGGAGAAAAGTTCCGGGATAAAAAAGAGACATTCTCTCCGGTATATCCGGTCGTCCGTGATGGAAAAAATCAGGTGAGTCCATGGCGTCAGGGCGGTAAATGCCACGTATCCGGCAAATACATACTGCAGGATGCGGCGTGCTTTGTTTATTCTGTCCGGCGGCTCCTTTCCGTAGATGCGATAGCGCAGGTAGAGGAACCAGTGGCATGGAACCATGGCAGAAAAAACTGCGTTTAAAATATGAACCAGCCAGAAGAGGAACACCGGCGTGCGGTCCTGCCATTCGTCCAGGAACCCCGCAGCCACGTCCAGGGCGATAAGTCCGCCGGTCATAAGGATCAGCTGCTGGAACAGTCGTGTCTCTGTTTTCCTTGTTCCCTTTTTCTGGTTGTTCAGATACAGGATCGCGAGCATGCATACTGGAAATAAATTAACGCTTAAATGCGTCACGATATCCATAATACTCCTCCGCCTACTGATATTTCCTGCGGAACTGTACCGGAGTCATTTCGTAGGCTTTCCGGAACAGGCGGTTAAAATGTTCAACATTTTCGTATCCCACATAGGCCGCGATCGCCTCCACGGTCTGGTTTGTCTCCTTGAGCATCTTGCGCGCACGTTTCATGCGCGCGGCCTTGACAGCATCCTGAAAAGTCATGCCCGACTTCTCGCGGATATAGCGTGAGAGATACGGTTTGGAGAGGCCGAAGTTCTCGGCGAGGAGGTCCAGTGTCACGTCCGCATAATGGCTCTGGATATAGTTCATAATATCGACGATGCGCTCCTCACGTCCCTCTGTGATATTCTTATCTTTCGTGAGCTTGTTGGCCGCGGAGACAAGTGCCGCAACCGAGCTTGTGATGATATCCGCGTCAATGCCCACACCCCAGTAATCTGTTCCCTGGCAGGTGATCTGTACGAACGCGGCAGCCCTGGAGGAAGAGCCCCTGGAGATCGCATGTTCCTCATAGGCGGAGAGCTCATAGCTGACGCCGAAAAACATCTTGATCGCATTGCTGACGGCGTCAAGGCGGCCGTTACCTGCCGTCTCGACAGTCCTCTGTTCCCCGTTCTGCGCGATGGTAACCGTGGCCGTGATACCGTTCTTCTGCTCGAAGTGGCATTCCGTTATGGCGAAGATATCCTTGCGGTTGATGTAATGTTCCTCAAAAATACGGTAAATGGCCTGCGGGGACAGCTCCTGGTGCATGTGGTCGGAAGTTCCCTTGACGAGATATCCGACTTCCTCTTTCATCTGATCGGGCAGCGCAATGCCAAAGTTCTGTTTTAAAATGAAGGCCACGCCGCCTTTGCCCGACTGGCTGTTGATGCGGATGACGTCGGATTCGTATTCACGTCCCACATCCCGGGGGTCAATTGGCAGATAGGGCACATCCCAGCGCTCCCCGCTATTGCCCGCGTCCCGCCATGCCATGCCCTTGGAGATTGCGTCCTGGTGGGAACCGGAAAAAGCGGTGAATACCAGGTCTCCGGCGTACGGCGTGCGCTCATAGACGCGCATACCGGTAAACTGTTCATACTTTTCGCGGATCGGGCTGATGTGCGAGAAGTCCAGTCCCGGATCGACGCCGTGGCAGAACAGGTTCATCGCGAGAGTGACGATATCGACATTTCCGGTCCTCTCCCCGTTGCCGAACAGCGTTCCCTCGACCCGGTCGGCCCCGGCCAGGACGCCGAACTCCGCATCGCTTATGCCGCAGCCACGGTCATTGTGCGGGTGTACGCTTAATATCACGTGTTCGCGATACTTTAAGTGCCTGTGAATGTATTCAATCTGGCAGGCGAAGACGTGCGGCATGGCGATCTGTACCGTTGTCGGGATATTGATAATCGCCCTGTGCGTATCATCCGGCTTCCACACATCCAGCACCGCGTTGCAGACCTCCACGGCGTAATCCACCTCGGTTCCCGGAAAGCTCTCCGGGCTGTACTCGAAGGTGAAGCTGCCGTCCGTCTCATCCGCAAGTGTTTTTAACAGGGCGGCGCCATCCACGGCGAGCTGTTTCACCTCTTCGCGGCTCTTCTTAAACACCTGTTCCCTCTGCGCGACGGAAGTAGAATTATAGAGATGAATGACGGCGTGCGGCGCGCCCTTTACCGCCTCAAAGGTCTTGCGGATAATGTGCTCCCTGGCCTGGGTGAGCACCTGCACCGTCACATCATCGGGGATCATATTCCGCTCGATCAGCGCGCGCATAAAATTGTACTCCGTCTCGGAGGCGGCGGGAAAACCGACTTCGATTTCCTTAAAACCGATATCCACAAGCATCCGGAAGAATTCAAGCTTTTCCTCAAGGCTCATCGGTTCGATCAGGGCCTGGTTGCCGTCTCTTAAGTCCACACTGCACCAGACGGGCGGCCTTTCGATGCTGTCTTTTTTTACCCAGTCATATGTCACCTCCGGCGGCATAAAGTAGGACTTTTTATATTTTTCTGCGATGTTCATAGTCGTTTCTTTGTCTCCCTCTGTCTGATCTCATTATTTCTGTACTGATATTTTTGATATATTTTGTTCTATTCTATCATGACTGATCTTTCTGTTCAAGGGGAAATTCATCAAACTTATTGATTTATTTTTTGCTGTCTATTCCCTGCCTGGCGCAGAGTTCCCTGATGCAGCAGCGGTCGCAGTGAGGCTGTGTTCTGGCGGTGCAGATGTCCCTGCCGTGTTCCACCAGGCGGTGGCAGAAATCATTTCCCTCTTCCGGCGGAATGATTTTCCAGAGCGCCATCTCGACCTTTTTCGGCTCTTTTATACCATCCACAAGCCCCATGCGGTTGACCAGGCGGATGCAGTGCGTGTCCGTGACGATAGCGGGCTTACCGAAGACGTCCCCCATCACCAGGTTCGCGCTTTTGCGGCCGACGCCGGGGAGTTTTAAGAGTTCGTCGAAACTGTCGGGAACTTTTCCGCCGTACCGGTCGCGCAGAAGCTTCATGCAGGCGCTGATGTCCCGGGCCTTGCTGTGCCCGAGCCCGCAGGGTTTTACGATCTCCTCGATTTCACCGGGGTCCGCCGCCGCAAGCGCATTCACGTCCGGAAACTTTTTATAGAGCTCCGGGACGATTACGTTGACACGGGCGTCCGTGCACTGCGCGGCGAGACGGACACTGACCAGAAGCTTCCAGGCATCGTCATAGTCAAGCGTGCATCCGGCGTCGGGATATGCTTCTTTTAGTTTTTGTATGATTTTTTTTGCCAGTTCCCGTTTATCCATGGCTTTCTCCTCTTTTGCGTTGTGTTCTGTGTTCACGGCTGCTGTGGCAGCAGCAGATCCCGTACCGACCGCAGGAATGATTCCAGAATTCCGGGAATCTCCGCAGTCCGCTGTGACGGGAGTTTCCTGCCGGAACCGGGCGATTTCAGCAGGAGGGTAAAATACGGCGCTTTTGCGTCTGCGGTAAATTTCAGCCGCGGGCCGTAAGAGAGCAGGAAGGGCTGGATTTTAGCCGCGTCAATCCGGGCTTTTTCGTAGAGCGTAAATTTCAGGGTGTCTCCTTTCTGGCAGACATCCGTGACATACACCTGATGAGCCAGCGACTTGACTTTTGCAATAAAAAGCAGATTTTCGACGGATTTCGGAAGATCGCCGAAACGGTCGGTCAGTTCATCTGTCATTTCCGCCGCCTCCTCATCCGAGGTAATTCCGGCGATGCGCTTGTAGATATCCAGCTTCTGAAACTCGTTGGGAATGTAGCCCATCGGGATATAGGCGTCAATCTCAATGTCGATTGACGTGTCAAACTGTTCATCCGCGGTGATGCCTTTTGCCTCTTTTACCGCCTCGTTGAGCATTTTGCAGTAGAGATCGTAGCCGACAGCCTCCATGTGTCCGTGCTGTTCCGCCCCGAGCAGGTTGCCTGCGCCCCGGATTTCCAGGTCCCGCATTGCGATTTTAAAGCCGCTGCCGAGCTCTGTGTACTCACGGATGGCCGCCAGACGCTTTTCTGCAATTTCTTTTAACATCTTATCGCGCCGGTACATCAGAAACGCGTAAGCGGTGCGGCTGGAACGCCCCACGCGGCCTCTGAGCTGGTAGAGCTGGGAGAGTCCCATATTGTCCGCGTCGTGGATAATCATTGTATTGACATTGGAAATGTCAAGTCCGGTCTCGATGATCGTTGTGGAGACAAGAACATCAATCTCCCCGTTGATAAAGCGGTACATGATATTTTCAAGCTCCGTCTCCCGCATCTGTCCGTGGGCGAATGCAACGACGGCTTCCGGAACCAGCTCCGCGACCTTTGCCGCGACGTCCCCGATCTCGCGGACCCGGTTGTAAACGTAATAGGCCTGCCCGCCGCGGGAGAGCTCCCTTGAGATGGCTTCCCGCACCAGCTCCTCGTTGTATTCCATCACATAGGTCTGGATGGGGAGGCGGTCCATCGGCGGCTCCTCCAGAACACTCATGTCACGGATTCCGATGAGGCTCATATGGAGGGTGCGCGGAATCGGCGTTGCGGTGAGAGTCAGAACATCGATGTTTGTTTTCAGCTGTTTGATTTTTTCTTTGTGTGCGACCCCGAAGCGCTGTTCCTCATCGATTACCAGAAGCCCGAGGTTTTTGTAGACAACGTCTTTTGACAGCAGACGGTGTGTGCCGATCACGATATCCAGCTGTCCGGCTTTCAGCGCCCCGATCGTTTTTTTCTGCTCCGCGGCGCTGCGGAAGCGGCAGAGAAGACCGATATTTACCGGAAAATCTTTCATGCGCTGCACGAAATTATTGTAGTGCTGCTGCGCGAGAATGGTGGTTGGCGCTAAAAAAGCTACCTGCCTGCTGTCCTGTACCGCCTTAAATGCAGCTCGGATGGCGATTTCCGTCTTGCCATAGCCCACATCCCCGCAGATCAGGCGGTCCATGATCCGGGGACTTTCCATATCTGCTTTCGTCGCCGCGATCGCGAGTTCCTGATCTTCCGTCTCCTCAAACGGGAATATTTCCTCAAATTCGCGCTGCCAGACGGTATCAGGGCTGAAGGCAAAGCCTGTTTCCCGCTGCCGCGCTGCATACAGAGCCACCAGATCCTGTGCGACGGCTTTTACCGCGCCCCTGACTTTTGCCCTGGTTCTGCTCCAGTCCTGTCCGCCGAGTTTATTGAGTCTGGGCTTTCTGGCGTCGGAACCGGCAAATTTCTGTATCAGCTCAAGCTGGGTTGCCAGGATATAGAGATTGCCGCCGCCGGCATACTCGATCTTGATATAGTCCTTAATTGTTTTATCGACCTCAATTTTTTCGATGCCGCGGTAGATTCCCAGCCCGTGATTTTCATGGACGACGTAATCGCCGACCGAGAGGTCGGTAAAACTGGCGATTTTTTCGCCCTCGTAAGTGTGGCGGCGCTTCTTTTTCTTTTTTTCCCCGCCAAAGATATCGCTCTCGGAAATCACGACGAATTTCAGCATCGGATATTCATAGCCGCGTCTTATTTTTCCGTAGCCGGTCATAATCTCGCCCGGTTTTACTTCGTGGTCAAAATCCTCGCTGTAGAAGGCATTCAGCCCTTCCGCCATCAGGTCTTCGGCCAGACGCTTCGCCCTTGTTCTGGAACCGGAGAGCAGAATGACCTGGTATCCGTTCTTTTTGTAGCGCGTCAGATCTTTTACCAGCAGTTCAAAGCTGTTATTGTAGGGATTGACGGTTTTCAGGTCAAAATGAATCCGCTCCCGGATGTTCAGCTGGCTGTTTTTCAGGTCGAGCGCCGCGAGTGAGATACACCTGCAGGCACAGAGTTTTGCCAGAGTTTCTTTGCAGGAAATAAGCTCCCGCATCTGTCCGGGCAGGATGTATCCTTTTTCCAGGCGCTGCTTCATGCTCTCGGAAAATTCCGTTTCCGTGGCGTTTCCACGCTCAATGCCACGGGCGGCTTCATCAAGGAAAATCAGTGTGCGGGAGCGGTCGAAATAGTCGAGCAGAGAGACGCGCTCTTCGCAAAAATAGGAGAGCCAGGCATCAAGTCCGGCACTTATATTGAGCTCGCCGGCTTCCTCCGCGATCTGGTCCGCCGCCGCCCTGACGCGGTAAGCCTCCTCTGTTTTCATCTCTTTGCGGAGTTTTTCAGAGACGTGCTCCGCTTCCTTCAGAATGCGCGCGATTCCGGCCTTCCGGTCTTTTTTTGTCAGCACCAGCTCACAGGCCGGATAAATGTGAATTTCCTGAAGATTTTCGATGGAGCGCTGGCTTTCCGCGTCGAAAGAGCGGATGGAATCGACCTCGTCGTCCCAGAGCTCGATCCGGAACGGGTTTTCCTCTGTCAGCGGAAAAATATCTATGATTCCGCCGCGGACGGAAAACTCCCCGCGTGTACTGACCTGGTAATTCTTTTCATAGCCGAGTTCTGTCAGGTGCTCTGCCAGATGAACAGGATTCACGATATCGCCGGAGGAGATTTTCATGACCGCCTGGATAAAGGTCTCGGGGGTCGGCATCGGGTTCATAAGGGCGTCAAATGTAGTGAAAATAGTACACTCTTTTTCTTCCGCCAGAAGCCTGAGGGCGCCGATGCGCTCCGCCGTCAGAACATTTCCGCGGATGTCTGACTGATAAAACAGAATATCTTTTGCGGGATAACAGACCGCGCGGCGGTCAAAAAATCGGTACTCTTCGCATAACTCCCTCGCCCGCTGTTCCTGGAATGTGACGATCAGCCTGCTGGTGTTCCTGCCGCTGATATTGTATATCATGTGCGGCTTTGCCGCGTCAATACAGCCCGATACCTGGATCGTTCCCGTGAGATCCGGCAGCGCAGCCATAAGATTTTCAAATTCTTTGAGCCCCGGAAGGGACCGGGTAAACGTGTTCACACATACCTCCCTCTCAGTTAAACTGGTTCATCGCCTGATCTGTCTCCTGGCGCAGAATCGCCTCCGCGGCTTCCACGGCCCGTCCGATGGCTTCGTCAACGCTTTTGCGGTCTTCCGCGTCAAAACGGCTGAGCACATAATCCGCCAGGTCCCAGCCAGCCGGTTTTTCGCCGACGCCGATTTTGATACGTTGAAAAACATCCGTTCCAGTCAGTGAGATAATGTTCCGGATACCGTTGTGTCCGCCGGCGCTTCCTTTTTTCCGGATCCGGATCCGGCCGGGTTCCAGGCTGATGTCGTCAAAAATGACGAGCAGCTCCGTCTCCGGATCTGCTTTATAATAATGAAGCAGTTCTGCCACGCACTCCCCGCTCAGATTCATAAAAGTCTGCGGCTTTGCAAGAATTACGCTGGTTTGTCCGATGATGCCTTTTCCGAAAAGGCATTTGTGCTTTCTGGTGCTGATATCGATCCTGTATTTTTTTGCGATGGCATCCACGGCGTCAAAACCTGCATTGTGCCGGGTATGTTCGTATTTCCGGCCGGGATTGCCAAGCCCTACTATCAGAAACATGTTTTTCCTTTCTTAAAATGAAGCAGATTTGATTTATGTTTAAGTTCCATTTTACAGAAGTTTTCGGATTTTACAAGAGGGGTTTTTGTGGGTTGACACAAAAAATGTAAGGCGATCTTGAAACTGCCGGAAATGGGGTATATAATAAATAAAAGTGCTGGTAAAATTGTTCAAAAAGTATTATGAAGCTGCCGCAGGCGGCATCTGAGGAAGTGAGGGAAATATGCACACGAAAAGTAGTTCTCCGGAAAGTGTGGGGAAGAGAAAGAAACGCAGGATCCGGGAATCGGAGCTTATGGAATGGAAAAGGGTGACGCTTTATCCATTGTATGATATATTTGGCTGGACGCTGCTGGTACAGGTTATACTGCTGTTTGTGTTCAGTCCGTCGGAGCATATGAGCCGGATGGAATATTTTATGGCCTACGTGGGAATTCCAATGGCAGGACTCCTGGCAGTCATTCTGTGTCTTAAGTTTTTCCTGAACAGGCTGGCAGGGCGTTACGCAAACACAGAGGTGGCAGTTATTACGATTATATTCCTGAATCTGTATTCAGGAATCTGTCTCTGCAGTTTCGGGAATCTGTCGTATATGATGGTGGTGGTATTCTTTCCCATCATAATAGCACCTGTATATAAAAAGAAAAGACTGGTATATATTCAGGTCGTCATCAGTTTTCTGATTCTGATCTACGGGGAGCTCATTCATGTTCCGTATTTTAACAAAGACAACCAGGTGCACGGGTCGGTGGTTGAAGTTGGCGAATGGAGGATCGGGGAAGCATTTACCGTGTGGGATTACGAGTCACAGCTGGTAGTGAGCGGAGTAGTGCTCCTGCTCCTGTTTTATGCGATGGTTCGCTTTGAGCTCGAGGTGATGAAGACTACTAATATGCTCAGCGAACAGGGGAGTCGGGATTCGCTGACGCAGCTTCTGAACCACGAAGCATTTTATGAGGTGCTGGATGAGCAGATGCAGCAGTTTGAGGGCACAAAAGAGAAGTTTTCAATTATTGTGGCCGATATAGATAATTTTAAAAAGGTGAACGATACATACGGGCATGCTTTCGGGGATGAGGTAATCCGGCAGGTGTCCGAGGTGCTCAGGAAGGTCTGCGACAGGCGTGATGTGTGTGCGCGCTATGGAGGGGAAGAGTTTTCCGTGATTCTTCCGGGAAGGAATCTCCGCGACGCGGCGGAGCATGCGGAGCGTATCCGGCAGAGATTTGAGAACACTGATTTTACGACGGAGGAGGGCGAGACACTGCATTTTACACTCAGTCTGGGGGTTGCAGAACACAATCAGAAATACCAGACGGCAAGTGCATTTTTTGAGCGGGCGGACAAAGCGCTGTACGAGGCGAAGCGCACGGGTAAGAACCGTGTGTGCTGCTGGAGACAGGGCGGCCTGCCGGAGCAGGAGGGCTGAAAAGCCCTCTTTTTGTATCAGGGAAGCGTGCCGCGGAAGCTGACCGCCGCGGGCAGAGAGCCCGGAAAAGCCGTATTTTTCACCGGACAAAGCGGCTGATCGCGTCGTTGAGGTTCTCGAGAACCTGCTCATCGCCGGTTTCCACCGCGTCCATAACGCAGTGGCTGATATGGTCTTCCAGGATGATTTTGCCGATATTGCTGATGGCGGAGCGGACCGCTGCGATCTGGGTCAGAACCTCGCTGCTGTCCCGTCCGTTTTCGATCATGGTCCGGACGGCTTCCATATGACCGATTGCCCTGTTCATGCGGTTGATAACAGCCCTGGTATTCTCCTGATGATGCAGACGCCGCTGTTTCCAGATGCAGATCTGGCGGTATTCCTGCAGGCGGCGCCCGACTTCGGACGGTTTTGGGTGAGAAAGGATAAAATGGTAATCATTCCAGACGCGCTGGACTTCCACAGTGGCTTCTTTGACGGTTTCCAGGTCTTCCGTGTCATATTTCATGAAAAAATACGGCTCAAATACAGCTCCCAGGATGAGACCGGCACAGCAGTCGTTCCGCTTTTCACCCAGATTATCCAGATGGGGGAAATGCGCGAGGTATTCCGTGATGCCGATGATCAGATCAAAAAACATATGCGGGGAAAAGCCGTCTTCCAGTTCGGTCCGGCTCAGATCCTCTCCGGCGGGCAGATCAAAAAGATCCTGCTTTTTTTCATCCCAGTACATACTGGAACATACGTCGAGCGCCGCCGTGAGCACAGGGATAAATTTCTGAAAAATCTTTGCTTCATACAGGTGCCCGGGATGCCGGCGCCCGGAATACAGGTGGTCATGCATGGCGTCGAGAATTTCGCCAAAATCTGCCAGGCCGCTGCACGCATCCATCTTCGACAGTATCAGAAAACACTGATTTGTGCGGCAGAGACTCAGCAGGCACCAGAGTTTTACCTGACGCTCGTCCATATCGCCGGCCAGTTCCCGGATTTTCCGGAATTGTTTATCAAGATAGGTTTCGTTCTGGGACATTGTGCGCACCTCCCCGGTTGTGTTCTGTCTGAAATTTTACTATACTTTAAGCATTCTGACAATTCTTTCTTTCACTTTCCGGGGAGGGGAGAAACCGGATATTCACCGCAGAAGGCGTCGGGAAGCCGGAAGCTGTGTCTGCAGCGTGGTGAACCACAGGGGTATATGGCTGTGGAATCGAGAGAACTTTAAACTTTAGAAGAGAATTTACAACGGGGATATTTTCATGTATACTGGTGAAAAACGGAGTAATATAAAGAGCGCATACAAGGAGAGATATATTGAAGAAGATCAGGATTAACAGGAAAAACGTAATTCCCGTCCTCCTTACGATCCTCTGCATTCTGTCTGCGGGGGGATGCGGGGACAGCAGGGACGGCAGGCTGGTCACGGGGAAATATTACTATCCTGAAAAGGATACACAGGAAGCGGAAGATTCTGCGAAAAACGGGCAGAAGGAGGAGAGCGGGCAGGAAACGCCGGAGAGGGAAGAGAGCGCGCCGCTTTCCGGGGCAGGGGACGATATCGCCGGCGCAGAGCTTTTTCTGATCATGGGAAATGATATGCAGAGGCAGAGTCTGCTTTTAAAGCAGCTGGCATCCGGAAAACAGTACAAATATCAGTATTCGCTGGCAACGCGCTTTCTCGATAAATATGGGAACCGCATGCCGGTGTCCGGTTTTGACTGCGGAAGAATCATTGAGATCGGGGAGAGAGACAACAATGGAAAAGTGATGCAGGTGCAGATTTCAGACGACGTCTGGGAGTATCCGGACGTCAGACGCTATTCCGTGGACGGGCAGCACGGCGCGTTTGTCATCGCGGACACGAAATATCTGTTCGATGATTCGCTGTATGTCAGTTCCGACGGCAGGGTGCAGGAGCTCTCGGATCTGACGGAGCTGGATACTTTGCGGGTGATCGGCAGGGGGCGGAAGCTTTTGTCTGTGACCGTGACGACCGGCCACGGAAAGCTCTCGCTCACGAACACGGAGTTGTTTGACGGCAGCCTGATTCAGATCGGAAACCGTATTTTTCAGGAAATTACAGGACCGATGACGCTGGAGCTTGCGGAGGGGACGCATCTTGTCACGGTGGCCAACGACGGCTATGGAGGCAGCACTGAGGTCACGGTGGAGCGTGGAAAGGAGACGGTACTGGATCTGAATACCTTAAAAGGGGAGGGGCCGAAGTTTGGAAATGTGTTGTTTGCCGTCGACGTGGAGGGAGCTGTGCTGCAGATTGACGGGAAAGTCGTCGACTACAGTGAGGTGATCGCGCTGAAATACGGGGTGCACACGATTACGGTGACGGCTGATTCCTATGAGACTTACACGAAAAAGCTGTATGTCAACTCTGAGGAGGCCACGATCGTCATAGGACTGACAGGACAAAATCCCGCTCAGGGGAGCGCAGGAGAACAGGGCGGGAGTTCTGAGGAGAGTTCAGAAAAAAAAGATACGGAAAACAATACTTCCGGGGATACGGCCGGGAGCGGCGCGGCAGGCGGCCAGGCGGGCAGTCTCGCCGGAAGCCAGGCGGGCAGTCTCGCCGGGAGCGGCGGTAACGGAACGGGAACCGGCCAGGGGACGAATAACGGCCAGAATCTTGATAACATTATGAGCGAGGCGGAACTCAATACCATTGTGGATGAGCTTCTGGACAATAAGGATGATGAGAATATGTCGTCGTCTGATTTCCTCACAACGCTTGGCGATCTGGTGGACAAAATTGTGGATTAACCGGCTGGATTTTACCGTCCCCGGAGTGCGTGGCGCCCTGTATGTACTCCGGGGATTCTGTGCGGGTGCGGACGATAATGATGTGTTACAGATTGTGGTAAAGTTTCAGGAATTTTACTTGAAAAAATAGTACCGGGAAGCTAAGATATAAAGTATAGCGGAATGTCTGGGCGTAAGGGGCTGGCAGGTGCAGTGCTCCTGCCGGGGCGCGCAGGGATTGTGCGGAGAATAATACAGGAGGAATGAAAAGATGGGTTATAGGGAAACGTATGAGGCATGGCTGGACAATCCCTACTTTGACGAGGCGACAAGGGAGGAGCTTAAGGGCATCGCCGGCGATGAGAAGGAGATCGAGGAGCGCTTTTACATGGATCTGGAGTTTGGAACGGCAGGTCTGCGCGGAGTGATCGGGGCGGGCACGAACCGCATGAATATCTATACTGTGCGCAAGGCGACACAGGGGCTGGCGAATTATATTCTCAAAGTGGGGGCACAGGCAAAGGGAGTTGCGATCGCTTATGATTCCAGAAGAATGTCGCCGGAGTTTGCGGATGAGGCTGCGCTCTGTCTTGCGGCAAACGGGATTAAGGCGTATGTATTTGAGTCGCTGCGGCCGACGCCGGAGCTCTCTTATGCAGTCCGCAGGCTGGGCTGTACCGCAGGAATCAATATCACGGCAAGTCACAATCCGCCGGAATACAATGGCTATAAGGTGTACTGGGAGGACGGTGCGCAGATCACACCGCCGCATGATACAGGAATCATGGATGAAGTGCGCGCAGTGACAGATTATGCGACTGTTAAAACGATGTCCCTGGAGGACGCGAAGGCAGCCGGTCTGTATCAGGTGATTGGCGCGGATATCGATGATCCGTATATTGAAGAGCTGAAAAAGCTGGTGCTTCACCAGGACTGCATCGACAAAGTGGGTGCGGATATGAAGATCGTCTATTCCCCGCTTCACGGCACTGGAAATATCCCGGTGCGCCGTGTGTTAAAAGAGCTCGGATTCCCGAATGTTTATGTCGTGCCGGAGCAGGAGCTTCCGGACGGAGAGTTCCCGACGGTCAGTTATCCCAATCCGGAGGCGGCGGAGGCGTTTGAGCTTGGCCTTGCCCTTGGCAGAAAGGTTGACGCAGACCTGATTCTGGCCACTGATCCGGACGCGGACCGTCTGGGCGTGTATGTAAAGGATTCCAAAACAGGAGAATACCACAGCCTGACCGGAAATATGTCCGGTTGTCTGATCGGGGATTATGTGATCGGACAGCGCAGGGAGCTGCACGGACTGCCTGAGGACGGCGCATTTATCCGCTCGATTGTTTCGACGAATATGGCGGATGCGATTGCGGCGCACTACGGGATCGCGCTGGTCGAGGTGCTGACCGGATTCAAGTTTATCGGGCAGAAGATCCTGGAGTTTGAGAATACCGGTAAGGGAACATATCTCTTCGGCATGGAGGAGAGTTACGGGTGTCTCACGGGAACTTATGCGAGGGACAAGGATGCCATTGTCGCTTCCATGGCGCTGTGCGAGGCAGCTGCTTACTATAAGACGAAGGGTATGACCCTGTGGGACGCAATGCTTGCAATGTATGAGAAATACGGCTACTACAAGGATGATGTAACGTCCATTACCTTAAAGGGCATTGAGGGTCTGGCAAAGATTCAGGAGATCATGGATACCCTGCGCGCGGATGCACCAAAACAGATCGGCAGCTATCAGGTGACCGCTGTGCGCGACTATAAAAAGGGCACGATCACGAATATGGCCGATGGTTCGGAGCGTCCGACAGGACTCCCGTCTTCAAATGTGCTCTATTATGAGATGACGGACGGGGCATGGGTGTGCGTGAGGCCGTCCGGCACAGAGCCCAAGGTAAAATTCTATCTCGGTGTAAAGGGAAGCTCCATGGAGAATGCGGATGAAAAGTCGGCGGCACTCTCCAAAGAAGTACTTGCAATGATTAATCAGATGCTGTAATTCCTTACAGGTCCGCTTCCGGCATACATTCCGGCATCGTCCGGCCGGGGAACTGTTTTTGTTCCGGTCCGGGCGGTGGCGGATCCCCTTTTCGTTTTTGGATTTTCCTTGACAAAGGGAATAAAAACAAGTATATATATGGAAGGCAGGTATTTTCGGAAGAATCCTGATACCTAATTCAGATTGAAACCTACAGGAGGAATTTGCGACATGAACAAAACAGAACTGGTTACAGCGATAGCTGAGAAAGCCGAAATCAGCAAGAAAGATGCAGAGGCGGCATTGAAGGCTTTCACGGATGTTATCGCTGAGGAATTAAAGAAAGGCGAGAAAATTCAGCTGGTCGGCTTTGGAACATTTGAGGTATCAGAGCGCAGGGAGAGAGTCGGCAGGAATCCGCAGACCAAGGAAGAGATGACGATTCCGGCATCGAGGGCTCCCAGATTTAAGGCGGGAAAAGCGTTAAAAGATATGATCAATGACTAATGTTTCATTTTCACATAGAGATGGTGTAAGAGTGGATTCCGCGCTGACCGCAGGGGTCTGCTCTTTATTCATTTTTAGCGTGGGAAGAAAGGAAGGATGAATATGAGACTGGACAAGTTCCTTAAGGTATCCCGTCTGATCAAGCGGCGCACGGTCGCAAATGAGGCCTGCGATGCGGGGCGCGTGATGGTCAACGGCAGGACCGCCAGGGCATCCTTAAGCGTAAAAGCCGGGGATATTATTGAAATCGGTTTCGGGACAAAGACGGTGAAGGTACGTGTTCTTAGCCTGCAGGACACAACAAAAAAAGAAGAAGCGAAAGATTTATTTGAATATTTATCATAAATCAGGACACCTCCCAGTATAATTATAAAAGCAAAGTCTGATTGCGACAGACAGGCAAGCGGACAGAGGGAGGTTATTTATGGACGAGAGAAATAGCAGCACGGCGAAATCACATAAAGTCCTGCTGGTGAACCGGAAAAGCGGTGCGTTCAGCGGCGTGGTGGACGTCCTCTCTTTTGATGTGGCAGAAATACTGCTGGAGACGGAGCTGGGAATGCTGCTGATCAAAGGGCATGATCTCCATGTGAACAGGCTCAGCCTCGAAAAGGGAGAGATTGACATAGAGGGGCGGATTGATTCCCTCACCTATTCAGATGTGAAAAGTGCGGGAAAACAGGCAGAGTCCTTTTTCGGGAGGCTGTTCCGCTGATGCCGGTCAGTGAGACGATTGTACAGGAGGCTGTTTTCCTCGGAACGGCCATTCTGGCGGGCGCAGGGCTTTTTTTCCTCTATGATATCCTCCGCATATTCCGGAGAATCGTCCCGCATGGAAACATCTGGATCGGGGCGGAGGATTTTCTGTACTGGCTGATCTGCACGGGAGTCGTATTTGTGATGCTGTATCAGGAAAATGACGGCATGGTGCGTGGATTTGCGCTGGGCGGTGTGATTCTGGGGATGTTTCTGTATATTCTGCTGCTGAGCCGTCTGGTAGTAAAAGTGAATGTGCGCGTTATACGGACGGTGCTTGGGTTTCTTGGAAAAGTGCTGCGGATTGTTCTGCATCCGTTCCGGTGGATCTGGAAAAAAGTATGGGGCTTTTTCAGAAAACAATTGAAAAAGTTTATCCGGGCGGTTAAAATAGGGCTGAGTAAACGATAGATTGTGGGGAAGAATATATGGGGAGATCAGGTAGAAACAGAAGAAACACGAATAACCGGGCCGGAAAGATCTGTATCGTCACGATTTTACTGGCTTTCATGGCGGTCATGTCTGTTCAGATTGTCAGGATATATGAGAAGAACCGGGAATACATAGAAAAACAGGCGGAGCTGGAAGTACAGCTGGAGTCTGAGATGGCGAGAAAGAATGAGCTGGAGAATTATGAGGAATATACGAAGTCCAGGCAGTACGTGGAGGACGTCGCCAGAAGCAAGCTGGGACTTGCCTATGAAAATGAGATTATATTTAAGGAAAAAAAGTGATGGTGACGTCCCTGCAGGTGAAAAGCGGGGGCGTTTTCTGTTAAAAGACTTGGGAAAAGCAGGTGTGTGAATGTGAAGAACAGACGAAAAACCTGTCGGTCTGTGTGGTTCTGTCTTCTGCTGACAGTGCTGCTGATAACGGCAGTGCCGGTGTCCGGGGAAGAGAGCGGCGGACCGGAGGAAGAAGATACGGAAGAGACCGGTTCGCTTCTGCGGGAATACAGCGAATATCAGGAACGGTTTGCCGCGGTGGAAAACAGGGATCAGCTCGCGGAAAGCGGATTTTCCGTGATTGAGAAACAGATTTTTCCTCTGGAGACGGCCTGTTTCGGGGCAGTGACGTTTGTGCCTGCCATTGACCGGCGCTATCACCGGCTCGCCCTGTTTCTGACGGATGAGGACGGGGCGGTTGTTTACCGGACGGATGCCCTGGAGACCAATCAGCGCAATAAGGGGAAGCTTGCCCAGCCGGTTAAAGGGATTTCCGCGGTATCATTTCAGGATCTGAATGCGGACGGGCGGACGGATATTGTTATTATTTCGTTCTGCGTCAATCAGACGGGGGCTTACGCCGGGACGCCATACAAGACGGGAGATGTCCTGTTTCAGGGGGAGAGAGGGTTTTACAGGGACTACCGGATCTCGGACAAGATCAACCGCTTCGGCATGAATAAGAGTGTTGAGAGCATCACTGCCTTTGTGCGGGACGGCGGGTCCACCGAATTTCTGTACACGGCCGCGACGAAGGACGAGCTTCTGAAAAACGGGTTTGTGATCGCTGAAGAACAGTGCTACCCCAGACGATTTGAGAAGCTGGGGCGCCTTGAAGTTGTGCCCGGAACCTACCGGATGGCCGATTTCTCGACGTTTATGATTTATCTGATCGACGATCAGGGCTATATTGTGTGGAGTCTGCAGCCGATGGGCGATTACGAGGATCTCTACGCGTTAAAGGGCATTACCTGCCGTGATATTGACGGGGACGGGATGAAAGATATTCTGGTGCTGGCGCGCTACAGCTATACAGATGCGGACGGTGAGACGGTTACACAGAACGATTACTCGGTTTATTATCAGCGCACAGGCGGGTTTTATGCCGGCACGGAAGTGAAAAAGGCTGTTTTCTGTGAGGACGATGATACGGTGGCGGAGCTTGTGGAGCGCGCGCGGGCGTACTGGGGGTGGAAATCAGAGTTATGATTAAAATACTGATTGTGGATGATGAAAAGCCTATCTGTGATCTGATTGACCTGAATCTTTCCGCGTCGGGGTATCAGTGCACGGCGGTTCAGGACGGGATGAGGGCCATCGAAATGATAGAGAGGGACGCTTATGACCTGGTGCTTCTGGATATTATGCTGCCCGGGGCGGACGGGTACGATGTGATGGAATATATCCGGCCTCTGGGGATCCCGGTGATTTTTATCACAGCGAAGCATGAGGTGCGGGACCGGGTGAGAGGGCTCAGGCTTGGCGCGGACGATTATCTGGTCAAGCCTTTTGACGTTGTGGAGCTGATGGCGCGGGTGGAGGCAGTTCTGCGCCGCTATAATAAAGCAGACCGGGTGCTGCGCGCGGGGGATGTAGAAGTTGATGTGGAGGCGCGCAAGGTGACAAAGGCGGGCAGGCCGGTGGTGCTGACCAACAAGGAGTTCGGCCTTCTTGTGCTGTTTATGCAGAACAGAAATATCGCCCTTTTCCGGGAGAGGCTGTATGAGACGGTCTGGGAGGGGGAATATTTCGGGGACAGCCGCACACTGGATCTTCACGTCCAGCGCCTGCGCAGGAAGCTCGGCTGGGAACAGAGTCTGGTGGCGGTATACAAGGTGGGATACCGCTTAGAGGTGCCTCAATGAAATTTTCTCTAAAACTACTTTTGTGGACAATGATTGTCATGGCGGTAACGCTGGGAACGGGCGGGTTCTTTTATGTGAACTATGTGTTCCGGACGGCTCTCGAGCGGGAGAGAGGGCAGGCGATGGATGAAAACAGTATCCTGAAATTTGCTTTTGAGACGGCTGCTTTAAATGTGCCCGCAAAATATGATGTGCTTCCCGACCGGACGGTGGAACAGATTGCCTCCAATCTCGAGAACAGCGGGCAGAATGCGGGCAGGATGCTTCGGTTCTCCGATGAGGAGGTGCAGACGCTGTATGCCAGCGACGGCTTTGCGGCCGACAAGGCTCTTTTGTCCGTGGCGGGGACACAGACCAGGGCTTACCGTATTATAAAACAGGAGATGCAGTACTATGTTCAGACCTGCAGTGTGGTCCATGTGCTCGACCGCGTTCTTTATCTGGAAACCATGCGGGATGTGACGGAGGTTTATAAGGAGCGCGCGACGGGCTTTACCGTATACCGCAGGATGATGATTCTGATGCTGCTGGCCGGGGCGGTGATACTGCATTTTATGGCATCCTGGCTGACAAAGCCGATCCGCCTGCTGACGGAAGCGACGCAGAAAATGGCGTCGGGAGACTATGCTTCCCGTGCAGAAGAGGTCAGCACTGATGAGCTGGGAGATCTCACACAGGCTTTTAACCGGATGGCGGAGGCGCTGGAGGAGAATATCTGCCGCCTTCAGGAGGAAATCGGGGCGCGTGAGGAGTTTGTCGGCGCATTTGCCCATGAATTGAAAACGCCGCTGACGGCGATGATCGGCTATGCCGATATGCTCCGTTCCAGAAAGCTGGACGAGGAAAAAAGTTTTCTGTCCGCCAGCTATATTTATACGGAGGGAAAGCGGCTGGAGGCGATGTCCATCCGCCTTCTGGAGATTATTGTCGCAAAGCGCGGGGAAGTGCGGCTCCGGACGGTTCCGGCGGAGCGCCTGGCCACCGCTCTGCGGCAGACATTTCTTCTCAATGAGGAGTGGCATTTTGTGTATTCGTTTGAGCAGGCGACGGTGTCCGTGGAGGCTGATCTGATCAAAACAGTGCTGGTGAATCTGATAGACAATGCCTGCAGGGCGTCGGAGCGCGGCAGCGTGATTGAAGTTTCCGGGAGCCTTTCGGCAGGGGGGTACCGTTTTGCGGTCCGCGATCATGGCGTCGGGATTCCGGAAGAGGAGCAGGATAAGATTACAAAGGCGTTTTACATGGTGGACAAATCCCGCTCCAGAAGTCACAACGGAGCGGGACTGGGGCTGGCGCTCTGCGCAGAGATTCTGAAACTGCATGGGAGCAGGCTGGAGATTGAAAGCACGCCCGGGGAGGGGAGCTGTATCGGATTTGTGGTTCCCGCGGCAGAGTCTGAACCGGAAAAGAAAATTCAGGACAGAGGAAAGCGTGTGCAGGAAGCGGAGCCGGGAAGAGAGCCGGAAGAGCGGCGCAGAGGAAGCGGTGAGCAGGAAGCGGAGCCGGGAGTGCGGGATACAGGAAGGGCGGCGGAAGAGCCGTGTGCCGGGAGGGGAGACGGCGGTCGCGGAAAGGAGGGAGACGGATGAAAAAATTACCGGTTCGCGTGGCGGCGCCCTGCCTTGCCGTGTGCACGGTAGTCCTGTCTGTCTGGGGGCCTGAGGCGCTGACAGTCTTCCGGGATCAGAAGATTCTGGACGTGATTTACGAGGTGGCGACGGAGCCGGAGGGAGAGGGGTACCGCTACAGGCTCAGCAGCAGCGAAAAGCTGTTTATTCTCTCGGAGTGTTTAAACAGTCAGACGCTGCCTGAGAGCGAGCAGAGTGCTCTCACGAACAATACGGGCGCGGGTTATCAGGAGACCGGAGGGACCTATGCCTTTGTGGTGAACCACAGGGGGCCGTCCGGCAGGGAGATCACGAGCGAACAGATCTATAGCACCTGCAATGAAGGACTTGAAACCCTCAAAGAACTTGGAATCCTGCCGGCAGAGCTTAAGGAGGTGGAGCCGTCCTCCTATGACGCCACGCTCTATTCTGCGATTGACGTGCCGGAGCCCCGGAACAATGTGGCAGTGTGGAAGCTGAGCCTCGCAAACAGTCAGAAAAATGCCAATAAGGAGAACCGTCTGATCGACGCATATCTGGACGCGGATGACGGAAAAATATATGAATTTTATGTGCGGACGGCGCTGCACTGGGAGGATATTGATCCTGACGCCCTGGCAGGTGCCTGGGCCGGCTATATGGGACTTGGCGCCGCGACACCGTATGAGACAGAAAATCCGCTTCTGGAGACGGCGTCCAGCTATCAGAAATATGTTTTTCCGGCAAACGGAGGGGAAAAGACGATCGTCACGATCGGCTTTTATGAGGGAATCAATGAACTTTTTCTGAAAATTTCAAAATGATGCAAAAATGATGCAAAAATGATGATATTCTGATGCAGCCGCTGTGTAAGCTTGTCAGTACAGGGGAACAGAGATTCTTTTCCGGAAGCAGGACTGGCAGGTACACAGAGAGGAGCATCATTTATGCAAAAGAGAGCCACAGGGCTGAGAGACGCGAAAGACAGGAAAAACAGAATCAGGAGAGGGAGAAGGGGAAGCGTAACAGGGATCCGGTGGATGCTGTCGGTCACTCTGCCGCTGCTTGCGTGCGCGGTGGCCGCGTTTATGGCCGTCCGGGTGACGGCTGCGCCTGAGAATCCGCAGGCAGAAGCTCTCGCAGAGACCATGGAGGCGGAGCGGAATCCGGAGGCAGGAGAAGCAGCCTCCGATATGGCAGCAGATGAGGGCGGACAACGGCCGGACAGCTCTGACGGCAGACGGGGGGAACCCCTGATTGTGATTGATCCGGGTCACGGAGGACCTGACGAGGGCTGTACTGCGGGAGGAATTCCGGAAAAAGAGATAAACCTGCAGATAGCGGGCAGGGTGACAAAGCGGCTGTCTGAAATGGGCTATCAGGTGATTCAGACAAGGACGGCAGACTGCTATCTGGCAAAAGAACAGAGAGTTGAGAATGCCAACCGTCTGAAGGCGGACATTTATGTCAGTATTCATCAGAACACGTTCGGGGACGAAACGGCAAACGGGATTGAGACGTGGTATGACGGGACGGATTCCGGGAGGGACAGCCGGAGGCTCGCACAGCTGATACACAGGGAGACGCTCCTGCGCACAGGTGCGCAGGAGCGGGAATTAAGAGCGGATGCAGATTTTTGTGTGACGGGGAAGACACAGATGCCGGCCTGCCTGATCGAGACGGGATTTCTCTCGAATGCCGGGGAGCGGGGGCTTCTGGTCAGCCCGGAATATCAGGAACAGATTGCAGACGGAATCGCGGAGGGGATCCATCTGTATTTTCATCCCAGAACGATGTATCTGACTTTTGACGACGGCCCGTCGGAAAGGAGCACGGACCAGATTCTTGATGTGCTGCGGGAGCGGAATATAAAAGCGGCCTTTTTTGTGATCGGTGAATATGTGCGGAAATATCCGGACACGGCGCGGCGGATTGTGCAGGAGGGGCATACGATCGGGATTCACTGTGACAGTCACAATTATGAGGCGCTTTATGCCGACGCGGACAGTTATCTGGAAGATTTCCGGAGAGCATATGAAACCGTGCGGGAGGTGACAGGCGTCAGGGTGACGCTGTTCCGCTTTCCGGGCGGCAGTATCAATGCTTATAATGAAAAAATCTGCCGGGAGATTATCCGGCGGATGACGGAAAATGGTTTTGTCTATTTTGACTGGAATGCAAGCCTTGAGGACGCCGTGGCGGATGCCAGGCCGGAGCGATTTATTGAAAATGCCAGGGATACGGCGCTGGGGAGAAATACTGTCGTCCTGCTGGCGCATGACAGGGTGGAAGGAACGGCCGCCTGCCTCGAAGGGCTGATTGACGCATTTCCGGACTACCGGATGGAACGGCTTACGCCGGAGTCGGAACCGGTGCAGTTTGTCAGACCATGGGAATAAACAGGAAGCTGCAAAAGAGAAAAAGTCAATATCGCCCTGATTTGTGTTAATATAATATCTGATAATCTTTCTGTATCCGGAGTATTATAGTATCTGTCAGGAGGAACACAGCCGACTGGCGGAAAGAAAAATATTTCAGAACAGGGAGGAAAAGACGATGTTGGAAAGGTTTAAAGAATTCTGCGTGGAAAACCTTGAGGCAATTGAGATAAGTGCAGCGTATTTATATGGTGAGGATCTCTGGCGTTACAGCGACAGGTAAAACGCGCGTGAACATGTAAGGAAAAGGTACCTCCGGTCTGGATAAGACGGGCCGGGGGTACCTTTTTGCGGTCCTGGCTGTGGAATGGCCGGATCAGAAGATACTGCCCTGGGATGTATCCGCGAGCCGGTAAGTGCCTTTTTCTATTTTTACAACCAGTCCGTTTTTCTCATAATCATTTAATATGCGCTGAAGCTGTCTGGAGCTGCAGTGCAGTCTGAAAGCTGTTTTTTCGATTCCTTTCAGCTGTTTATTCTCACATTTGTATTTCATGTAGGACAGAACCCGCTCCCGCAGTGTGGAGGAGGCTGCTTCCGAAGCGCACAGCGTTTCTGTTTTCTGCGCCATCATTTTTCCCACAAAATACATGAACCGGCTGTTCTGATACAGTTCTTCTTCATGATCCTTTGTGATAAAAGCGATCGTGGTCAGCCTTTCTGTGGCCTCGGCGTATATATTGCTGTTTTTTATGTGAAACAAATCCATTTCACCGAGAACATAATTTTTACGTCCGTCCGCCAGAGAATAGGTGCTTCCGTCGTCCCGGATAAAATAAATGGATAGTTCTCCGGAGAGTACAAGCTGGAAAAAGAAATTGTCCAGCCAGGGGGCCGCAATCAGTTCGCCGGCTTCATATTCGATCAGGAACAGATCTAATGTTAAGCTTTCCAGCAGATCTTTATGACAGCTTTCCGACATGGCATTCAGAATCCGGCTTTTGTCATAAATTTTCCTCATATCTACCTCCATTATAGCAGGACATATGTCCTGTTTTTCAGTTTTATATTAACGTACAATGGATGAGAATTCAAGGGAGGAAAAGAATATGTCGTCTGTATATGAAGGAAAAAATATGTCATCAACAATCATGAAGCTTGGGATTCCGGCCATGCTGGGCCAGCTTGCCACCCTGATTTATAATCTGGCGGACACTTACTTTGTGTCATTGACAAAAAGTGCGGAACAGATTGCAGCTGTCACACTCAGCGTTCCGGTTCTTCTTATTATTATGTCAATCGCGTGTGTGTCCGGCATGGGTGGCAGCAGTGTGATTGCAAGACAGCTGGGAGAGGGGAAAAGAGATGATTCGGCAAAATGCCTGAATTTCTGTATTTACGCGATGGTGATCGCCGGTGTCATCGTGCTTGTTTCGGGCCTGCTCATACTGGAGCCTGTTGCGCGGCTTATCGGGGCCGATGAAGGAAATACCGGCTTCACCTGTGATTATCTGAAATGGATATTTGCAGGGGCCCCGTTTATTATGCTGGCAAACGGTCTTCCGCATACGCTTCGGGCGGCCGGGATGATCAGGGAAAGCACAATCGGTGTTGTGCTGGGAAACGCGGTCAATATTGTTCTCGACTGGATTCTGATTGTATTTTTACATATGGGAACTGCTGGGGCAGCTCTGGCTACCTCTCTTGGCTTTCTGTGTGCAGCCGTATACTATTTTATCTGCCTGATCATTAAGGAAAAAAACGGAGACGGGCTGATTACGCTGTCGCCGCGGAAATTCAGGCCGGAAAAGCGGATGGTTGCCAGTGTTCTGAAAATCGGGATTCCGGGGGCGCTTATTACGGTTATGATGAGTGTTTCGAATATTGTCCTGAATAATTATATCAGTATATATGGATCCGATGCGGTGGCGTCTTACGGTATTGCCTATAAAATTGATATGTTCCCGATTATGCTTTCGGTAGGGCTGTCGCAGGGAATCGCGCCGCTGCTGGGATTTTATTTTGGATCAAAGCAGGCAGAGAAGCTTAAAGAAGCGATGCGGATAAGCATTTTTTATGGAATGATTTTTGGCGCGATGTTTACGATTCTTTTTATGGTGTCGGGCAGGTATTTTGCGGCAGCATTTTTGTATGAAGAAAGTCTGATTATACAGACTGCGGGTTTCCTGAGACTGCTCTGTTTTCATGCCCCGCTGCTCGGGATTATTAATATGGTAACCTCTTACTTTCAGGCGCTCGGCAGGGCGGCAGGTTCGCTTACTATTACGGTTCTGCGCAATGTTGTGCTCTTTATTCCGGGAGTGATAATACTGAACTATTTCTGGCAGCTGAACGGGGTTATTCTGACACAGCTTGTGGTTGAGATGCTTCTGACTGCAGTATGTATCATTATGTATCGGATTGCAGCGCCGGAGAAGGTGATATAAAATGTCAATATTGCCCTGATTTCTGTTAATATAATATCTGATAATTCTGCGCTGTCCGGGGTATTATAATATCTGTCAGGAGGAATGCAGCTGACAGAACTAAAAAAATATTGCAGAAAAGGGAGGAAAAGAGAATGTTTGAAAAATTTAAGGAATTCTGCGTGGAGAACCTCGAAGCAATTGAGATAAGTGCAGCATATTTATATGGTGAGGATCTCTGGCGCTACAGCGACAGGTAAACCGTGAGGATGACGGAACCTTCTGCTGTATCTGAAAATGAGACAGACAAAAAAGGAGACCGGTTTCTGTTCGACAGGAACCGGTCTTCCTTTTTGCGCTGTTATGCTTTTTTAATGGTGGAATGCCCGTAATAGGTCTTTCCCTTGTGAGTATGTTTTTTGGTCTTTGTGCAGTTTGCCACGGTACACTGGCTGTAAGTCTTACTGCCGGTGGCATGGCCGTAATAATACTTGCCGCTGTGTTTGTGTTTGCCGGTTTTTTTGCAGCCGTCCACGGTACACTGGCTGTAGGTTACGTAGGTGGAATGCCCGTAATAGTAGCTGCCGCTGTGTTTGTGCTTTCCATTCTTTTTGCAGCCGTATACAGTGCACGCGCTGTAGGAATGGCCGTTATAGCAGGTTCCGCCGTGATAGTGCTCGCCTGTCGCGGTACAGCCTGCGACGCTGCACGGGCCATGGTACGTATTGGAGTGGCCGTTGTAGCAGTTGCCGCCGTGGTAGTGTTCGCCTGTTGCGGTACAGCCTGCGACGCTGCAGGGACCGTAGTAGGTCGTATTGGAATGACCGTTGTAGCAGGTTCCGCCGTGGTAATGCTGTCCGTTTGCGGTACAGCCTGCGACGCTGCACGGGCCGTAGTACGTTGTGCCGCCGCCGGTTCCCGTCGCCGGAACGCCGCAGCCGCCGCCGTGATGACCGCCGCCGTGTCCGTGTGCCATTGCAACCGCAGGCTCCTGCAGTACGATCAGAACTGCGGCGAGAACCAGAAGTGCTTTTCTGAGTGTTTTCATTGGATGATACCTCCCTGTTGTGATTGACGATGTCCTGTTTTTTTACCGTTCTGATAATAATACGACCGGAACTGGAAAAACCTTTCATGATTTCCATTTATTTTTTATAATTTTTTCACAGGACGGAAACAGACCGCAGAGGCAGGCGGTATGCACTGAAACTGCGGTCCGGACTGAGCGCTTATCCGATATGTTTTTCGTTGTAGACGATAGTCGCCAGTCCTTTGCGGTAAGAGAGGGCCTCCTCGCTGCTCATGTGGCTGAAGTCCTCACGCTTTGGCGTGGCCTGCCCGGCAAGGATATCTTCCGCGCACGCGATCAGATCAAACAGATATTTCTTTCCGATCGGGCGCAGGAAATGTCCGGGCAGGATCAGGTCAAATTCTGCCTCCCTTGCGGCCAGCTTCTTTAAGTCGTCACAATATGTGCGGACGCTGGTGGAGTACGCATCGAAGATCAGAATCGGGGTGCTGACGATGGAGTCCCCCGCGATCAGGATCCGGTTTCTGCTGTCCAGGAATGCCATGCTGCCCGGCGTATGGCCGGATATCCCGATGGCCTCGAATTCCCGGTCTCCAAGGTCAAAGCGCATGCCCTCCGTCAGTTTTTTCGGGGGTTTCTGTGCGTGCAGCGTTTTTCCGCTCAGATCCCCTCCGGTGTAAAACGGGTCCTGCATTGTTTTGGCGCAGAAGCTCTTCCAGTGCTCTTCGGTCATATAAGGGGGTTCCTGCATCCACTGATCTTCCGGATTCAGGTATACCTCATCAAATTCGTGGTTGCCGGTTGCGTGATCAATGTGCCCGTGCGTGTTGGCGACAAACACAGGTCTGTCCGTCAGCTGTGCAGCTGTTTCTTTCAGGGGCCCAACCCCCGCTCCGGTATCCACAAGCATGGCACGGCTGCTTCCCTCGACCAGATACATGATGTCAATGCCGTATTCGTCGATCGCATAAATGTGATCCGCGACGAGCTGAATTGTGTAACCGTTTATATTCCGGATGTTCAGATTATCCATGGTTTTCCTCATTTCCGCACTAACGCGCTTTTTTGTACAAAACAGGTCTGTGCATGTGCACAAACCTGTCATTAAATCGTTTACCGTTACATTTTCACAGCGCCCGCCGTGATACCGCTGGTGATGTATTTCTGCGCCAGGATATACAGGACGATGATCGGAATGATTGAGAGCGTCAGCGCTGCGATCAGGAGGTTCCAGTCTGAGCTCGCATTGCTTCGGAACATATAGATCATAACGGTGAGCGTCCGTTTTCCCGTTTCATTGATCATCAGGCTCGGCATCAGGAAATCATTCCAGGTCCACAGGAAGAACAGAACGCCGATGGTGATGCTCGTCGGTTTTACCAGCGGGAAAATAATCTGCATCATTGTGCGGAATGCGCTGCACCCGTCAATGCAGGCGGCTTCCTCGAGCTCCTTCGGTACGGATTTCAGGAAACCGACATATGTAAAAATTCCAAATGCGCAGTGGAAGCCGGAATACAGGCAGATTAATACGGTCAGACTGTTGTTCATATTGAACTTTGTCGTCATTACCTGCAGGGCGATCATGATCGTGTGAAACGGGATGATCTGCCCAAGGGTGAATAAGAGATACCACAGCTGCCCGTCCTTTGTGGTAATGTGCGCGATGCCGTAGGCGGCCAGAAAGCTCACAAGCACGCCGAGCAGGACGGTACCGCCTGTCACGTAGGCCGAGTTTAAGAACACCTGCATAAAGTCCATGCGCTCGACCGCGGTTTTATAGTTATCCAGTGTAAAATGAATGGGCGGCGCCAGAAAGTTTGCGATCATGTCGCTGTAGGGTTTGAAACTGTTCATGACAAGGAGCAGAATCGGCATTACGAACAGAATTCCGAGCACCAGCATAATGATGGTTGCGACGATGCCGCCTTTTTCTTTTTCTTCTTTTTCACGCATCAGTATTCCACCTCCCGCTTTCTTGTGACATTGAGCTGAATCAGGGTGACAACCGCGACGGTCAGGAACAGAATCACGGACTTCGCGGAGCCATAACCCATGTTATATTTCACAAACGCTTCCTTATATATATCCATTGCCACCGGCATTGTCGTCCCGTAAGGACCTCCTGCCGTCATCGCATTTGGCACATCAAAAGCTTTGAATGCGCCGGAGATGGAGACGAACAGATTGATCGTGATGGTTGGCATCAGCAGCGGAAGCTGGATATCACGGATCAGACGCAATCCGGTGCAGCCGTCGATTTTTCCGGCTTCAATCAGATCCATCGGGATAGTCTGAAGGCCGGCGGTGTAGATCATCATCAGAAATCCGATCTGCTGCCAGACGGATACCAGGATAATTGTAAATGTCGCCGTTCCGGGAGAACCGAACCAGCTGATAGATCCCAGCCAGTCCCAGTGCATCAGCTCCGCGATGTTGGGCAGAATCTGGGAAAAGATAAAGGTCCAGATAAATGCGACCAGAACGGACGAAATAATATTCGGAATAAAAAACAGCGAGCGGATGACACCTTTTGCCCGGATATTTTTGTTCAGGAAATAGGCGAGGATAAATCCTGCCAGGTTACTGCCGACAATCGTAAAGACGCCCAGTTTCAGGTTGAAAAAAAAGGCTGTGCGAAAGCCCTCGTCGGAGAGCAGTTTGATGTAGTTGCTGATTCCTGCCATACTCTTTTTGCCGCTCATCAGATTCCACTTCAGAAAAGAATACGGGATGGTACCCCCGAACAGTGGAATCAGCAGGGAGCATGCATACAGAAGCAGTGCCGGAAGCAGAAGCAGGTAATAAAATTTTCTGTATTTTTTGTAAATGATTGACATTTTCATTGCCTCCTTTCCGAATCACGCCGGTTCTGCGGTGTTTTTTTGCGCAGAAACGGCGGGGTCTGCCACGGCGTACCTGTTGCAGATGCCGTATATCAGACGCCCGCCGTAAATTTCGTTCTCACAAATTCCGGAAACTGTTGTCTGTATACAGTTTACCGGACGCAGAATCAAACGTCTATTCGATAAAATTCAGGTAGCTCTCGTTCAGCTCCTGGATCACGGTTGCCTGGTCTTTTGCTCCTGCCATATAACCCTGGAAGATATCGCCGGAGGTGACGTCAAAACCGTTTGCATACTGCTGATAGACCCACGGAATGGTGTTGCCCGCATCGCAGTAAGCTGTGTAATCATCCATTGCCGAGCTCGGTACGCCGCCGCTGTAAGGCATTGCAGGCGGAGCATCGCCCAGATCCGCAGTCAGCACCTGAATCCACTGCTGCTCCGGATCGCTCATGTACTCCAGCACTCTTTTGCACAGGTCAAGGTGCTCGGTCTTGGAATTGATGACGTAGCAGGTACCTACATCGACGGAAAGCTTGTTTTTCGCGGCGTCGTTGGAAACCGGAATAGCAAAGCATCCGATATCGGGTACCGGGTTGGCATGTGCAACGGTGGAAAGGCTGAACTCACCGGATACGAGCATTGCCGCCTGGCCGTTAGCCAGCGCATTGAAGCCGGAAGTGGAATCCTGATCCATCATGTTGCCGCCGGAATACTGTTTCATAATGTCTGCAAACTGGAATACCTCGTCGATGCCTTCCACGTCGAAAGTGCCCTCGCCGGAATCCAGGGATGAGAGGAATCCGGGGATGTCATCCTGTACAAACGGGGTTAAAAGTGCGCTGAACAGATGTTTTAAAGTCTAGGACTCTTTGTAGGTCGGTGCGATCGGCTGGATGCCGGCAGCTTCAAGCTTTGCGCAGGCATCTGCGAACTCGTCTCTTGTCGTCGGGAGTGTCTCGATTCCTGCTGTTTTAAATAATTCCTTATTGTAGAATACGCCAAGATACTCATAGACGGACGGATAAGCGTAAACGGTGCCGTCTGCGCCCTTGCCGGCCTCGAGTGCTTCCGGGTATACTTTATCCACGAAAGATTCTCCGGAGAGATCGGTAAGCCTTCCGGCCTCCGCGAATGCCTGTACCTGCTTGTACGGTGTCAGGAGATAAATATCCGGCAGATCATCCGCCGCAACCTTGGCTCCGAGAAAATCAGAGTAATCGCCGGTCTGCATCTGGATGTCGAGATCAATATCCGGATTTTTGCTGTTAAAATCTTCCTGAATTTTCTGGAGATCCTCGCCCCAGCTTCCGTTCCACACAGCCATGCTGATCTTTGTCTTATCGCCGGATGCGCCATTGTCCGCGGCCGGCGTCTCCGTTCCGCTGGCAGAGGATGCGCCGCTGTCCGCGCCGGAAGTACCGCTGTCCGCATTGCCGCCAGTGGTACTTCCACTGTCAGTTTTGCCGTCATCTCCGCCTCCGCAGGCTGCCATTGACAGCGTCATCGCGCAGGCCAGACCAAGTGCTGCCCATTTTTTCACTTTTCTCATTTTTGCCTCCTTGTGCACACGTTTTTTTTGTGCATATCCGGATCCGTGCGTGTGCACACAGACCCGTGGCTGAAATTCATGATAGTCATTTTTTCAGCCTTCTGCTTTTTTGTGCTTTCCCCGCTGTATGCCGCGGGGAGTATTCCATCAGGGGCGGACAGATGTCCCGTCCGCAAGTCTCGACAGCATCCACCCCCAGGTAATACCACCGTCCGTGCACGGATACTTTTCTGCGGCTTTTTCGTTGATGTCCACGCCGATGCCCGGGCGGCCGTTTAAGTAGATGTAGCCGTCGCGCACTTCGGGTATTCCGTCAAATATCTCGTGCAGTGCCTCCGGATTCCGGTCGCAGTAAAATCCGGCTTCCGGATCCGTCCATTCCTGAATCCCGAAATTCGGGGAGGAAAGATCAAGATGCGCGTTCACCGCGTGCCCCACGGGAGTGAGGTCCACAGGTCCGTGCCACGCCGTCCGCACGCCGAATGCGTCGCAGAGGGCGATCAGCTTTTTCGCCGGCGTAATGCCTCCGATCTGGCTGATATGAATTCTGATATAGTCAATCTCCCGCTCTTTGATGAGATTCAGCCATTCACTCGGATTGTTGAACAGCTCTCCCATCGCAAGCGGAGTCGTACAATGCTGTCTGATTCTGCCAAACCAGCCGGCCTGCTCCGGAGGCAGACAGTCTTCCAGGAAAAACAGCCGGAACGGCTCCATTTCCCTGGCAAATGTGACCGCGTCCGACGGCTGCAGACGCTCGTGCACATCATGGCAGAGCTCCAGTTCCCATCCGAAACGCTCTCTGATACGCTTAAAGAGCTCCACGGTTTTTTTCATATATATTTTTGGATCGTAATAGGCTCCGGGAAGTGCGCCCTCGGGGGGCTGGTGAACGGTCTCATTTCCGCCGTAGCCTCCGGCCTGCGCGCGGATATACCGGTAGCCCCGGTCTTTTAAGGCGGCGATGCGTTCCAGTGTTTCTTCGATATCTGCGCCTTCTGCATGGGTGTAACAGGTGACGCCCTCGCGGCATTTTCCGCCGAAAAGGTCGTACAGCGGCATGCCGGCCATCTTTCCCTTGATATCCCACAGCGCCATGTCAATACCCGATATCGCGTTGTTGAGCACCGGTCCGTTCCGCCAGTAGCTCATTCCCGCCATGCTCTGCCAGATGTCCTCGATGTAGGAGACATCCCTGCCGGTCAGATAGGGTTTTAAATATTTTTCAATTGCCGTCACGACGGCCAGATGCCGGTGGGCAAAAGTCGCGCAGCCGAGTCCGTAAAGTCCCGGCTCACTTGTCTCAACCTTAACCGTCACCAGATTGATCTTTTCCGGCGCGCAGCAGATTACTTTCACATCCCTGATCGTTACACTCATATCCGTCCTCGTTTCTGTGATTCATTCTTTTGTGTCAGACTGGGAAATTCTATTTACGGTGCCTCCCCAGTCTGTTTTTCCGGGAATTACTTTTTCCGGCATTCCCGGCAGTATCAGGCCGCCGTCCACGCGAAGCACTTCTCCTGTAATATAGGAAGCTTTTTCGTCAGCGAGAAATACCACGGCGTTTCCGATGTCTTCTGGGCTGCCGTTTCTCCCCAGCGGAATCCGTCCGCCGAGTTCTTCCCAGAATCCTTCAAAATATTCCAGATGATCCCGCCGGATCTCTTCCTGCGTGCGGATGCGCACAGCCCCGGGGGCGACGCAGTTGACCCGGATTCCGTAAGGCGCCAGATCCAGGGCCATCGACTGGGAAGCACGGTTTAAAGCAGCCTTGATTCCGCCGTAGACGGCGTCTTCGGGGTAGGCCCGGTCGGCTCTCGACGATGTGATCTGAATGATGGAGCCTCTGACATGGTGTTCTTTCATATAGACAGCCGCGTAATGGCTCATCATCAGATAATTCAGAAAATCCAGATGTATCATGTGCAGCGTATCCTCCGGCGTGAGCTCGAGGATTGACTGAAAGGTTGTGACGCCGGCGTTATTTACGAGAAGATCAAGTCCTTCAAGACATGAGACTGCCCGGTCGAAAAACAGCTGCCCGGCTCCCGGTTCTCCGAGATCTGCCTGAAAATACCAGACGTTTGCCCCGCTTTCCCGCAGGGCTTCTGCGGTGCGCTCCGCCTCATCCTCCCTCGCGTTGTAGGAAAAAACGAGGTCATATCCGTTTTCTGCCAGACAGCGCGCAATTCCTCTGCCGATTCCGCGGCTTGCGCCTGTTACAATCGCCTTTCTGCGCATGTTTCCCTCCTCTCTGCGCTGTTTTTTGCGCAAAAGAATTTATATCCGGTGGTACATGGTGACTTTTACCGGTACCGGAATCGCCCGTCGTCCTGCAATTCCGGCAAGCATACCTTCCGCCAGGTCAAATACGACGATTTCACCGCTGGCCTGATTTGCCACGAGCAGATGACGGCCTGATTCATCCAGACAGATACTTCTGGGTCCCTTCCCGCCACAGCCGCGCTCCTGAACCATGGAGAGCGTTCCGTTTTTCTGTATCTGAAAAACAAAGATGCGGTTGCTCCCGCGCACGGATACATACAAAAACCCATCCTGTGAGAGCGCAATATCCGCAGCCAGCGCATCTTCCTGCATTCTGCCGCGATAGAGAGGCAGCCACTGGATTTCCTGCATCCTGCCGGATGGATCCTGCTGAAAGACGGAAATGGTACAGTCGAGTTCATTGACGACGTAAAGCGTCAGTCTGCCATCCTGATTTTTTGTGCACATATGCCGGGGACCGGATCCCGCCCTTGCAGGAAGCGCTTCCAGCTCTGTCAGTTCGTCTCCGTGGAATGCAAACAGCCGGATGCGGTCGCATCCAAGGTCTGCCACAAACACTTTTTCGCCGCAGAGACAGCATGAATGGATATGCGGGGCTTCCTGACGGTCCGGGCGCGCGCCGTGTCCCGTGAAGGAGCGGCTTTCCAGCAGTTTTAAAGCTCCCGCCGTCCGGATGCTGATCAGATGAAAATCTCCGCTTCCGTAATCAGACAGAAAGAGCAGTTCCCGCTCTTCGCAGACCGCGATGTGACAGGAGGCGGCTCCCGGCAGGCTGAGCTTCGCGGTGAGCCGGAGCGTGAATCCGGTCATTCCGCTGTCCGTTTCCGGTGCCGTGCCGTCCGGGCAGAGGCTGTATTCTTTCAGAATGGCCGCGTCGTCCGTTTCACTGACCGCAAACAGACGATCTTTAAAGAACGCAAGATACGACGGGTTCAGTGTTTCCTCCAGAAAAAGACATTCACCGATGGTTCCGCTTATTTCCTCATACGGATACAGGAAGATTCCTTTTCCGAGCTCCTGTGTCGCGGTCACAGCAGGGGCTGTCCGCTCTGTGTATGTACCGATTGCAAGTAGTTTCATGATTATCCCCATGCCGGAGCATTTTTTGTGAAGGCCGCAGGCCGGATCTCCGATTTCCGGATCTGCGGTTCCGTTTATGAATCATCTGCCGCGGAAGTGTTTAGAAACATTATCTGAAATGAAAGCCGTCGCAAAGTTCCTTTACCATCCGCAGCTCATTTACGCTTTCTATTTTCCGGCCGTGAATCACTATGTTTTCAAAGTGAAAATCATGCGGCCTGCACACTTCGTTTTTCATCTCAAAACCTCTGATAATTGAGACGGGGAAGATGCCTTCCGTGATTTCAATATTTTTAAAATGTACATCACAGATCATGCCGCGGCTGCGGTCCCTGGAATATTTGGAGTCGAGCGTCTTAATGTCAATCAATTTTTCCTGTGCATCTTCAATCCGGATATTTTCATAATGAATATCATGGATAAAGGCCCGGTCCGCGTTGTGGATGGTCAGAACTCCGCCGGACTGATTCCCCTCGTACTCACAGTGGGTGATCACGCAGTTGCGGAAAATGACATCTGAGATTTCATCACATCTGGTTTCATAGCCTATTTCCAGCGCGTTTCCGAATTCTGCATTCCAGAACAGACAGTTTTCCACGAGAATGTGCGCTACATCGCTGCACCCGGAAGGATCCTGAAATTCCTCGGCTTTGATGGAGATGCAGTCGTCGTTTGCCCGGATAAAGGAATTTCGCACCGTTACGTTCCGGCATCCCACGATATCGAGACCGTCCCCGGTAATCACTTTTCCAAGGATATTGACGTCCTCAATCCGCACGTCCTCACACGCCGTTGGCACAATGTGCCAGGAAGAGCCGTCGAGCAGCGTGATGCCGCGGATTTCAATGTCACGCCCCAGTATCGGCACGATCATCTGTTCCGCGCCGTTTTCATCCCATTTGTGCCAGTTGCCGCCGTAGAGAATCCCGTTTCCGATAATCCGGACGTGATCGGCCAGTCTGGAGGTGATTCTTCCGCTGACCACGGCGCCTTCCTCGATATAAACCACGTCGCCGGATTTCAGCTCCAGACAGCCGATGTTGTACGCGCAGCCTTTCCGGAATTCGTGAGTCACATTCTGTGGCTTTGCGATTTTTACAGAGGGAAGAATATAAAGAGGGCAGAGAAGATCGTCGTCCAGCTCAAGAATCACCCGGTCGCCGTCCGGAATGGTCAGTTTCAGAAGCTGTCCGTCTCTTTCACAGGAAAACTTTCCGGTGCCCGGACGCAGACGGAAGCTGTCAAAATCGTCCAGGACCGTCACTTCCACTGTGAGGCTCTGTTCGTTTTCGTCCATCACTGGAAGTGTGAAATGGAAAAACTCATTTCCGTAGACCTTCTGTTCCTCACCGTTGATGTGGACTCTGTAGAGCGGAGAGATTCCCGGCTCGTCCACGCTGTGCAAGCGGTACAGTGGTTCCTCTTTCAGGGGCTTTGGTACGTAATCCTGTTTATTCATCATTATCTTTCTTCGCATCTCATCATCCTCTTCCGAAAATTCATCACTATCTTTAAGAAACATGATATACAATAATCTTTTTCCGCGCAAGATAAAACATGCACAATATCCGGGAAGAATTATTGTGCATGTGTACTAATTTCCTGCGTGGAATTAAAGTCTGTTTGACGTTTTGGACAGAATATTTTATACTAAAATAATGAATATCAAATTTTGGAACAGCAGGGGAGGTTAAGCAGGGAAATGGCAAACACACCGGCCTATAAGGTAATGTATCTTAAGCTAAAAGAGGATATAGATAATAATGTATATCCTGTCGGAACATATCTTCCGACGGAGGGCGATCTGGAAAAGCTATTCCAGGTCAGCCGGACCACTGTGCGCCATGCGGTGGATCTGCTGGCAAGAGAGGGAAGGGTGCATGTTAGGCAGGGAGCGGGCACCCAGGTTGTCGATTCACCGGAAAAGTTCCTTCCCAAATACGCAAAATTTCATAATGTTGTCGATGTGAAAACAGATGTGGGGGAGAGTGCGATTAAGACGAAAGGGATCTGGATTGACCGGATTGCCGCCAGCTCCACGGTGGCGGAGGCGCTGGAGATCGGGGAAGGCGCTCCCGTATTCTGCCTTCAGCGCATTATACATAGCAATGAATCACCGATGGTGATTATGACGAATTATCTGCGGACAGACTTTTTTCCGGATCTGGATGCATATCAGGGACATATTCATGATCTGTACTACTTTATTCAGAAGCAGTATGGAATTCAGTTTGAGACGGGGCAGGAGAGAATCACTGCGATCCGGGCTGATTATCTGGACGCCCAGCTGCTGGATATCGCCCCGGGATCACCGATTTTTTTCAATACGCGCAGGGCGCGCTGCCCGCTCGGTCCGCTGGAGTATCTCGAGGCCAAGATACGGCCGGACCTGTGCACGTTTATCGTTTCCATGCAGGGGGTACCGAAATGGTATGAGGATGCAGGATATCTGAATGAGTGAGAAAGGCGCGCAAAGCCGGCGGGATGCTGCCGGCTTTTGTGCATATACGGTCGGAGTCCGAATACTTCTGAAAGGCGGTACGGATATATTTAATTTACTGGCAGGCTATATTTATCTGAATCAGCAGCTGTAAACTGTAAAGGAGAAAACCATGACTGACCCGATAGAACAGATAAACAATATATCTGATATGGACGATTTCTTAAATTTTGTTATTCAATTAGCAGAGGATGCAAAAGAGCACCCGGAAGAATGGTCAAATACGACTATTACTGATTATCTGGGACAAATGGCAAGCTGGATAGAGGACTGCTATATGCCTGAAGATAAAATAAACTTTGAAAAGCCGGACTATAAAACATTGGCAAAAATTTTATATATGGGAAAGATTTATGAGTAAATATTTTCACTTTATTTAATGAAATAATGCCATCAGGGACAGAGGGCGCTCTGCCTGCTGTTTTTTATGGCGAAAAGAGGTGCGGCCACGGCCGCGACCTGCATCCGGTCCTGCAGGCAGGCGGCGGGACTGAGCACCGTCCGGACTGGAGGAACAGTTTGCCTGCGGGCCCCAAAAAGCCTTGGGCTGTGTCCTCCCGCCTCTGCGCCTCGGCCACAGACGCCGATGGGTTTTTGCTGATGAAAAGCGAATACTAGGCGGCCACGGCCCATATCGCTCATGCCATTAGGGGGCGCGCGGACTGCAACCGCTGCGTGTTCTTCTCTGACGGCGTTTCCAAAAGGAACTGGTCTGCCAGTATATTGTAGCGAAGCGTGAGCTCAAAGAAAATCTGCAAACCTGGGTACTGCCCGTTGTTCGCGATGTTCACAGGATAGCGTGGGGAGATATACATTTCGTCGCTGACTTTTCTGCAGCCTTCTTTGCGAGCTTTCCGCGCCGCTTTTATTGCTTCGCCAAAAGCCCCGAAGCCGTATTTTTCTACTGGTCATTTTGCCATATTCATTCACTCGGTTACATTTTACTATTCCCCTTTCTTCCGAGATATGTCTGTACACTTCCTGCTATGAACTAAAATAGTGATTATTATAACAAATAAAGTTGATGCCTGCCTGTGCATTTTCACACAATGCGAAATTACTGATATTGGACGAACCGACAAGTGGACTCGATCCTGTTACTCGTGACGAATTTTTGGAAATCCTGCAGGACTATATTAAAGACAGAGAAAGAAGCGTTATGTTCTTAACGTATATTAACTCTGGCCTGGAGCAGGTTGCCGATTATATTACACTTATCAATCAGGGCAATATGATTTTTACGGGCAGTATGGAAGATTTATTGAATAGTTATCGGCTTATTAAAGGGAAACCACGCGATTTAACAATAGAACTTGAAAAAACATAATTGGTTTTCGCAGGACTGGTATGGGCTTTGACGGACTTATAAGCGCGAAAGCTGCGACACAATATAATAATTATATTATTGGTGATGTCAAAATTGATGATGTTGTCGTGCGTATAGGTAAAGAAGGCAGAAAAATACGAATGGTGCTTTCGGGATTGCTAAACTGGACTTTTATTACTATGAAAAATGCAGGCCGTTTTATATGCTATTATGGTACTGATTATTGCCATGTTTTCTATTATGGATTCGTCAATAATTGTATCATTCTTGTCATACGGGAAAAAAATAATCTTAATCTGTTATACGGCTCTGTTTCAATGGAACTAAAAGATATTGCACCTGGGTGACACATTTTTGCGCTTTTCAATTGTGTAATTTCTCTTGTTACGGTTATTGCTGTTTCTTTGATAGTATCTTCCTTTCGGGATATATTTTTAGATGTATCAGATATTTAGCCTGTCGTTGTTGATTTTTCAATTATAACAGGAGTACAAATGCCGTTATTTTTCAGGATGGGATACACAAAAGCAAGGATGCGGGCAATAGACCCGTTCTCTGTAGTAATGTTACTGGTTACCATTCCGTCATTTATAACTGTATTGTCTGCTTTTGTTCAATCAGTAATATCAAATTGAAGTATGGTAATCGCAGCTGGTATTGTAGCGAGCTGTGCTATTTAGCTAATCTCTTACAAAATTGCTGTTGTTGTATACCGAAAACGAAAATAAGGAGGTGCCCCTGCATGAAATGTAAAACCTGTAAAAAGCATATGAAAGCCGTGATAACCAGCTTTTTTGTTGTCGATAACAGAAAAGCAGAGAATCGACCACTAATGAAAGTGATATGTTCTCTACACCTGCCTGTATACTGTTTGTCAGCGTTGATGATAAGTTATTATGAATGCTTCCTTATCAATGGAAAATAAAGGAAAAACGCGGATATACCAAGTGATAAGGAGTTATATAGACCATGATAAAAATACTATTTATATGCCACGGAAACATCTGCATAAGACATATGCCCCAATTAAGCTTTTATTGGATAAATTCAAGAATCCGGTTTTATTGTAAATATTTTGTAGAATCCTGTTGCATTATGTTGTAATTTGTATTACACTACAGAAAGAGTTTTTTGGTTTTTGTTTTGTATTTTCTACATTTAATTTATTAAAATGGGAGATATAATACTTATGATTAAACTATATCAAGAAAGCCGCCAAGCAAGATATTGGATAAAATACTCAGTAATACCATCTTTTATACCTGTTATATTAATTGTTGCATATGATTGTATATTAGGATGTGATTTAGTAAATATAATAAATAGACATTTGGTAGATTTCATTTTAGTTGTTTTTGCAGTGGTTGTAAGCGTTTACTGTTCGGCAAATGAGCTGAAGAAAAAAATGAAATCTGATAGTGCTGAAGAAAAAAGTGATAATTACGTTCTCTTTTCCTTACTCGCTGGGATATGGTGTACGGCATTTTTTACCTTTTTTTATGATAGACTTAAGCCGGAGGAAAGCTTATCATGTGAAAAAATTGGATTTTGTTTTGCACAAATTTTCCTTACTTATTTAGTATTCTATTTCGGTATGAAAACAGAAAAAGAATTGGAGTCATTGCCAAAAACAAGCTCCTCTGAAAGCACTAATAATAAACAGTCACAAGAGGAGAATCCGCCTGATGTTTAACAAAAAAAAGAATTTGATCATGTATGTTGTATTTATAATGTTTACTATTTTTTTTCTGTGGAATGCTTTTGCCCAAAGAAAAAAAATGATTTTATTATACGAATCTGGTGTAGAAAAAATTAGCAATAAAGAATATATTGAGGCTCGAGAAATTTTAAGTGAGTTAGGTGATTATAAAGACAGCTTTGACAAAATAAAAATAGCTCAGCTCTTAGAACAAAAAAAAGAAATATGCGATAAAGCTATTGAAGAGTTTAATGCCGGAAATTATGAAAATGCTATCAGGTTATTTGAAAAAATCGAGGATTTTAAAGCAAGTAAAGATTATACTAAAAAGAATGAAGAAATCGTTGAACTGTTTGAACAGATAGACGGATTCAAAGATAGTAAAGAATATATAGTAAAAGCTAATGCTCTTTTAAATGAAAAGAACAATAATGAATCTATATATAATCAAGCATATGATAATTATGAATCTGATAATTTTATTTTAGCAATTCAAGATTTTTTAAAATTAAATGATTACAAAAACAGCGAAGATATGATCCGGGAATGCAGATTAGAACTAGCAAGATTACAACAAGCTACTACCATATCTGCCGGAATCCGTTCTTCAGTTGGAATGATAAGAAACGGAAAGGTTTATTTGGCAGGTGATGACTACTATTCTTGGAAATCTGTACTTGATACATGGAATGATATTATATCAATTTGTGTTAAAGGGAATTTTGTAGTAGGTTTAAAAAAGGACGGAACAGTTGTTATGGCTGGCAAAGTACCTGAATATTATGTTGGCACAAAGACCTGGACCGATATTATTGCTATTTCTACAGGACAACAATATATAATAGGATTAAAATCTGATGGTACATTGGTCGCACAAGGACATAATGGTGACGATCAAGTCAATATAGATAATTGGACTGACATCGTTGCTATATCTACTGGTTGGAGACATACTGTTGGTTTAGATTCAAGTGGACAAATTCATATAGCAGGGCTTGGAAGTAAAAGACAGTTAAAATATATTGAAGAACATAAAGATGAATGGACTAATATTGTCGGCATCTCTGCCGGAGGTGGGACTTCAGGAGATATAGGAACCATTGCATATACTGCTGCATTAAAACAAGATAGAACTGTGGTTACAACATTAACAGGCGAAATTGCTGATGAAATCAGTAGCTGGACCGATATTATTGCGATATCTGCTGGTGATTCTCATATAGCAGGATTAAAATCTGACGGTACAGTTGTTACAACCCAAACAGGAAATTCATCAGATAAAATCAGCCAATGGACAGATATTGTTTCTATTTCTGCGGGTTATGGTTTTACATTGGGATTAAAATCAGATGGTAAAGTTGTTGCCACAGGATTTGATCATAATGGTCAGATTGATGTAGATTCCTGGAAAGGCATTACTAATTATGAAGATGAATGGAAATCAATTTTTGATGAAAATTTAAGATGGAATGGAATAAAATAAGAAATAATTTTAGGGAAGTAACCTTCGGGACTATCAACAAAGATTTTGTAAACTTCCAAGCTGATGTAAGATAGAATTACTCAGTTTGGAGGTTTTATTATGGCAGGAAAAAACTAAAGCCAACAAAAAGCAGCAATGCGAGAAATGATGCATAGTGATGACGTATATAAGTTTCGCAAATTAATTTCATAAAAAACAGACATGGTCTATAGCCGTTTGGCAGAATTAAGTCACCACAACAAAATTTGCCAAAGGAGGTATAGAACCATGTCTGATAACATTATACAACTAAACGAGGACTTTATAAAGCACGATCTGAAAGACCTTGTCCGCTCCGGTGTGGAAGAAACCCTCAATGCCCTGCCCGGCAAAGAAGCGGATGAACTGGTCAACGCCCGGAAGTACGAACATTCCAGTGGCCGTCAGGGTTATCGTTCCGGGCATTATAAGAGGAATTTTCAGACGACTGCCGGGGAAGTGGGGTTAAATGCCCCTAAACTCAAAGGCGTCCCTTTTGAGACTGCCATCATCGAACGCTACCGCCGCAGGGAATCCTCTGTGGAAGAAGCCCTGACCGGGATGTATCTGGCAGATGTTTCCGTACGCCGGGCAGAAGATATCACGGAAGCCCTTTGGGGGACCAAGGTATCTCCCGGCACTATCAGTAATCTCAACAAGAAAGCTTATGAACATACCGGGCAGTGGCGCAGCCGGCCACTGTCCGGTGACTATCCCTGTGTCTATGCAGCCGGTGTCTGTCTCAAACGCAGCCGGGGCGGTGAGATCCGGAATGTCTCCATCCTTGTGGCCATTGGCGTAAACAGTGACGGGTTCCGGGAGATCATCGGCGCAGTAGAAGGAATGAAGGAAGATAAAGAAAGCCGGCGTTCCTTCCTTGTATGGCTGAAGGAGCGGGGACTTCCGGGAGTCAGACTGATCATCGGAGACAGGAACCCGGGTATGCTGGAGACCATTCCTTAGGTGTTCCCAGATGCCCGCTATCAGCGATGTACCGTTCATTTTTACCGGAATATCTTCTCTGTTACGCCCCGCAATAAAATGAAGACAGTCGCTATGATGCTGAAAGCCATCCATGCCTGGGAGAGTAAGGAGGCCGCCTGGGAGAAAGTCCGCAGTGCAGGGGATGAGCTCAGGGAGATGAAACCGGGCAGTGCGGCCAAAAAAGTGCAGGAAGGGATCGGGGAGACGCTGACCCATTTGGACTTTCCTACCCAGCACTGGATGAGGATCAGGACCAGCAGTACCATAGAACGGTTAAACCGCGAGGTCAAACGCCGGACAAAGGCGACCGGTGTGTTTCCGGACGGTCAGAGCGCTTTGATGCTGGTATGTGCCAGACTGAGCCATGTAGCCGGGACCCAATGAGGAACCCGCCGTTACATGAACATGGATCACCTCTCCAAACCGGAGGAGGAACTGTTGTCTGATATCATAGCCGGCTGACTTGCGGCTGCCAAACGGTGGAAATTAAATTTGCGAAAAAATCTTGACACTATCGAGACTATAAACTCTAATGAACTATTAAAGGTAAAACTATTATTATCAATTATATAACGATGAACATGAAGGAATTCTTGCTTCAAAGAGAAATGGAGGTAATGCTACCGTTCCATTACTCCAAAAGATAGAAAAAGATAAACAATATACAGAATTTGCAAAATGTGTTATGGAATCTGGTGACACTTTATTTTCTATTTTCTCTTTTGTATCATTATCTATTAAATCTACTTCCAGTATTGAATGTACAAGAGCTTTTTTAAATTCATTTTTGTTTATATGTCTTTCTTTTATAATTTGTTGCAAACAAAATATTTTAATTTCATTAAATGCATTTTTTATCCTGTTGCTTTTACGATTTTTAAATATTTTATAAAGCATTTTCCTTGTAAAAGGGAATGAGGTTGAGGAAAATGAAGCATTTACAAGTATTCCTTGCCAAAACCAAGGTTCTATAAAAATTAGCAAAAAACTCCAATCACTAAACATATTATCTTCTTTTTAAATATTTTGAGATTATTATATCGCAAATTTAATTATATTGGAAATACTTTTTCTGCAAAAAATATTTTTATGCATATAGGAAATAGATGTTCCTTTTGTATTGGTAAGAGGCAAAATATTGATGAAGCTATTAATAAGCATCAAAATTAAATCTTTTACTTTTGGAAGATAAATACGTTGGGGTATTTGATAAAATGAAATGTATATGTAATGAAAACTGGATTAACGCAGGAATATTACATAGCCAGTTAAAAGTCAGTAGAGATTTTGCTGCCTGGATAAAGAAACAAATTGAAGATATGGAACTAATTGAAAATGTTGATTACAAAATTGATTCCCTTTTAAAGGTGAATCAAAATAACAAAGGCGGAAGCAGGTGTAATGGAAGGGTGGTTCGGTCGGTGGGTGAGATTTTTAGGTGACGTATGAAAAGAACAGATACACGCTTTTCCACACTGAAGCCGAATTTTATTAATGTAAACCCACTTCGGGTACATCATGTACCCATCCCCATCACACACCCGCAGTCATACCGGATGTCAATAAAAAGACGGTGGCAGGCCGTCTCTTTTACAGTCATTTTCATTTTATTCATTTTTTCTTTTTCTGATTTTTTAAGTATTGTTAAACTGTCTGTTTTTTTCAGTGCGTCTTCCTTATCCCTGCTTCCGTCAACAATCATTCTGACCGTTTCCATTATTGTCCTAAACTCTTCTCTTGTCATTTCCTGCAATGCTTTCATTCGTTCCTCCAATCTTTATCGAATGTCCTGCCTCATCCGGTAATATTATAATACATTATATTTAATGTAAAGTCGGTGATAAAATACATTATTTTTCGTGTATTCTCATTTATCCGGTACATATCTGATTACATTTCCTGGCTGCGTGTTTAATAACATGCAGATATTATTGAGTGCTTTTGCTCCGACAGGTTTACCGTCCCGTATATACTGTATTGCACTTTCATTCAAATTTTTCTCTCCTCAGACGGGTAGTGGTGTGTCCCGACTCCTTCAGAGCGCCTGATACATCCATGTTATAGATCAGCATAATAAAACACCTCCGGTTATTTAATATGATACATAATTTTTGGTGGATTTTCACCTCCGGTACCATTAGCTATAATATATCACTTCATACAACGCTGTATCTGCCTCATACAGCCATTTATATCATCCAATAAATTATTGCATATAATTCACGAACGAAACTATCCTGAACAATCCGATGTGCGAATGGTTGTAAATGCTTTTCCGGCTGCATCCGAAAGTTCTGACGCTTTACGGACTTTTACCTTTCTCAGATATGCCCTGATCTTCGGCCACATTTTTTTATCGGATTCAGATCCGGGATGTATGGCGGCAGGCAGAGATATTGATCCCGGATGGGCCCGGTATCTGTTTTTCCATGATTCCCTTTTGTCCCTGACATCGGGGACGCTCCTGTTCCGAAGCATGAAGGGACTTCTTTTTATAAACATATCCGAGTTTTACAGCGGCTTTGCGGACAGTTTTATCACTTGCATGGAACCGGAGCTTTTCCCGTATTTCATGGATGGTAATATCCGGATGCATCTGTATTAACCGGTCGGTCTTGTGAATATCCGCCTGACTCAGGGCAGGTTTACGCCCGCGCAGGGAGACCCTGGTTTCCACGGAGCCGGTTTCCCGCATTCTTTTCTCCGGACGATAAACCGTACTGGTATTGACAGAATGGATTGCGGAGCGTGTGATGGGGATTGTGTAATAGTGGCGGTATGTTATGGGCGTGCTGAATCGGACTTCCTGAACGCAAGGGCTGCCTCTGGCTATATCAATTTTTTTCACCGGCAAAAATCAGGTTGTAAAAATGGTGGTAAATCGGATAAAAAAGAGGTATAATCAAAGAAAACTAATGAATGGAGAAATGATTATGGCTCTTATAAAATGTCCTGAATGTGGTAAAGAAATAAGCGATAAAAGCGAAATTTGCGTACACTGTGGCTGTCCAATTAAAAATACAATGGAAGAAGTAAAAGAAAATGATAGTAAAATTGAAGAAACGGAATTTTTTACTATTTGTAATAAATGTGGAAATATAAACTTTACTAATAAAACACGAATAGAGAATACCGCAAAATCTCAAGGATATCCGACCTGTATGATGTGTGGCGGCAAAATTACAATACTGGCCGGGAAAAATCAATGGATGAAAAAATCAAAACAGGATAGAGAAGATATCGTACAGGAAGAAATACAAAGAGTAAAAAAAGGTAGTGATTATGATATAGAAAAGGCAAATGGTTGGGGAAAAGGAAACGGATTGAGACCTGATTTGGATGTACAGGGTTACTGTCCGAAGTGTGCATCAAATTATCCAAAATCAAAAGCATTAAAAGAGGGGCGCACGACATGTGAGTTTTGCGGTACAGAAATAGAATATTCTGATATGCTTGTTTCTGACTTTGGAGAGTTGTGGGAAAAGGAAAAAAAGAAACTTGGTATTGTTATACCACTAAATGGAGAACCCATAGAGAGACTAATCATAAAAACATTTTTGCTGGATAATGATAAATTCAATGAAGTTTTGTTTAACAAAAAGTGGCATCCGGAACAATACAAAAGTCAATCACAGCCAGTTGAAAAGAATGTTCCAAAGTGTCCTACTTGTGGTAGTCCTGATATTAAAAAGATTTCCGGACTATCAAAAGCAGGTAGTGTTGCGTTGTGGGGATTATTTTCACGGAAAGTACATAAACAATGGCACTGCGATAATTGCGGAAGTGAATGGTAAAAATTAAATAAGAAAAAACACAAAAAAGGATTACGGTAAATGATGTGCCCCTGTCGGGTAGACAGGTTAAATATCTAAAATGGAGTTCTAATGAACGACCGCATGTAAAAGAAAAAACGAAAGCCCGCAAAAAGCAGCCATGCGTGACATGGTGCGCGGGTATCTGAAAGACAATGATATCCGAATCAAAGATGGTACCGATGTCAATGCTGTCATGCGTGACATGATGTCCGTCCTTTTAGAAAGCGTACTGGATGAGGAGCCGGATGAAGAGCCCGGCTACTCAGAGTATGACTGTAAAAACAAGGCCACTGACAACAGCCGCAACGGCCATTCCGCAAAGACCATGCACACAAGCTGCGGGATATGGAAATAGCTGTCCCCTGTGACCGTAACGGCGAATACCAGTTCCGGCTCATCAAAAAGTACCGGAATACGGTAACGCAGGACATGAAGCGTTTTGTCAAGTGCTTTTTTTGAGTTGTTGACGCAAATTCTTATCAGCGTGGCGGGGAACGGGCAGGAAAAGGGGGCTTAAAACGCGCCTGTGGACGGTTAGAAGCCGTTTTGAGGGCAAGACATATAAAAACCCTTACCCTGTGTGTTTCTGCGTCTGGAACGCCTTAAAAATCAAGCCTTTTTGACCTCTATTGCGTAACATTCTGTTCTTTGGGAGAGGTCGGGGTGCGTAGCCCTGCATAACCTGACGACAACCGCCGCATTAGTGTAGGCGGTTTTGCCGTGAAATGAAGCGGACGAAAGCAGCGGGACAGGAGTTGAAAAATCCTGTTCCCCGTTTTCGGCGGCGAAATGGCGGCGGCAAAAATCCAGACGGTCAAGGGACGAGTAGTATTTTTTCGCGCCCCTTGCGAAAAAATACTACTCGTCCCTTGACGGTTTGGATAGTCGGAACGGACATAATTGCCGATTGCTTGCACGGAAAAATCTGCTATACTTTGGATAGCAAACAAATCGACAAATCGGAAATTTGTAAGAATAATTCAAAGGATTGCAGGGAGGGACGGTATGCAACTGAGATTGAATGCAAATCATTTGAAACTAATCGCAATTATTGCCATGACGATAGACCATGTATCTGATTTGATTTATCCTGCTTTTCCCGCTGAACCGGGAGCAATGGTAATACATATCGTTGGGCGTTTAACAGCCCCAATTATGTGGTTCTTCGTATGTGAAGGATATTATTACACGCATAATGTGAAACGGTATTTGCTGCGAATGGGAATTTTTGCTGTGATTTTACATTTCGCATATTGCTTTGCATTCGGAATAAATCCAATCCCGTTCAGTACGGGAGTTTTTAATCAGACAAGTGTTGTGTATCCGCTTTTTGTTGCAATTTTGGTTTTGTGGATACAGGACAATAGTCTGACAATGAAGAATTGGGTAAAGAATAGCCTTATTTTTATATTGGTTTGGAGTACTTTCCCAGCAGATTGGAGCTGCATAGCAGTACTTGCAATATTGGAAATGTATAAGAAAAGGGGGAACCTAAAGGCACAGATGAGAGAAATACTTCTGTATGTTGCACTGTATGCAGTGGTATCATTCTTTTTTGTGAGCAAAGTTTACGCTTTGGTACAGGTTGGTGTTTTGTTGGTCTATTCTGTGTTGAAGCTATACAATGGCGAAAAAGGAAAAGCAAAATGGATGAAGTGGTTTTTTATCTATACTATCCAGTCCATTTGATTGTCATTGGAGTGCTTCGCATCTGTATTTATGGAGATGTTAATTTGCTGTTTTAGCGAAGGATAAAGCAGGCTGACTACTTCCCATTTATCGGGCTAATTCAAAACTTAAAACAGGGCGGCGGGGCAGGTATTGACTATCCCGCCGCCCTGTCTGATATCTCTCCATATCCTGCGTCCTGTGGGGCTGTTCCCGCTGTTCCTGCCGCAAGATACCGTAAACGCTCTTTCGGATTTTCTCTGCTTCTTTCACTTCCTCTTTGAGTGCAAGATACCGCTGGCTGAGCGTTTTCCGCTCGGCGGTCAGCTTGGCATACTCCGTTTTCCATGCCTTTGTCGGGATTGTGGTCTTGCCATTCATCACGCCTTTCAGATAATCTTTCGCCGCCGCAAACAGGATTTACTCGCTTTCCGTCAGCGGCTTCTTTCCCTGATAGTGTCAGGATTTTTTCGCAAATTTAATTTCTGTCATTTGGTAGTCGCAAGTCAGCCGGCTATGATATCAGACAACAGTTCATTCCCCGGCCTTGCGGGATGATCCATGTTCATAACGGCGGGTGCCCGGAGTGCTTTTTCACGGGCTTCCTCCTTGCTTTCACGGGCATGGACCGCTTTGAGCATCATGGCTACAGTTTTCATTTTGTTATGTGGGGTAACAGAGAAAATGTTCCGGTAAAAATGAACAGTGCAGCGTTGATAACGGGCATCCGGAAATACTTCCGGTATGGTTTCCGGCATTCCGGAGTTTTTATCCCCGATGATCAGGCGAACTTCGGTTAGACCGCGTTCTTTCGGCCATACAAAGAAGGAGCGCCGGCTCTCCCTGTCCTCACTCATACCTTCTGCCGCACCGGTGATCCCACGGCATCTGTCACTGCTGACTCCAATGGCAACAGGGATAGATACGTTTTGGATTTCAACACCCCGGCTGCGTTTCAGACAGACGCCATCCGCACAGACATACGGATAACTGCCAGTCAACGGGCGTGTACGCCGGACTTCGATATGCTCATAAGCCTTTTTGCTGAGGTTGCCGACCGCGCCCGAGGACACTTTTGTTCCCCGTAAGGCTTCGGTAATGTCCTCAACACGCCGTACGGAAACGTCAGCCGGATACATTTCAGTCAGAGCTTCTTCTGCGGAAGGTTCCCTGCGGCGGTAGCGTTCGGTAACAGCAGTTTCAAAAGGAACACCTTTCAGCTTTGGAACTTTTGGTTCCACACCGCCGGCAGTAGTCTGAAAATTTCGCCGGTAATGACCGGAGCGAAACCACTGACAGTCAGAGGAACGCTCTATATTTCCGGGTATTCACAGGCCCGTCGGCCTCTTTAATCAGGCATGGCATTCAGGGTTTCTTCGACGCTGCTGCGGACAGGATCCTTTAAATCGTGCTTTATTAAATCTTCATTGAGCTGTATAATGTTATCAGACATGGTTTTGGCCTCCCTGGTAAAATTTTGTGTGGTAACCTGATTCTGCCAGACGGCCATAGGCCATATCTGTTTTTATGAAATTGAATTTGCGAAACTTATTATACGTTATCCAATGGTTGCATTTCTATTTGGAGGCGAAAGAAACGGACCTGTCTGTTACAGATATAGAAGAAGCGGAATTATGAGATATTTCATATTTTGAGAATTACATGTGATACTTGTTAATAAAAGAGGAAAACACTGACATGGAGAGGTGGGAAAAGAGCACAGGAAAGAGTAATCTGAGAATGACCGTGCCTCTGAGGGGGCTGGATGTCGGAGGCACGGGGGTTATGGTTACAAAATAGGACTCTGATCAAGGATAGAAGTAAAGCTAATAAAAAATTGCCATTGTATTCAATAGTGATTTTGGAAACGGTTTCGTTATTAAATAAATCCCAACAATGTAATTTAAGTTCTAACTTATTGTAATTTAGTATGTTTTCTATCATATGCGTTTTAAGTATATCTATTTTATTTGGCACATTTGCGTAAGTAGTTTGTGACACTCGACATAAGGAATTATTCAAATCGGTTGTTACTTCACTAAAATATAAAACAAAATTATCGTTTTCATCTGGAGATAAGGTTATTTTATTATATATATATTACCTTGAAAAGTAATTGGTTCAGTATTTTTTTCGGATTTATAATATACACTAAAGGATTCAATGCTTAATGCACTTATTGTTGCTTCATAATTATGAAAATTTATAATCACATTTGAGTGATCTACAATAAATTGTTCCTTGCTTGAAGCATGAATAACCATTAAAAATGGTTTGCCACCAAAGTAAGTAAAATATGTTTCATTATTGCCGATGTGTGATTCTATTTCTTCAATGTAACCATGTTCAATTTGCTTATTTTGAAATTCAAATTCTGGAATAGTATCTCTAAGAATATTTTCTCCTTTGATTATTCGGCAATAGGAACCGTCATATAATGAAGGAGATTTACCAGTATCGCTTTTTATGGAGTTAATTGTCAATACTTTTAAATTGGGCAGTTCTTGGGCTTTAATTTGCTTAAATTGAGCATTATAGGTTTTACATGTAACAAAGCATATTGCAGCTGTAAATATTGTAGATATAGCTGTGAATATATTGCATATTGACTGATTATTTTCAACAATGAAGTCAATTACATTCATGATATTCTCTCTTACAATCTTTTATAGTTATATCGACAAATTTAAAATAAATTTCAGGAATAATCTTGAAATTTTTGATAAATATTTTCCTGGGATCATATCGGATGGCATATTTACAGAGCAGTAGATGAGGATAGGATATTTATGAGAAACGAATTAGCAGATATGTTTCCCAAATTGCATGTTCAAATCAAAGATGAATAAGGTATGAAAAAATTTTCTGATAATCCGGATTTTGCCGCTGGTGTAGAATATTGCGCCAATAAAATCCCTCCTTCAACAAGTGAGAAAAACAATACATATAAGTTGAAAGTTTAAAGGAGATGTTCAATATGCTTGGATTAATGAGAAAATCAGAGCACGAAAGAATATGCAGGAATTTGCATTCGCATATTAATCATTATGCGGAATCTGACAGAAAACACATCGAAGAAATAGAGCGTATCAAAAAGCGGATGGAACTGGAAAACAGGCGTGCCACCTACTGGAAAATGAAGTTCCTGGAGCCGGATAAGGAACCAGTCATATTGGGTTTCGGTGAAGATATTGAGTATATAAAAGCATGATAGATTGTTGGGCGGGATGTTGTAAACGTACTCTGTGACGCTGGATTCTGGTCATATAGGGGCTTTTGCGGGATGCCTGTTGTGGCTTATCTGGGCGGATAATGAAAAGAAAAGGCATAAATAGAAAAAGCCTCTCTGGTGGCAGAAGGGTTATCCTGCATACAGGCATTTTATTCAATATCAAAAAGTTCATCAAATGTAATCTTAAAGTTGGGGAACATGACAGGCTGTAAATCATTTTTGTTTTGTTCTGTAACAGAGGTGGTTTTATAGAGATATGGATAAGATGTATCATCATCTTTCCGGTCAGACATATAAATTTCGACCTGTTTTTCTCCAGTCAGCGATCCGGTATTCAGAGACACCCACCCTGAAATATGTCTGCATTTTTTCATTCTGGTCATATTCATCGGTGGAATCGGATAAGACTTCCATGATAAATCGCAATGTCATTAACTTAAGAAAAGAAACAGCACCGGATGCCTTTATACTCCTTCATGGAATAAAGGTATCCGGTATTGTTCTGGAAATCAATCCTCATATTTCATGCTATTCTGCTGTATTTATCATGCGGGATGTACCCATGTTCTATAACTTTGCTGATTAACAGGCTCTTTTATGTGTATCTGAATATTTTCCCGCAAGCTGCTCTTTTGTCCGGTGGTAATGGCGGTCTGGCCTTATTGGAACCAGATTCCTGCTGATGTCCTCAAAAATCTGCCGGAACAGTTCATTCTGTTTCCGCGCGTCCGTTTCCAACAGGATATAGATCAGGTCATTTTTCAGTATC